>CAVVHQ010000042.1:0-11452 GCA_963748075.1 uncultured Solirubrobacterales bacterium | reverse complement strand
TCGCGCTCGGTCGACGAGACGATCGAGCGCCGCGCCGACTGCGCCGCGCAGCCGATCCGCAACTGGCTGACCACCGACCACGTCACGGTCGAGGACACCTACTCCGACACCCAGCTCGCCGAGATCTTCATCCATCACCGCATCCTGATCGTCCCGATCGCCACCGAGGGCAGGGTGCACGCGCTGATCACCCGCCACGACTTCTTCTGCGAGCTGGTCGCCCGCTTCGGAACGATCGCCGAGGATCTCGACACCTGACTGCGGACATCCGTCCAAAAGACGTGGGGATTGTATGTAGGTAGCTTGACTATTAGGAATACATACGAGACAGTGCCCAGATGGGCCCGTCCGAGGCGAACCCGCACTGCTCAACCCCTCCGGAGCCACCGCTGTCGCTGCCGGCCACGATGCCACTCGACCGTCAGCGCGCTCTCATGGTCGGCGCGTCCAAGTGGGTCAACGAGACCGTCCTGCGCTACGCCTTCTTCACGCCCGAGGCCAACCGGCGCTGGGCGCCCGCAAGCGATGCGCAGGCGCAGGTCGTCCGCGAATCCTTCCAGGAGTGGAAAGCCCTGGGACTCGGGCTCGGCTTCGAGGAGGTCGGGGAGCTCGGCGAGGCCGAGGTGCGGATCGGCTTCGACCAGGGCGACGGCTCCTGGTCGGGCGTAGGGAGGGCGATCCTGGGGTGGAGCGCGAACGATCGCACGATGAACTTCGGCTGGGACCTGACGACGCCCTACGGCCACACCACGGCGCGGCATGAGATCGGGCACACGATCGGGATGCCGCACGAGCACCAGAGCCCGTTCTCCGGAATCGTCTGGGACGAGGAGGCCGTCTACGCCTATTTCGAAGGCCCGCCGAACGAATGGTCGCGGGAGATGACCCTCCGCAACGTCGTCCGCAAGCTCGAGCCAACCCAGGTGGAAGGGTCCTCCTGGGATCCCGACTCGATCATGGAGTACGCGTTCCGCGCCGGGCTGATCGCCGCGCCGGCTCCCTACGACCAGGGGATCGAGCCGCCGGGCGAGATCTCACAGCTCGACGCGGATTGGATGCGGAAATGGTATCCGGGAGAGCGGCCCGCACCGCAGGGGCTGCAACCCTTCCAGTCGGTGCCGCTGAGCCTCGCGCCGGGCGAGCAAGCCGACTTCGCGATCACCCCCTCCTCCTCGCGCGTCTACGAGATCGCCACCTTCGGCGCGGCCGACACCGTCGCCGTCCTCTTCGAGCGGGTGGAGGGACAGCTCCGCTACGTCGCCGGGGACGACGACGGCGGCGAAGACCGCAATGCCCACCTCAGTCTCAAGCTCTTCAAGGGCCGCGAGTACGTCCTGCGCCTTCGGCTCTACTGGGCCGGCCAGTCGGGGCAGACCGCGGTCATGTGCTGGTAGAGGATCAGCGCAGCAGGCCGCGCTCGACCAGCAGCTCGGCGATCTGCACCGCGTTGGTGGCGGCTCCCTTGCGCAGGTTGTCGGAGACGATCCAGAGGTCGAGGGCGCGCTCGTTGCCGGGGTCGCGGCGGATGCGACCGACGAAGACGTCGTCGCGGCCCGCCGCCTCGATCGCCATCGGGTAGCGCGCCGCCGCCGGATCGTCGACCACGGTCACCCCCGGCGCCGCCGCGAGCAGCTCGCGAGCCCGCTCGGGGGCGAGCGGCTCGTGGGTCTCGACGTTGACCGCCTCGGAGTGCCCGGTGACCACGGGCACGCGGACGCAGGTCGCGCTGACCCGGATCGACTCGTCGCCGAGGATCTTGCGGGTCTCGTTGATCAGCTTGCGCTCCTCGTCCGTGTGGTCGTCGCCCGCCGCGAATCCGCCCGCCTGGGCCAGCGCGTTGAAGGCGATCCGGTGGGGGTAGACCGAGACGACCGGGTCGCGGTCGTCGAGCGCCGCCCTCGACTGGGCGAGCAGCTCGTCGACCGCCGCCTTGCCGGTACCGGAGACCGCCTGGTAGGTGGAGATCACCAGGCGCTCGATCCCGGCCACGTCGTAGAGCGGCTTCAGCGCGACGACCATCTGCATGGTCGAGCAGTTCGGGTTGGCGACGATGCCCCTGTGGCCCTCGAGCGCCTCCGGATTGACCTCGGCGACGACCAGCGGCACCTCGTCGTGCATGCGCCAGCGACTGCTGTTGTCGACCACCACGGCGCCCGCCTCGACCAGCTTCGGCGTCCAATCGGCGCTGACCGCGCCTCCCGCCGAGGAGAGGACGAGGTCGAGCCCCTGGATCGTCTCCTCGTCCAGCGGCCGCACCTCGAGCGCCTCTCCGCCCCACTCGATCGCCCGTCCGGCAGAGCGCTCGGAGGCGAACGGGACCACCTCGCCGAGCGGGAACCGGCGCTCCGCGAGCAGCTCGAGGATCGTCGTCCCGACCAGCCCGGTCGCGCCCAGCACTCCGACTCTGTACCCGTCGCCCGCCATCGATCCGAGTATGACGGCCGCGGTCAGCCGCTGACCGTGGGACGGTGCTCGGCGCCCATCGGCTGCTCGGCGCGGACCGCCTCGGCGCCCAGCTCGAACGCCTCGTGCAGGGCGCGGACCGCGTCGGGGACCCGGTCGGCGGCGATGACGCACGAGATCTTGATCGGCGAGGTGGAGATCATCTCGATGTTGATCCCCTCACCGCCCAGCACCGCGAAGACCTTGGCGGCGACCCCGGGGTGGGAGCGCATGCCGGCGCCGACGATCGAGACCTTGCCGATCCGCTCGTCGGTGCGGACGCCCTGGCTGACCTCGAGGCCGGCGACCGTGTCGGTGGCGGCGCTCAGGTCGGAGCGGTCGACCGTGAAGGAGAGGTCGGCGAGCGCGTCGTCGCCGATCGGCTCGTTCTGGATGATCACGTCGACGTTGATGCCGGCCTCGGCCAGCGCGGTGAAGATCCTGCCGGCGACGCCGGGCTCGTCGCGGACGCCGGTCAGCGTCACCCGGGCCTCGGTCTCGGAGTGGGTCACTGCGGTTACGAACGGCTGCTCCACGATCTGCCTCTCGCTCTCCTCCTCGCTGACCACGAGGGTACCGGGACCGTCCTCGAAGCTGCTGCGGCAGTGGATGCGGACGTCGTTGTTGCGCGCGTACTCGACCGAGCGAAGCTGCAGCACCTTGGCCCCGGAAGCCGACATCTCCAGCATCTCCTCGTAGGAGGCGACGGGCAGCTTGCGCGCCCCGGGGACGATCCGCGGGTCGGCGCTGAACACGCCGGCTACGTCGGTGTAGATCTCGCAGACCCTCGCCCCCAGCGCGGCGGCGAGGGCGACCGCGGTGGTGTCGGAGCCGCCGCGGCCCAGCGTGGTGACGTCGTGGCTGTCGGTCGAGACGCCCTGGAAGCCGGCGACGAGGACGATCCGGTCCTGTTCCAGGGTCTCGCGGATGCGCTCGGCCCGCACGTCGATGATCTTCGCCCTGGTGTGGGAGGAGTCGGTGACGATCCCCGCCTGGGAGCCGGTCAGCGAGATCGCCTCGTGGCCCAGGTCATGGATCGCCATCGCGCATAGCGCGCAGGAGATCCTCTCCCCGGTCGAGAGCAGCATGTCCATCTCCCGCGCCACCGGCTGGGCGGAGATCTCAATCGCCTGCGAGACCAGCTCGTCGGTGGTCTTGCCTCGCGCCGAGAGCACCGCGACGACCCGGTCGCCGGCCTCGCGCGCGGCGACGATCCGCCGCGCCGCGCGCTTGATCTGCTCGGCGCCGGCGACCGAGCTGCCGCCGAACTTCATCACGACGATGTTGGACTTCCGTTGATTCATGGTCAGCGCCCGAGGATAGTCCCGGTCGGCGGCAGGCGATGCCCGGGGCGGCACTTGCCCGAGCGCGGTCGTCGTTTGTCCCGCCATGCGGTTGAAATGACGACCGCACGGCGCAGCGTGCGTCAAATCACGCTTCGCGATATATCGGAGCGATATATGTAGGGGCATGGAGCTGAGTCCCACCGCCTACGTGATCTTGGGGATGGTCAGCCGGGAGGCGCGGTCGGGATACGAGATCAAGGCGCTGGTCGACGAGACGACGCGGTTCTTCTGGGCGGCCAGCTACGGGCAGATCTATCCGGAGCTGAAGCGGCTGGCGGCGGCGGGGCTGATCGAGGGGGTCGACGCGCCGCGCGGCGAGCGGAAGCGGACCGTCTACGCGATCACGCCGCAAGGCGAAGCGGCGCTGAAAGGCTGGCTGCGGCAGGCGCCCGCGACCTATGAGCTGCGCGAGGAAGGGCTGCTGAAGCTGTTCTTCGCCGGGGTGCTGCAACGCGAGGAGTCGGCCGAGATCCTGCGCTCGATGCGCGAGCACCGCGCCGGCCAGGCCGAGCAGCTGCGCGCCCTGGAGCCGAAGGCCAGGGAGAAGGAGGAGGCCGGCGACCCCTTCCCGCTGATCGTGCTGCGGGGCGGGATCGAGCTCAACGAGTGGATAGCCAAGTGGTGCGAGCGGACCGAGGCGGAGCTGCTTGATCCGGCCCGGAAGGAAGGGAGCGGCTGATGTTCGACGCCCTCGCTCGGCTCGCCGACCGCAACGCCCGCCGGGTGGTCCTCGTCGCGATCGCCCTGTTCCTGGTCGCCGCGGCGCTCGGCGGCTCGGTCGCATCGCGGCTCGACCCCTACGGCGCCGACGATCCCGCGACCGACGCGGTGAAGGCGAAGGAGCGCCTCGAGGACGCCGGCCTGCGCGTCCCGGCGGTCGTGGTCGTCGTCGAGGACGCTCCGGTCGCCGCTCCCCCGACCCGCAGGCGGGTCGAGGCGCTGGAGGCGATCGTGCGCCGCCGCGGCGACGTCGAGTCGGTGAGCGGCTGGTACGACACCCGCTCCCCCGCCTTCATCTCCCGCGACCGCCGCTCGACCTACTTCGCCGTCTCGCTGAAGCCGACCGACGACAAGGCCTGGCAGGACGCCGGCGCCGCGATCGCCGACCGCCTCTCCGGCCGGGCCGGCGTGCTGGTCGGCGGCGCCGCGGTAGCTCAGGAGCAGGTCAACAAGCAGATCGAGGAGGACCTGCGGAAAGCGGAGCTGCTCGCCTTTCCGCTGCTCTTGCTGCTCTCCCTGCTCTTCTTCCGCAGCCTGGTGGCGGCGCTGCTGCCGCTGATGATCGGGCTGCTGGCGATCGTCGGCACCCTGCTGGTCCTGCGGGTCGCCAGCGAGATCGGCTCGATCTCGGTCTTCGCCCTCAACCTGACCACCGGCCTGGGACTGGGGCTGGCGATCGACTACAGCCTCTTCGTCGTCTCCCGCTACCGGGAGGAGATCGCCAAGGACGGTCCCGGCCTGGCGGCGATGCGCCGCGTCCTCGCCACCGCGGGCCGGACCGTCCTGTTCTCCGCGCTGACCGTCGCCGTCGCCCTCGCCTCGCTGCTCGTCTTCCCGCAGCGCTTCCTCTACTCGATGGGGCTGGGCGGCTCGCTGGTCGCGCTGCTGGCGGCGCTGATCTCGCTCACCGTGCTGCCGGCGGTGCTGACCCTGCTCGGGACCCGGGTCAACTCGCTCACGCCGCGCTTTCTGCGGCGCCGCGCCGAGACCGACGCTCGGCCCGACGCGCAGGGCTTCTGGTATCGCCTCTCGCGCTTCGTGATGCGTCGCCCCGTCCCGATCGCGACGCTCAGCACGCTGCTGCTGATCGGGCTCGGGCTGCCCTTCCTCGGCATCAAGTTCAACTCGGTCGACCCCACCGTGCTGCCCCGGGAGGCGAGCGCCCGGCAGACCTACGACACGCTCAGCGAGGAGTTCCCGCCCTACCGCGACACGCCGATCTGGATCGACGTCGAAGGCGGCGGGCCGAGGGCCGCAGCCGCGGTCGCGGCCCGCGTGCGCCGGGTCGACGGCGTAGCCGCGGCGGCGCCCCCGCGCCGGCTCTCGCGCCAGGTCGTCGCAATCCAGGCGATCTCCGCCAACCCGTTCAAATCCGAGGCGAGCCAGTCGACGGTCGAAGCGATCCGCGAGATCGCCCCGCCGCCGGGCGTCACCGTGCTGGTCGGCGGGGCGACCGCCGACTTCGTCGACTTCCAGGGCAGCCTCGCCCGTCACCTCCCGATCGCCCTCGCGATCATCGTCCTCGCCACCCTTGTGATCCTCTTCCTGATGACCGGGTCGGTGATCCTGCCGGTCAAGTCGCTGCTCATGAACGTGCTCAACCTGAGCGCCGTCTTCGGCCTGCTGGTGCTGATCTTCCAGGACGGGCGACTGGAAGGCCTGCTCGACTACACGAGCAGCGGGGCGATCGAGCAGACGATGCCGATCCTGCTCTTCGCCCTCGCCTTCGGCCTCTCCACCGACTACGCGGTCTTCCTGCTCTCGCGGATCAAGGAGGCGCGCGACGCCGGCGCCTCGGACTCCGAGTGCGTGGCGATCGGGCTGGAGCGCACCGGGCGGATCGTCACCGCGGCGGCCCTGCTGTTCGCGGTCGCGATCGGCGTCTTCGCGACCTCCCAGATCATCGTCAACAAGATAAACGGGGTGGGAACGGCGCTGGCCGTGCTGATCGACGCGAGCATCATCCGCGCCCTGCTCGTGCCCTCGCTGATGAGGCTGCTCGGTCGCTGGAACTGGTGGGCGCCGGCCCCGCTGCGACGCCTGCACGACCGGATCGGGGTGAGCGAGGCGGCGGGAGACAGGAGCTAGGCGAACGCCTGCGTGGCGCGCCGGCGCAGGTCCGCGTTGAGCATCCCCGTCACCTCGCTCGGCCGCTCGCCGGCGCTGGGCACCGCATCGCCGATCAGGCCGGTGGCGCGGAAGCCGAAGAGCGGCGCGTCGAAGCCCGCGTCGCGGATCTTGCGGACGAGCTGCACTGCGGAGGGGGTGTCGGCGCCGGGGCCGCAGAGGACGATCGCGGTCGGATCGAGGGCCCGCAGGGCCCGCTCCATCCGCTCCTCGCCCAGCTCGTCGGAGAGCATCAGCACCCGGAAGCCGGCCCGCCGTAGGACGAGGTCGAGCGCCTGGGCGTGGACCGCCTCGGCATCGGAGCCGCGGCTCGCGTCGAGCAGCAGGATGCCGGCGGGGCGGGAGGCGGTGGAGGCGAGCCGGCGGGCGCCGTGCAGCCAGCCGGTCGCCCAGCGGGAGGCGAACTCCAGCTCGGCCTCGCGGTCGGGGTCGGCGGCCAGCTCGTCGACCGCCGGCAGCAGCAGCTCCTCAACGGTGCGCTCGAGCGGTCGCAGCGCCAGGCTCTCCTCCACGGCGCGGTCGGCGGCCTCCTCGTCGAAGGCCTCGAAGGCGGCGCGCAGGCCGCCGCCGTTGGCCGGCGTTTCCTGGCGCTGGCGCGCCAGCTCGATCGCCGAAGAGATGTTGCCGGTCTCGGCGAGCGCGTCGCGCAGCGTCTGCAGCTCGACCAGCTCATAGTTGCGGTGATTGCCGGGCGTGCGCCTCGGGACCGGGTACCCGTAGCGACGCTCCCAGCTGCGCAGCGTGTTGGGGCTGACCCCCAGCACTTCCGCGGCGGCGTTGGTTCGGATCCCCGGCATGCGCAGCATTCTGCCAGCCGTATTCGAGGTTTACACCGGTTATGGACAGATTTCGGGAATCTGTCAGCAATCTTGCATGGCGCCGGACCGGACGGCTCTCGTCCGCGCCGCCCCTATCCCGCCAGCGGCTCGCAGACGAAGAGCAAGTACCTCATCGAACCGAGGAGTGGAGGGTCAGCGGTCCTGCGGAGCCCCGAGGGCGCCGACGCCCACCGGTTGCCCCGCCGCCTGGGCTCGCCACATCGCCTCGTCGGCCTTGTGCAGCAACTGCTCGGCGTCGTCGCCGTGCTCCGGGCAGGCGACGACGCCGGCGGAAACGCCGATCTGCAGACCGCCCGCCTGCTCGAGGTCGTCGAGCCGGCGCAGCAGCCGCTCCGCCATCTGCAGCCCGCCGACCGTGTTCTGGTTCGGCGCGAGGACGCAGAGCGCGTCCTCCTCGAGGCGGAAGGTCTCGTCGAGCAGCCGGCTGCCGTCGCTCAGCGCCGCCCCGACGACCACCAGGGCGGTCTCGCGGTCGCCGTCGCCGCTTCGCGCCCCCGGCCCCTCGACGTCGAAGACGACCAGCGCGAAGGGATGCTCGTAACGCCGGTTCGTCTCGATCAGCTGCTCGAGACGGCGGCGCATCTGGCTCGGCCTGTAGAGGCTCGGGTAGCGCTCGTCCCCGTGCGCCGCCTCGGCCTCGCCGCGCCCCCAGAGCGGGTCGATCGCGGTCGCGGTGACCGAGCCGAACTCCTCGGCCAGCTTCTGCGCGGCGGCGGCGAACGCCGCGTCGTCCCCCGCCAGCTCCTCGTGCAGCTTGCCGAGCAGGGAGGCCTGAAGAGAGGACACCTCGCGGGCCAGCTCGCCGGCCCGCGAGCCCTCGCCCGCTGCGGTGCTTATCGGCGCGCCCGTCGCCACGTGGAGACCTTGGCGAAGCAAGCGGACGCCAGAACCTCGCATATCCGCTCTTTGCGGAAAGGCACTCGTTCACTCGAGGCATCGCCGGGACGCGCGGTACTGTTTGCCATCAGCGTTCTCAATCGGTCAGGGAGTTCGATTCGTGCAGACCCAGGAAGCCGCAGCGCTCGGCAGCCTCGCCGGCAAGGCGATGGCCGGGACCGCGTCGCGGATCGAGGAGCTGCACCGGGCCGTCTTCAGCCGCTCCGCGTTCGTCGGCGGGCCTCCCGTAAGGCTGATCCACAACGGCGCAGCCGGAGTCGCTTACAAAGGAGTGCGCGCCCTCAACCGCGGCCTCGGCCGGCTTGCCGGCGCCGGGCTCGCGAGGACCGCGCAGACGGGCGAGAAGCGCCTCGCGGATTCGACTGCGGGCAGCCTCGCCCTCGGCGCCCTCAGCGGCTTCCACGGCGACCTCCTCCACCGGGACCGCAGCGAGCTGGCGATCGAGATGACCCTCCGCGAGCGCGGAGCCGACATCGCAATCGACCGTTCCGGCCTGGCCGACGCGTTCCCCGCGGCGACCCCGCGGCTGGCGGTCTTTGTCCATGGCCTGTGCGAGACCGACGAGGCGTGGTGGATGTTCGGGCGCAGGTCGACCTCCTACGGGCCGCGCCTGCGGCGCGACCTCGGCATCACGCCGCTGTACGTTCGCTACAACACCGGCCTGCACATCTCCGACAACGGTCGCCGCCTCTCGCGGCTGCTCGCCGACGTGGTCGAGTCGTGGCCAACCGAGGTCGAGGAGATCGTCCTCGTCGGCCACTCGATGGGCGGGCTGGTCGCCCGCAGCGCCGGTCACTACGGCGAGCAGTCCGGGGAAAGCTGGGCGAGCGACGTTCGCCACGTCTTCTGCCTGGCCAGTCCCCACCTGGGGGCGCCACTGGAGAAGCTGGCCAACGTCGCCGGCTGGGCGCTGGGCAGGCTTCCCGAGACCAGGCCGCTGGCGCGGATCGTCAACGGGCGCAGCGAGGGGATCAAGGACCTGCGCTTCGGCTACCTCGTCGACGAGGACTGGAAGGACCGCGACCCCGACGCGCTGCTCGATGACAACCGCCACCACATCCCGTTCCTCGAGACCGCGAACTGCTACTGCGTGACCGCGACGCTGAGCCGCGACCCGGCCCACCCGCTCGGGCACCTGATCGGCGACCTGCTGGTCCGCTACCCGAGCGCGTCCGGGCAGGGCGCCAAGGGGGAGCGGATCCCGTTCGAGCTCGACAGGGACCACCACCATGCCGGCGGGGCGACCCACTTCCACGTGCTCAACGACGCCGACGTGTACCGGCAGATCCATGCCTGGCTGGAGCGCGACAAGGTCGGTGAGGGCCCGCCACCTTAGTTGGACCCAGGCGACGGCCCCGCGACCGACGCGGCCGTCCCCGAGTAGACGCGCGGCGGGTCAGTCGAGCGCGCGGCGGCCGCTCAGGGCCTTGCCGAGCGTGATCTCGTCGGCGTGCTCGAGGTCGGCGCCGATCGGCAGGCCGCTGGCCAGCCTAGTGACCGCCACCTTGTCGCGGAGCAGCTCGGCGATGTGCAGCGCGGTGGCCTCGCCGGTGGTCGTCGGGTTGGTCGCGAGGACCACCTCGCGGACCCCCCCTCCCTCGACCCGGTTCAGCAACTCGGCGATCTTGATGTCGTCCGCGTCGATCCCGTCGATCGGCGAGAGGGCGCCGCCGAGCACGTGGTAGAGGCCGCGGTACTCGTGGGTGCGCTCGATCGGGATCACGTCGGCGGGTTCCTCGACCACGCAGATCGTCGAGCGGTCCCGGTCGGGGTCGGCGCAGATCCGGCAGAGCGGGCCCTCGGAGAGGTTGAAGCACTGCTCGCAGAGGCCGACCTTCTCCTTCACCTCGCGGATCGCCGTGGCGAGCGCGGTCGCCTCCTCCTGCGGTGCCCGAAGGATGTGGAAGGCGAGCCGCTGCGCGGTGCGCCGGCCGATCCCCGGCAGCCGCGACAGCTCGGCGACGAGGCGGGAGAGCGGCGCTGGGCCCTCGGCGCTCACGGCAAGCCGCCTTCGCCGGTGCTCGGGTCGCGAAGAGTCAGATATGCACGCTCCCTCCGCACCGGCTCAAAGCCCAGGCAGGCCGCCGAGGCCGCCGGTGATCCCGCCCATCTTCGAGCCGGCCAGGTCCTGGGCGGCGCGCAGCGCCTCGTTGACCGCCGCCTGCACCAGGTCGGCGAGCATCTCGGGCTCCTCGGGGTCGATTGCCTCGGGGTCGATCGCGATCTCGCGCAGCGTGATGTCGCCGCCCATCTTCACCCTGACCATGCCGCCCCCGGCGCTCGCCTCGACGACCTCATCTTTCAGCTGCTCCTGGGCCTGCTCCATCTGGGCCTGCATCTGCTGCGCCTGCTTCATCAGGGCGTTCACGTCGAAGCCCCCCGGTCCACCCCTCGCCATCTCCTAGCCAACCTCCTCGGCGTCGAACTCGCTCTTGACCTTCTCCAGCAGCGCCTCGTGGTCGACGCCCTCGCCCTCGGGCTCCGGTGCCGCGTCGCCATCGAGCACCACGTAGACGGGGCGAAGCCTCTGACCCAGCACGGCCTCCAGCGCCGCCACCAGCTGCTCTCGCTTGTCCGGCGCCTCCGCCTTGCGTTTATTGAAGGTGTGCGCCGCCGGGAATCCAATCGCCAACGTCCGCCCCTCCGCATCGACCGCAACCGGCCGCGCACCCTCGAAGGACGCGGCAAGCGCCGGCGTCGACTGCAACAGCTTTTCGACCACGGTGGGCCAAACCCGAACCACCTGATCCAGGTCGATATCGCTCCGGCCCGCGGGTCCTGTCGTGGGGGAGGGCTCCGGCTCGGAGCTGGGTTTCTCGCCAGATGAGTCTGGCGGTTTGCCTGCTGAGTCGGCGGGGCGAGAATCAGGACGCCGCGCCTCGCCGGACCTCTCTCCCACGCCACCCGCGGGAGCTGCGTCGAGATCGGAAGCCGATGGCGCGTCAGCCGAAGTGGCATCTGCCGTGGGTGGCGACACAGGGGGCGGTGGGTCCCCTGCGGCGACAGGACCCGCGGCCGACGACGCCCCCGTCCCTCGCTCCAGCCGCTCGATGCGACGCAGCAACCCCTCGGTGTTTGGAT
>CAVVHQ010000041.1:0-13705 GCA_963748075.1 uncultured Solirubrobacterales bacterium | reverse complement strand
GGGACGGGCCGCCGGTGCAGTCGGGTGGGCAGATCGCCGACATCGGCGGCGGGGCGCTGATGGCGGCCCTCGGAGTGCTGGCGGCGCTGCACGAGCGGCGGCGCTCCGGCGAGGGCCAGATGGTTGACGTCTCGATGGCCGACGGGGCGCTCTCCTGGCTGGCGCTGGTCGCCGGCCGCTACTTCTGCGACGGCGAGGTGCCGCGCCGCGGCGAGCAGCAGCTGGCCGGCGGCCTGCTCTGCTACCTGCCCTACGAGGTCGCCGACGGCTGGGTCAGCTGCGGGGCGCTGGAGCCGAAGTTCTGGGCCGCCTTCTGCAACGGGGTCGGCCGCCCCGACCTGGTCGAGGCGCAGTTCGAGGCGCCCGGCTCCGACGCCTGGCGCGAGGTCGCCGCCGTCTTTCGCTCGCGCAGCCGCGAGGAATGGAAAGCGTTCAACGACGAGCACGACTGCTGCATCGAGCCGGTCCTCGACCTCGACCAGGCACTCGACTCCGAGCTGGTGCGGGCGCGGGGAATGGTCACCGAGCTGGAGCAGCCGCGGCTCGGCACGGTCCGCCAGCTCGGCGCGCCGGTGAAGATGAGCCGCACCCCGGCCGACCCGGGCCGGCCGGCGCCGGCCTTCGGCGAGCACACCGACGAGGTGCTGCGCGAGGCCGGCTATACGGACGAGCAGATCGCGGCGATGAAGGAGTCGGGCGCGGCGGCCGGGCCCAGCGCGGACGCCACGACCACCTTCCGCGCATGACCGCCGACGGGACGAAAAGTCCACCCGGAGTGGACATATCGGCCCATCGGCAGATGAGGATCGGCGAGCTGGCCGACGCTTCGGGTGTGCCGGTGCCGACGATCAAGCACTACCTGCGCGAGGGCCTGCTGCCCGAGGGCGTGAAGACGAGCCGCAACATGGCCTACTACCCGCCCGAGCTGGTCGACCGGGTCAGGCTGATCAAGCAGTTGCAGGAGGAGCGCTTCATGCCCCTGCGGGCGATCAAGGCGGTGCTCGACGAGGACCCGGAGCGGGCCCGCGCCCTGGTCGAGCTCGAGGACCGCATCCTCGAGCGGGCGCTGGGGGTAGAGCGCACCCGCACCAGCGCCGCCGAGGCACGTGAGCGCTACGGCGTCCCCAGGGAGGTGCTCGACCGGCTGGAAGAGATCGAGGTGCTCAGCCCCAACAGCCGCGGCTACTCACCCTCCGACGTGAAGATCATCGAGGCGATCAGCCGCTTCCGTGCCGGCGGCTACGACGAGCAGATCGGCTTCACCGTCTACGACACCCTGCGCTACAAGACCGCGCTCGAAGAGCTGGTCAAGCAGGAGGTCGAGATGGTGATGGACCGCGTCGCCGAGGAGGTGCCGCCCGAGCGGGTCGTCGAGATGCTCGAAAGCGGCGCCCAGCCCCTCCAGGACCTGATCGCCGCCCTGCACACCAAGCTGCTGGTCGCCGAGCTGGAGCGCCACCGCGCCAGCCGCGGCTGACGAGCTTGCAGTTACCCGCCGATGGCACGGATAAGTGAAGTTCGTGGCTCAGCCCGCTTCCCGAAGCTCCGCCAGGCCCTGCTCGCGGGTGACGACCGGGGCGTAGCCGAGCTCGGCACGGGCCTTGGAGATGTCGATCGTGCACTCCTGGGTGAGCAACCAGGAGCGGAAGGTGGTCATCGGCGGGGTGCCGGAGAGGGGGAGGAGCCTCCAGGCGGTCTCCGCGACACGGGCCAGCGGCGCGGCGCTCCAGGCCGGGATACTCCGGTTCGGGGGCTCGACGCCCTGCGTCTCCAGGAGCGCCGTGACGAAATCGCGGAAGACGACCGGCTCCCCGTCGGTCACGAAGTAGGCCTGGCCGGGCACCCCCTTCTCGGCTGCCAGCAGCAGGCCCTCGACCACGTTGCCGACGTGCGTCGTCTCGGTGAGATTGCGACCGCCGCCGACCCAGGCCCATTTGCCCGCCTCGACCGTGGCGACCATCTCCGGCAGCAGCGTCGTGTCACCCGCGCCCCAGACGAAGCGCGGTCGCACGACGACCGTCTCAAGGCCCTCCCGGTTCGCGTCGCGGACGGCCTGCTCTGCCTTGGCCTTCGTCGCCGGGTAGGGAGCCCGCGAGTCCGGCCGCAGCGGCGCGGTCTCGTCGACCCCGACGAGCGGCTCGCCCGCCATCAGCGCCGCCTCGGTCCCGCAGTGGACGAAGCGCCGCACCTCGGCCTCGGCGCAGGCCGCGAGCACGTTGCGCGTCCCCTCGACGTTGCCGCGCTCGAAGTCCTCCCAGGGCCCCCACTCGCCGAGCTGGGCTGCGAGGTGGAAGGCGACGTCAGTGCCCCGGGCGGCGGCGGCGAGCAACTCGCGATCGCCGATCTCGCCCCGAACCGGCTCCGCCCCCAGCTCGGCGACACGCTGGGCGGACGCCTCGGAGCGCGCCAGGGCCCGCACCGCCCGCCCCTCGGAGACGAGCCGCTCGACCAGCCGGCCGCCGATGAACCCCGACCCGCCGGTGACGAAGGCTGCCTCGGCCATCGGGGCCGATGTTAGCCTGGCCGCTGTGAGCTCGGTCTTGGTAACCGGGGCGTCGACGGGGATCGGGCGGGCGACCGCCCTGCACCTGGACGCAAGGGGCTGGCGCGTGTTCGCCGGGGTTCGCAAGGAGGCAGACGCAGACTCGCTGCGGGAGGCGGGCTCGGAGCGGCTGGAGCCGCTGAGGCTGGACGTCACCGAGCCGGGGCAGATCGCCGCCGCCGCGGAGCGGATCGGCGAGCAGATGGGGGAGGCCGGGCTCGACGGTCTCGTCAACAACGCCGGGATCGGGATCTTCGGTCCGCTGGAGACGCTGCCGATCGACGACTTCCGGCGCCAGATCGAGGTCAACCTGACCGCTCAGGTGGCGGTGACGCAGGCGATGCTTGCTGCGATCCGCCGCGCCCGCGGCCGGGTCGTCTTCGTCAGCTCGATCGGCGGTCGGATGGCGCTGCCGTTCGGCGGTCCGTACCACGCCGCCAAGTTCGGGCTGGAGGCGGTCGGCGACTGCCTGCGACAGGAGCTTCGCCCCTGGGGGATCGACGTCGCGGTGGTCGAGCCGGGCTCGATCGACACGCCGATCTGGGAGCGGGGCCAACGGATCGCCGACGAGCTGGCGGAGCGCGCCCCCGCCGCGCAGGAGGACCTCTACGGCGAGGCTCTCGACAACCTGCGGGAGGCGGCGAGGCGGACCGCGGAGCGCGGCATCGCCCCGGAGAAGGTCGCGGAGGCGATCGAGCGGGCGCTCACCGCGAGGCGGCCGCGCACTCGCTACGTGGTCGGCCGCGACGCCCGTGGCCAGGCGCTGATCGTCCGGCTGCTCCCCGATCGCCTCGTCGATCGCCTCGTCGCCCGTGTGATGGGGCTCTGAGGTGTCCTCCGCTCGGTCAGCCCGAAGCGGCCGACGTGCCGGCTATTGAGTGCCCGCATGGGTATCTAACTCCCGGCACGTCCGGTGGGGTCAGAGCGAGGTGGCCGCGAGCGAGGCCTGCTCCTGCCCGACCTCATGCAGGGTGAGCAGGGCGCCGCTGCGCTCGGCGACCTCGGCCGCCTCGTCGAGCGCCTCGCGGGCGCCGTCCCGACCGCTCGCCACCCGCGCCGCGGCGAGCGCCTTCAGCGCTTTGGGCAGCGGCCAGAGCATGCCGTTCTCGCGCGCCTCCGTCGCGGCCCACTCGGCGACGTCGAGCGCCTCCTCCGTCCTGCCCAGTCCGAGCAGCGCCTCAACCCGCAGCGCGGCCCGCCAGGAAGCGACCTCGCCGCCGCTTCCCATCGCGCCGCGATAGAGGCGCTCGGCGTCTTCGAGCGCGTCGAGGGCCGCCGCGTTCTCCCCGGCGGCCAGCTCCGTCACCGCCAGGTGGGTGAGCGAGAGGCTGCGCGAGAAGACGTCGCCGAGGCGCTCGGTCAGCTCGTGGTTGCGGCGCGCCATCGCCACCGCCGCCTCGACCTCCCCTCGCGTCCCCCGCAGGGTCGCCAGGTTGCCGCGGGTCCAGCTCGCCGTCTCCGGGTCGCCCTGCTCGGCGGCGATCCGAAGGCCGCTCTCCAGATACCTCTGCGCCTCGTCGAGCTTGCCGCGCTCGCGACTCGCGACTCCCTTCTCCATCAACGCCCAGGCGACCGGGCAGCCGATGATGATCCCGGCCCCGGCGGCGCGGTCCTCGCCGGCCATCTCGAGCACCTCGTCGCAGAGCCGTTCGACCTCGTCGAAGTCGGCTACGCAGAGGTGGGCGTAGGCGGTCGCCGCCCGAATCGCCACCCGCAGGTGGTGGTCGCCCGATTCGTCGGCGAGGCGGTTCACCTCTGCCGTCGTGGCGATCCACTCCTCCCCCTTGCGTACCCGGCCGGGGCGCCCCGCGGTCAGCGTGCGCAACAGGGTCAGCGAGCGCAGGTCGCCGCTGCGCGTCGCGATCTCCTCCGCCTCGGCGGCCAGCCGCGCTTCCTCCTCGGGATCCATGCCGAGCCGCCAGGCGTAGTCGAGCTGGCGCAGCCGCGCGGAGACCGCCAGCGCGTCCTGCTCCTCGCCCTCCTCCAGCTCGGCGGCCAGGGTCATCGTCTTGCGCCAGAGGCGCATTGCGTCGCGCGGCTGGCTGTGGCCGGCCCAGTAGGCGGCGCGGGCCGACCAACGCGCCGCCTCGAGGGTCTCGCCGCCCTCCTCCAGGTGGTCGGCGATCAGCGCCGCCAGCTCGTCGTGGCGGTCCGGGTTGAGCTCGATCGTCGCCCGCGCCGCCGCCGCGTGGATCGCCCGCCGCTGCTCGGAGAGCTGCGTTCCGTAAGCGATCTCGCGGGTCAGCGGGTGGCGGAAGGCGAGCAGCCGCTCCGGGTACAGCTCCGCCTCGTAGAGGAAGCCGCCCCCGATCAGCTCGCGCAGCGCCGCCTCGCACTCCTCGCGCTCGCCGAGCCCGGAGATCAGCGCCAGAGCCGGCTCGGGGACCTCCTTGCCAGCCACCGAGGCGGCCTGCAGGAGGCGCTTCGCGTCGGGGTCGAGCCGGTCGATCCGCGCCGCCAGCACGGCCTGGACGCTGGCCGGCACGCCGACCTCCTCGACCGGGCGCACCAGCCGGTAGGCGCCCCGCTCGCCTTCGAGGTGGCCGGCCTCGACCAGCTCGCGGAGGATCTCCTCGATGAAGAACGGGTTGCCGGCGGTGCGCTCGTGGAGGTGCTCGGCGAGCCCGTCGAGAGAGGGATCCTCGCCGGCCAAGTCGTGGATCAGCTCGCGGCTGTCGGCCAGCCCCAGCGGCGCCAGCTCGATCTCGTGGTAGTCGGGCGGGCCGGTCCAGCCGGGCTCGTACTCGGGCCGGAAGTTGACGATCACCAGGGTCTGCGTCCCCTCGACCGCGTCGAGCAGCTCGCCGAGCAGCGCCTCGCTGCCCTCGTCGACCCAGTGCAGGTCCTCGACCACGATCGCGGTCGGCTCGCGGCGGTTGGGGGCGTGCACCAGCTTGCAGACGACGCTGCGCAGCGCCCGCTGGCGCGCCTCGGCGCTGAGCTGCGGCAGGGGCCGGTCGGGGTCGGGCACGCCGAGGAAGTCGAAGAGCAGCGGCAGGTCGTCGATCAGCTCGGGGTCGAGCAGCAGCGCCCGCCCGGCGATCTTCTCGCGCACGATCCGCTCCGGGTCGGCGTCGGCGATCCCGAAGTAGGCGCGGAGCATCTGCAGGACGGGCATGAAGGGGATGCCGCGCCCGTGCGACTGGGCCTGCGCCTCGAAGACCTCGACCCCCTCGTCGCGGCAGCGCTCGGCAAACTCGTGGCAGAGGCGGCTCTTGCCGACGCCCGGCTCGGCGACGATCCCGACCGCGGCCCCCTCGCCCGCCTTGGTGCGGCCCAGCGCCTTCGCCAGCACCTCCATCTCCTCGGCCCGCCCGACGAAACGGGAGAAGCCGCGCTCGCGCGAGAGGTCGAGCCGGGAGCGGGCGCTGCCCACCCCGGCCAGCTCGAAGACCCGGACCGGCCGGCTCGCTCCCTTGATCTCGAACTCGCCCAGGTCCTCCAGCTCGAGGAAGCCGCGCGCCGCCTCCGCCGCCGCCTCGGTCAGGTAGGCCTTGCCGGGCTCGGCCAGCGCCTCCATCCGCTGCGCGAGGCCGACCGTGTGGCCGATCGCGGTGTACGCGCCCTCGCCGTCAGCGCCGATCGCCCCGGCGATCACCTCGCCGGAGTTGATCCCGATCCGCGCCGAGAAGTTGAGCCCGTGCGCGCGGCGCAGCTCGCCCGCGTAGGAGGCGATCTCGTCGAGCATCCGCAGCGCCGCGTAGCAGGCCCGTCGCGCATGGTCCTCGTGGGCGATCGGGGCGCCGAAGACGGCCATGATCCCGTCGCCGGTGAACTTGTCGACGGTGCCCTCGAAGCGGCGCACCTCGTCGGCGAGGATCGAGAAGAAGCGCTGCATGATCGAGCGCCACTCCTCCGGGTCGTGCTGCTCGGCGAGGTCCATCGACCCCTTCACGTCGGCGAACAGCACGGTGACCTGCTTTCGCTCGCCGTCCGCTTCGATGCCGACTTTCGCCACTGCCCTCGGAAGCTTACGCCTGTCCTGGTCGAGCGTTCGCAGTTATCGCTTCTGTGCGGCGGAAACTGCGAACGCGGTTGCGGACGCAGCGGGGTCGGGCGGTCCACCTATACTGGCCTCCAGCCATACCGATTGACTGGTCAGTCAGGGAGCTTGAGATCCAGCTTGCCGAGGAGCAGATGCGCGCAGCCGCCGTACAACTCAACTCGAACGCCGACAAGGCACGCAACCTCGCCGCCGCGGAGCGGCTGGTGCGCGCTGCGGCCGCCGACGGCGCCGAGCTGATCGCCCTGCCCGAGAAGTGGAACCTGCTCGCCTCCGGCGAGGAGATGGCGGCCGGCGCCGAGCCGCTCGACGGCCCGAGCCTCGCCGCCGCCCGCGGCTGGGCGCGCGAGCTGGGTGTCCACCTGCTCGCCGGCAGCGTCTCCGAGCGCGGCGAGGACGAGGGGAAGTCCTTCAACACCTCGGTCCTGATCGGCCCCGGCGGCGAGGACCTCGCCGTCTACCGGAAGATCCACATGTTCGACGTCGAAGCGGGCGGCGTCTCCTACCGCGAGTCCGACCACGAGCAGGCGGGCAGCGAGATAGTCGACGCGGCGGTCGGCGACCTGCGCGTCGGGCTGACCGTCTGCTACGACCTCCGCTTCCCGGAGCTGTACCGGATCCTCGCCGTGCGCGGCGCTCGGCTGATCGCCGTCCCCTCGGCCTTCACCCTCGCCACCGGTCGTGACCACTGGGAGACGCTGCTGCGGGCGCGGGCGATCGAGAACCAGGTCTTCGTCCTCGCCCCCAACCAGGTCGGCGAGGCGCCGCCCCACTACAGCTCCTACGGGCGCTCGGCGATCGTCGATCCCTGGGGGGTGGTGCTGGCCACCGCCGCCGACGGCGAGCGCTGCGTCGCCGCCGACCTCGACCTGGTGGCGCAGGAGCGGATCCGCGAGACGCTTCCCTCGCTCGCCAACCGCCGCCCCGACGCTTATGTTTGGCCCCAGCCGATGGAGGCGCACGCCTGATGGCCAGCTCGAAAGCGGCGCCCGCGATCGACAGGCGCCGCCAGATCCTCGACGCGGCGATCTGCGTCTTCGCCCGCCAGGGCTTCCACTCGACCCGGGTAGCCGACATCGCCGACGAGGCGGGGGTCGCCTACGGCCTCGTCTATCACTACTTCAAGTCGAAGGACGAGGTGCTGAACGAGCTGTTCAGCGAGCGCTGGTCGCTGCTGCTGACGGCGATCGAAGAGGCCGACCGCAGCGAGGCGACCCCACGCGCCAAGCTCGAGGCGGTGGCCGGCTTCATCGTCGACTCCTACCGCCACAACCCGGAGCTGATGAAGGTGATCATCGTCGAGGTGACGCGCGCCGCCAACTCCTTCGGCCGCACCCATCTGCCGGAGATCCGCCGCGCCTACGACTCGATCGCCAAGATCGTCGCCGACGGGCAGGAGTCGGGCGCCTTCCGCCGCGACATCGACCCGAACTTCGCCTCGATGTCCTTCTACGGCGCGATCGAGCAGCTGCTCTCCGGCTGGATCTTCGACCTGATCCCCGCCACCGCCGCCGACTTCGAGCAGGCAAAGGCCCTTGTAACGGCGACGATCTGCGACGGCCTCGAGCCGCGATAGGTAAGGTCGGGCCGCGATGGAGAACGAGATGGTCAAACGCCTGCTGTGGAGCGGCCTGCTCGCCGCGACCAGCGCGATCGCCAGCATCGCCGCCACGAAGCTCGCCGCGATCGTCTGGCGGCGGGTCTTCGAAGAGGAGCCCCCGGAGTAGCCGCGATGGCCGAGCCGACCGCCACGCCGCCCACCGAGCCGACCGCCACGCCGCCCACCGAGCCGACCGCCACGCCGCCCACCGCGCCGGACGACAAGTCGGTCGCCGCGCCGGACGACAAGTCGGTCGCCGAGTTGGTCTTCGACGTCTCCGAACGCACCTCGTCGCTGATCCGCGAGGAGGTGCAGCTCGCCAAGACCGAGATCTCCGAGAAGGTCGGCAGCATCCTGCGCGGCTCGGCGGTCGGGGTCGCCGCCGGGGCCTTCGCCTTCCTGGCGCTGATCCTGATCATGGAGGGGATCGCCTGGCTGCTCAACGAAGAGGTCTTCGACGGCAAGACCTGGCCCGGCTTCTTCATCGAGGCCGGCGCCTTCCTGCTGATCGCTGCCTTGGCGGGCCTGGCCGCCTTCCGCGCCGTGCGGTCCGGCTCCCCGCCGGTGCCCGAGCAGGCGATCGAGGAGGCGAAGCTGACCAGGGCCACGCTGGAAGGAGAGGGCGACGAGCCCCCGTCCGGGGGGTCGCAATGAGCGCCCATCCCGAGCCCGCCCGCCCGTCCACCGCCGGTGCCCCCGGTCGCTCGGCGGCCGAGATCCGCCGCGACATCGAGCTTCAACGCCGCGACCTGGGCCGCTCGGTCCAGGCCCTGCGCGGCCGGGTCGCCGAGCTGACCGACTGGCGCCGCCAGATCCGCGAGCACCGCCGTGAGCTGGTGATCGGCGCGGCGGTTGCCGGCTTCGCGATCGGCGGCCTGCTGGCCTTCCGACGCCGCCGCTAGCTCAATACGGACTTGCTGACGCTGCCGACCCCGAGCAGCCCAGGACCCACGTGGGCCCCGAGGACGGCGCCCACCTCGGAGACGAAGGCGGGCTCGCAGCCAAAGATCTCGCGGCAGTCGTCGGCCAGCGCCGCAGCCGTTTCGTCGTCCTGGATGTGCTGGACGACCCAGGCGTCGAGGCCGGACTCGTGGCGCTCGCGAGCGTAGTTGCGCAACCGCTCGATCGAGCGGGCGCGGGTGCGGACGCGTTCGACCGGGGTGATCTCCTCCTCCAGGGTGAGGATCGGCTTGATCTTCAGCGCCGAGCCGATCCAGGCGCTGGCGCCGCCGATCCGGCCGCCCCGCCGCAGGTACTCGAGGGTGTCGATCGCGAACCACATCTTCAGCTCCTCGCGTGCCCGGCGGGCGCGGGCGAGGGCCGCCTCGCCGTCCTCGCCCCCGGCCGCGGCCGCCGCGGCGGCCAGCGCGCACAGGCCCATCCCGCCGGCCGCCGAGCGGGAGTCGAAGAGGTGGATGCCCTCGCCGCCCTCGCCCTCGGCGATCAACCGCTCGCGGGCCTGACCGGCCGCCTCGAAGGTGCCGGAGATGCCGGCCGAGATGTGGACCGAGACGATCTCGCGGCCGGCGTCGAGCAGCGGCCCGTAGACCGAGACGAAGTCCCCGATCGATGGCTGCGAGGTGGTCGCCCCGCCCTCGGAGGCGCGCAGCCGCTCGAAGAACGCGCCGTAGTCGGCGATCTCGGACTCGGGCTGCTGGTCGCCGTCGATCGAGACGTAGAGGCTGATCGTCTCGATCCCGCGCGCGGCGACGAGGTCGGTCGGGAGGTAGGCCGTGCTGTCGCAGACGACGGCGGTGGGCGGGGCGGCGCTCAAGGCAAGCGTGATTCTCCCAGACCGCCCGCTACACTTTGTGAAGTGACCGATACCCCCAAAGAGGCGATCACCCTCACCGGCAAGGCGGCCGAGAAGATCGGCGAGTTGCTGGGCGGTCAGGACGACGCCGAGGGCCAGGCGCTTCGCGTCGCCGTTCGTGGCGGCGGCTGCTCCGGCTTCCAGTACGCGCTCGCCTTCGACCGCGCCAAGGAGGACGACCACCTCTTCGAGGTCGACGGCGTCGCCGTCGTCGTCGACCAGGTCAGCATGCAGTTCGTCTTCGGCTCCGAGGTCGACTACGTCGAAGGGCTGCAGGGCGCCGGGTTCCAGGTCAACAACCCGAACGTCGTCGCCGCCTGCGGCTGCGGCTCGTCCTTCCAGGTCAAAGAGGACGCGGCCGAGTCGGCCGCGGTCTGAGCTACTCGATCTGCATTGGCGGGGACTGCGGCGGGGGCTCCTGCTGCGGCACGGCTGCCGGCTGCTCGACCCCGAGCGCCTCGGCAAGCTCGCCGGAGGCGAGCATCTCCTCGACGATGTCGGCGCCGCCGAGCAGCTCGCCGTTGACGTAGAGCTGCGGGAAGGTCTGCCAGTCGGAGATCTCCGTGGTGACCTCGCGCAGCGGCTGCAGCGCCGGCAGCACGTCGATCGCGCCGTACTCGACGTCCATCGCGTCGAGCGCCTGCACCACCCGCATCGAGAAGCCGCAGCGCGGCATGTCCGGCGTGCCTTTCATGAACAGCAGCACCGGGTTGCCGGCGATCAGCTCCTCGACCTTCTCCTTCAGCTGTGGATCGGCCATGGCCACAGGGTAGCTACTCCTGCACCTCGGTCTTCACGGACAGCGCGTGGATCTGGCCGTCGTCGAAGCGCTCCTTGACCGCGGCCTTGACCAGCCGGTGCTGGTCGAGCCGCGACAGGCCCTCGAACTGCGGCGCCTTCACCGTCGCTCGCAGGTGGTCGCCGGCGCCGGTCTCGTCGACCACCTCGACCGCGGCGCCGGGCAGCGCCGCCGCGATCATCGCCTCGATCTCGGCCAGGTCGGCCACTGGGTCAGCCGGAGACCCTCTCGCCCAGCGTCTCCAGCATCTCCTCGACCCGGACGAACTTGACCCGCGGCCGGCCGTGCGGCTCGCCGCGGCCGACCTCGGCCTGGTCGATCGCTTCCCAGTCCTCGAAGCTGACGAACCGCACGCCGCGCTCGGCGAGCAGGCTCTCGACCGCCGCCGGGTCGGGGCTCTCGGGTTCGAGCAGCCTGCCCTCGGCGACGTCGGCGAGCAGGTGCCGGACGGTCTCCAGCGCGTCTTTCTTGTTGGTGCCGATCACGCCCGAGGGGCCGCGCTTGATCCAGCCGGCGGCGTAGTGGCCGACCTTGTGGCCGGCGTCGTGGGAGTCGAGCACCCGACCGCCCTCGTTGAGGATCAGGCCGCGTTCCTCGTCGAAGGGGACGCCCCCGATCGGGATCCCGGTGTAGCCGACCGAGCGCAGCACCAGGCCGCACTCCAGCTCCTCGCGCTCGCCGCTGTCGCGGGCGCGCAGGGTGCCGCCTTCGTCGACCAGCTCGTTGCGGCCGATCACGATCCTCTCGACCTTGCCGTCGCCCTGGATCTCGACCGGCGAGACGAGGAAGCGCAGGACTATTCGTTTGCGCTTGCCGCTCGGCTGGCGCTGGGCGAACTCGCGCAGGATCTCGACGTTGACGCGGGAGGTCTTGTCGGCCTCGTCGGACTCGATGAACGCCTGGCTGGCGGGGTCCAGCTCGACGTCGGCGGGATCGACGACCACGTCGGCGTCCTCCATCTCGCCCAGCTCCTTCACCTCGGGGTTGGTGAAGGCGGCCTGCGCCGGCCCGCGCCGGCCGAGCACGACCACCTCGCGGATCTGGCTGCGGTCGAGCATCTCGATCGCGTGGTCGGCGGTGTCGGTCTGGCGCAGCTCGTGGTCGGTGAGGGCGAGCATCCGCGCCACGTCCGTCGCCACGTTGCCGTTGCCGATCACCACCGCCCGCTCGCAGGAGAGGTCGAACTCCTCCTCGGCGTAGTCGGGGTGGGCGTTGTACCAGCCGACGAAGGCGGTGGCGGCACGGCTGCCGGGCAGCTCTTCGCCGGGGATGCCGAGCCGGCGGTCGGTCTCGCAGCCGACCGTGAAGACGATCGCGTGGTAGAGGCGCTCGAGGTCTTCGACCTCGATGTCGTGGCCGACCTTGACGTTGCCGAAGAAGCGGAAGCCCTCGCGTGCCGCGGTCTTCTCGTAGACGCGGATCACCGACTTGATCTTCGGGTGGTCGGGGGCGACGCCGCCGCGGACCAGGCCGAAGGGCGTCGGCAGGCGGTCGAAGAGGTCGACCTGGGCGTGGACGTCGCCGTCCTTGAGGATGTGCTCCGCCGCGTAGAAGCCGGAGGGGCCGGCGCCGACGATCGCGACGCGGACGGGGTTCTGTTCGGTTCCGATCTTGGTCATGGGCGCATGGTGCTTGCTATGCACCAGAACTTGGTCATGGGCGCATGGTGCTTGCTATGCACCGAACTTGGTCATGGGGGGTGCATAGCGCATAGCAAGCACCAAGCGGGGATGCGGAAGGATAGGGAACCGCGCCCCGAGCCCGCCTACGCGGCAAGCAGCGTGCCGCCGCAGCGCGGGCAGATCCCGTGGTCGAGCGTCGGCAGCTCGCTGCGCCGGAACAGCTCCAGCCGCTTCGCCGCCTCCTCGACCTCGACCCACTCTCCATCGACCAGGAATCGGTCGCACCAGGCGCACATCGGCAGGAAGTCGGCGTCGTCGCGGGGAACACTCGGGTCGAACAGCGGCTGCGGCTCGTCGCGCGGCTGCTCGGAGCGCAGCCGGGCCGAGAAGAGGACCACCCGCCCGGAGCGGTCGGCGGTGATCCGCACGTCCATCTCGCGGCGCAGCTCGGGACTGTCGCAACGGAAGGGCAGCTCGACGTCGTGCAGCTCGTCGCGGACGCGTCGCAGCAGCAGCCGCTGCAGCTTGCGCACGTCGTGGCCGGCGACGAAGTCCCAGAGCAGGCGGCCGAGGCTGTCGCCCGCCCCGTCCCAGCCGTTCTCCTCGGCGAAGCGGTAGTAGCCGTCGTCGACCCTGATCAGGCGATCCTGCTCGTCGATCGCGTAGCTGAGTGCCTCGACGGTCATCGAACGATCGGATTATCGACGACGAACGGGTTCGAGTGAAGGCTCCGGCGCGCCCGTTCGGCGTTCAGCCCGCCGCCGGGGCTGCGACGGCGACGCTCGCCGCGCCGTCGAGCGCGTCCAGCGCCTTGCGCACCGACATCGCGACGCAGGTGAAGATCGGCGTCTCGCGCTCGGTGTAGGCGCTGGACTCGGTCGGCCGCAGCTCGTTGACCAGGTCGAGGAACATGCCCGGGTCGTCGCCCTCGAAGGCGACGACGAACTCCTGGTCGTCGAGGCCGAACGAGTAGGAGGTGTTGATCGTGATCTCCGGGTAGCGGCGGCCGACCTCGATGTGGCTCTTCATGATCCGTCCCCGCTCCTCCTCGGGCAGCCCGTACCAGCGGCGCTGCTTGACCATCGGGTAGAGGAACAGGTACTTGCGCTCCGAGACGCAGATCTCCGTTCGCGCCTGCTCGTCCGAGTAGGGCGAGCGTTTGGTCAGCGAGAGGAACGAGTAGGGGGTCTCCGCCCACTTCGCCAGGCCGCTCTGGCCGAGCACGACGTGGAAGGTGTGCAGGTCGTCGAGGTTGGGGCTCTGGCTGAGCAGGACCAGGTCGACGTCGCCGCGCGTGCCTATGGTTGAGTAGGCGCGCAGCGAGCG
>CAVVHQ010000040.1:0-19299 GCA_963748075.1 uncultured Solirubrobacterales bacterium | reverse complement strand
GAGGGTCGCGGCTGTGCGTAGCCTCGCTCTCGTCGCCGTGGTGATGCTGCTGGCGGCGATCCACCGCGAGAGCCCCTACCGAGTGATCGCCAAGCCGCTGGAGGGCCGCATCCACATCGGCAGGGACGAAGACGCGTCGAGGGTGCAGAGCGCCCGCCCGGCGGGCGCGCGGCCCCTGCGCTCCGTCGCGCACGCAAACCCTTGACCGGCAGGGTGCTGGGCGCCGGCGCCGCGGCCGCGGCGGCCGCCCAGGCGGCGCCGGCCTGGGCCGGTCGTGCCGGCCGTCGGGCGCGCACTGCGGATCCGCCGCAGCCAGGACGATGCCGGCGGCGTCGCGCTCACCTTCGACGACGGCCCCCATCCCGGAGGGCACGCCGATGGTCCTGGAGACGCTGCGCGAGAAGAGCGCGCGCGCCACCTTCTTCCTGGTCGGCGAGCAGGTGGCGCGGCGCCCGGCGCTGGCCGCGGAGATCGTCGCCGCGGGCCACCGGGTCGAGCTGCACTGCCACCGCCACCGCAACATGCTGCGACTGACCGCGGCCCAGGCCCTCGACGACGCCGAGCGGGGCCGGGCAGCGGTCGAGGAGGCGAGTGGCGAGGCGATCGCCGACCACCGCCCCCCCTACGGGATCTACAGCGGCTCGGCCCTGAGGGCGATCCGCAGCCGCGGTTGGCGGCCGGTGCTCTGGTCGAAGTGGGGCAGGGACTGGACCCGTCGCGCCACGCCGGACTCGATCGCCCGGCGGGCGATCGCCGGCCTGCGCGGCGGGGACATCGTCCTCCTGCACGACGCCGACTACTACAGCGCCCCCGGTTCCTGGGCGCGCACCTCGGCGGCCCTGCCGATCATCCTCGAGGAGCTGGAGGCTCGTGGGCTGAAGTCGGTCTTGCTGCGCCGCTGAGCCGGCGGCGCGAGCGTCCACTGCTCGCAGCCCGCGAAGGCCTCGTCGAGGCGTCTCGCCATCGCGCTCCTGGGCCGATCCTGGTCGAAGATTTCCCTTGGCATTGGCTCTCCTCCGTGGGGGGGCGTTGAGCCAGTGTGTCTCCTCGATCAGACGAAAAAGGCGAATCGGCCGAGAACAACGCGCACTTTGCGCGTTATGTCACTAAGTTGCGGCGAAGGCGGCGATCTCGTCGGCCAGCAGCTGCGGCTGGTCGAGGGGGACGAAGGTGCCCGCGTCGGGGACGCGGACGAGCTTCGCGTTGCCCACTTCGGAGGCGAGCCGTTCCGCGTAGGAGATCGGGAAGAAGCGGTCGCCGGGCGCCCAGGCGAGCAGGATCGGCAGCTCGGAGCCGCGCAGCTTCTCGGCGGCCTCCAGCGTGTAGCGCTTGTTCATCCCGATCGTGAACTTCCTCGCGTCGCGGCGAACCGCGTGATCGTGCAGGGCCGGGGCCGCCCACGACTCGACCAGATCGGCCGGGATCGGGGTGCGCGCGAAGGGCTTGAAGAGGGCGCGCGCCACGGCTCCGACGCGGGCCGGTGCGAGCAGCGCGGTCATCGCGCCGGGCAGCCTGGCGAGCGCCGGCAGCGCCTTGAAGATCCCCGGCGGGAAGTTCTCGTGGCTGTCGCAGTTGGTCAGCACGAGGCGGCCGATTCGCTCCGGGTGGCGGCTGACCAGCACCTGCGACAGCGCACCGCCGGAGTCGTTGCCGACGATCGTCACGTCGCTCAGGTCGAGCGCCTCGAGGAAGCTGGCGATCAGCGCCGCGATCCCGTAGGGGGTGAGGTCGGCGTCCGGCTTCATCGCGACCTGCTGCGAGCCCATCGGCCAGTCGGGGGCGAGGCAGCGGCAGCGCTCGGAGAGGCTGTCGACCACGCCGCCCCAGAGCCTCCCGTCGACCAGGAAGCCGTGGACGAAGACGACCGGCTTCCCCGCGCCCGCCTCGCGGTAGCGGATCGTGCCGGCGGGCAGGTCGATCTCGCGGCGCTGGTCTGACTGGGGCATCGCATCCTCCTCGGAGCGTTGTTTCCGGGCGACGGGAGGGTTAAGATACATACAGGCAGTATGAATGTCAAACGGACCCAGGTCGAGCGCTCGGAGGCGACCCGCAACGCCCTGATCGAGGCGGCGCGGGCGCTGTTCGCCGAGCGCGGCTATGCCGATGTCGGCACCGAGGAGATCGTCCGCGCGGCCGGCGTCACCAGGGGTGCGCTCTACCACCACTTCGACGGCAAGCGAGACCTCTTCGAGGCGGTATACGAGCGAATCGAGGCGGAGCTCGCCCAGCGGATCGCCACCGCGGCGCTCGGCGCCCCGGAGCCGCTGGAGGCGATGCGGGCGGGCGCCGAGACGCTCCTGAGGGCCTGCACCGAGCCCGATGTGCAGCGGATCGCCCTGCTCGACGGGCCGTCGGTGCTCGGCTGGGACCGCTGGCGCGAGATCGCCGCCGAGCACGGCCTCGGGCTGATCGAGGGGACGCTGCAGGCGGCGGTCGAGGCCGGCGCGATTGCCGAGCAGCCGATCCGCCCGCTCGCCCACCTGCTGATGGGGGCGCTCGACGAGGCGGCGATGCTGGTCGCCCGCGCCGAGGATCCGGAGCGGATGCGGGCCGAGGTCGGCCGCACGCTCGAGACGCTGCTTGCGGGGCTCAGCGCGGGGTCGGGCGGCGGCGCGCACTTCCCTACACTTGGCTGACGATGAAAGCCGGGATCCACCCCGAATACACCCTCGCCAACGTGCACTGCTCGTGCGGCAACCAGTTCTACACGCGCTCCACGGAGGCGGACCTCCACGTCGAGCTCTGCTCCGAGTGCCACCCGTTCTACACGGGCAAGCAGAAGCTGGTCGACACCGGCGGCCGGGTGGAGAGGTTCCAGCGGCGCGCCGCCAAGCACGCCAAGGCCGGGAAGTAGCGCTGTGAGCGCGGAGCGAGCGCGCGTCCAGATCCGGCTCTGCGCGCGCGAGCGAAGCGCAGACTCCCATGGGTAGCCAGGAGACAGCGACGCGCAACGGCGCCGACCCGGTGCGGATGCCCGACGGCGCCCTGGTCGCCAAGCGCGACGCGCCGGTCGGCGGACAGGCGGTGCTGGAGGGCGTGATGATGCGCGCCGTCTCCACCTGGGCGGTCGCGGTGCGCAACCCCGAGGGCCAGATCGAGCTCAGCTCCGAGCCGCTGGTCCCCTGGGCGAAGCGCCATCGCCTCTGGCGGCTGCCGGTGCTGCGCGGCGTCGTCGCGCTCGGCGAGTCGCTGAAGATCGGCTTCCGCGCCCTGGCGATCTCCGCCAACGCGCAGATGGAGGAGGACGAGGAGGGCAACAAGGAGGAGATCGGCGGCTGGATCTGGGGGGCGACGATCGTCCTCTCGATGGCGCTGGCGATCGGCCTCTTCTTCGTCGTCCCGGTCGGGCTGACCAGCCTGATCAAGGACCAGCTCGGCTCGCCCCTCCTCTTCTGGCTGATCGAGGGACTGCTGCGGACGGCGATCTTCATCGGCTACCTCGTCGCGATCAGCCGCCTGCCGGACCTGCGGCGCGTCTTCGAGTACCACGGCGCCGAGCACAAGACGATCTCCTGCTACGAGGCCGAGGACGAGCTGGTTCCCTCGCGCGCCAAGCTCTACTCCCGCCTGCACCCCCGCTGCGGCACCAGCTTCCTGCTGATCGTGATGGTGCTGGCGATCTTCGTCTTCGCGCCGATCGGCCTGCCCGCCTGGTACTGGCTGCTCGCCTCGCGCATCCTCGGCATCCCGCTGATCGCCGGCCTCTCCTACGAGGTGATCAAGTGGGCCGGCAAGAACCGCCGCAAGCGCTGGGTGCGGGCCGTGATGTGGCCGGGCCTGATGCTGCAGAACCTGACCACCCGCGAGCCCGACGAAGAGCAGCTCGCGGTGGCGATTGCCTCTCTCGACAAGGTTCTGGCCGAGGAGAAGCCGATCGCTGCCGATGAGGCGCCCATAGAGATCGTCGCGTAGCGGCGCGCGGGTCCTGTCGTCGGGACCATGCGCGGTGGCGGGCGGGTCCTGCTGCCCCGTGACCGTGCGCTACGCGGGCGGGTCCTGTCGCCCGAGGGACCATGCGCTCGGCCGCGGGTCCTGTCGCCGGGATGGGGGTGTCCGGGCGTTGCTGGGTTTTTCGCCAGGAGTGTCGATGGCCGTCCGAGGGTCGTGGTCGGGGCGAAAAAGAGGACGCCGCTGCCGCCCGGACACCCCCACCCCGGCGCCACCCGCGGAGCTTCGTATGGTTGGACGCCCCCACCCGACGTCACCCGCCCGAGCCGCGGATTCGACGGAGGACCTATCCCCGACGCCACCCGCGGGAGCCGCGCGGCGCCAAGGCCGCCCGGGCAGTGCCTATCGTTAGCTGCATGATCGAATCGCTGGTCGAGCAGATCGAGGCCAGATTTGCTGAGCTCGAGGCTCAGATGTCCGACCCTGCGGTAATTGGCGACCGTGCTCGTTATGCCGAGGTCGGGAGGGAATACCGGGAGCTGGAGCCCGCCCGCAAGCTGGCCGGCGAGTGGCGGACGCTGAAGGGCGACCTCGAGGGGGCGAGGGAGCTGCTGGCCGAGGACGGTGACGATCCGGAGCTGCGGACGGTCGTGGAGGAGGCTCCCGGGCGGTTGGAGGAGCTGGAGGAGGAGATCCGCTTGGCGATGGTCGAGCGGGATCCGAACGACGCGAAGAACGTGCTGGTCGAGATCCGGGCCGGGACCGGGGGGGACGAGGCGGCACTGTTCGCCGGCGACCTCTACAAGATGCTGACCCGCTACGCGGAGGAGCGGGGGTTCGCGACCGAGATGCTGTCGCATTCGCCGGCCGAGGTGGGCGGCTTCAAGGAGGTGACCTTCGCGGTGAAGGGCGAGGGCGCCTACTCGGTCTTCAAGTTCGAGGGGGGCACCCACCGGGTGCAGCGGGTGCCGGAGACCGAGTCGCAGGGTCGCATCCACACCTCGACCGCGACTGTCGCGGTGTTGCCCGAGGCAGAGGAGGTCGAGGTCGAGGTCGACCAGAACGACCTCCAGATCGACGTCTACCGCTCCTCGGGGCCGGGCGGGCAGTCGGTAAACACGACCGACTCGGCGGTGCGGATCACCCACCGGCCGACCGGGATCGTGGTCTCGATGCAGGACGAGAAGTCCCAGCTTCAGAACCGCGAGCGGGCGATGCGGGTGCTGCGGGCCCGCCTCTACGAGCGCGAGTTGGCCGAGCAGCAGGCGAAGGTCGCGGCGGAGCGAAAAGCGCAGGTGGGCAGCGGCGAGCGCTCCGAGAAGGTCCGCACCTACAACTTCCCGCAGGGGCGCGTCACCGACCACCGGATCAAGCTCACCTCGCACAACCTCGACGGGGTGCTGGCAGGCCAGCTGGGCGAGTTCACCGAGGCGCTGGCGGCGGAGGAGAAACGCCGCCGGCTGGAGGCCGCGGCGGTCTGAGAACCTATCCCGGTAGGGGTTCCACTTAACTTTTTCTGAAGACAGTTGTTGGCTGTCCGCTGGCGTTTTTGCAGAAAAAGCACAAGACGTTCCACCCCTACCGGGATAGGTTCTAGGCGTGGCCACCGCTCCTGACATGAGCAGCAGTCGAGAGGCCTTGGCAGCTGCCGTGGACGCTCTACGTGCCGCTGGAGTCCAGAGCCCACGTTTGGACGCAGAACTGCTCTTGGCCGAGGCGAGCGGCTGGGACCGGGCGCGCCTCGTGGCCGAGCCGGAGGCGGGGGTGCCCGCCGGCGCGGCGCGGCGGTTCGGCGAGCTGGTGCGCAGGCGGCTGCGGCGCGAGCCGCTCGCCTACATCCTCGGTCGCAAAGGGTTCCGCTCGATCGAGCTGTCGGTCGATCCCCGCGTGCTGATCCCGCGACCGGAGACCGAGCTGCTGGTCGAGCTGGCGCTGGAGCTGAGGCCGCGCCGCGTGCTCGACGTCGGCACCGGCTCAGGCGCGGTCGCGCTGGCGATCGCCGCCGAGCTGCCGGGCTGCGAGGTGACCGCGACCGACATCTCGGCGGCGGCGCTCGAGGTCGCGCGCGCCAACGCGGCGCGGCTCGGCCTGTCCGAGCGGGTGGACTTAGTCGAGGCGATGCTGCCGCCCCAGCTCGGAGGCTTCGGCCTGCTCGTCGCCAACCTGCCCTACGTCGGCGAGGCGGAGTGGAGCGGGTTGGAGCCGGAGATCACCGAGTGGGAGCCGCGCGAGTCGCTGCTCGCCGGGCACGACGGGCTCGACGTGCTGCGCGCCGCGATCCCGGTCGTGGTCGGGGTCGCGCCGGTCGTCGCCCTGGAGGTCGGTGCGGGCCAGGCGCCGGCGGTGAGCGAGATGCTGTTCGAAGCCGGCTTCGGCGCGGTCGAGACGCGCCCCGACCTGGCCGGGATCCCGCGCGTCGTGGTGGGGACGAACCGGTGAGGAGGGCCGCCTGTGACGAGTTGTTGTCGGTATGCGACAACAACTCGTCACAGGGGCGGGCGCGATGCTGATCTCGATCGAGCGCGACGGCGCCGAGGCGGCTCGGGCCGCGCTGGAGCGCTGCATCGGCGCAGGCGGGGTGGCCGTCTTCCCGGCGGACGGCCTCTACGGGCTGGCCTGCGACCCGCTCGACGCCGCGGCGATCGAGCGCATCCAGCGGCTCAAGGGCCGCGACGAGGGCAAGTCCTCGGCGGTGATGTACCTCTCGCCGCTGGCGATGCGGGAGCTGGTCGAGGGGCTCGGCCCGCGAAGCCGCGAAGCGGTCGGCGCGCTGCTGCCGGGCCCGGTCACCCTCGTGGTGGCCAACCCGGAGCGGCGCTACCCGCTCGCCTGCCGCGAGGACCCGGAGCGGCTCGGCGTCCGCCTGATCGGCGGTCCGCTCGCCGGGGCGATGTGCCCGCTCTTCCAGACCTCGGCCAACCGCAGCGGCAAGCCGGCGCCGGCGAGCCTCGGCGAGGTCCCGTCGCAGATCGTCGCCGGCGCCGACCTGGCGATCGACGGCGGCGCCCTCACCGGCCTGCCCTCGACGGTGGTCGACCTGACGCGCTTCGATGCCGGCGGCGAGTGGAGCATCCTCCGCGAGGGGGCGCTTTCCAAGCTCGCTTTGGGAGCGAGCCTGGCCGATGTGATCGGCGACTGAACGGTTGACCACCCCATAGAGGGGTCAGTGCGTATACGGTTGACTCAGGCTGCTGCCTGATCTCGCCGTGAGATCTCTTCGTAGGTAGCGGGCTCGTGGGCGGCGCCCAGCCCCAGCAGCGTCTGGAAGGCGGCCATCGGGGTGCGCCGGCGGTTATGGCGGAACACGTACTCGTCGAGGTAGACCGGAAGATGCTCCTTGGAGACACTGCGGTGGGTGCCCAGCATCCAGGCCTTGAGGTTGGAGATCGCCCGATGTGCGCGCGGCAGGAAAGGCTCCTCGCCAACCCCGGCGCGCTGGCTGCGGGGGCGGTGGTCATAGCCTTCGGCCGCGAGGCCGTTGTAGCCCTTCCAGCCGTCGGTGTGGACGATCGACCCGGGTGCCGTCGTCGCCTTCACGAAGGCTCCCAGGGTCGGCTTCGCGGCATCCTCAAGCGGTGCCAGCCGCAGACGCCCGGAGCCCTGTCCCCGCACCTCCACGGCGACGCCGACAAGGGTCTTGGGCCCCGGCGCGCGGCCCTGCTTTCCCGGCTCTACGCCGCCGATCCAGCACTCGTCGATCTCGACCTCTCCCCGCAGCGGGGAGCGCTCGGGGGCGACCATCGCCCGGCGCAGCTTCTGCAATATCAGCCAGGCGGTTTCGTAGCGCAGGCCGAGCTGGCGGGAGAGCTGCTTGGCGGAGATCCCGGGCTGGTGGGTGGCGACCAGGTAGGCGGCCCAAAACCACAGCCTCAGCGGCGTGCGGGTGCGGTGCATCACGGTGCCGGCGGTCACCGAGGTCTGCGCGTGGCAGGACGCGCACTCCCATAGGTGGCGGCGATCGAGCACCCAGGCCTGGCGCGACCCGCAGCATGGACAGACGAAGCCCTCCGGCCAGCGCGAAGCCGCCAGGTACTCCAGGCAGGCCTCATCGGTTGCGAAGCGCTCTTGGAACTCCATGATCGTCCGCGGGAAGTCTGGCCGAGGCATCGGCCGACTGTAGAGCTCCTACCTGACGGAACCGTATACGCACCGAGGGGTCAATCGTTCAGTCGCTGCCAGCCTGGGCCGTTGGTAATGTCGCTGCTATCAGCGAGCTGCCCGAAAACTTCCAGACGGCTCCCCTCGCCGGGGTCGACCCGGCGATCGCCGCCGTGCTGGAAGCCGAGCTGCGGCGCCAGCAGGGGACGTTGGAGATGATCGCCTCGGAGAACTTCGTCCCGCAGGCGGTGCTGGAGGCGGTCGGCTCGGTGCTGACCAACAAGTACGCCGAGGGCTACCCGGGCCGCCGCTACTACGGCGGCTGCGAGGAGGTCGACGTCGCCGAGCAGCTGGCGATCGACCGCGCCAAGGAGCTGTTCGGCGCCGACCACGCCAACGTCCAGCCGCACGCCGGCGCGCAGGCCAACAACGCCGCCTACATGGGGCTGATCGAGCCGGGGGACACGATCCTCGGGTTGGCGCTCGACCACGGCGGCCACCTCACCCACGGGATGAAGCTGAACGTCTCGGGGAAGCTGTACGAGGTCGTCGCCTACCACGTCGGCCGCGAGGACCTGCGGGTCGACATGGACGAGGTTGAGCGCCTCGCCCATGAGCACCGGCCGAAGCTGATCGTCGCCGGCTGGTCCGCCTACCCGCGGCATCTCGACTTCGCCGCCTTCCGCCAGATCGCCGACTCGGTCGGCGCCAAGCTGATGGTCGACATGGCGCACTTCGCCGGGCTGGTCGCCGCCGGCGAGCACCCCAACCCGGTGCCGTACGCCGACGTCGTCACGACGACGATCCACAAGACGCTGTGCGGGCCGCGCAGCGGCATGATCCTCTGCCGGGAGGAGCACGCGAAAGCGATCGACAAAGCGGTCTTCCCCGGCGAGCAGGGCGGCCCGCTGATGCACACGATCGCCGCCAAGGCGGTGGCGCTGCGGATCGCCGCGACCGAGTCGTTCCGGGCTCGCCAGCGCCAGACGATCGCCAACGCGCAGGCGCTGGCCGCGGGCCTGCAGGCCGGCGGCGTGCCGGTCCTCACCGGCGGCACCGACGTCCACCTGGTGCTGGTCGACCTGACCCCGAGCGGCCTCGACGGCAAGACCGCCGAGACGCGCCTCGAGGAGGTCGGGATCACGGTCAACCGCAACGCGATCCCGTTCGACGAGCGGCCGCCGATGAACCCCTCGGGCCTGCGGATCGGCACCCCGGCGCTGACCACCCGCGGCCTCGTCGAGGAGGACATGACCGAGATCGCCGCGGCGATCGCCACGGCGCTCAGCGACGAGTTCGAGTCCGAGAAGGACGCGCTGGCCGACCGAACCCGCGCGTTGATGGAGCGCTACCCGCTCTATTCCCAGCTTTCAGCTACCGCCGCGGTTTGAGCTCGATGCCAAAGCCTTCGGGCTCTCGGCGTTCTGCAACTCCTCTCGCGGGGGGTGGCGTCGCAGGGGGGACCGCCCCCGAGGAAGCTTCAGCTACCGCAGGGGGCGGTGGGTCCCCTGCGGCGACAGGACCCGCCGCGCCGGGGCGGCAGCACGAAGAGCCTCGGTGAACATCTGGGTCGACATGAGCGCGCCGGCGCACGTGCTCGTCCTGCGGCCGATCATCGAGCGGCTGCGCGAGCGGGGCCACGGCGTCGAGGTCACCTCGCGCGACTACGCGCAGACCCAGGCGCTGCTCGACCTGCACGGGATGGAGCACACGCCGATCGGGCGGCACGGCGGGGTCTCGCGGCTGCGCAAGGCGCAGCGGCTCGGCACCCGCACCGCGGCGATGGTCCGCTTCGGGCGCGGCCGCTCCTTCGACCTCGCCCTCGCGCACGGCTCCAACGACCTGGCGATCGCCGCCCGGCTGCTCGGCGTCTCCGAGGCCAACATGCACGACTACGAGTACGCGGTCACCCAGCACCGGATCGGCTGCCGGCTCGCCAAGCGGGTGATGTTCCCCGAGTCGGTCCCGGCCGAGCGCCTGCGCCGCTTCGGGGTCGGCCCCCAGAAGCTCTTCCAATACCCGGGGATCAAGGAGGAGTACTACCTCTACGACTTCGAGCCCGACCCGGAGGCGCTGCGGCGTCTATCGGTCGACACCGAGCGGGTGGTCGTAGTCGTCCGCCCGCCGCCCGACGTCTCGCTCTACCACCGCAAGTCGAACCCGCTCTTCCCCAAAGTCCTGGCGCGGCTCGGCCAGGATGACGACGTGCAGGCGATCGTCCTGCCCCGCACCGAGGAGCAGCGCGAGCTGGTCGAGAGCCTGCGGCTGCCGTCTCTGATCCTCCCGCCGGGTGCGGTCGAGGCGCAGAGCCTGGTCGCCCTCGCCGACCTCGTGGTCTCCGCCGGTGGCACGATGAACCGCGAGGCGGCGGCGCTGGGCATCCCCGTCTACACCACCTACGGGGGTCGTCTCGGCGGGGTCGACGAAGCGCTGATCCGCGAAGGGCGGCTGCGGCCTCTGACCGACCCGCGGGCAATCCAGGTCGAGAAGCGCACCGCGGACGCGACTCCGACGAGGCGAGATCCCAGGCTCCTCGTGGAGACGATCCTAGGTACCGTCGGAGCCGACCATCCCGCGGCGAGCCACACCCCAAGCTGACTCCCTCGCCCTCCCCGAGGACGTCCAGGCCGAGCTGGAGCACTTCATCGCGCTCGCCGACGACGGCGACTCGCGCCCGGTGGACCCCGTCCTCAGGCTCCTCGACGTCCTCATCTCGTCCGCGATCCTGTTGCTGCTGGGGCCGCTGCTGGCGCTGACCGCCGTCGCGATCGCGATCAGCTCCGGGCGGCCGGTCCTCTATCGCGGCGCCCGGGTCGGCCGCGCCGGGGCGCTTTTCCGCATGTACAAGTTCCGCACCCTGAAGCCCGACGCGGAGGAGCGGCTGGGGCCGTACCTGGGCGAGGAGCTGTCGCGGCGCACCGAGGAGGAGGTGACCCGGCTCGGCCGGCTGCTGCGCGCCACCCACCTCGACGAGGTGCCGCAGCTGTGGAACGTGCTGAGGGGGGAGATGGCGGTGGTCGGTCCGCGCCCGATCCGCCCCGCCTTCTTCACCGAGCTGTGCGAGGGGATCCCCCAGTACTGGCAGCGGCTCGTCGTCCGCCCCGGGGTGACCGGCTTCGCGCAGACGCGGATGACCAGGGAGGAGTCGTGGGCCGACAAGCTCGCCCACGACATGGAGTACATCGCCGACCGCTCGGTGGGGCTCTACTTCAGCGTCCTGGCGGCGACCGTCGCCAAGGTCGCCGGTCGCGGCCCGGCCGCCCCGGGCTGAGCCGGGCGTTCGCACCTATCTGCCGTATGGGGTAATAGGTGCGAACGCCAGCCGGGGGACCTGGCGTGCGACCTCGGGTGCGGCTGACAGACTGCGCGCCATGTGCGGCATCTGCGGAGTGGCCACGGGGGAGCCGGGCGCCGTCGCCGACCTCGAGGCGGTGCGGGGGATGAACGCCCCCCTCGCGCATCGCGGCCCCGACAGCGACGGCATCTTCCGGGCCGGCCCCGTCGCCCTGGCGGCGCGGCGCCTCTCGATCATCGACCTCGAGCACGGCGACCAGCCAATCTCCAGCGAGGACGGCGCCGTCACCGTCGTCCAGAACGGCGAGATCTACAACTACCGCGAGCTGCGCCGCGAGCTGGAATCCCGCGGGCATCGTTTCGCCACCGCCTCCGACACCGAGGTGCTGGCCCACCTCTACGAGGAGCACGGCGACGGCTTCGTCGAGCGGCTGCGGGGGATGTTCGCCCTGGCGCTCTGGGACGCGCGCTCCAGCCGCCTGCTCCTGGCCCGCGACCGCTTCGGCATCAAGCCGCTCTACTACCGCGACGCCGGCGGGACGCTCAGCTTCGCCTCCGAGCTCAAGGCCCTGATGCTGCAGCCCGGCTTCTCACGCCAGATCGACCCCCGCGCGGTCGCCGCCTATCTGGCCTTCAACTCGATCCCGGCGCCGCTGACGATCTTCGCCGAGGCGCGCAAGCTGCCCGCCGGGACGCTGCTCTCCTGGTGCGACGGCGAGGTTGCGCAGAGCCGCTACGCGCGGCCGGCGCCGGTCGCAGCCGACCGGGTGAGGCGCGGCTCCGATGAGCAGCTCGCCGGCGAGCTGCGCGAGACCCTGCGCGACTCGGTCCGCGCCCACCTGGTGGCCGACGTCCCGGTCGGCGTCCTGCTCTCGGGCGGGGTCGACTCGGCCGGCATCGTGGCGCTGGCGGCGGCCGAGCAGGCCGAGCCGGTGAAGACCTTCTCGGTCGGCTTCGAGGAGTCGAGCTTCGACGAGCTGGAGCGGGCGCGCCTGGTCGCCGGCCGTTACGGCACCGACCACCATGAGATCGTCCTGCGCCCCGACGCGGTCGAGCTGCTGCCGAAGCTGGTCGAGGCCTTCGACGAGCCCTTCGGCGACTCCTCGGCGCTGCCCACCTACCTGGTCTCCGAGCTGGCGGCGGGGGAGGTCAAGGTCGCCCTCTCGGGCGAGGGCGGCGACGAGCTGTTCGGCGGCTACTACACCTACGTCGCGGATCTGCTGGCGCCGCGCGTCGGCTGGCTGGCGGCGCTCGCCGCGCCGCTGATCGAGGCGCTGCCCAGCTCCGGGGGGAAGGTCAGCTTCGATTACAAAGCGAAGCGCTTCGCGCGCGCCGCGCGGCTGCCGCCGCTGGAGCGCCACCACGCCTGGAAGGAGATCTTCGCGCCGCCCCAGCGGGCGGCGATGCTGGGCGAGCGCGACCCGGACTGGGACCCGGTCGACCTCTACCGCGAGCGCTACGCGGAGACCGCCGGCGCCGAGCCGCTCGCCCGCCTCCAGGACGTCGACCTCGGCATCTACCTGGTCGACGACCTGCTGGTCAAGACCGACCGCGCCAGCATGGCCCACTCGCTGGAGCTGCGCGTCCCCTTCCTCGACGCCGAGGTCGCCGGCTTCGCGCTCGGTTTGGCGAGGCGCCAGAAGGTGCGCGGCCTGGTCAAGAAGCGGCTGCTGCGCCGGGCGCTGGCGCCGCTCCTGCCGAAGCAGGTCCTGCGCGGGCCCAAGCAGGGGTTCTCGATCCCCGTGGCCGCCTGGCTGCGGGGCCCGCTGCAGGGATTCGCGCGCGAGGTGCTCTCGGCGGAGACGCTGTCGCGGCAGGGCTGGCTCGACCCGGCCGTCGTCGTCGCGCTGCTCGACCGCCACTGCTCGGGCCGCGAGGACCTCAGCCGCCAGCTCTGGGGGCTGATCGCCTTCACGATGTGGTTCGACAGGTACGCGAACTAGCCTGGACTCGTGTCGGCCTCTGTCGAAGCGCTCTTCGCCTTCCTCCTCGCGGGGGTCCTGGCGCTGCTGCTGGTGCCGCTCACCGACCGCCTGGCGCGACGGATCGGCGCGATCGACCTCCCCGACGACCAGCGCTCGCTGCATGCCGCGCCGACGCCGCGGCTGGGTGGCCTGGCGATCTTCGCAGCGGTCCTCGCGGCGGCGCTGATCTGGCTGCCCTGGAACGCCGAGACGCGGGCGATCCTCGCCGGCGCGGCTCTGATCACCGCCGTCGGCCTGTTCGACGACGTCTACGAGCTGGGGGCCGGGGCGAAGCTGCTCGGTCAGATCGTGGCGGTGATCGTGCCGGTCTCCGCAGGCGTCACCGTGGACAGCTTCACCGTCCCCTTCCTTGGCCAGCTCAACCCCGGCTCGGTCGAGCTGATCGGATTACCCGGCGGCGGCGCGATCGACCTCGGCGACGTCGGCACCGTGATCGGCATCGTCGCGATGATCAACGTGATCAACCTGATCGACGGCGTCGACGGCCTCGCCGCCGGAGTCTGTGTCATCTCGGGGATCGCCCTGGCTGCGATCGCCCTCTCGCTCGACCGCAACCCGGCCGGCTTGCTCGCCGCGCTCACCGCCGGCGCCTCGCTCGGCTTCCTCCGTCACGGCTTCCCGCCCGCCAGCACCTTCATGGGGGACACCGGCTCCAACCTGCTCGGCTACCTGCTCGGCGTCGTCGCTGTGCAGGGCGCCCTGAAGACCAACGCCGTGATCGCCCTCTTCCTGCCGCTGATCATCCTCACCGTGCCGATCCTCGACACCGGCTTCGTCGTCGCCAAGCGGCTCAAGTACAAACGGCCGATCTACCGTGCCGACCGCTGGCACTTCCACCACCGGATGGCCAACATCGGCTTCTCGCAGCGGCGCACCCTCGCCTACCTCTACGGCTGGACGCTGGTGATGGCGGCCCTCGCCCTGGCCCTTCGATTCGTCCCCTACAGCGACGACCACGGCAATTTCGACGCCCTCTGGACGGCGGTGATGGCGGCCTTCGGGCTGCTGGCGCTGGCGGCGAGCGTCTACCTGATCTACGTGCTGGAGATCCTCAAGCTGCGCCGCTTCGGCCGGGTCGACCCGGAGACCGGCGAGTTCGGCGTCGTCGACCAGGAGACCGGCGAGTTCGAAGCTGTCCTCCCCTCCGATGAGAGCCCCTCCCGGCAGGGGTAGAGCGACTTGTACTTTTTCTGCGGCGATCTTGCCCGACAAGTAGGGGTCCATTCCGGCAGGGGGCGGAACGTCTTGTACTTTTTCTGCGCCAACTCCCGCGGATAGCAGACAACTGTCTTCAGAAAAAGTTAAGTGGAGCCCCCTGCCGGAATGGACCCCTGCACACTCGGCACCACTTTGTGCGAGGTTGTGACAAGCCTCACGACCTGGCTCTACAAAGCGGATCGACGGCCCTTTCGGGTATAGTCCCCGATCCGCCCGCCCGGCCTCGAAGCGGGGCGAAAGTGCGGAATTATGTCTCCTCCCAAGCACGTCGACCTTCTGGCGCTCGCCGCCGCCCTGGCCGTGTTCGCGATCGGCGGGCTGCCGCTGCTCGGCTACGCCCTCGCGGCCGCCGCCTGGCTCGCCCAGCGCGGCATCCAGGTGCTCGCCAGCCGCCGCGCCAACGCGGAGCTGGCCCAGGGCAACCGGCAGCGGGCGATGGGAATCGTCGCCGCGACCACGCTTGGCCGCGTCTGGCTGATGGTGACGGTGGTGCTGCTCGGCGGTCTCGCCGAGCGCCAGGCGGGCCTCTCCGCGGCCGTCCTGCTGCTCGCCCTCTTCACGATCTCCTTCGCCGCGCAGGGGATCGCGCACCTGTTCGAGCCGGAAGGGCAGGGGGCGCGATGAGGACGAAAACCAAAGTCCTGATCGGCCTCGGCACGTACTTCGCAATCGCGATTTTGATGCTGCTGGTGTTCGGCAGCGCCGGCAAGGACGAATCCTTCCAGCCGCAGAACGAGTTCAAGCTCGAACCGTGGATCTCGATCCATCTCGGCGGCGTCGACCTCAGCGTCAACAAGGCCGTCCTCTACCTGGTCCTGGCCAGCGCGTTGACGGTCGGCACGATGACCTGGATCTCGCGCCGCATGGCGCAGAAACCGAACCGGGTGCAGACCACGGTCGAGGTCGCCTACGACCTGACCAAGAACAACATCACCGGCGGCAATCTCGACCACGCCACCGCGGTGCGCTGGTTCCCCTTCCTCGGCGCCCTCTTCTTCTTCATCTGGTTCTCGAACATGATCGGCTTCCTGCCGCTGCCGGTCAACACCGAGCACACGGTGGATGTCTTCGGCGTCCAGATCCCGGCCTTCGCCCTCTACGCGGCGACCGCCAACCTCTCGATCCCGCTCGCCCTCACCCTCGTCGTCTGGGTCTCCTACCACGTCGAAGGGATCCGGGCCAAAGGGTTCTTCCCCTACCTGGCGAGCTGGCTGCCGCCCGGTCTCGAGGAGATGAACCCGATCGCCAAGGGCTTCATCTTCGCGATCGAGGCGATCTCCCACTTCGCCCGGCTGATCTCGCTCTCGGTGCGTCTCTTCGCCAACATCCTCGCCGGCCACCTGCTGCTGCTCTTCATGGGCGGCGGACTGGCGGTGCTGCTCGGGATCGCCGCCCTCGGGGCGCTCACCTTCCCGCTCGCCTTTTTCTTCTTCGTCCTCGAGGTGGGGCTGATCGCGACGCTTCAGGCGTTTATCTTCTCGACCCTCACCGCGATCTACATCGGCGGCGCGACCGCCGCAAGTCACTAGAAAAGGAGCGCTGTTTCAATGGATCTGTCCCCCGTAGCCGCTGCGATCTCCGACGAAGGGATCGAATCGGCCGGCAAGGCGATTGCGCTCGGCGTCGGTGCCGGCCTCGGCTCGATCGGCGCCGGCATCGGCATCGGCTTCATCTTCGGCAAGGAGATCGAGTCGGTCGCCCGCCAGCCCGAGATGAAAGACGAGCTTCAGGGCATCCGCTGGCTCGGCTTCGCGCTGACCGAGGCGGTCGCCTTCTACACCTTCATCTTCGGCCTGATCGCCTTCTTCCTCTAGGCCGACCGCGTGCAGGCCATCGTCCACATAGCCGCGTCGATCCCGATCGCCGCCGAGGAAGAGGGCGGCAGCTTCCTGGTCTCGCCGGGCCTCGGCCTGATGATCTGGACCCTGGCGCTCTTCCTGTTCACGATGTGGGTGCTGGGCAAGGTCGCCTTTCCGAGGATCCAGGAGGCGCTCGACAAGCGCGCCAAGGCGATCGGCGAGTCGATCGAGACGGCCGAACGGCAGCGCCGCGAATCCGACGAGCTGCTCGAGGAGTACCGCGAGCGGCTCTCCGAGGCCCGCGAGCAAGCCGACGACATCATGGCCCGCGCCCGCAAGGCGGCGGAGACCGCCGAAGCGGAGGCGACCAGCGCCGGCAAGGAGAGGCGCGAGGAGCTGGTCGCCGCTGCGAAGCGCGACATAGAAGCGGAGACGCGGCGCTCGCTGGAGCAGATCCGCCGTGAGGTCGCCGACCTGACCGTGCTGGCGACCGAGAAGGTGACCCGCAAGGCGCTCAGCGCCGAGGATCAGCGCCGCCTGGTCGAGGAGGCGCTCAGCGAGGTCGACTTTACGAGCCTCTCGGGGAGTCAGTCGTGACCAAGCCATCCCCGCAGCCGGGCTATCGCCCGGCTCACCGGTCGCCGCTGACGCGGCTCCCTGAAATGAATGCCCGTCCATATCTGATTCTTCGGGCGTTCATGGGAGCAGAGGAGATGGCGCTTGATGTCTGACCCCGCTCGCGTATACGCCGAAGCCCTCTTCGACGTGGCGAAGGAAAAGGGACGCCTCGACGAGATCGGCGAGGACCTGGTGCGTTTCGCCGACGCGGTCGAAGCGGAGCGCGGCCTGCAGGTCTTCCTGTTCAGCCCACACTTCTCCTCGGCCGAGAAGGCCGACGGGCTGAAGCGGGCGGTCGTCGATGCCGACCCGGAGCTGCTCAACTTCCTCGAGCTGCTGATCGAGAAGCAGCGGATGACGGAAGTCTTCCGGATCCGCCGCGAGTTCGAGCGGCTGTGGAAGCGCGAGCGGCGGCTGATCGACGTGACCGTGACCAGCGCGGTCGAGCTGGACCCCGCCGTGGTGAGCAGGATCGGCGAGGAGATCGAGCGCCAGACCGATCGCAAGGTCGAGCTGGCGAGCAGGGTCGAAGAGGAGATCCTCGGTGGCATAGTGCTTCAGGTCGGCAACATGGTGCTCGACGCGAGCATCCGCAATCGCTTGGAGAAACTGCGAAAGAGCGTCGCCCGGGCGGCGTAAGAACCGAATTGACGAACGGCCGTGAAAACCAAGCAGTTCTAGGACGCAGCCCGATCGGCGAAGCGAGCGCACCGTTTGGGTGCGTGAGCGAGACGATCGGGCGAGGACGACGAAATGCGCCGGTTTGCAGCGGCCGCGACCAAGGAGATAGCCACTGATGGAGATCAAGCCCGACGAGATCGCGTCAATCCTGCGCGAGCGGATCGAGGGACTGGACAGCGGCGGCGCCGACCTCTCCGAGGTCGGGACGGTGCTGTCGGTCGCCGACGGGATCGCCCGCATCCACGGCCTCGACAGCTGCATGGCGCTGGAGATGCTCGAGCTGCCGCACGGCGTCACCGGCCTCGCCCTCAACCTCGAGGAGGACAGCGTCGGCGCTGTGCTGTTCGGCGAGTGGGACAAGGTGGTCGAGGGAGATACGGTGAAGCGCACCGGTCACCTGCTGCGGATCCCGGTCGGCGAGCAGCTGCTCGGCCGGCTGGTCGACCCGCTCGGCCGCCCGCTCGACGACAAGGGCGAGATCGCCACCGACCAGACCCGCCCGGCCGAGTTCAAAGCGCCGGGCGTGGTTCAGCGCCAGCCGGTGGTCGAGCCGGTGCAGACCGGGCTGATGGCGATCGACGGGATGATCCCGATCGGCCGCGGCCAGCGAGAGCTGATCATCGGCGACCGCCAGACCGGCAAGACGGCGATCGCGATCGACACGATCATCAACAACCGCGACAAGGACCTGATTTGCATCTACGTGGCGATCGGCCAGCGGATGTCGACCGTCGTCCAGCTGAAGGAGGTGCTCGAGGAGAACGGCGCGATGGAGAACACGATCATCGTCGCCGCGCCGGCCGACGAGGCGGCGCCGATCAAGTTCATCGCCCCCTACGCGGGCTGCGCGATGGGCGAGCACTTCCTCTACAACGGCAAGGCGGCGCTCTGCGTCTACGACGACCTCACCAAGCACGCCTACGCCTACCGGCAGATGTCGCTGCTGCTGCGGCGCCCGCCGGGTCGCGAGGCCTACCCGGGCGACGTCTTCTACCTGCACTCGCGGCTGCTGGAGCGGGCGGTGAAGCTGAACGACGACCTCGGCGGCGGCTCGCTGACCGCGCTGCCGATCATCGAGACCCAGGCCGGCGACGTCTCCGCCTACATCCCGACCAACGTGATCTCGATCACCGACGGCCAGATCTTCCTCGAGTCCGACCTCTTCTACTCAGGCGTGCGGCCGGCGATCAACGTCGGCATCTCGGTCTCCCGGGTGGGCGGCAACGCGCAGACCAAGGCGATGAAGAAGGTGGCCGGCAAACTGCGCCTCGACCTCTCCCAGTACCGCGACCTCGAGGCCTTTGCCCAGTTCGGCTCCGAGCTGGACCCGGAGACGCAGAAGACGCTGGGCCGCGGCGAACGCCTGGTCGAGATGCTGAAGCAGAAAGAGCGCGAGCCGCTCGAGGTGGCCGACCAGGTCGCCGCGATCCACTCGGGCACCGGCGGCTTCCTCGACCGGATCAAGACCGAGCGGGTCGGCGAGTTCCTGCGCGACCTGCGGATCCGCCTGCGCGCCGAGAAGGCCGAGCTGCTCGGGCGGATCGCCACGAGCGGCAGGCTCGAGGAGGCCGACGAGGAGGAGCTGAGCGCGGCGATCCGCGAGCTCGTCGACGACTTCGGCCCCGACTTCGACGAGTTCGGCGATCCGGTCGAGGCCGGCGAGTCCGACCGCATCCGCTCCGAGGAGGAGCGGGCCAAGCCGAGCCGGGTCGAGGAGG
>CAVVHQ010000039.1:0-27121 GCA_963748075.1 uncultured Solirubrobacterales bacterium | reverse complement strand
CCACCCCCTCCGTTGTCGGGCGGGAGAAGAGCTCTTGATGGAACTTCGGCGGGTGGCGCCCCAATGGCCAATCGAGACGACTGAAAAGTGTCGCGTCCGTATCCGCTTAGGCCCGGCCAGGTTGAAGCCGATCAGGCCGGGCCCTGACCTCAGGGTTCGAATACCGCCTCATCAGCCCCGCTGCAAGCTGGTGGAAGCTTGCTACTGGAATTCGTCCCGATTTCGGTTGCGCGGGCATGGCGACGTTCCGTCTAAGCTGAATTCGTGTCTGAGTGGCCACAAATCTCCGAGCCGGAGTTGCTCAAGCGTCTCGCGATGGACGACAGGGGGTTCGAGGCGTTCATTCGCGCCCTGGTGACCCAGTTGCCACCTCGCAACTATGAGACGGAGCTGTTCACACGGGCGGTCGGATACCCCTGGGTGCGACCGGGAGGGTCGTACCGGCTGACGGACGCGGGGGTTGAGCTCCTCGCCGATCTGACCACAGAGGGGCGGGAACGTGTCATCCGCCAATTCACCTCCGCCGACGGCGGACGTTCGCCACTGCTCGCTTTCGGATCGAACGCTGCACCCCAGGTGCTTGAACGCAAGTTCGCGCACTTCGCCGAGCAGGCCGACCGCGGGGTCCTGGTTCTGGCTGGCCGGCTGCACGATTTCGACGTTGGCGTCGCGCCGCAGCCGACGATGTACGGGTCAATGCCCGCCACGCTGTTCCCAAGCCTGGGAACCGCGGCGTCGGCCGCGGTCCTCTGGGTTACCCCGGCTCAGTTCACCCAGCTCGCTTGGTCGGAGATCACCTATCGACTGGGCCGACTGCGGACGCGCTTCGACGTCGATGAGGGCAGCGAGGGTTCCGGCGAGGTATTCGCTTTCGTCTCCCGGTTCGGCGCGTTCTGCATGAACGGAGCCCCTGTCGCCCTTGCAGCGATCCCGGCGGCGGGGCGAACCGCCGACGCGCTTACCCAGGAGCAGCTGCTCGATGCCGTCGCCGAGCTTGCCATCGAACCGGGGGCGAGCGCGGAGATGCTCGTACGCGCGATCTTTGAGGACACGGCTGGGATCGCTCTGAACATCGCGGCGACCGTGCACAGGGAATCGCTGCCCTTCGACTCGGAGCGCTGGACCCCGTTCAGCCCGGCTCGTGCGATGGCGGATAGCGCTTCGACCCCGCCGGACTCGGATTAGCCGAGGTCAAGCCGAGAAAGGCAGGCCTTGATGTCAGGGTTCGAATAGCGTCTCATCAACCCTGTTGGAAGCGCTGAGCGCGATGACGCGGGCGCGACAGCCTAGATCTGCAAGGGGGTGGTGCAGATGAGTGCGGTATTGATCGCGGTGACGGCGGTGACCCTGGTCGCCTCGATTCCGCTGATCGCTCGCGTCAAGCGCGAGTACGAGGGAGGAGGCGTGCTCTCCGACGCGACGGTGGCGGCCGTCTGGGTCCTCTACTCGGCGATCGTGGCGGTCACCGTGCTCGCGGCCGTCTTCGAGGTCTGGGAGATCGGTTTGCCACCTGAGGCAGCGATTCCGGTCGGCATAGTCCTGATCGCCCTCGGCCTTGCCCTGGAGGTCGGCGGCCTCGCCTCGATGGCGTCCTTTCACCGCATGTCTGGCATGCAGCCCGACCGGCTGATCACTTCCGGAGCGTTCCGCTTCAGTCGTAATCCGCAGAACGTCGGACTCGGATTCACCCTGATCGGCGTGGCGATCCTCGGCGACTCGGGGCTGGCGCTTCTGGCCGCCGCCGGCTTTTGGGGAGTCTTCTACGCCTACGTCGGGTACGAGGAGGAACACCTGGCCAGGGCCTTCGGCTCCGAATACGAGCGCTACCGGCTCCGAGCGCCGCGCCTCCTTGGCTGGCCGGGCTAGAGCTCGGCTCGCCGGAGGGGCGCCGCCGACGAGCTCCTGGGACCGCGCCGCGCGCTTCTACGACCTGCAGCTTTGGCTGGAGCGGGCTGCCCTGGGGGTTGCGATCGACATGGCGGAGATCGGTGCGGACGACCGCTTGCTCGACATCGGCGCAGGCACCGGTGGGCTACTCCGCGAGCTGGCGAAGCGCGGCGCCGCACCCCGCGACGCGATCGGCGTCGACGTCTCGCCGAAGATGCTCGCGCGGGCGCCCGCCTTGCCGGCTGGCTGGCGACTCGCGCGCGGCGACGCCGCGCAGCTCCGCCTCCCCGATCGCAGCTTCGACGTCGTCACGGCGACCTACCTCTTGCACCTGCTTGACCCAGGCAAGCGCGCCGCTGTGCTTACGGAGGTACGGCGCGTGCTGCGGAGCCGCGGCCGCCTCGTGGTGGTGACCGTCGCGCCGCCCCGATCACAGATGCTGGCGCGCACCCTCGATCGCGTCTTTCGCCCCACCCGCGCCGGTTCGGGCGTTCTGGCCGGCCTGCGACCGCTCGATCCACGGCCCGATCTCGAGGAGGCTGGCTTTGCCGTGCAGGGGACCCGGCGCAGCTGCCGGGGCTACCCGTCGTTGATCGTCGCGGCCCGGCTCGGCGCGTAGCGGCCGTCGCCGGCTCACGTTTCCCTTCGTCGATCGGGTGGAAACCTGCTTGGCCTACCCTGCAATTGACCGTCGAGGCGGCGAATCGTTTGCCGCGGCGTCCGGTCGAACACACGATGGCAGCGACGACAGATGCGCCAGAGGGAACGCCGGGCACCGTCCGCCTCGGGCAGACCACTTCGATCTGCCCGCGCTGCCGCCGTCTGCTCGATGCGGAGCTGATCGAGCGCGAGGGCCGCGTCGTGCTCGCCCGTGCCTGTCCCGAGCACGGCCGCTTCGAGGCCGTCGTCTACGGCGACGCCGAGCGCTATCGGGAGATCCAGCGCTTCAACAAGCCCGGCGAAGAGCCGCTGCACCGACAGACCGCGGAGTCGAGAGGGTGTCCGCACGACTGTGGCATCTGCCCCGCGCATGCCCAGCACACCTGCCTCGGCGTGATCGAGGTCAACACCGCCTGCAACCTGGACTGCCCGATCTGCTTCGCCGATTCGGGCACGGGCCACCAGGAGCACGGTTTCTCGCTGAGCCTGGAGCAGGTCGAATCGATGCTCGACGCCTTCGTCCGCGCCGAGGGCGAGCCGGAGTCGGTGCAGCTCTCCGGCGGGGAGCCCTCGATCCACCCGCAGATCCTCGAGATGCTGCGCGCCGCCCGCGCTCGTGGCATCCCCCTGGTGATGCTGAACACGAACGGCATCCGGCTCGCCCGCGATCCCCGCTTCGCCCCCGCCCTGGCCGAGATCGGCGTCCACGTCTACCTGCAGTTCGATGGCTTCGACGAGTCGACGCAGATCGCGATCCGCGGCCGTTCGCTGGTCGAGGAGAAGATGCGTGCCCTGGAGCGGTGCGCGGAGGCCGGGGTCAGCGTCTCCCTCGCGGCGGCGGTCGAGCGCGACCTCAACGAGCACGAGGTTGGCCGGATCGTCAGCTTCGGCGTCGGGCATCCCGCGGTCACCGGAGTCTTCTTCCAGCCGGTGACCCATTCGGGGCGCTTCCGGGCCGACGCCGACCCGCTCGACAAGCTGACCAACTCCGACGTGATCGAGGCAGTCGCCGCGCAGCTCCCGGACTGGTTCCGCCCCGACGACTTCGTCCCGGTCCCCTGCTGCTCGCCGAGCTGCCGCTCCGCCACCTTCGCCCTGTACGACGAGGAGGACCTGGTGCCGCTGCCGCGCCTGGTCGACGTCGAGCGGTATCTCGACTACGTGACCAACCGCGCCGTCCCCGACCTCGACGTGCGCGGGGCGCTGGAGGGCCTCTGGTCGGCGAAGGCGGCGGGCGGCAGTGCCCCGGTTGCCGAGCGGTTGGAGTGCATAGCCTGCGCCACGGCAATGCCGTCGCAGCTGCGCGAGGTCGCGGCACGCGGCTTCATGATCGTCGTCCAGGACTTCCAGGACCCCTACACCCTCGATGTCGAGAAGCTGCGCAAGTGCTGCGTCTCGGAGATCGCCCCCGACGGGCGCCTCATTCCCTTCTGCGCCTACAACTCGGTCGGCTACCGCGAGCAGGTGCGGCTGGAGATGTCGCGGCCCAACGGCGGCGACACGGCGGGGACGGGGGTGAGTTGACGGCGCGGACCGAGGAGGCCCTCGGGGCGGCGCTCGCCGCCGCGACGCCGCTTGGCGGCGACGCCCTGAAGTGGTGCTGCGCGGAGCTCTACGCGCAACCCGCGGTTCGCTGGCTGCTCGGCGATGAGCTCCACCCCGGCGGTTCGCGGACCACCCGCCGGGCTCTGGAGATGGCCGGGATCGCGGCCGGCGATCGCCTCCTCGACGTCGCCTCCGGCAGCGGCGCTTCGGCGCTGCTCGCCGCAAGCGAGCTGGGGGCCTCGGTGGTCGGGGTCGAGTACGGCGCCGACGCCGTCCGCGAGGCGAGGGAGGCGGCGGCCGCGGCGGGCCTCGGCGCCCGGGTCGGCTTCGTCCAGGGTGACGCCGAGGCGCTCCCGTTCGCCGCGGGCTCCTTCGACGCCGTCCTGTGCGAGTGCTCGCTCTGCACGTTCGGAGACAAGCAGCGGGCGGTGGCCGAGATCGGCCGCGTGCTGCGTCCGGGGGGGAGGCTGGCGCTCTCGGACGCGATCGCCGAGCAGGAGCGCCTGCCAGCCGAGCTGCGCGGCAGCCTGGCGACGATCGCCTGCGTCGGCTCGGCGCTGTCGGCAGGCGGCTACGAGCGACTGCTCACCGAGGCCGGCTTCGAAGTCGTTCGGATCGAGTCCCGCCACGAGGATGCAGCCCGGCTGGCCGAGCGGGTGGAGGAGCGCCTCCGCGGCGCCCGCCTGCTCGGCTTCGACTCTCCCGCCGAGCTGCCGCTCTCGGCCTCCGACGCGCTGGCGACGATCGGCATCGCGCGGGAGGCGATCGCCGACGGCGCGCTCGGCTACGCGATCTTCAGCGCGGTGCGGCGATGATCCGGCCGCTCAACGGCGACGGCTCGTCATTCACGGCGTCCGAGCCGGACCCCGCCGGGCTCTCGCAGCGGATCCTCGCCGAGGCGCGGCACGTCGAGGCGCCCGACCAGTGCGCCAGCCTGGACGAGCTGGCGCGCCGCCTGCGCGGGGTCGACCCCGCTCGGATCGAGGGCGACGGCGCGAGACTCGCCTTCTGGATCAACCTCTACAACGCCCTGCTCCTGCACCGCCTCTGCCTGCGGCCGATCCGCGGCAGCGTGCTGTGGCAGCCGCGCCTCTTCTCCACGGTCGCCTACGAGGTCGGCGGCGAGCCGTACACGCTGAACCTGATCGAGCACGGCGTGCTGCGGCGCAACCGCCGCCCGCCCTTCCGTCTGCGGCGTCCCCTGCGAAGGGGCGACCCGCGGCTGGCCGCGGCGCCATCTGCGCTCGATCCGCGCGTCCATTTCGCGCTCAACTGCGGGGCGCGCTCCTGCCCCCCGATCCACGTGTATGAGCCGGGCGCGATCGACGAGCAGCTGGAGCTGGCCGCCCGCGCCTACCTGCGGGCCGAGATTTCGGTCGACGCCGAGCGCAGCCGCGTCGTTCTGCCCCGGCTGATGCGGCTCTACCGAGCCGACTTCGGTGACCGCGCCGCCCAGCTCGAGCTGGCCGCTCGCCACGTGAGCCCGGTGAGGGAGCGCCATGCGGCCGGCAACGAGCGGCTCGCGATCCGCTACGGGCGCTTCGATTGGACCGCGGTCCCGACCGGCTCGCGATCTTAGAGCCGAGCATGAACTACGGTTTGCCCGGCAGCTGAATGAGGATGCCGCGACAGAGTTGGTTCTGGACTTCGCATCGTGCGGCTCCTCCGCAACTATTTTGTCTTCTAGGGTCTGGCAGCATGCAGGAGGTGAGGAGAGCTGGACCGACGAGCGCCTGGACGATTTCGCCGCTCATGTCGACCGGCGCTTCGACGCCGTCGACCAGCGGTTCGGCCGCGTCGAAGCCGATCTGCGTTCGCTGCGGAGTGAAATGGATGCCCGTTTCGACCGGGTCGACGAGCGTTTCGACCGGCTGGAGGAGCGAATCGGCGAGCGGTTCGAAGCTTTGCATCGTCTCATGGTCCAGTTCGGCGGCCTCGTCATCGCCGCCCTGATCGGCCTGATCGCCACTCAGCTGTAGATCCTGCGTGACGGATTCCGCTGAGGACAGCGATGTCGAGCCGCGGCCATCGCGCTTGGCGGAGCCACCCGTTCGGTAGATTCTGAGCACGGTGGGCCGCGATGTCTTGGACGAGCGTCGACTGCGAAGGCTGATCGACGTCGGCAGGGGCCTGGTCGCCCAGCTCGACCTCGAGGCGGTGCTGAGCGAGGTGATCGAGGTGGCGCGCGAGTTGACCGGCGCCCGCTACGCGGCGCTCGGCATCCTCGACGAGGAGCGTCGCGAGCTGGAGCGATTCATCTACGTCGGGATCGACGAGGAGACGCGCGCGGAGATCGGCGACCTGCCGCGCGGCCGCGGCGTGCTGGGCGAGCTGATCCGCAACCCGGCGCCGCTGCGGCTGCGCGAGGTCGGCGCCCATCCCCGCTCCTACGGCTTTCCCTCCGGCCACCCGCCGATGCGCAGCTTCCTCGGCGTGCCGATCGTCGTCCGCGGCCAGGCCTACGGCAACCTCTACCTGACTGAGAAAGAAGGCGGCGAGTTCGACGAGGCCGACGAGGAAGCCGTGACGATCCTCGCCGAATGGGCCGCCGTGACGATCTTCAACGTCCGCCTCTACGGCCAGTCCGAGGAGGAACGGGGGGCTCTGGAGCGGGCCGTGCACGGGCTCGAGGCGACCACCGAGATCGCCCGCGCGGTGGGCGGTGAGACCGACCCTTCGCGCGTCCTGGAGACGATCGCGAAGCGGGCCCGGGCGCTGGTCGGCGCCCGCTCGCTGCTCGTCCTGCTGCGCGACGGGCAGCGCTACGAGGTAGCCGCCGCGGCGGGGGAGTGCGGCGGCGGACCGGTCGGCCGTTACCTCGGCTTGGACTCCTTGAGCCCGGACGGGGCGCTGCTCGCGGTCGCGGCGCTTGGGATCGACGCCCGCGCGGCTCTGCCGGCGCCGCTCAGCTTTCGCGGCAGGACGCTGGGCGCGATCGTCGCCTTCGACCGGCTCGAGGAAGGCCCCGATTTCTACGCCGAAGACGAGCGCCTGCTGGTCGCCGCCTCGGCCAGCGCCGCCACCGCCGTCGCCACCGTGCAGTCGGTCACCGAGGAGCGCCTGCGCCACAGCCTGAGGGCGGCGGAGCGCGAGCGGGCCCGCTGGGCGCGCGAACTGCACGACTCGATACTGCAGGGGCTCGGGTCGCGCCGCATATTGCTCTCCTCGGCGCTCAAACGGCGGGACGAACCGCAGCTCGCCAAGACGGTGGGCGAGGCGGTGGAGGAGATCGGCCGAGACATCGAGGAGCTGCGGGCGCTGATCTCCGAGCTGCGGCCGGCGACGCTCGACCAGCTCGGCCTGCGCGCCGCCCTGGAAGATCTGGCCGAGCGCGTCGTGGGCGGCGCCGGGATCGAGCTGTCGATCGACCTCTCGATCGAGGCCGAGCGCCTCGGCTCCGAGCTGGAAACCGCTGTCTACCGCCTGGTGCAGGAGGCGCTGACCAACGTCGCCAAGCACGCCGGGGCGGGCTCCGTCACCCTGCAGCTCGCGGAGCGCGAGGGGCGCCTCGACGTATTCGTATCCGACGATGGCCGCGGTTTCGACCCCGACGCCGAGCGCGGCGGCTTCGGCCTGGTCGGGATGCGGGAGCGGGTCGAGCTGGCCGGTGGCCAGCTGCAGATCGAATCGAAGCCCGGGTCGGGGACGCGGATGACGGCCTCGATCCCCTGCGCCGCCGAGGCCAAATCAGGTCTCGACCAGCCCGCGGGAGAGCGCGCAGCGAACTAGCTCGGCGCGGCTGCTCACCCCGAGCTTCTGCTGGATGTGGGCGCGGTGGGTCTCCACCGTGCGGACGCTGATGTAGAGCTTCTCGGCGATCTCGGCGTTGGTGTGGCCGAGGGCGATCAGTCGCAGCACGTCGGTCTCCCGCTCGCTCAGGTCGGTCGCTGCGGGTTCCGGTTCGGCGGCCAGCTTGGCGCCGAGCGCGGGCTGCAGGTAGGTATCGCCGGCGGCGGCTCGCCGCACCGCCTGCACCAGCTCGTCGTCGGCTGCCTCCTTCAGCACGTAGCCCAGCACACCGAGCTGCAGCGCCTGCCGCGCGAAGGCCGGCTCCTTCTGCATGGTGAGGACGACGATCTTCGTCTCCGGCGATGCCTCCCGCATCTCGGGGATCGCCTCGAGGCTGGGTCTGCCGGGCATGTTGAGGTCGAGGATCAGCACCGTCGGCTTGTGCCCGCGCAGGTAGCGGATCGCCCCGTCGGCGTCGGACGCCTCGGCGACCACCTCGAAGTCCCCCTCTTCCTGGAGCAGCAGTCGCAGCGCCCGCCGCACGACCGTGTGGTCGTCGGCGAGAACGATCGAGATCCCCTCCGCCACGGCCTGGATCCTAGCCCGGCGCCGATTTGCCCAGCTGTCGTAGCGCGGCTCGGCCGATCCAGAGCCGACGCCCGGACTTGAACCGGGGACCCCTTCATTACGAATGAAGTGCTCTACCAACTGAGCTACGTCGGCGATGGGATGCATTCTAGGCGCGTTTTCGCCGCGACCGCTACTGCTGCGCTGTCTTCGCCTGCGCCTGCGGGGAGCGCTCGGTCGGCGGCAGATGGCCGCAGACCGGGCAGTCCGGCTCGGGCACCACGTGCTCGCGCTGCACCTGCATCGTCCGCAGGTCGTAGATGTGACCGATGCCCTGGGTCGAGGGCTCGGCGAGGCCGGTCAGCAGGTGGAGGATGTCGAGCCCGATCTGACCGCCGATCAGCGCACAGGCCGGTCCGAGCGTGGCGGCCGGCGACGGTTTGGCGCGGCGCTGCTCGATCGCGATGTCGAACATCGGGTAGCTGCGCCGGTAGGCGGCGACCTGGCAGGCGAAGCAGCCGGTCTTGCCGGGTACGTAGAGGGGCCCGACCCGGGCGATCGGCGGGAAGTGGCTCATCGTGATGTAGGGGATCTCGGCCGCGAAGCAGGCGTTGTTGACCCACTGCTCGATGTCGTGGGCGGGCCAGTCGGCCGCGTCGATCACCACGTCGTAGCCCTCGATCACCTCGGCGATCGCCTGCTCGCCGTCCATCCGCTCGGAGAGCGCCTCGAGCCGGATCGACGAGTTGAAGGCGCCCAGCCGCTCCGCCGCCGTCTCCGCCTTCAACCGGCCGATGTCCGCCTCGGTGTAGAGGGTCTGCCGGTTGAGGTTGCTCTCCTCCACCCGGTCGCCGTCGATCAGCAGCATCTCGCCGACCCCGCAGCAGGCCAGCGACCAGGCGGACCAGCCGCCGAGGCCGCCGACCCCGAGTACGACGATCCTGGCGCTTTCCAGCCGTGCCTGGCACTGCGACGGCGCTGGCCCGGCCGTGATGTCGCTGAAGTAGCGGATCTGGCGGTCGAAGCGGTCCATGACCCGAGCCGGGATCAGGTCGTCGTCGGCGGCGTCCTCGATCAGCCCCAGCTCCTCGAGCTGCGCCAGCAGGTCGCCGACCGCCGCCTCGCCGAAGCGGTCCTCCAATTCGCCGCGATCGTGAGACCCGTCCAGGGCGTCGAGCAGCCGCCGTCCCTCCGCGTCGGGCTTCTCGATCTGGACGTCGGCGCCGGCGCTGGGCCTGAGCAGAAAGAGGTCGCCGTCGGGCGCTTCCATCCGCTCGGTGGTTCGCTTGATCCTCGGTCGCATCGTTTCTGCCGGGACTTCCTCTGGTGCTACTCAAGACCGGTATATTGATGAGTCTGTTTCGACTTGTGGAAACCTGTGACGCCGAGCACTCGATCGGGTCCCCACTTGGTACTAGGGTGAGCGGTTGAAAGGCGCTCAGCAAACCTAGGGGAGGTACGTCGTGGCCGCCAAGCGCGTCTTCAAGCAGATCATCGATCCGATCCTCGCCAAAGCGCTTACACACCCGCTTCGCGGCGAGATCCTGTTGACCCTCGGCGAACGGGGCATCGCGAGCCCGAAGGAAATCGCCGCCGTGCTCGAGCTGGAACTGACCGAGATCAGTTACCACGTGCGCAAACTGAACGCGCGGGGCCTGATCAGGCTGGTGCGCACAGAGCGGCGCCGCGGCGTCCGCGAGCACTTCTACGAATTGACCAAGCCGCTGCTCCATTTCGACGAGCAGGAATGGAAGCGGCTTCCGGTTGAGCTCCAGGACAGGTTCAGCAGCAGCCTCCTGCGGGTCGCCATGTCCGACGCGGTAGACGCGATACGGACGGGGACGTTCAATGCCGACGATGGCCACCAGAGCCGGGTGACGATGCCGGTCGACGAGCAGGGGCGGCGCGAAGCGGTCGAGGTGATGAGTGAGGCGCTCGAGCGGCTGCTCGAGATCGAAAGGGGTTGCGCCGAGCGGATGGCTCTGCCCTCCGACGACGCAGTTCCCCTGGCCGTGTACATGGTGGCCTTCCAAACGGCGACCGGGGTCGAACGGTCTGAAGCCGAACCGCTGGGCGTGTAGGCGACGCGGCTAGCCCGACAGTTCGCGGGCGCGGCTGAGCACCGCGTCGAGCATCGGCTCGGTGAGCCGGCCGGTGAAGGTGTTCTGCTGGCTGGGGTGGTAGCAGCCGAGCAGCGTCCAGGCGCCGACGCTCGCCTCGGCGCCGTGGCCGAAACGGGGTTTCGGCCGTGGCGGTTCGCAACCGAGGCTCCGCAGGGCTCGCAGTGCGCCGTCCCAGGCGAACGCGCCGAGCGCGACGATCGTCCGGCAGCGATCCAGCAGGGTCAGCTCACGAGCCAGGTAGGGAAGGCAGTTGTCGCGCTCGGCCGGGGTCGGCCTGTTGGCGGGCGGCGCGCAGCGGACGATCGCGGTGACGAAAGCGCCGCGTAGATGCAGCCCGTCCTCGCGGCGGCGCGACTCGAAACTGTTGGCGAAGCCGGTGCGGTGAAGGGCGGCGTAGAGCCAGTCGCCGGAGCGGTCGCCGGTGAACATCCGGCCCGTGCGGTTGGCGCCGTGCGCAGCGGGAGCCAGGCCGACGACCGCGACCAGGGCTTCCGGGTCGCCGAAGCCGGACACCGGTCGGGCCCAGTAGTCCTCGCCCCGAAAGCGGCGGGGCGGATTGGCTGCCTGAGCCTCGCGCCACCTGACCAGGCGCGGGCAGGCATGGCACGCATGGATCTCGGCGGCGAGCCGGGAGAGGGACTGCGGCTCTCGTGAGCCCGACGTTTGCGAGGAGGCGGTCACGGCGGAGCCGAATGATGCTCGATCCGCTTGTCATGACCAGGGCTGGCGGAGTCCCATCCCGAGAGCGGGTGGATGGGACCCCGCCTTCCCCGGAGCTAGTTGGTCTTGTAGATCGAAAGAAGCGGCACGACCGTCTCGGAAGCGTTGACCTTCATCTGCGTTCACCCCCCAACTCGTCCGAAATGGGATCTCCCTGCGCTGCGCGTCCGCACAGCACGCCGGGGACCAGCTAAATGGTGGAGAAAGTTCCACTATTTAGCTTTGACGCACCAAGTTGGGGGCTTTTGCTGGCTTTTCGCTTGTGAAACGCCGTTGCAGGTAATACGATCGAGTAGTTAGATAGCCACGCAACGCATTGGAGGAATGGCTTTGGCAGCGAAAGGAAAAACCACCAGAGGCAAGTCAAGGGGCCGTGGCAAGAAGTCGAAAGGCACCCAAGGGGTCGACCTGAGGCTCGTGAAAGCGCTGGCCCATGAATTGCGCGTCGAAATCCTGACCATCCTCAACGAACGGATGGCCAGCCCGAACGAACTGGCGAAGGAGCTGGAAGAAGGCCTGAGCCAGGTCAGCTACCACGTCAAAGTGCTCAAAGACTACGAATGCATCACCCTGGTCAAAACCGAGCCACGGCGAGGCGCGGTCGAGCACTACTACCGGGCGACTTCCAGGCCCTTCGTCAGCGACCGCGACTGGCAACAGCTGCCCGCCACGGTTCGGTCGTCCCTGAGCGCCGAGCTGCTCGAACTGATCCAGGGCGACGCGATCCATGCGCTCGTGGAGGGCACCTTCGAAGCCCGTGCCGACGCGCACCTGACTCGGACCCTGATGCTTCTCGACGAGCGGGGATGGAGCGACCTGATGAAGGGGCTGGCGAAAACGCAGGAGCTGATCTCCAAGATCCAGACCGACAGCGCAGTTCGTCTGCAGAAGTCCGGCGAGGAGGGGATTCCGGTCTCCGTGGCGATGCTCGGCTTCGAGCTTCCCGAGCAGCCGAGCCAGAGGGGCAAGACGACGAAAGCCAAGGGCAAAGGCAAAGCGAAAGCGAAAGGCAGAGCGAAGAGGCGATAGCGCTCAAAGCTCGTCGCCGGAGAGCCCCGGCGCGGCCGCCGGGGTGACTTGGAGTCCGTAGGCTTCGCCGCCGGTGGGCTTCGATCGGCATTTGCGTGGCGACGGCGGACGGCGCGGCTTCGGCCGCGCCGTCGCCGTGCTCGGCGTCGTCGCCGTGTGCCTGCCGTCACTCGGCTGCGGGAAGAGCGGCCACGGCGCCGAGACCGACCCCGAGAAGGCCTCCGACGCCGCGATTCTCAACGCGGCCCTCGCGCAGGAGCTGACCGCGCTCGGCGCCTACGGGCGGGGCCTGCCGCTGCTTCGCGGCAGGCTCCGCGCCGTCGGACGCGAGTTCCGCGCCCAGGAGCAGGAACACGTCGACGCCCTGACCAAGGCGATCCGCGGTGTCGGCGGGGAAACCGATGCCGAAGCGGGAGAGCTCGATTTCTCCCGGGCGAAGGACGAGGCCGGATTCCTCGCGCTCGTCTACGAACTGGAGAGCGCCGCGCTCGCCTCCGACATCGACGCGGCGCCGCGCCTCTTCACCGCGGCGCCGCGCAGCCTCGCCGCCTCGCTGGCCGCTGGCCACGCCCAGCACCTGGTCGTGCTGCGGCAGGGGCTCGGCGCCGGCCCGGCGGCCTCGGTGCCCGAGGCGTTCGACGGCGGCGAGGTGCCGCCGCCTGACGGCAGCCATCCGGGAGATCAGGGATGATCGCGCCGTGACCGGCCCTCTCTACGCGATCGGGCGTTTCTGCTCGCGCCACCGCTACCTGACGATCGGCGCCTGGATCCTGGTGGCGGCGGTCCTGGTCGTTGCCGGCCAGCGCAGCGAAGGCCAGACCAATGACAACCTGACCCTGGCGGGGACCGGCTCGACGATCGCGACCGAACTGCTCGAAGACAATCTCCCCGAACAGGCCTATGGGTCGAACCCGCTGACGATCGTCGCCGACCGGGGCAGCCTGGCCGAACCCGACAACAAGGAAGCCATCGCCCGGACCGTCAAGCGGCTGGAAGCGGCGCCGCACGTCAGCGCCGTGATCGATCCACTCGGGCCCGACGGCAAGTCCCTGTTCAGCCGCAACGGCAAGGTCGTCTACATCCCGGTCTACCTCAGCGTCAGCCCCGGCGATCTGAGCGAAAGCGAGGCGCAGAGAGTGCTGGACGCTGCGGAGCCGGCCGAGGCCGCGGGCCTCGAGACCTCGGTCGGCGGCTACGTCGGCTCGCAGCTCTCGCAGCCCTCGACCGAGCTGAGCGAGGTGGTCGGCATCGGCGCCGCTGTGATCATCCTCCTCATCTCCTTCGGCACGGCGACCGCGATGAGCCTGCCGATCGTGTCGGCGATCCTCGGGCTGGCCACTTCGCTCTCGATAATCCGCCTGCTCGAGAGCGTCATCCAGGTGCCCAGCATCGCCGCGACGCTGGCGACGATGATCGGGCTCGGCGTCGGCATCGACTACGCGCTCTTCATCGTCACTCGCCACAAACGGCAGCTCGCCGACGGGATGGAGCTGCGCGAGTCGATAGCCCGAGCGACGGCGACGGCTGGCGGCGCGGTCACCTTCGCCGGCTTCACCGTGGTGGTAGCGCTCTGCTCGCTCTCGATCGCCGGCATCTCGCTGGTCACCACGCTCGGCATCACCGCGGCGATCGCGGTCGTCACCTCGGTCTGCGCCGCAATCACGCTGCTGCCGGCGCTGCTCGGTGCCCTCGGCCCGCGGATCGACTCTCTGGCGGTGAGGTCGACCAAGCGCGGCAACGGCGCTGACGGCCAGGCGCACGGCTGGTCGCGCTGGGCTCGCCGGGTTGCCGATCACCCGCGCCGCCTCGCCCTCGTCGCAGTGGCGGCGCTGCTCGTGCTCGCCATCCCGCTGCTCGACCTGGAGCTTGGCCAGAACGACGTCGGAGCGATGCCGGAGTCGACGACCTCGCGCCAGTCCTACGACGCGATCAGCGAGGGCTTCGGGCCGGGTCTCAACGGGCCGCTGCTGATCGCCGCCGAGCTCGAAGACCCGGCAGAAGCCAAACAGGTGCTGCCCGGATTGGAGAAGGCGGTCGACCGGGACCCCGACGTGGGGGCCGTCACCGAAGCGAAACTCGACAAGCAGGGGACCGTCGCCGTCTTCTCGGCGATCGCGAAATCGGCGCCCTCGGACGAAGCCACCGTGAAGCTCGTGGAACGTCTGCGCGACGAGAAAATTCCGGCGGCGCTGAAAGGCACCCGGGCCAACGCCTACGTCGGCGGCGAAACCGCCGGGTACATCGACCTCGCGGCGAGGATCTCGGACAAGCTGCCGCAGATGATCGCGATCGTGATCGCGATCAGCTTCGTGATCCTGCTGCTTGCCTTCCGCGCGTTGCTTGTCCCGATCAAGGCGGCGATCATGAACCTGCTCTCGGTGGCTGCCGCCTACGGCGTCCTGACGGCCGTCTTCCAGTGGGGGTGGGGCGCGTCCCTGATCGGCCTCGACGAGGCGATCCCGATCGTCAGCTACGTGCCGCTGCTGATGTTCGCGATCCTCTTCGGGCTCTCGATGGACTACGAGGTCTTCCTGATGACCGGAATCAGTGAGCGCTACGCGCTGCACGAAGAGCCGAAGCGAGCCGTCGTCGAAGGGCTCGGCTACATCGGCAGGGTGATCGCCTCGGCGGCGACCATCATGTTCTTCGTCTTCGCCAGCTTCGTGCTCAACGGCAACCCGGTCGTGAAGGAGTTCGGGGTCGGCCTGGCGGCGGCGATAGCGATCGACGTGGGCCTGGTGCGCTTCATACTCGTGCCCGCGGTGATGGTGCTGGGCGGCAAGCGCATGTGGTGGTTGCCCGGCTGGCTCGACCGCGCCCTTCCCCAGATCAGCATCGAGGGCGAGCAGTACTTCGCCAAGCGCGACGCCGAACTCGCCACCGAGAGCTCCGACTGAGCGGTGTTCCCGCTCAACCTGCCGAACTTCCTCACCCTGCTGCGGATCATCGCCGTGCCGGTGGTCGTCGTCGCCCTGCTCGGCGAGACGCCGAACGGGGACGCGCTGGCCGCCGCGGTCTTCGCCCTGGCGGCGCTGACCGACGGCCTCGACGGCTACTTCGCCCGCTCGCGCGACGCCGTCACCACCTTCGGCAAGCTGATGGATCCGCTTGCCGACAAGCTGCTGATCACCGCGGCGCTGGTCTCGCTGGTCTCGCTGGGCCGGCTGCAGGCCTGGGTGGCGATGGTGATCATCGCCCGCGAGATCGCCGTCACCGGGCTGCGGGCGATCGCCGCCGAGCGCGGCGTCGTGATCTCCGCAAGCTGGATGGGCAAGGTGAAGACCGTGCTTCAGATCGCCGCTGTGATCGCCCTGATCGCGACCGACCCGGCGCCCGCCTGGGTCAACGTCCTCGTCTACCTGGCGGTCGCCGCCACGCTGATCAGCGGCGCCGACTACTTCTTCGGACTGCGGCGGCGGCTCAGGTCGCCGGAGTCTCCAGCCACTCGCGCATAGTCGTATGGTGGCGCTGCTGCTCGCCCTCGCGCAGCTCGCTGCGCAGGTCGTCCAGCTTGCCGTAGCGCTCCGCCACGACGTTGTGGCGGTGGATCGTCTCGAGGTTCTCCTGGCGCGCCATCACAAAGGCCTCGCCAGGTAGGTCGGGGTAATCCTCGACCACCCGGCGGACCATCTCGCGCACGCAGTCCTCGACGAAGCGCGGCTGCGAGTGCGCTCGGGCGACCACGGCCAGCTCGTCGGGGCGCTTCATCAGCCCGTAGATCTCCGAGCTCATCGACTGCTCGACGATCCGCACCAGCTCGGGCGCGTCGACCCAGGCGGGACCGCCCTCGGGGCAGCCGACGTGCAGGGTGCCGATGCCGCGCTGGTTGTGGGTGGCGATCGGCACGGCCTCGATCGCCCGCTCGACCTGCTGGGCGTCGAAGCCCTGCTCGGCCAGCCGCTCGCGCCCCAGGCGGGCGACCATCTCCTGTGCGCAGGGACAGGCGGTCATGCCCTGCGCCTGCACGCCGGTCAGGGTCCGCGTCCCGCGCAGCCAGTCGACCGCGGTCCCGAACAGGGCGTAGATCTCCTGGGTTGGCTGCCCGCTGGCAGGCGTCGTCACCGTCTCCGGATAGCGGGCGGTGACCGAGACCTCGGCCCGCAGGCCGCCCTGGCGCTCGCGCACCCGCTGGGCGATGTGGGCGGCCAACACCTCGGCGCGGAACGCCTCACCGAGCACCACCTGGTCGATCGCCTCGCCGACGACTTCCTCGAAGCGCGACATGTGCACGCCCGCCTGTCGCGGGTTGAGGTCCACGAAGCACTCGAAGCCGGCGTGGTAGAGGTCCTCGGCGCCGTTGGCCTTAACCCGGATCACCTTCTCGACCCCGGTGACGCCGACCCGCGAGAGGCTGACCCGCGTCGCGGGGGTCGACGACTGCACGTCGGAAGCGGCGGGGGAGATGGTCGTGGTCGGGTGGCTGGCCATCGCTTATCAAGGGTAAGCGACCGGGGCCGCCGACGGACGGCCGGTGAGGCCGATTCTCCCTATACTTTCCCTGGCCGGAGCGTTGGGGCCGGCCGCCATGGGGACGAAGGGTTACGGAGGCACTGAGATCGAGCCGTTGGAGACGGTCCCGCAGGGACTCAACCAGGATTCGGATGCTCAGCCCTTGGCGGGGCCGCAGGAGGTCGAGGCGCTGATCGCGCTGGGTCGCGAGCGCGGCTACCTCACTTTCGAGCACATCGCCGGCACACTGGAAGAGGTCGAGGTAACCAAGGAGCAGGTCACCGCGCTCCACGCCCAGCTGGTCGACCACGGCGTCGAAGTGATCGCCGAGGACGGCGTCAGCGCCTACAAAGAGCAGCGGGCCGAGGCGGCCAACGGTCAGCCGAGGAAGCCGGAGCTGGACCTGACGATCGAACCGAGCCTCGACTCGCTGCGGCTCTACCTGCGCTCGATCGGCCGGGTCGAGCTGCTGACCGCCTCGCAGGAGGTCGAGCTGGCGAAGCGGATCGAGCGGGGCGACATGATCGCCAAGCGGCAGATGGTGGAGGCCAACCTGAGGCTGGTCGTCTCGATCGCCAAAGGCTATCTGGGCCGCGGCCTCAGCTTTCTCGACCTGATCCAGGAGGGCTCGCTGGGGCTGATCCGGGCGGTCGAGAAGTTCGACTACCGGCGCGGCTACAAGTTCTCCACCTACGCGACCTGGTGGATTCGTCAAGCGGTGACCCGGGCGATCGCCGACAAGGCGCGGACGATCCGCATCCCGGTTCACATGGTCGAGAAGCTGAACCGGGTCGCCCACGTCGAGCGCCATCTGGTGCAGCGGCTGGGCCGCGAGCCCGAGCCGGAAGAGATCGCCGCCGAGCTGCGCTGGCCGATCGTCGAAGTGCGGGAGATCCTGCGGGTCGCGCAGCTGCCGGTCTCGCTGGAGAAACCGGTGGGCGACGAGGACGACTCCGAGCTGGGCGACTTCGTCGCCGACGATACGGTCGCCGAGCCGTTCGAAGAGGCGAGCGAACACCTCCAGAAGGAGGGGGTCCGCAAGGCGCTCGAGGCACTGCCCGAACGCGAGCGGCAGGTGATCGAGCTTCGCTACGGCCTCTCCGGCATGGACCCGCTGACGCTCGAGGAGGTCGGCAACACATTTGGCGTCACCCGCGAGCGGATTCGCCAGATCGAGAACAACACGCTGAAAAAGCTGCAGCGCCTGCCCGAGGCGCAGATGCTCCGCGAGGCGAGCTGAGCGGGCCACGGTCCGGCGCCTCGGTAGAATCGGTACGTCCCGGGGGAGTGTCCGAGTGGTTAAAGGAGACTGGCTGTAAACCAGTTGGCTATGCCTACGCAGGTTCGAATCCTGCCTCCCCCATATGAGTGACCCCGAAGCTCGTGTCCTTGCCCGTAGCCGGGTCGAGGTTCGTGCCATCCGCTGAGATGGGCTCCGAGCCCGCCGATGGGGAGATGACGATCCGCGAGCTGGCGGAGCGCACCGGGATGACGGTGCGCAACATCCGCGCCCACCAGACCCGCGGGCTGCTGCCGCCGCCAGTCGTGCGCGGGCGCACGGGCTATTACAACGAGGAGCACGTGGCGCGGATCGAGCTGACCCGCGAGATGCAGGCGGACGGGCTCAACTTGGAGGCGATTCGGCGCGTGCTCGACAGCGGCGGCGGCTCGGCCACGGCGATCTTCGATTTCACCCGCGCGCTGCGGGTCCCGTTCGAAGGGGAGGCGCCGGAGATCTTCGAGGCCGACGAGCTGGCCGCGGTCTGGGGCGAGAGCCCCGACCCGAAGCTGCTGCGGCGGGCGGAAAAGCTGGGTGTCTTCCGCACGCTGCCGGACGGGCGGATCGAGGTGATCAGCCCCCGCCTGCTTCGGGCGGCGGCGGAGCTGGCCGAGCTCGGGATCGGCCCGGAGGGAGCGATCGCCACGGCGGAGCGGCTGCGCCGCCACGCCGACGGCGTCGCGCGTGCCTTCGTCGAGCTGTTCGTCAAGGAGGTCTGGCAGCCGTTCGACCGGGCGGGGCGGCCGGACGGGGACTGGCCGAAGATGAGCGAGGCGCTGGAACGGATGCGGCCACTCGCCGCGGGCGCCCTGCTGGCGACCTTCCAGATCGCGATGGGCGAGGCGACCGAGAACGAGAGCGAGCGGATGCTGCGGGTCGCCGCGCGGCGCGGGAAGCAGTCCGGCGGGCGCCGGCGTCGCTAGGCCGCCGCATCCGCTCAGGCGAGGGCGGCGCCGTTCAGCTCCTCCGCCGCGGCCTCCCGGCCGGTATAGGGGAGGACGGCGAAGTACATCAGCGAGGGGACCAGCGAGTGGAGCTCGCCGGTTTCGCGACTCTGCAGGCGCGCGTAAAGCACCGAGTCGATCCCCCCGACGACGCCCGCTGCGGCGACTGCCGCGGGCGGCTCGGCGAGCTCCTCCATGGCCAGGCCGTCGATGCAGGAGGCGAAGCCCTCGAGCAGCGCGTCGCGGCGCCGCAGGCCCGCCGGGCTGGAGGCGCGGGCCTCGATGATCACCGCGCGAGCCGCGTCCGGCTCGTCGTCGACGAACCGCACCAGCTCCTCGATTCCGCCGCGCAGGCGGTCCCGCCAGTCCGGTCCTGCCGCCGCGACGGCCGCTCCGACTCGCTCGCGCAGCCGCGCCGCCGAGGCGTCGAAGGCGGCGAGGAAGCAGTCCTCCTTGTCGTCGAACTGCTCGTAGAAGGTGGGGCGCGAGACGCCGGCCGGGCCGAGCACGTCCTGAACGGTGAGCGCCCGGTAGCCGGTCTCGGTCACCGTACTGAGCATCGCGGCGAGCAGGCGCTCCCGCTGGATCGCCCTGACCAGCTCGCTCGGCAGGGTCCTCACCCCGGCCGGGAAACGGCCGTCGGCCCGGGTCAGCAGGGCAACCGCCTCGCTGAGCTCTTCGTCCGACCAGCGGCCCCCGACGGCGCTCGCCAGCTTCTCTTGACTCAGCACGATCCTCTCCCGCGGCATAGGAAATTCCCCGTTTGTACTGGAAACTGCAAAAGACGCCGTACGGTACCATAGGAGGTGTTGGCCTGCATCCGACCCTCCCCCGCGAAGGTATGCTTGCCCGGATGCCGCCACGGGGAAAAGGGAGGACCGGGGCGAGGCCGGCTCCGCCGACTCGTCCCGCCCTGTCTCGTGAGTTCCTCGCGGAGCACAAGCGCCGGCGGATCATGGACGCTCTTGCGGAGCTGAGCGCCGAACAGGGTTACGAGGCGACCAAGATCTCCGACATCGTCAAACGGGCCGGCGTTGCGCGGAAAACCCTCTACGACAACTTCGAGGGCAAGGAGGAGGTCTTCCTCGTCGCCTTCGACACAGCGCGCGACGCGGTCGTCGAGCGGATCGAGACGCGCTGCGCGGGGGTCGAGGGGGGCTGGCAGGAGAAGGTCGAAGCCGGCCTTGCCGCCTTCCTCGGGTATGTCGCCGAAGAGCCGGCGTTGGCCCGGATATGCATGATCGAGGCGCTCTCGGCGACACCGACGACCACCAAGCGCTACGAGGACGCGCTCCAGGGGTTTGTCGAGATGGCGCAGTCGAGCGCGCCCCGGGACGAGCGTCTGCCGGAGACGGTCGACGAGACGCTGATCGGCGGCGTCGCGTGGATCGTCTACCGGCAGATCCGTCGCGGTGAGACAGAGGCGGCCGAGGAGCTGCTGCCCGAGTTGACCGAGTTCATGATGACCCCGTACCTGGGGGTCGGCGTGGGGGGAGCGGACAAGTAAGTCCTAGCACTGGCAGACTTCAGCGCCAGTGAGACGATTGCCCCGCGGCCGTCATGGCCTCAGTCGCGAGTTCGTCGCGCAGAATCAGCGCGATCGTCTGTTGGTGGCGATCTCCGACACCCTCGACGAGCGCGGCTACGACAAGACGACGGTCTCCTCGATCGGCAGCCGGGCCCACGTCTCCAAGAGCGATTTCTACCGGCACTTCGACAGCAAGGACGAGTGCTTCCTCGCCGCCTACGACGACGCGGTCGAGCGGCTGCGCGAAGAAGTCGTCGCGGCTTGCTCGGGGCGCGGCGACTGGGTGGACGGCGTCTGCGCCGGGATCGCCACGCTGCTCGCCTGGCTGGCCCGGGAACCTGGCTGCGCGAACCTAATGCTGGTGGAGGGGCTCCGCGCCGGACCGCAGGTCTACGATCGCTTCCTGATGTGCGTGCAGGGCTTCGTCCCCTATCTGCGCGACGGCGCGCCGCAGGGAGGCGCCGGCGGCCGGGCGCCGGCGGCAACCGCCGAGGCGGTGGTCGGCGGGGTCGCCTCGCTGCTGGGGCGACGCGTCCTGGCGGGCGAGACCGAGCAGCTCGAGCGCTTCTTCCCGGACTTCGCGGAGTTCGCGCTCACCCCGTACCTCGGCGCCGCCGAGGCTCGCCGCATAATCTCGAATAGATGAGCGACGCGGCGAGAACGGCCGAGCGCCCGGAGGCGGCTGCGGCGGGGGCCGTGGTGGATGCGGGGGTGCTGCCCTCGCAGGCGCTGCGCGAGGCGGTCGAGGCCGAGTGGGTCAGCTCCGGCGACTACCGGATTCGGCCTGAGGCGATCCAGCCGGCGAGCATCGACCTGCGGCTCGGCGATTTCGCCTGGGCGCTGCGCTGCAGCTTCCTGCCCGACGTCGATTCGACCGTCGAGGAGAAGATCGAGGGGCTCGCCTTCCAGAAGGTGGACCTGCGCGACGGCGCTGTGCTGGAGCGCGATCGCCCCTACCTGGTGCCGCTGATCGAGGAGCTGGCACTGCCCGAGGACGTGCGGGCGAAGGCCAACCCGAAGAGCTCGACCGGGCGGCTCGACGTCTTCACGCGGGTGCTGACGGATCGCCACCACCGCTTCGACGAGGTCCGCCCCGGCTACCGGGGGAGGCTCTACCTGGAGGTCGTGCCGCGCTCCTTCGCGATCCAGGTGCAGAGCGGGCTCTCGCTCAACCAGCTGCGGCTGGCCCGTGGCGATGTACGGCTGAGCGACGGCGAGATCCGCGATCTGCAGGCCGAGCTCCCGCTCCTCTTCCTCGATTCCCACGCGTTGCGCGCGTCGGAGCTGGCGCTCGCCGACGGCCTCTTCCTCAGCGTCGATCTCTCCGGCCCCAGCGACCGGATCGTCGGCTACCGGGCGAGGAAGAACAGCCTGCCGATCGACCTCTCGCGGGTCCGCGCCTACCGCTGGACCGACTACTGGGACCCGGTGTACCCGGAGCCGGGCGGCCGGATCGTGCTCGAGCCGGAGATCTTCTACCTGCTGCTCTCGGCCGAGGGCGTCTGCATTCCGCCGCAGATCGCCGCCGAGATGATGGCCTACGATCCGACCGCGGGCGAGCTCCGCACCCACTACGCCGGCTTCTTCGACCCCGGCTTCGGCTACGACCCAAGCGGCGGGCGGCATGGCAGCCGCGCGGCGCTCGAGGTGCGGGCCCGCGACGTCTCCTTCATGGTCGAGCACCGCCAGCCGGTCTGCAAGCTCGCCCTGGAGCGGACCGGCGCCCCGGCCGAGCGCCTCTACGGCGAGGAGCTGGGCTCGAGCTACCAGGGCCAGGTGACCATGCTGAGCAAGCACTTCGAGGAGACCGGCTCGTGAGCGACCGAACCTGGAACGTCTACCTCTCCGGCGAGATCCACTCCGACTGGCGGGAGCGGATCGAGGCCGGAACGCGCGAGGCGGGCCTGCCCGTCTCCTTCTCGGCTCCGGTGACCGACCACGCCGCCTCCGACGACGCCGGTGTCGGCACCCTGGGCGACGAGCCTGCCCCATTCTGGCGCGACCACATGGGCGCCGGGGTCAACTCGATTCGCACCCAGACGCTGATCCGCGCCGCCGACGTCGTCGTCGTCCGCTTCGGCGACAAATACCGTCAGTGGAACGCCGCCTTCGACGCCGGCTACGCCGCCGCGCTCGGCAAGCCGATAGTCACCCTGCACGACACCGACATCGACCACGCGCTGAAGGAGGTCGACCGCGCTGCGCAGGCGACGGCGCGGACCGCCGGGCAGGTCGTCGACGTGCTCCGCTACGTGATCTCGGGCCGGCTGCCGTAGGCGCCGTCCGGCCTGCATGCGAACGTCTGTTCGCATGCGCTGGGACGAGCAGCGAATCGAGAACGACCTGCGGTTGCCGGGCGTCGGCGACGGGACCGTCGTGCGGACCTTCGATGCGCCCGAGGCGATGGGCGTCAACTTCCACGAGGTCCGGGCGCGATCGGCGCTGAACCGCGTGCCGGGCGGCCGCTACGGCTTCGAATGGACGATCAACCCATATCGAGGATGCACGCATGCCTGCACCTACTGCTTCGCTCGAAGAACTCATGCCTTTCTCGACCTCGATGCGGGGCGGGACTTCGAGCGGGAGATCGTCGTCAAGGTGAACGTGCCGGAGCTGCTGCGGGCCGAGCTGGCGCGGCCCGGCTGGAAGCGGGAGCTGGTCGCGCTGGGGACGAACACCGACCCCTACCAGTGGGCCGAGAGCCGTTACCGGATGATGCCCGAGATCTGCGCGGCGCTGGAGGAGGCGCAGACGCCGGTCTCGGTGCTGACCAAGTCGCCGCTGGCGCTTCGCGACATCGAGATCTTCGAGCGGATGGCGAAGCGTCTCCCGGTATCGGTCAACCTCTCCGTCCCCACACTCGACGAGGAGGCCTGGCGCGCCACCGAGCCCCACACCCCCAGCCCCGCGGCGCGCCTCGACGCCGTGGCCGAGCTGCGCCGCCGCGGGATCGACTCCGGCGTCCTGATCGCCCCGCTGATGCCGGGCATCAACGACGACCCCGAGCAGGTCCAGCCGATCGTCGACCGCGCCCGAGAGGCCGGCGCCAGCTTCCTCGGCGGCGTGGCGCTCCACCTCCGAGGCGAGGTCCGCGACGTCTTCTTCGCCTGGCTGGAATCCAAACGCCCCGACCTGGTCCCGAAATACGAGCAGCTCTACGCCAACGGCCGCGCCTACCTCCCAGCTCCCCTTCGGCAGCGCGCGACCCGCGCCGTCAGGGGTTGGGGCCGAACCCGCAGCCGGAGGGAGGAGCGACGGTCCCCTCCTCCGACAAGCAGCCCTTCGGGCTGCTTTGAGTATCCGTCGGCTGAGGGGACCGCCGCTCCTCCCATTCAGGACGCGCTGTTCTGAGCCAGCTGGCGGCCGAGGGCGGTGGCGGGGAGCCCTCTCGACGGGCGGATACCCAAAATGCCGGGCTAACCAGCCCGGCATTTGTCCGGCGGGAGGGCTCCCCGTCGCCGCCCTACCCTTCGTCCAGAAGCTCGAATGTGCACTCGCGGGGAGCTTTGTCGTCCCGAAAGCGACGGAACCGCGCGCCGTGCCGGATCCGCCCCGCCGAGGCGTGGTCGTAGCCGACTTCGATCACCAGCTCGGGCCGCAGGGCCACCCACTCGAGGTCGCGTCCGCCGGTCCAGCGGCTCGGCTCCGCGGTGCCGCTCTCGCCGGTCTCCAGCGGCGCGAGCAGCCCGCGCAGTCCCCGTTTCGTCTCGGCGCTGAAGCCGGAGATGTGGCCGACCGGGCGCAGCTCGTCGCCGTCGTAGAGGCCGAGGATCAGCGAGCCGACCGTGCCCTCCTCCTTGCCGGGCCGCCAACCGATCGCCACGCAGTCGATCTCTCGCTCCCGCTTCACCTTCGCCATCCCGCGCCGCTTGCCCGGCAGGTAGGGGGCGTCGAGCTGCTTCGCCATTGCTCCCTCGGTCGTGCGCAGCCAGCGCTCGGCCTGCGCGGGGTCGCGCACCAGCGGGGTCAGCTCGGCACCGGTCCGCCCGGCCAGCGCCTCCAGCCGGGCGCGCCGCTCGACCAGCGGCGTCTCGAGCAGCGACTCGTCCTCCTCGGCGAGCAGGTCGAAGGCGACGTAGTCGGCCGGGATCTCCTTTGCCAGCAGCCCGATCCGCGACTCGGCGGGGTGGATGCGGCTCTGCAGCGCGTCGAACTCGAGGTTGCCCTCGGCGTCGCGGATCACCAGCTCGCCGTCCAGCACGTAGCGTCCCGGCGCGAAGCGCAGCTCCGGGAAGTAGCGGGCCAGGGCCTTGCCGCCCCGCGACTGGATGTAGACGTCGTCGCCGTCGACGAAGACGATTGCCCGGAAGCCGTCGAGCTTCGGCTCATAGGCCCACTCCTCGCCGCGCGGCAGCGCTTTGCGGGTCAGCGCCAGCTGCGGCGCGATCGGCGGCGAGAGCGGCAGGCTCACGGTCCCGCGGCGTCCACCCGCCGCCGCGCCCGGCTCTCGCGCGGGTCGGGGATCGGCGCCGCCGCCAGCAGCGACCTCGTGTAGGGGTGGGAGGGCCGCTCGCAGACCCGGTCGGCGGGGCCCTCCTCGACGATCCTGCCCTCGTGCATGACCGCGATCCGGTCGGAGACGTGGCGGACGACGCCGATGTCGTGGGCGACGAAGACGTAGGTGAGGCCGAGCTCGTCCTGGAGGTCGTCGAGCAGGTTGACGATCTGGGCGCGGATCGAGACGTCGAGGGCGGAGACCGGCTCGTCGGCGACGATCAGCTTCGGCTGGAGCGCCAGCGCGCGGGCGATCCCGATCCGCTGTCGCTGGCCGCCCGAGAACTCGTGCGGGAAGCGGTCGTGGTGCTCCGGCGAGAGGCCGACCCGCTCGAGCAGCTCCTGCACGCGGCGGCGCAGCTCGGCGCCGGAGGTGGAGCGCTGGATCCGCAGCGGCTCGCCGACGATCTGCCCGACCCGCTTGCGCGGGTTCAGCGACGCGTAGGGGTCCTGGAAGACCATCTGCATCTGCGGCCGCAGCGGCCGCATCTGTCGTCGCGAGAGCCCGGCGATCTCGCGGCCCTCGAAGCGGACCGAGCCGGCGGTCGGCTCCAGCAGTTGCAGGACGGTTCGGCAGAGCGTCGACTTGCCGCAGCCCGACTCTCCGACGAGGCCCAGCGTCTCCCCCGGCGCGACGCTGAAGCTGACGCCGTCGACCGCCCGCACCCGGTCGACCTCGCGGTCGATCAGCAGCCCGCGCTTGACCGGGAAGTGCTTGACGAGGTCGGTGACCTCGAGCAGGGGCCCGCTGCCGTGGTCACGCTGGCTCCTCGAGGCCGATCCGCCCGTCGAGCTCGCGGCGCTCCCGCTTCTCCTCGGGCCCCAGCCAGCAGCGATCGCGATGGCCGGACGCTTCGCCGCGGCGCGCCTCCAGGCCGGGCAGCTCGGCGCAGCGGCCGAACGCGTGCGGGCAGCGGGGAGCGAAGGGGCAGCCGGGCGGCAGCTCGAGCAGCGACGGCGGCGCGCCGCGGATCTGCGGCAGCCGCTCGGGCCGCTCGCGGTCGAGGCGGGTGAGCGAGCCGAGCAGGCCCCAGGTGTAGGGGTGCTGGGGGTCGAGAAGATCTCGTCGAGCGTTCCCTCCTCGACCACCCGCCCCGCGTACATGACCAGCACCCGGTCGGCGATCTCGGCGACCACGCCGAGGTCGTGGGTGATCAGGATGATCGCCATGTCGCGCTCGCGGTTGAGCCGCCGCAGCAGCTCGAGGATCTGCGCCTGGATGGTCACGTCGAGCGCGGTGGTCGGCTCGTCGGCGATCAGCACGCCGGGTCGAGCGCCAGCGCCATCGCGATCATCGCCCGCTGGCGCATCCCGCCCGAGAGCTCGTGCGGGTAGGCGTCGGCCCGCCGCTCGGGCTGCGGGATGCCGACCAGTCCAGCAGCTCCACCGCCCGCCTCCGGGCCTCCTCCTCGCCGACCTGCTCGCGGTGGGCGCGGATCGCCTCGACGATCTGGTCGCCGACCCTGTAGACCGGGTTGAGGGAGGTCATCGGATCCTGGAAGACCATCGCGATGCGGTCGCCGCGGACCCTGCGCAGCTCGCCGCGCTCGCCTCCAGCAGCTCCTTGCCGCGCAGCCTGACCGAGCCCTCGATCCGCGCGTCGGCGACGGGTCAGGCCGAGGATCGCCGCGCGGTGACGCTCTTGCCCGAGCCCGACTCGCCGACGATCGCCAGCACCTCGCCGGCCGCAGGTCGAAGGAGACGCCGTCGACCGCCTGCACCAGGCCGTCCTCGGTGGCGAAGCCGACGCGCAGGTCGGGGACGGCGAGCAGCGGCCGCTCATCGCGCCGACTCTCCAGCCGCATCCGCGGGTCGAGCCAGGCGTAGGCGATGTCGACCAGCGTGTTGAAGATGACGATGAAGAAGGCGGCGAAAAGGGTGACGGCCATGATCGGCGGCAGGTCGAGGTTCTCGATCGCTTCGGCCGCGTACTGGCCGACGCCGTGGAGGTTGAAGACGACTCGGTGAGGATCGCCCCGCCGCCGACACGGCGCCGAAGTCGAGGCCCAACAGGGTGACGATGGGCATCAGGGTGTTGCGCAGCACATGCCGCACCATCACCCGGCGCTCGGGCAGTCCCTTGGCGCGGGCGGTGCGGACGTAGTTCTCGTCCATCGTGTCGAGCATGTTGGAGCGCAGCACGCGGCTGTAGAAGCCGATGAAGATG
>CAVVHQ010000038.1:0-16257 GCA_963748075.1 uncultured Solirubrobacterales bacterium | reverse complement strand
CGTAGCAGTCCTTGACCGAGCCGACGATCACCCGCATCGCCGTGAGATCGAAGATCTCGTTGAACTCGCGACCCTTCTTGGTCATCTTCGTGTAGATCGAGTAGAAGTGCTTGGCCCGGCCGGAGATCTCCGCCTCGATCCCGACCGTCTTCAGCTCCTTCGCCAAGAACTCGCCCGCCCGGCTGACGTAGACCTCGCGCTCCTCGCGCTGCTGGGAGACCAGCTGTTTGATCTCCTTGTACTTGCGCGGGTGCAGAATGGCGAAGGCGAGGTCCTCCAGCTCCCATTTGATCGCGTGGATGCCGAGCCGGTGGGCGAGCGGCGCGTAGATCTCCAGCGTCTCGCGCGACTTGGCGAGCTGCTTCTGCTTCGGCAGGGCGCCCAGGGTGCGCATGTTGTGCAGGCGGTCGGCCAGCTTGATCAGGATCACCCTGACGTCGGTGGCCATCGCGACCATCATCTTGCGGTAGTTCTCGGCCTGCCGCTCGTCGCGGCTCTCGAAGGTCATCCCGGTCAGCTTGGTGACGCCATCGACCAGTTGGGCGATCTGCTCGCCGAACTCCGCGCGGATCTCCTCGAGGCTGGCGCTGGTGTCCTCGACCGTGTCGTGGAGCAGCGCCGCGCAGAGCGTCTCGGTGTCGAGCCGCATCCCGGCGCAGATCTGCGCGACACCGACGGGGTGGGTGATGAACTCGTCGCCGGAGCGGCGCAGCTGGTCGGCGTGGCGCTCGCAGGAGAACTCGAAGGCGCGCGTCACCGCGGCGCGATCGATCGTCGCGACCACGACCGCGGTGGCGCCGTTGGCCGCAACGTCCTCCTGCGGCGCGGAGTCGAACTCCTCGACCACGGCGAAGAGGTCGGCGAGGAGCTCCTTCTGCTCTACGGCTGTTGGCGTTGTTCGAGGTATCGCAGGCCCTCCCGGTGGCGTCTGCCGTAAGCGGCGAACGCCTCGGAGTTCTCGAGATCTGTGCCCTTTGAGGATACGACCCCGACCGAGCCGCCACCGCCTTCGGGCGAGCCCCGGACCAACTTCAGGTCGGCGAGGACGCGGAAACAGCGTGCCGCCGCCTCGGGGCTGCGCGGGTGGGGGCCCGAGCCGCGCAGCGCCTCGAGCAGGCGCTTCCCGCTGGGTTCCTCGGCCTCGCGCAGGTCCCTGAACAGGGAGACCAGCGCCGGGCGCCTGGCCAGCTGCTGGTCGAGCATCGCCCGCGCGAAGCGGTGCTCGGCCTTTCCCCAGGCGAGGTGGAGGAAGCCGCCCTCCGCGTGAGGAAGGCGCGCCATCCGCTCCAGGTGCTCGAACGGCGGTGGGTCGACCAGGACCACGTGCTCGAAGTCGCCGGCCAGCTCCGGCTCGGCTTCGAGCGCGGCGCCGTCGGCCAGCACGACGCCGTCGCCACCGAGGGCGACGCGCCCCTCGGCATCGGCGACCACCGCGAGGACGTAGTTCTCCTCGCATGAGCTCAGCTCGGCGATCACCGCGGCCGGCGAGGACGCGGGCCGCAACTCCTCCCGGCCGATGGGCCTATTTGTTGCCTCCGGGTGGACATTTCGGCCCATCGGCGGCCAAGCTGACGGGTCGGCCGCAAGCTCACGCTCGAAGCCGCGCCACCAGGCGCCCTCGGCGTCCGCGCGGTCGCCGTCGCCGCTCGCCTCGCGCGGGTACAGCTCGCGCAGCACCACCCGCGGCTCGACCGAGCCGTTCCAGCGGTTGACCTCGAGCCGCACCGCGGCGTCGACCACGTCGTCCTCGCCGACCCCGAGGCCGGAGCGCCCGAAGGCGACCCCGAGCGCCCGGTGGCCGCCGCTGTGCAGGCTGAAGCGGGCGTGCTTGCCTTCCCCCATCGTCCGCACGTCGCGCACCTGCGCGCCGGGGACGAGCAGCCGCACGGCCGGGTTGCCCGCCCCGAACGGAGCGAGACGCTGCAACTCCTCGGCCAGCTCGAGGCCGAGGCCGGCGCCGCCGACCATCGCGTCGATCCGCTCGGTGCGGCGCAGCTCCTCCGGGCCGAGCACGCTCGTCGCGTGTGCGGCGAACGCCTCGCGGAAGGCGTCGAGCCCCTCGGCCCGCAGCTCCAGCCCGGCGGCGGCGCGGTGGCCGCCGAAGCTGACCAGCTGCTCGGAGCAGGCCTCCAACCCGGCAAGCAGGTCGAAGCCGGGGATGCCGCGCCCCGAGCCGCGCCCTCCCCCCTCGCCGTCGAGCGAGACGACGACCACCGGGCGGTGATGGCGCTCGGCGAGGCGCGAGGCGACGATCCCGATCACCCCCGGGTGCCAGCCCTCGCCGGCGACGACCAGCCCGGGCGCCTCGCGCAGCCGCTCGGGCAGCTCGCGCCGGGCGGCCTCGGCGGCGGCGTCCACCTCTCGCTCGGTCGCCCGGCGCTCGCTGTTCGCCCTGCCCAGCTCGGCGGCTATCTCCGCGGCGCGCTGCTCACCCTCGGTCAGGAAGAGCTCGACTCCGGCATCGGCCCGGTAGAGCCGTCCCGCGGCATTGATCCGCGGCGCCAGCCTGAACGCCAGGTCCCCCTCGTCGAGCCGCGTCGGCTCACAGCTGGCCGCCTTCAGCAGCGCTCGCATCCCCGGCCGCCGCGCCCGCCGCACCTCCTCCAGGCCGCGGCGCACCAGCGAGCGGTTCTCGCCGACCAGCGGTACTACATCTGCGACGGTGGCGAGGGCAACGAGATCGAGATCGGCCTCCCCCTCGCCGCCGAGCAGCGCGCAGGCCAGCTTCCAGGCGACCGCGGTCCCGCACAGCTCCTCGAACGGGTAGCCGTCGAGCGCCGGGTGCAGGATCGGACAGCCGGGAAGCTCGGAGCCCGGCTGATGGTGGTCGGTGACCACGACCTCCATCCCCAGCGAGCGGGCCAGCGCCACCTCCTCGACCGCGGTGACGCCGCAGTCGACGGTGACGAGCAGCGAGGTGCCGCGCTCCGCCAGCCGCCGCACGTTGCCCACCGAGAGCCCGTAGCCGTCGGCGATCCGGTCGGGGATCAGCCAGTCGCACTCCCCGCCGAGCTCGCGCAGCGCCCCGACCAGGATCGCGGTGGCGCAGACGCCATCGACATCGAAGTCGCCGTGTACGGTGATTCGTCGCCCGTCGTCGATTGCCTGGAGGACTCGTTCGGTGACGATTCCCATCGAGTCGAACCCGTCCGGAGAATGCGACTCCCCGGCCCCCAAAAAGGCCCGCGCCGCCTCCGGCGTCCGGTAGCCGCGCCGCACCAGGGTCACCGCGATCGGCTCGCTCAGGCCGAGCGCCTCGGCAATCGCCCGCGCCTCCCGGTAGGAGTAGGGGTCGGCCCGGTATGCGTGGATGGTCTCCGCCACGCTCCCAACCTAGGAGGCGCGGCGGCGGAAATCGCTACGGCTGCAACCGCTCCGAGCGGACTCCCAGCGCCCAGACCACGGCTAGGCCGATCGCCACGCCCGGGATCGCGACCAGGGCGGTGGCGAGGTCGGTGTTACCGAGCCCCTTGCCGGTGGCGATCTCGACGATCCCGCCGAAGACGACCGCGCCGATCGTCGCGCCGAGGAAGGCGCCGACGATCCCCTGCCAGAAGCGGTCGGGCAGGAAGACCGTGAAGTGCCAGAGGGCGATCCCCATCGTGAACCAGACGAGCAGGGCCATCAGCGATTCCTCCCGTGCTTGCGGCGCTGCTTGCGGCGTTCGCGCCGGCGGGCGTTGCGCTCGCGGCGCTCGGCGCTGGCCGGGTCGGCGGCGGGAGCCGAGGGCTCGCCGTTCGGGGACGGATCGCCCCCGTCGCCGCTCGGCGGCTCGACGGTCGCCACCGCCCGCTGCTTCGACTCCTGCTGGGCGGCCACCGCCTCCTCGATCTCGGCGTCGGTCTCGGCGTCCTCGCCGAGCCTGGCCAGCTCGACGTCGTCGGCGAAGGCGGGGACCGTGCCGTCGGCCTCGGCGATCCGGGCCCGCCGCCGGGCGAAGCCGGGCTCGCGCTCCTTCCAGGCGGTCAGCACCGGCGAGGCGATGAAGATCGAGGAGTAGGTGCCGGAGGCGATCCCGACCAGCATCGCGAAGGCGAAGTCCTGGAGGGTGGCGCCGCCGAAGACGAGCAGCGAGACGACCGCCAGCAAGGTCGAGAAGCTGGTCGCCAGCGAGCGGGTCAGCACCTCGCTCATCGAGCGGTTGACGATCTGCGAGAAGGCGGCCCGCGGCATCCGCGGCATGTTCTCGCGTATTCGGTCGAAGACGATGATCGTGTCGTAGAGCGAATACCCCAAGATGGTGAGGAAGGCGGCGACCGTCCCGCTCGTCACCTCCCTCCCGGTCAGCGAGTAGACGCCGGCGGTGATCAGGATGTCGTGGAACAGGGCGATCAGCACCGGCACGGCGAACTTCGGGTCGAAGCGGAAGGCTACGTAGGCACCGATCACCAGCATCGAGAAGATCAGCGCCTTGACGGCGCTGTCGGCGACCTGCTGGCCGAAGGTCGGCCCGACGCTGGTGCTGTCGAACCCGTTGACGACCACCCCGTACTCGGAGTCGAGCGCCGACTGCGCCTCCTCGACCCGGCTCGGCCGCAGCTGGCGGGTCTGAATCTGGAAGACGTTGTCGCCGAATTCGGGGTCGGAGACCTGCTGGATCTCCTCGCCGCTGAGCCCGACCGTGTCGAGCGCTTCGCGCACCCCTTCCTCGTCGGTCGGCTTCTGCAGGGCGACCTTGATCCGCGTCCCCGACTCGAAGTCGATGCCGAAGTTGAGCTGCTGGGTGGCCAGCGCCAGGCCGCCGACGATCAGGATCACGCCGGAGACCGAGAAGAACCAGCGGCTCGCCCCCATGAAGTCGAAGTGCCAGCGCATCCGCTGGCGGGCGGCGCCGAGCGCGCTCGGCGAGCGCAGCAGCCGCGAGCGGCTCATGCTGAGCAGCAGCGCCTGGGTGAAGACGACCGCGGTCAGCAGCGAGACGATCGTGCCGACGCCGAGGGTGAAGGCGAAGCCCTTCACCCCGGCGGTGGCCAGCACGAAGAGGATGAAGGCGGTCAGCAGGGTGACGACGTTGGCGTCGACGATCGTGCCGATGCCGCGCCGGTAGCCGGCGGCGATCGCGCTCGCCATCGGGCGGCCGGCGCGCACCTCCTCCTTGATCCGCTCGAAGATGACGATGTTCGAGTCGGCGGCGACCCCGATCGTCAGGATCAGCCCGGCGATCCCCGGCAGGGTCAGGGTGATCGGGATCAGTTTGATCAGGGCGAAGAAGATCACCCCGTAGGCGCCGAGGGCGATCGCCGCGATCAGCCCGAGGAAGCGGTAGAAGAAGAGCAGGAAGATCACGACCAGGGCGAGGCCGATCACGCCGGCCTTGATCCCGGCGTCGAGCGCCTGGCTGCCGAGCGTCGCCGAGACCTGCGTCTGGCTGATCAGCTTCAGGTTGATCGGCAGGGCGCCGATCTGCAGGAAGGTCGCCAGGTCCTGCGCCTCCTGGATGCTGTTGAAGCCGCCGGAGATCTGGGCGCCGGTGCGGCCGTCGATCCCGTCCGGGTTGGCGGCGAAGTTGATGATCGGCGTCGTCTTGACTTCGTTGTCGAGGATGACCGCGAAGCGGCCGGAGAGTTCTTCGGCCTGTTCTTCGGAGACGGGGCCGACCGCCCGCGCCTGGCCGCGCTGGGCGATCCGCCGGGTGACGTCCTGGAACGCCTGGCGCCCCTTGCCGGTGAATTCGAAGGTGACGTTGGGCTGCTGGAGTTCGTCGAATTCCTGCTTCGGGTTGGTGATGTCGGTGCCGGAGAGCGCCGGCCTGTCCCGGAGCGCGAACCAGCCGGCGTTTTCGATCCCTTCGATGACCTTGCCGTTGGAGTCGAGAGGCTGCTCGGAGACGACGACCGTACCCGCCGGCACCTTGATCACAGTCCCCTTGCGCGACCGTTTCTTCCCGGTCGCGCTGATGAACAGGTCTTCCCTGTTGAACTCGGGGCCGGCGATCAGAGTGTGCTTGGCGTCGTTGGCGAACAGGTAGTAGCGCGATTTGGTGGTCGAGCAGCTCGTGCAGTCGGCGACCGGCTTCTGTTCGGAGGCAAGCTTGACCGCGGCGTAGGCGGTCGGGTAGGCGCCGAAGAAGACCAGCTGCTGGTTTTTCCGCTTGGAGACGCTGCGGCCCGCTTCCTTGAATTCTTCTTCTGCTTCTGCGACCGCCGCTTTGGGCGGTTCCCGGCCCGGGACGCCGCCGATCGTCTTCTCGCGGCCGATCAGGTTGGGTTCCCAGTCGTACATGTGGAGCTGGGCGGTGGTGCCGACCTGTTCGATCGCCCGCTGCGCGTTGGTGACGTCGGGCAGGCTGACCGAGATCTCGGTGGTGCCGAGGCGGGAGACTTCGGGCTCGGAGACGCCGAGCTTGTCGATCCGCTGGCGGATGATCTCGATCGAACGTTCGATGTCTTCGCCGCTGACTTCCTTCACCTGGCCGGTCGGCGTGCCCTGGTAGACCAGCTCGACGCCGCCCTTCAGGTCGAGGCCCAGCCGGGTCGGCTTGTTGGCGACGACCAGCGACGAGACGACGAGCAGCCCGAGGACGAAGAGCAGTACGAAGAGATGCCTGCGCCGCCCCCCCATCTCCCCGTCAACCCTCCGGCGTGAGGACGATCAGCAGGCCGCCGTCGTCGTCGTAGGCGGGGAACACGTCGGCGACCGCCGTGGCCGGCAGATCGCCCTCGGCGTTGACCGAGACTTTCTTGCCGAGCGAGCGGACCCCCCACTCGAGCGAGGTCTCGATCGGATCGGCGACGCCGTCGCCGTCGATGTCGGCCTGCTCGCCGCCGTCGCCCGGCTCGAGCCAGCGCAGGCCGAGCACGTCCTGGACCGGGCGCCCGATCACGTCCTCGTCAGTCAGCCCGGTCAGCTCGAAGCTGCCCCGGCCGGCGTCGATCACCCGCGCCTTCTGGTCGCAGACGAAGAAGGCCGCGTTGGGCGCCGGGTAGTAGTCGTCGAGCAACTCGAACAGGAACCCGAAGCCGCACTTGGAGCAGCCCTTGGGGCGGGCGCTGAATCCCGCCGTCCGGTCGGCGCTCAACTCCCTGTTGCCGCAGTTGGGGCAGATGAAGAACGGCATCTCCGCTCAGGTTACTCAGAACAGGCTTGCTGCTCCCTCCGGCACCGGGAGCCCGAGATGCTCGTAGGCCCGCTCGGTCAGCACGCGGCCCCGCGGGGTGCGCTTCAGCATCCCCTGTTGAAGCAGGTAGGGCTCGAGCACGTCCTCGATCGTGTCCTGCTCCTCGCCGATCGCGACGGCGAGAGTCGAGAGCCCGACCGGGCCGCCGGCGAACTTGGAGGCGACGGTGTCGAGCAGGTTGCGATCGCTGCGGTCCAGCCCGCCGGCGTCGACCTCGAGCATCTCCAGGCCGGCGCTCGCCACCTCGGCATCGACCGCGCCGCTGCCCTTCACCTGGGAGAAGTCGCGCACCCGCTTCAGCAGCCGGTTGGCGACGCGCGGCGTGCCGCGCGAGCGGGCGGCGATCGTCTGCGCGCCCGCCGCGTCGATCTCGACCTCGAGGATGCCGGCCGAACGCAGGACGATCTCGGCGAGGTGCCCGGGACCGTAGTGCTCGAGCCGGTGGCAGACGCCGAAGCGGTCGCGCAGCGGCGTGGTCAGCAGGCCCGCCCTGGTGGTCGCGCCGACCAGGGTGAAGGGCGGCAGCGGCAGGGTGACGGTGCGGGCGCCGGCCCCCTGGCCGAGCACCACCGGCAGCTCGCCGTCCTCCATCGCCGGGTAGAGGGTCTCCTCGACCGCGCGGCCGAGCCGGTGGATCTCGTCGACGAAGAAGACGCTGCCCGGCTCCAGCGCGGTGAGGAAGGAGGCGACGTCTGCCTTGCGCTCCAGCGCCGGACCGGCGGTCTGGACCAGCGGCACGCCCATCTCGGCGGCGACGATGTGGGCGAGCGAGGTCTTGCCGAGCCCGGGCGGGCCGGCGAGCAGGACGTGGTCGAGCGGCTCGCCGCGCCGCCGCGCCGCCTCGAGGAAGATCCCCAGCTGCTCGGTCACCTGCTCCTGGTTGACGAAGTCCGAGAGGGTCGGCGGTCGCAGCGAGCGGTCGAGCTCCTCGTCGGGCGCGTCGGCGCGGGCGTCGTGGATCCGCACTTCGAGCCCGTCCTCGATTCCGGGAGTGCGGATCGGCTCGTCGCTCATACGGCCTTGCCCATCCCCGCCTTGCGCAGCGCCGTCGCGATCAGCTGCTCGGCGTCGCCGCTCTCGATCCCGTCGAGCAGCTGCTCGGCTTCGAGCGGCGCATAGCCGAGGTTGACGAGGCCGTCACGGGCCAGGGCGCGCGCGTCGCCGCCCTCCGCGACCGCCGCCGCGACCTCTTCCTCCAACGCCCCGGCGACCTTCTCGCGCAGCTCGACGATGATCCGCTCCGACGTCCGCTTGCCGATCCCCGGCGCCGCCTGGAAGCGCTTCGCGTCGCCCGCCGCGATCGCCCGCAGCAACTCCCGCGGCGAACCTCCGGAGAGTACCGCGATCGCCACCTTGGGCCCGACGCCGCTCACCGAGACGAGCTGGCCGAACAGGTCGCGCTCCTCCTCGGAAGCGAAGCCGAAGAGCGCGAGCGAGTCCTCCCGCGAGACCAGCTCGGCGTGCAGGAAGGTCTCGCGGCCGGTGGCGGGCACCGCCTTCAGCGTCTCCGCGGAGACGGTCAGCCGGTAGCCGACCCCGCCGGCGTCGAGGACGACGTGGTCGGGGCGGCGCACCATCACCTCGCCGCGCACCGCGGCGATCATCCCGCCACCTTCGCGGCGGCCAGCTCGGCCGCCTCGCGCCGGCCGGCGCCGCCGCCATGGCAGATCGCCACCGCCAGCGCGTCGGCCGCGTGGTCGGGATGGGGCGGCTCGGGCAGCCCGAGCAGCGTGCCGACCATCCGCTGCACCTGCTTCTTGCCGGCCGCGCCGGAGCCGCAGACCGCCATCTTGATCGCCTGCGGCGTATAGGCGGAGCAGCGCACGCCGGCCTGGGCGGCGGCCAGCATCGCGACGCCGCTCGCCCGGCCGACCGACATCGCGGTCTGCACGTTCTTGCCGAAGAAGACCTCCTCGATCGCGATCGCCCGCGGCTCGTGCCAGGCGATCAGCTCGGCCAAGGCCGAGTGGATGTGCTCCAGCCGCCGCTCCATGGGCTGCTCGGCGGAGGTCTCGACGACGCCGCCGTCCAAGGCGACCATGCGGTTGCCCTCGACCCGAACGATGCCGAAGCCGAGGTTGGCGGCGCCGGGGTCTATCCCCATCACGACTTGCATGGGGACTGATTCTGGACGGGCGCTCGGATGCCTCCCGGCTAGGCGGCCAGTCTCTGCAGCACCTCGTCGGGAATGTCGAAGTTGGCGTGGACCTCGTTGACGTCGTCGTCCTCTTCCAGAGCCTCGATCAGGTTGAGCAGCGCTTTGGCGTCGCTGCCTTTCACCTCGACGGTGCTCTTCGGCTCCAGCGCCGGTTCGGCCGACTGGACCTCGACCCCGGAGGTCTCCAGCGCCTCCCGGATCGCGCCCAGGTCTCCCGGCCCACAGAGAACCCGCAGCACCTCGCCCTCGTCTTGCACGTCTTCGGCGCCGGCGTCGATTGCGGCGATCAGGTCATCCTCGTCGTAGCGCTCGGCGTCGACCGTCAGCACGCCGCGTTTCTCGAAGATCCAGGCGACCGAGCCGGGCTCGCCGAGGTTGCCGTTGTGCTTGCTGAACGCGTGACGGACTTCGGCGCTGGTGCGGTTGCGATTGTCGGTCAGCGCCTCGACCAGGACCGCGGCGCCGCCCGCGCCGTAGCCCTCGAATACGACCCGCTTGATCGCCTCGGCGTCGGCGCCGACCCCGGAGCCGCGGTCGGCCGCCCGCTGGATGTTGTCCTTCGGCATCGACGCGTCGCGCGCCTTCTGGATCGCCGTGGCCAGCGCCGGGTTGCCGTCGGGGTCGCCGCCGCCGTCGCGGGCCGCGACGGTGATCGCCCGCGCCAGCTTGGTGAAGAGCTTGCCGCGTTTGGCGTCTGCGGCGCCCTTCTTATGCTTAATAGAAGACCATTTCGAGTGCCCGGACATCTCTGCCATTGTATGAAGTACGGGCATGTGTCCAGATACCGCTACCCAATCGCGCGAGACGAATCCCGTCAGGGGAATGACGGCAAGCCTGATCTTCGTCGCGATGCTGCTCGCCGCGCTCGCCCTCTGGACGGCGATCCCACTCGGCTGGATCTATATCGGCTCCAAGGTCGCCGAGACCCAGTTCCCGACCGATGGCCCCTACGCGATCGTCGCGGTCGGGATCATCGTCTCGATCGTCCTCGACGCCTGGGTGATCGGCCGCCTCAACGCCCTCTACATGCGGGTCACCGGCACCAACCGGCTCTCGCCGATGCGGCCGACCTGGCTGAAGAGCGTGCGCGACACGGGTGGAGCCTCCGGCACGACGACCGTGGTCGAGGCGGTGCTGATGGGCTCGGTGATGCTCGCCGTGCTCGTCTTCGTCGGCTGGTTCCTCCTGCTCGCCGGCTCGCCGCTGCCGAACCGGTAAGTCAGACCACGAACTTGCCGTCGACCTGGAAGTCCTCGCCGTCGACGACGATCTTGCCGCCGAGGCGCAGGTCGCAGACCAGGTCGGTGTGGACGGCCGACTCGTTGATCCCGCCCGACTCGGGGTAGCTGCGGCCGACCGCCATGTGGACGGTGCCGCCGAGCTTCTCGTCGAGCAGCACCGCGCGGGTGCCGCGGTCGATCGCGTAGTTGGTGCCGATCCCCAGCTCGCCGAGGCGGCGCGCCCCGTCGTCGGTGTCGAGCAGCTCGACCAGGTACTCCTCGCCACGCTCGGCGCTCGCCTCGACCACCCTGCCGGCCTCGAAGCGCAGCCGCACGCCGGCGACCTCGCGGCCGCCGATCGTCGCCGGCAGGTGGAAGGTCACCTCACCCTCGACCGAGTCCTCGACCGGGCCGGTGAAGAACTCGCCGTCGGGCATGTTGTGGCGGCCGTCGCAGGGAATGAACTTGCGCCCGGCTATACCGAGCACGATGTCGGTGCCCGGCGCGAGGACCCGCACCTCCTCGTGGCCCTCGATCCACCCGGCGAGCCGCGTCGCCTCGGCCGAGGCCCGCTCCCAGGCGGTCAGCGGATCCTCGTCGTCGGCCAGGCAGGCGCCGTAGTAGAAGTCCTCGTAGTCGGCGAGGCTCATCTCCGCCTCCGCGGCGTAGGCGTTGGTTGGGAACAGCGTGTAGCACCAGCGGAACTCGCCCCTGGCGCTGCGCTCCATCGCGCGCCCGAGCAGCTCGCCGGTCGCCGCCTGGCGGCGCATCTGCTTCTCCGGCGGCACCGCGGAGAGCTCGCGGGTATTGCTGCTGGCGGCGATCGCGATGCGCACGTCGGCGTTGTCGAGCAGCCATTCGGAGACCGGCGAGATCCAGTCGAGCTGGGCGTCACTGGCATGCTTGTAGTAGGAGACGGACTGGCCGTCGAGCGAGGCGTTCATGATCGGGTTGGCGCCGGCCTTCAGCACCTCCTCGTAGACCGCGAGCAGCAGCGGCTCGGCGGCTGCCTCGCCGTCGATCGAGACGATCTCCCCCTCCCTCACCTCGGTCGAGTAGCCGACCAGGATCTTCGCCAGCCGTTCCGTTCTCGGGTCCCTCACGTCCCCGCCTCCTCGCGGGCGCGCTGCCGCGCCCCGGTAGTCATTGCCATGAACAGCGCGTGCAGCCGCGGGTCGTCGCTCAGCTCCGGGTGGAAGGCGCAGGCCAGCACACCGCCCTCGCGAATCGCCACCGGGTGGCCGTCGTAGGAGGCGAGCACCTCGACCCCCGGCCCGCAGCGCTCCACCCAGGGCGCCCGGATGAACACGGCGCGCAGCGGCTCGTCGCCGATCCCCTCGACCGCCAGGTCGGCCTCGAAGCTCTGAAGCTGCCGCCCGAACGCGTTGCGCCGCATCGTCGCGTCGATCAGCCCGAGGTGGGCGTCGTCGCAGACGATCATCCCGGCACAGGTCCCGAACACGGTCCCGCCGCCGTCGAGGTGCCCCCGGATCGCCTCCTCCAGCCCGGCCGCCGCGATCCCCTTGCCGATCGTCGTGCTCTCCCCGCCGGGGACCACCAGCCCGTCCAAGTCGCGCAGCTCGGCCGGGACCCGAACCTCGCCCACCTCGGCCCCGAGGCCGCTCAGCATCTCGAGGTGCGCCTCGAACCCGCCCTGGATCGCGAGGACCCCGACCCGCAGCTCAGGCACCGCGATCCTGGATCAGCGCGTCGGCCGCCGCCAGCTCGGAGATCTCCAGTCCCGGCATCGCCTCGCCGAGCCCGACCGAAGCCGCCGCGACCCGCTCGGGGTCCTCGAAGTGGGTGGTCGCCTCGACGATCGCCCGGGCGCGTCGCTCCGGGTCGGCGCTCTTGAAGATCCCCGAGCCGACGAAGTTCCCCTCGGCGCCGAGCTGCATCATCAGCGCTGCATCGGCCGGCGTGGCGATCCCGCCGGCGCAGAACAGCGGCACCGGCAGGCGGCCCGGCCCGGCCACCTCGCGAACGACCTCGAGCGGCGCCCGGTGCTCCTTGGCGGCGCCGGCCAGCTCCTCGGGCCGCAGCTGGGCGAGCCGCTTGATCCCGCCGACGATCTCTCGCATGTGGCGGACCGCCTCGACCACGTTGCCGGTGCCCGCCTCGCCCTTGGAGCGGATCATCGCCGCCCCCTCGCCGATCCGTCGCAGCGCCTCGCCGAGGCTGGTGGCGCCGCAGACGAACGGCACCTCGAAGGCGAGCTTGTCGATGTGGTGGCTCTCGTCGGCCGGGGTCAGCACCTCGGACTCGTCGACGTAGTCGACCTCGAGCGCCTCCAGCACCTGGGCCTCGGCGAAGTGGCCGATCCGCGCCTTGGCCATCACCGGGATCGTCACCGCCTCCTGGATCCCCTTGATCATCGCCGGGTCCGACATCCGCGCCACGCCGCCGTCGCGGCGGATGTCGGCGGGGACCCGTTCCAGCGCCATCACCGCGCACGCTCCGGCCCCCTCGGCGATTCGTGCCTGCTCCGGGGTGACCACGTCCATGATCACCCCGCCCTTCAGCATCTCGGCGAGGCCGGTCTTCACTCTCCACGTAGCTCTTTCAGCCATGGAGTCCCATATTACGGGGGTGGTCGCTACTTCAGTTTGTAGGCGCGAATGCGATCTTTGTGCGCCGCTTCGTCGCGAGCGTAGAGGCCGTGCGCCAGCCCCTGCACGAGCGCCATCAGCGCCGTGTTGGAGCGGGCGAAGGAGGGGCTGTTGGAGGAGAAGTAAAGGGTCTGCTCTGCGTGCTCGCCGACCTCGGACATCGAGGCGTCGGAGATCGCCAGGGTGCGGGCGCGGCGGTGCAGGGCGAGCTTCATCGCCCGCAGCAGCAGCGGGTGGGCGCGGCCGCAGGAGAGGACGATCACCAGCGTCTCCTCGTCGATCCGCCCGAGCCGCTGCAGCGACTCGCCGCCGGTGCTGGCGACGATCTCGGCGCGGATGTCGAGCAGGCTGAGGATGTGCCGCAGGTAGCTGGCGAAGAAGGCCATCTGGTCGACCCCGACGATCACCACCCGCTGCGCCTCGGCCAACGCCGCAACGGCACCGTCGACCTGCTCGCGGGTCAGGTGGCGGGCGGTTTCCTCGAGGTTGGAGTAGTCGGCGCTGAGCGAGCCCTCCAGCTCGGAGTGGTCGAAGGAGAAGAGCGCCGCGCTGGACGCGGCCGTCTCGCCGGCGAGAGCGGCGCTGCGGTACTCCTCGATCGCCGCCTGCTGCAGCTCCGGGTAGCCCTCGAAGCCGAGGGCCTGGGAGAAGCGCACCACGGTCGAGGAGGAGGTGCTCGCCCTGCGGGCCAGCTCCTCGGCGGTGAGGAAGGCCGCCTCGTCGAGGTGGTCGACGATGTAGCGGGCGACGTCTTTCTGCGAGCGCGAAAATTCGTCGAAGCGCTCCTGAATGTAGTCCGAGAGACTCTTGAGCTGAGGCGATTTCGTCGCGGTCTTGGTCACGGCCGTCCCTTTCGCCGGTCCCCGCGCTTTCCCTTCCGATCTGGTTGGATGGATCGGGCAGATGACCGTCGAACGCGCCTTGCGCCTGACGAACCGCAACATGGTCGCCTTCGACCTGCTGCTCGGCTCGGCGGCGATCGCCGCGCCGGAGGCGACGCTGCGGGTGCTGGGCCACGACGAGCCCTCCCCCGACGCCGCGCACCTGTTCCGCCGCTGCGGGCCGATCTGGCTGACCTTCGCCGCCGCCCACGCGCTCGCCGCCGCGCGCGGCGAGCGGCGCGACTGGTGGGCGCTGGCCTGGCTGCGCGGCACCGAGATCGCCACCGACGCACTGTGGTCGGAGTCCCCCGCGGTGAGCCGGCCGGGCGCCAAGCTCGGGCTGCGCCTCGCCGGGGTCGCCAACCTGGCGATGGCCGCCGGCTTCGCCTGGCTCGCGAGGCGATGAGCGGGCAAGGCGGGCTGCCCAGCAAACGCTGGAGCCTGCGCGGCAGCGACGGGGAAGGCAACGAGGTCTGGCTGATCCGCAGCTTCGGGCAGAAGCTCTACCGCTGCCCCGGCTGCCACGGCGACATCCCGATCGGCACCGAGCACACCGTCGTCCAGTACGTGCTGCGGCTGGGCGGCACCGAGCACCACCACTGGCACCGGCAATGCGCCGAAGAACTGCTCGTTCCCGACCTGCGCGGCGTCAAGCGGGTGCCGGCCTCGGAGTCCTCGCGCTCGAAGCTCAAGCAGCGGGGGCGGCGGCGGCCCCGGCGACGTTCCCGTTAGATGCCCGGCCGACTGGCGCCCTCCTCGCTCTACGCGCGGATCTGGCGCACCTACGTTGGCTGGGCGCGTTCGCTGCTGCCGCTGGCGGCGGTCGATCTTCGTGCCGCTCGGCCTGCTCGACGCGATCCCGCTCAGCATCGATCTCGACTCGCTCAGCCTCGGCAGCGGCTTGGCCGCCATCGGCGTCCTGCTGGCGGCGCTGGCGCTGGTCGGCACCTCGCTGGTCGGCGAGGTCTTCTACAGCGGCGCGGTCGCCGTGACGCTCACCCACGGCGGCGACGGCGAGCCGCCGAGCCTGCGCGAGATCTCCCGCCACCTCGCCTACGGACGCCTGATCGCGGTCGACCTGATCTACGCCGTGCTGGTGATCGCCGGCCTGCTGCTGTTGATCGCGCCCGGAGTCCTCGCCTACATATGGCTCGGCCTGGCGGGACCGGTGGTGGAGATAGAGCGGCGCGGAGTGCGAGGGGCGTTCGCGCGCAGCGCCCGCCTGGTCCGCGGCCGCTTCTGGCTGGTCCTCGCGGTGCTGGCGCCCCTCGAGCTGGCGAGCGAGGCGGTCGGGGAGCTGACCGACCTGCTCGCGCAGGCGCTGCTCGGCCACACCGTCTGGGCGAACTGGCTCGCCGAGTCGCTGTCGAACGTCCTCGCCACGCCCTTCCTTGCCGTCGCCTGCGTCCTGCTCACCGTCGAGCTGATCGCCGAGAAGGACGGCGTCGCCCCGCCACTACACTCGGCCCCGGCCAGCCGATGACCACCGCCTCGATCTTCAGCGACTTCTGGAACGACCAGATCCTCGCCGACGAAAAACAGGGCATCTTCTTCGTCCTGGTCGGCTTCATCCTCTCCTTCGCCTTCATCCGCATGAGCACCCGGCTGATGCGCAGCCCGCGGGTGCCGTGGTGGCCGGGCAGCGTGGTCAGCGACAGCGGCGTCCACCTGCACCACCTGGTCTTCGGGATCGTCACGATGATGGTCGCCGGGGCGCTCGGCTTCGTCGCCCTCGGCGACAGCCCCTACGCCGAGATCTGCGCCTTCTTCTTCGGGATCGGGGCGGGCCTGACGATCGACGAGTTCGCGCTCTGGGTCTACCTGGACGACGTCTACTGGGCCGAGCAGGGGCGCAGCTCGATCGACGCGATGGTCATCGCGGCGGCGGGGATGATGCTGGTCCTGCTCGGCCTCAGCCCGTTCAGCTTCAACACCAGCTCGATCCAGGAGACGGTGGCGAGCATCGTCGGCGCGGTGTTCGTCTTCGGCTTGGTCCTGATCTGCTTCGCCAAGCAGCGGGTCCTGCACGGCACGGTCGGCTTCTTCCTCTTCCCGGTGGCGCTCTACGGCGCCGCCCGGATCGGCAAGCCGGGCTCCCCCTGGGCGCGGCGCCGCTACGGCGAGCGCCGGCCCGCCAAGCAGACGAAGGCCGAGGACCGCTTCCCCCCCGACCGCCGCACCGAGCGCTTCAAGAACGCCTTCCGCGACATCGTCGGCGGCAAGCCCAGCGAGGGCGTCACCGCGGCCAAAGACGAGGCGCTCGCCGCCACCC
>CAVVHQ010000037.1:0-58858 GCA_963748075.1 uncultured Solirubrobacterales bacterium | reverse complement strand
CGCTGCCGGAAGCGGGGAAAGCGGGCGACCAGGCGCTGCTCGAGCACCTCGGCGACGGCGTCGAAGTCGGGCGTCTCGCCGAGCACGACAAGGCCGTTGACGACCATCGGGTTGGTCGGCCGGTCCATATGGAGCCAGGCGGCGTCCGCGGCTGGCATTGGGTGACGGCTCATGGGAGGCTCCCGGGTCGGTTGCCGGTCAAGTCCGATGATGCTCCTGCGACGGCTGGATCGTATCCGTAGTTGGCCGTCCAGTTGGCGCGGCCGGCCCCCCCCCCCCCCGATCGGCTGCCGATCTGCGAGAGTCCCGGCGCGATGAGGCTCTGCCGTTTCGCAACGCCGGACGGCTCTCCGGCGCTCGGGATCGTCGACGAAGAGGAGGTCGTCGACCTCTCCTACGGCGGGGCGCCGCCGGAACCCGCCGCCGCGCTGGACGGGCTTGGCCCGATCCGCCTCGAGGAGCTGGTCCGCGAAGCGCCTCGCCTCGGGCTAGCGCGAGGTGACCCTGCTCGCCCCCGCGTCGCCCCGCAAGTACCTGGCGATCGCGCTCAACTACCGCGACCACATCGCCGAGCTGGGGATGGAGGCGCCCGAGGTCCCGGTCTTCTTCAACAAGCAGGTGACCTGCGTGGTCGGCCCGGGCGCCGAGATCCACATGCCGAAGGTCTCGACCTTCCTCGACTACGAGGCGGAGCTGGCGGTGGTGATCGGCAGGCGCTGCCGCCACGTCCCCGCAGAGCGGGCCCACGAGGTGATCGCCGGCTACACCTGCGCCAACGACGTCAGCGTGCGCGACTGGCAGGGCCGGGCGCAGACGATGACGATCGGCAAGTCCTTCGACACGCACGGGCCGCTCGGCCCGTGGCTGGTCACGCCCGACGAGCTGGGCGACCCGCACGACCTGCGCGATCCGCTGCTTCGTGGACGGCGAGCTGCGCCAGGACGCCCGCACCTACGAGATGGTCTTCGACTGCTTCCAGCAGGTCTCCCACCTCTCCGAAGCATTCACCCTGGAGCCCGGCGACGTGATCGCCACCGGCACCCCGGCCGGGGTCGGCCTCGGCCGCAAGCCGGTCCGCGACAACCTGCTCAAGGTGGGCAGCACGGTGAAGGTGGAGATCGAGGGAATCGGCGAGCTGGCCAATACCGTGGTCGAGGAGCCGGAGGGGTTCGTCGCGGGCGGAGAGGGGCGATGATGCTCACCGAGCGGGTTCAGCGCTGGCGCAACGAGGGAGCGATCGAGGAGGTGCTCGGCCGCAAGCTGTTCGTCCGCCGGCGCGGGGGCGGGGACGAGGTGCTGCTGCTCTTCCTGCACGGCTTCCCCTCCAGCTCCTACGACTGGCGGGCGCTGTTCGCGCTGCGGCCGGCCGGCGAGGCCACCCTGGCCTTCGACTTCCTCGGCTTCGGCCTCTCCGAGAAGCCGCCCGACCACCTCTACACGCTCGCCTGGCAAGCGGACGCGGCCGAGGAGCTGGTCCGCCGCGCCGGCTCGCCGCCGGTCTTCGTGGTCGGGCACGACATGGGGACCTCGGTGGCCACCGAGCTGATGGCTCGCGACCTGCGGGGCGAGCTGGAGATGCGCATGACCGGCGCGCTGTTGCTCAACGGCAGCATGCTGCTGCACCTGGCGAAGCCGACGATCGGCCAGCGCCTGCTGCGCAGCCCGCTCGGACCGCTGTTCGCCCGCCTCAGCAGCGAGCGGGGCTTCCGCGTCCAGTTCGGCCGGGTCTTCTCGGCCGAGCATCCGCTGAGCGCCGAGGAGGCGGCCGACCAGTGGTCGCTTATCACCCACGGCGGGGACCGGCGCATCGTCCGCAAGACGATTCACTACATGGACGAGCGCGAACGCCTCATCGAGCGCTGGCACGGCGCGATCCGCGACTGGCCCGGCCCGCTGACCCTGGCCTGGGGCTTGCGCGACCCGGTCGCGAACACCGCGGTGCTGGACGGCCTGCGCGCCCTGCGCCCGGGGGTCGAGGCGATCGAGCTCCCCGATGCCGCCCACTACCCGCAGATCGAACGGCCCGATCTGATCTCCGCGGCGCTGGACAGGGCACTCGAGGCGGCGGGACATTGACGCCCGCGGGCCCTCGGGTCGAGCTGCTCTGGTGGTCGGGGTGCCCGAGCTGGGAGGAGGCGGTCCGCCTCGTCCGCGCCGAGATGGTGGCGGCCGGGCTCGACCCCGAGGCGCTCGAGATCCGCGAGGTGCACACGGACGGCGAGGCGGAGCGCGAGGGCTTCGTCGGCTCGCCGACGATCCGCATCGACGGTCGCGACGTGCAGGAGCCAGGCGACGAGCCCGTCGGCCTCACCTGCCGCGTGTACCGGCTGCGCGACGGGGGGATCTCGGCGCTGCCCGACTCGGAGGACGTGCGCGACGCGCTGCGGCCGGGGCGACGCGATCGTTAGCGTAAAGCCCTCCGACCGCTCGACGAAGGAGGCAGAGGGATGACCGCAGACGGGATCGGGATCGGCGACGCGGCACCGGAGCTGGCGTTGCCCGACACCGAAGGCAACGCGGTGGCGCTGCCGGCGCCGGGCCAGGCGCAGGCGACGGTCGTGCTCTGGACGTGCAACCACTGCCCCTACGCGCTTGCCTGGCACGACCGCCTCACCGCCGCCGCCCGCGAGTACGCCGGCCGCGGGGTGCGCTTCCTCGCGGTCAACTCCAACGACGCCGACCGCTACCCGGCCGACTCGCCCGATGCGATGGCGGAGCGCTACGACGCCGAGGAGTGGGGCATGCCCTACCTGCACGACGCCAGCCAGGAGGTGGCAAGGGCCTACGGCGCCCGCACCACCCCCGACCTCTTCGTCTTCGACTCCGCCCTGCGCCTCCGCTACCGCGGAGCCCCCGACTCCGACCATCGGGACGCCGCTCAAGCCGCCGCCTGGCTGCGCTCCGCTCTCGAGGCGATTCTCACCGGCTCCGCGCCCGAACCGGCTGAGACCGAGCCGGTCGGCTGCTCGATCAAGTGGCGGTAGGGAGGGATGCCAGGGGCGAGATCGCCCCTGGCATCGCCGGTGTCGTCGCCGTGAGGCGAATCAGGGTCGGCCGGTCAGCGCCTGGAGGCGGTGGCGCGCCGTGCCGCGGTTGCCGGAGCCGTCGCTGACGCGGGCGAGCGCGACGAGGCGGCGCGCCCGGCCGCGCTCGCGCAGCAGCCGCAGCTTGCGGGCGGGCACCCGCAGCCCGATCGCCCTGGTCTTGCCCGCCGGGATCTCGAACCGTGCGCGGGACAGCACCAGGTGGCGGCGCTTCCCCGCCTTGCCGAGACGCAGCCTGGCGCGGGTCCGCAGCCGGAGGGTCCCCGCGCAGGGCGGTGACTGCTCGGTGGCCGGGCAGAGCAGGCGCAGGCGGGCGATCCCGCGGCGGTCGATCCGCACCCGCTTGCCGAGGATGCGAAGCGCGACCGCCGTGTCGGCCTGGGCGGGCCCGGCGGAGGTGGCTTCGGCGCCGCCCGCGGGGCCGGGGCCGGGGGACGGCTGCGGGGACGGGCCGGGGGCCGGTTCGCTGGCCGGCTGCAACTCGAAGGCGCCCTGATCGCGGATCGCGGTCCCGTCGCCGTCGCCGTCCTGCGGACGGGCGGCGCCGAGGAAGTCGGTCGTCGCCCCGCCGGGGGCGGGGTCGCCGGCGTCGACCGAGGGCGAGCCGGGCTGTAGCTCGAGATCGATGGGCGAACCGTACGGCGCCGCGCCGGCGAACAGCGGGTCGGCGTCGATGTTGCCGGTGCCGACGTCGAGCGTCCCCGGGCCGCTATCGGGGCCGCCTTCCCCCAGCTCGGAGTTCGAGTAGCGGATCGTCAGATCGGCTTCGCCGCCGCCCGTGCTGACGCGGGAGTAGGGGACGCCGAAGCCGCGCAGGATCGAGTTCTCGACCAGCATGGTCGACTTCCCGGTCGACGAGGCGCTCGAGCCGGCGGCCGAGCCCGAGGCCGGCCCTTCCTGCACGATCGTCAGGTGGTCGGCGTCGACCTCGGCGTCGGCGGCCGTGTTCGCCGCCGCGTCGAGCGCGGTGATCGACCCATCGACCAGCACGACGCTGTTCGTCGCCGTGACCTGGCCGCCTTCGGAGGCGAGGACGGCCACCTGGCTCGGACGCTCGATCGTCGTGCGCTCGACCGAGGCGGGGATTTCGGGGTGCTGCCCCCAGATCCCGTACAGCGGTTCGACCAGGGTCGCGTCCTCGACCGAGACCTGGCCCGGGAAGGCGACGTTGCCGGTGCCGATCGCGGTCCGCACGACGCCGTTCCCAACCGGGTAGATCGTTCCTTCCTTGTAGGCGCCGCCTTCCGGCCAGGAGGGCATCGCGTCCGAGTACGGGTTGGCGACCTCGACATCCACCCGTTCCAGGGTGTCGTCGGCGATCTGCAACGCCGCTCCCTGATTGTCGGGCAGCGAGGGAGGCACGACAACGGTCAGGTCGCGCATCACCACGTCCCGGGCGAGGGAAGCGGCCAGGTTGACCACGTAGATGTTGCCCGTCGAGCTGGTGGTGAGCCGGGTCGCGGTCGGGTCCGCGGCGCCGCCCGCGCCGGCCCCTTCGATCGTCAGCGCGTCGCTGCCGGCGGTGTCGAAGGATTCGGGATCGGTGTAGGTGCCGGGCGCGACCACGACCGTGTCGGCTTCGCCGTCGCTCGCGTCGCTCTGCATCGCGGTCTCCAGGTTCGCCTGGGCGACGTTGAGGCCATCGTTCGGGCAGCGCGCCGGGTCGAAGGTTGGAACGCAGAAGGTCGTCGCCTGGGCCGGCGCCGCCGTGAGCATCGCAGCGAGCGCGACGATCGGCGCCACGACGGCGGGCGGCAAATGGCGAAGCAGCTGGGTTCTCATCGGTCTCTCCTTTGGCTGATGGGTGGGCATGCACCCCTCCAACCGGCCGCGGCGGAGCGAATTACGTTCCGGCGAGCCATCCGGCCCGCTACGGGACGGGAAGCCGCTCAGGGAACGCCCGCGCCCGGCGGGACGCCGACCGGCGGCGGTTCTTCGGGCGGCGGTTCTTCTTCGGGCGGCGGTTCCGTGGCCGCGGGCGGTTCTTCCGGCGCCGGCGCCGGGGTGGGGGCGGGGGCGGGAGCCGGCTCGGGAGCCGGTTCGGGAGCCGGCGCGTGCTTGGAGGTCGGCTTGGTCGGCTTGAGCCCGGCCGCGACGGAGCCACCGCTGGGATGAGAGGCGGATTCAGGAGAGCCGCCGCCCTGCGAGCCGGCCTGGTCCTGTGGCGCTGGGGCGGGTGCCCCGGCGGTGGTCGCGCCAGCGGTCGTAGTCGCCTTCCCCGGGCGGCCGCCCGCCGGTTCCGATTCGCCACTCCGCTTCCGCCTGCGCTTCCCATGCGACTTCGGGCTCTGCCCGGGCGCAGCTCCACCGCTTGCCGGATGCCCGGCGGCGGCCGGCTGGGAGGGGGCCGGGGCCGGCTCGTCGCCGCGGCTCACCAGCACGGCGGCGAGGCCTCCCGCGAGAAGCAGCGCCGCCAGGGCCGCGAGGGAGGCGGCGCGGCGGCGGCGCGGCGTCCGCCGCCTGTCCTCGCGAGCCGCCAGGTAGACGGGCGGCATGCCCGGCAGCGACCCGACCTCCGCCTGTCTCGCCGAGCGCTCCGCGATCACCTCGCTCCAGTCGGCCCTGCTCAGCTCGGCGGCGCTGGCCATCGTCGCCTTGAACAGCCAGGGGGCGATCGCGATCGGCACCCAGGCCCGGTAGGAGACGCCGGCCTCCTGCATCGCCTCGGTCGCCACGCGGCAGCGGCCGCAGCCGGCAAGGTGTTCCTCGAGCCAGGCGGCGTCGCCGGAGTCGTCGTCGAGCTGGCCGTCGTCGCGCATCGCGATCAGCGGCAGGGCGCGCTCGCACCCGGGCGAGGAGGCGGCGACCGAGGCCAGGGCGGTGCCGCGCAGCTCGTCGCGCAGGTTGATGCGAGCGCGAGAGATCAGCTGGGCGACCGAGTTGCGGTTCATGCCCATCACCGCGGCGATCTCGTCGTAGGAGAGGTCCTCCAGCTCGCGCAGGGCGAGCGCCTCGCGCTGGCGCTCGGGGAGGCGGCCGTTCGCCTCCCTGACCTCGTCCTGCTGGGAGGCGAGCAGCTGCCTGCGATCGGGATCCTCCTCGGGGTCGCCGGGATCGAGGCCGAGGCCGCCGGCGCCGCCGCCGACCGGCACCGCCGACTCCGGGATCGAGTCGCTCGGCCGCGCTCGCCGCTGCCTGCTCATCAGGTCATAGGAGGCGTTGCGGGTCGCCGTGAACAAGTAGGAGCCGAAGGCAAGCTCGCGGTCGCCGAGCCGCGGCAGCCTGCGCATCACGTTGAGGAAGGCGTCCTGCACCGCGTCGGCTGCGTCCTCCTCGGAGCCGGTGAGCCGGTAGGCGAGGTTGTAGGCGCGGCGCGCGTAGCGTTCGTACAGGGTCGCGAAGGCGCTCCCGTCTCCAGCCGCCGCGGCGCGAGCCAGACGCGCCTCCTCGACGGCGAGCGCGGCCTTGCCTGTCGCGGCCGTCGCGACCATCGCACCCACCGTACTCCCCTCCGGCGCCCGCCGGCGCTCCGGCGGGCGAGCCCGCCCGGCGGGGCGGTCGAAGGCGCTGCGTATCGCGTACGCACCAGTCATCTCTACCCGTGCAACCTCGTGGCGCAGCCGGAATTACGCTGGCCACCGCCACCGGGGCCCGTCGCCGGCGATCCCGCCACCAAGGCACCGTCCTGGACGGCCCTGAAAGAACGAGCGACGCCAGCCAGCCATACTTGAGCTGTGGCGACCGCCGAGGCCGAGAAGCGGCCCCCATGCAGAGACCGCCCGCCCCCGGCTCTTGCCGCTCTCGTCGAGCGCTTCGATCCCGACGTGATCGACATTCCCACCGGCAGGGCACGGATCCGCCTGGTCGTCTCCGACGAAGGCGCCTGGGACGCGGTGATCGAGCTCGATGCGATCGCCCTCCGCCGACCGGCCGAGGAGCAGCCCGACGCCCTGCTGAGCGCCGACCGGGCCACCTGGGAGCGGATCGCGCGGGATCTGCGCGGCGGGATGGACGCATTCCGCGCCGGGCAGCTCGGTGTGCGCCAGAATCTCCACCTCGGGGTCGGCTTCCTCGCCGCCACCAGCGATCTCGCTGACGATCGTCGGCTTCGCTTCGACTCGTTCGCGACCCGCCGGGGCAGGATCTCGACCCTCTCCGCGGGCGAGGGCGACACGGTGGTCTGCGTCCATGGGCTCGGGGCGACGAAGGCCTCCTTCCTGCCCAGCGTCGCCGCGCTGGCCGATCGCCACCGGGTGCTCGCGCTCGATCTGCCCGGCTTCGGCGACTCCGACAAGCCGCTCAGGGCCACCTACGACGCGCCCTACTTCGCCGACTGCGTCGTCGCGCTGCTCGACGAGCTCGGGATCGAGAGCGCGCACCTGATCGGCAACAGCATGGGCGGCCGGGTGGCGATCGAGTTCGCGCTCCTCCATCCCGAACGGATCGGAAAGGCCGCGCTGCTGAGCCCGGCGCTTGCCTGGCTGCGCGACCGCCGCTGGCGCTGGCTCCTCCAGGCGCCGCTGCCGCTGCTCGGTCTGATCCAGCCGGCTCCGCGCGTCATCACCGAGCCAATCGTGCGCAACCTCGTGCCGGGCGGAACGGACGGCTGGTCAGCGGCCGGCGTCGACGAGTTCCTGCGCTCCTACCTCACGCCGCGCGGCCGGGTCGCCTTCTACGAGGCGGCGCGGAACATCTACCTCGACGAGCCACACGGCGAGCGCGGTCTCTGGCCTCGGCTGGCCGAGATCGCATGCGAGACCCTCTTCGTCTGGGGCCGACAAGACCAAATCGTGCCGATCGCCTTCATGAAGCACGTCGAGCGCGCGCTTCCCACCGCCCGCCACCTCGAGCTCGATTGCGGCCACGTCCCCCAGCTCGAGGCTCCAAAGCAGACCCACGCGGCGATCCTTCGGTTCTTCGACGGTTGATCGCGGCCGAGACCGAGCCGGTCGGCTGCTCGATCGCGTGGCGGGGGTAGACGTCCGACATCGAACATCCGGCTCGCCGGAAGTCGATGCCGGCGGCCACGCAGCTACTCTGTTCGAGATGTTGGAGAGCAAGATGGGCAGGCGGCTCCGCCTCGTCGCGGGGCCGGCGATCGGGATGCTCGCGCTGCTGATCGCGGCCGTGCCGGCGTGGGGCGCCTTTCCGGGCAGGCCCGGGCCGATCGCCTACCAGAAGGTTTTCACCGGCGAAACCGAAGCCGAATACGCCGGCGGCCTGGTCGCGCACCCCCCGCGCCTGGGACGGTCGCCCCAGCCGCTGACCGAAGAACCCACCGACGCGAGCCCCTCCTACTCGGCGGACGGACAGCTGATCGCATTCGAAAGCAAGCGCCACACGGCAGGCGAAAGGCGCGGCAGCCACATCTTCGTCATGCGCAGCGACAGCAGCGGAATCAGGCAGCTGACCAGCGGGGACGACTACTCCGACTCCGACCCGTCGTTCTCGCCGAACGGGAAGCTGGTCGTCTTCGAGCGGTATCAGCCGTCGACGTCGGCCCGGCACATCTTCAGGGTCAGGGTCGACGGCGGCGGGCTGCGGCAGCTCACCAGCGGCCGACCCGTCGACACCGAACCCGCCTACTCGCCGAACGGGAAGTGGATCGCCTTCGTCAGCGATCGCAACCCGAAAAGCCCCGGCGACAGCAGCAACATCTTCTCGATGCGCCCCAACGGCGGGCACGTGCGGCTGCTGGTCGGCGGGCGCCTCAAGGAGTTCGACCCCGACGTCTCGCCCGACGGCCGTCGAATCGCCTTCGCAAGCAGCCGTCACCAGCCGGGCGGGGCGAACGTTTTCGTCGCGCAGATCGGGCGGCGCAACCGAGTGCGCCAGCTGACCCGCAGCAACGGCACCTGCTCCGAGGACCGCTGCTACACCGACCCCTCCTGGGCACCGGACGGCCGGCACCTCGCCCTCTGGCGCAAGACCAAGTCCACCTTCGCGGTCGTCGTGGTCCGCGCCAACGGCCGCGGCGGCGTGCAGGTATTCGAAGGGGGCACGAGCAAGGAAGGCTGCTGCGATTACCTCGGCCCCCCTGGCTGGGGTCCGAGCCCGCGCTAAGCCCCGGTTCTCGTAGCGAACGTCAAGTCGCGGGCGTAGCGGGGCGCCCCTTCAGGTGGGTGTCGAAGAAGGCGACGATGCGCCGGCCCGCCGGCGTCTTCTTCGGTCTGCCGAAGGTGCGATCGCGAGCGCCGTAGCTGGCGACGATCGGGCAGGCGCCGGAGAGCAGCTCCTCGGCGTCCCGCGGCACCGGCCCGTAGTTGACGCTCGAGGCCGAGTAGCCGTGTCCGGGCGCCAGCAGCAGGGCGAACCCTCCGCCCATGAGTGGCGAGGGCCGGAATCGAACCGGCGACCCGTTTCCAGCATTTCGGCGATCCGCGATTTTCGGCTGTTTTCGGACGGCGCGTTGCGTTGACCTGGCGTTGACCCGAGCGCGGCGTGAACAGCACGCATCATGGCTGGTCACGCCAGCAGAGGCTCTACTCGGAGTCGAGCCCGAGGATCATCCCGAGAGCCCGCTCGACCTCATGCACGGTATCGGCCTTCGCCTTGCCGAGCCGGCGAAGCAATCGCTTGCGAGCGACGGCCCTGACACCTCGGCACACGGCTACGCTGTCCCGCTCGATGCCTTCGTCGGGGGAGACCTGCGGCCGAAGCGGGAAGGCGGCACGTGAGGTGGAAACCGGGACGACCACGATCAGCTCGTCCTCCAGCCCCGTCGTGATCTCATCGACCGAAATCACAACCGCCGGGCGATTCTTGCCGGGCTCGCCTTTTCGCACGGCGCCGAGGGACGTGAGCCAGATCTCTCCGCGCCGAGGCTCAGTCGACGCCATCGCCGAGGGTCGCCTCCCACTCGCGGTCCTCGGCATTCACGGCGGCGACGCCGGCATCCATCCGAGTGGCCTCTCGCTCGGCGCGGAAGATCCCCTCGCGGGCGACATCCTGGGCAAGGTCGGAGAGCATCGCCGACAGGGACACGCCCCGTTTGCTCGCCTGCCGCGCGAGAAGATCGCGGGTCTCGCGGGTGACCCTGATCGTGGCAGTATCGGTAGCCATACACGCATTGTAGCGCCATGGTAAGGCGACATGAACAGGCTTCCGAATCCGGTTCACAGCCCGCCTGATGGTCTCGCTCCGAGCGTGCGCTCGGTCACGCCAGCAGAGGCTCCATCGCCTCGGCCATGACCGAGCCGACACGCAGACGGCGTGCCAGCGCCAGCAGCTCGCCCGGCTTGGCATCGCCGCCCTGGAAATACCTGCGCAGCGCTCCCAGCGCCAGATCGCGGCCCACGCGCGAGCGAAGGCGCATGAGGTCGACGATCGTCCGCTCCTTGGAGCTGATCGCGATCGTCTCGCCCGAATCGATCCCCTCGATGTCACGTCCGAGCGAGAACGTCGCAGCAGCGAAGACGTGAACCCGCGTGGGTGGGTAGGCGATCCTCGGCGATGCCTCCCACGGGCTATCGATAGGTGGACCGCGTCGGGCATCTCGTCGCTCAAGTCCCAGAAGCTGACGGCGGAGTTGAGGCAGATCATCCCCTCCGGCGCCCTGCGGCACACGGCCACCAGATCGAGATGAGCGGTCGCCGGAGCGTCGGCCACGCGGTACACGCCGCGCGATAGCTCGATCAGCTCGCCGCTATCCCGCAGCCGATACAGGTCCTCCCGGCGAGCGCCTCTCTCGATCAGCTCCGCGGCCGATGAGATCCCCCCAGCGCGACGCGCGATGTCGAGCACTTCGAACAGCAGCGAGGCGCAGGTGTGGTGGAAGGTGTGGAAGGTGTGGAAGGTGTGGAAGGTGTGGAAGGTGTGGAAGGTCACCCAGGGGAAGCCGGCGGTCCCGAACTGCCGGCGTGAGTTCACCCGGGGGCGGCGAGCGGCAGCTCACGCTCCCGCACAGCCTCGGCCGCAAAACGAATCGCCTCGCGCACATCCTCGGCCTTCAGGTCCGGAACCACTGCGGAAGACGACAGAGTGCGATGGCGAGGGCCGGAATCGAACCGGCGACACCACGATTTTCAGCTTCCTCAGCCGTTTTCGAGCGTTTGCGGCTGTCCAGCTTTTCCCTGCTAATGTGCGGTTTCCGGCATTTCGGCGATCCGCGATTTTCGGCTGTTTTCGGACGGCGCGTTGACCTGGTGTTGACCTGAGCGACGGGAACGCCTCCAGGGCTGCTTTTCGGGCACTCCTCAAGCCGAGAACGACGGAGCCCCAGGGGGATCACCGCCGAGGCGGGAGAGCCTTACCTGGGGCATACACGAAATAGTCTAGCGCGACTCTCTCTGTTCCCAGGAATGTGCCATGCAGCCAACCCAAGCCGAGAAATGGATCACGGAGGCCCGATTCGCGCCGTACGTCGCCAAGACCGACGGCGATCACGACAAGGCCGTCGCTCTCTATGTCTGGAATGCCCGCATCTCCGCCGCGATGTTCGAGACGCTGCATCACGTCGAGGTGATCCTGCGCAACGCGATCGATTCCCGGTTTGCGCCCGTTGACGCCGCGGCACCTCCGCGGGAGACCTGGCTCGCTGACCCGGCCGTCCTCAACGAGGCTTCGAGACAGCGTGTGCACGCAACCGCCGCGAGGATTTCACGCGAAGGCAAGACGCCGACCCGCGGACGGGTAGTCGCCGGCTTGTCCTTCGGATTCTGGCGTGCCCTCTTCGACAAGAAGTACGACCGTCTGTGGGTCTCCCACCTACACCGCGCATTCCCGGGCGGCTCCGGCAATCGGGCCGAGATCGCGACGTTGATTTCGAAGCTCGTCCCGTTCCGCAACCGCCTTGCCCATCACGAGACGATCATCGGGCGCCCGATCGCCACGCACTACGAGGAGATGCTCACCTTGGCAAGGCTGGTTGATCCCGACGCCAGAGTGTGGATCGAACAGATATCCCAGGTCAAAGCGGTTCTCGACGGACGCCCTGGGCCACACTGATGCCGACCCTTGACTGCTGCGTGTTGCGACCCTTGTCGCGGGCGAGCTTCTGCAGATCGAGATATGCCCGCCGGGGCGTGCGCTCGGTCACGCCAGCAGAGGCTCCATCGCCTCGGCCATGACCGAGCCGACACGTAGACAGCGTGCCAGCGCGAGCAGCTCGCCCGCCTTGGCATCGCCGCCCTGGAGGTACCTGCGCAGCGCGGCCAGCGCCAGGTCGCGGCCCACGCGAGAGCGCAGGCGCATGAGGTCGACGACCGTCCGCTCCGGGGAGCTGATCGCGATCGTGGCGCCCGAGTCGATCTCCCGGATTTCGCGCCCCAGCGAGAACGTCGCGGCAGCGAAGACATGGACTCGCGTCGATGGGTAGGCGATCTTCGGGCGATGCCTCCCGCGGGCTACGGCCAGGTGGACCGCGTCGGGCATCTCGTCGCTCAGGTCCCAGAAGCTGGCAGCGGAGTTCAGGCAGATCGTTCCCCCCGGTGCACGGCGACAAACCGCCAGCAGGTCGAGGTGGGCGGTCGCCGGGGCGTCGGCGACGCGGTAGATGCCGCGCGACAGCTCGATCAGCTCGCCGCTATCTCGCAGTCGGTAGAGGTCGTCCCAGCGGACACCTCGCTCGATCAGTTCTGCAGCCGACGAGATCCCTCCGGCATGACGCGCGATGTCGAGCGCTTCGCTGGATCGCATCCCCAAAAAAGTCTATACACTTACGTACTAGATGTGCAGGATTTCATCCCGCAGCGGCCTCAAGGTACGTATTTCCTGCGTAAATAGTCCGTCCTGCAACACTGCGCAGGTATTGATATTTACGCAGGAGGCCGCCTGACCACGCCGTACGTGCTGCCAGCTCGAACAGGGAGGACCTCGATTCCCCAATCGAGAATCGTGGTCGTCTCAGTTCGACCTCCAGGCACGAATCGGCGTCCGTGATCTTGCCGATCGCCGTTTCGCATTGGGCTACAGCCAGGCGTGCCAGAGCCCAAACAGAGCCCAATCAGCGTTTCTTTGTCGTCAGCGCAGAGGGGCCGAAAACCCGCCACGTGCAGGGGAGAAAGCGAATGGCGAGGGTGGGAATCGAACCCACGACACCACGATTTTCAGTCGTGTGCTCTACCAACTGAGCTACCTCGCCTGATTGACGTGCGGGAGGGAAGGCTAGATGATCGCTGCCAGCATTCGCTGGACCCTCTCGACTTCGGATGCCGCCAACTGGAGATCGGCTGCTCGCCGCCGCAGCTCGTCCCGATCGACGAGACCATGGCGCAGAGCTTCCGTGGCGAACTCCCGATCTCGCTCCCGACCCGCCGCACACTTGGACAGGACCAGGTCGTGGATCTCCAAGCACCAGCCGATCGCATTGCCGGTGTTCTCGCTCTGGAGACGAACCAGGCGATCCTCCCAGCCGGCGGGCGCCTTGGCGGTCTCGGGCCCGACCGCGTGGGCGTAGTAGCCGAACGAGGAATCGAAGTAGGAGCCGTCACCCAGACTGCCGTCGATCTCATCGGCCCGCTCGGGATGGTTCTTGGGATAGATGTCCGCCTCCCGGGAGACGAGCATGGCCTGCGGCGCATCGGGGAATTGGCCGAGGATCGCCTGGCTGCCCACGACGACCAGCTCGTCGTCACCGGCGACCTCCGCCGCGGCTCGAATCACGTGTTCGAGCTCCGCCCTTCGCACCGCTATCGCACGGTCTCGATGATTCGCCGGCGCTCTTGCTCGTTCAGCACGCCGGCGAAGGGGGAGTTCTGGCGCAGGTCGCGTCCCTCCTGGCTGTCCTGCACGATCCGTTCGGCGATGGCTTTGCGCGGCAGAGCGAGGATTTCACGCCACAGGTCGACGTAGCGCGGATGCAGATGGCCTTCGTCGGCGAGTCGGTCGACGCGGGCTCGAGCCTCGGCTATCGCTCCGCGGTCCAGGCGACCCGCAACCGCTTGGTGATACGCCAGGCTGCGGCGCTCCGCCGTCCTGTGGCCACGCGGCAGCCGCTTTCCGCGGTCCTTCGACGCCGAGCCCGCGGCGATACGTGCCGCCGCATCGCGACGCTCGCCGAGGGCAGCGGCCAGCGGACGTCGCGTGAGGCCGCGGTCCTTCAACCTGCCGATCTCCTCGAGGAGCTCGACCACGAACTGCAGCGGGACCTCGCGCCGGCCGCGGGGGGTGACGACGATCGGCACCCTGCCCGCCTCCACCCAACGGTCCAGCGCCGTTTGACTGACGCCAAGGATGCGGCTGGCCCGGGAACGGGACAGCGTCGGGCCGACCCGTGATTCGAGAACGCGCCGCACAGTCGCGACATCGTCGGCCACCTCGGCCACCCGCCCGGCGCGCCGCAATCGGACAATGCAGTCCACGAGCTTGGTCGTCTCCTCGACGCTGGCCACGATCCCAATGTACCTAATGTTGAGAAAAAATGCCTAATTTCCTCAATATTCGTGCCTGGCTTGGCGTCGCCGGACTGGTCGCGGCTGTGGCATTCTCGACCTCGGGCGGGAGCGGGGGGATCCGCGGACGCCGTCGGCGCTGCCGGGGCTGCCGCCGCCGTTCCTCGGCGCGGCCGTGGTCGGCAGCGGGGGTAGGACCGCCGCGATCGACGCCTATGGCGACGTGGTCGGCCTCTGGGCGCCGGGGCCGGCCGGCCGCTCCCTGATCCGCAACCCCACTGACAGGCAGGCCGCCGGCAGCGTGCCCGCGGACACCGGGATCGTCGCGCGGATGGCCGGCCCGGGCGGCCGGGGATCGGTGCCGCTGTGGAAGGCGAACTCGGTGAAGCAACGCTACCTGCCCGGCGCCAACGTGCTGCGGACCGTGGCGCGCCTTCATGGCAGGAAGGCCGTGGTCGTGCGCTCGGTCGGCGGGCCTGCGGCCGCCCGCGCCGACCGGCGCTGGATTGCGCGGGCGCTGCCGCTGGGCGCCGGTGCGCCGCGCTGGGCGCGGGCGATGTACCGGCGCTCGCTGCTGGTGCTGCGGGCGCTGACCGACCGGCGCAGCGGCGCCGTCGCCGCGGGAGCGCGGGAAGGGTGGGCCTACGTCTGGCCCCGCGACGCGAGCGCGGCGGCGATGGCTCTCGCCTCCGCCGGCTACCGCGCCGAGGCGCGTCGCGTCGCGCGCTTCCTGCTCGGGCTGGACCTCGACGCCGCGGCGCGGTTCCGCGGGACCGGGGAACCGGTTCCGGGCCGTGGGCCGCAGGGCGACGCCGCCGGCTGGGTCGCGGCGGCGGCGCGAGCGGCCGGCGTGCCCCGGCCGCGCCTGCCCCACGGCTGGCAAGACCAACCCGACTACCAGGAGGGCAACTCCGGCGACTATCTCGCCAACGCGATCGCGTCCACGGCGCTCGACGGGCCGAAAAGTGGGCTCCGGCTCCACATTTCGGCCCGTCGGCGGATGGGACGGGGGATTCGGGCGGCGTTTTGTGCCGACGGCGGGCTGGTTCGGGCGGCTGACGACCCCGGCTCCGGTCTCGACTCCGCCGCGGCCTGGGCGGTGCGCCCCTTCCCTCATCCGGACCTCTTCACACTCGCCCGCCGCACCCTCCTGCGGCTCGGCGCTCAGAGCACTCGCTACGGCATCGTCCCTTCCGAAGATTGGAGCAGCGGGGACGATCCCTGGACGGCGCCGACCGCATGGACCGCGTGGAGCCTCGCGACACTCGCAAACGACAAGCATCCAGGGCGGTCCCGCGGAACCACCTGGCGGGACCGGCGCGCGGCGCTTCGACTGATCGCGGACCTGCACCGCGCCGCAACCCCGCTCGGGCTGCTCCCTGAGCGGGTCGACGCCCGCACCGGCGTGCCCCGCTCGACCACGCCGCTCGCCTGGTCGCACGCCTTCGCGATCCTCGCCCTGCGCGAGCTCTGGCCGGGCGGGGCGGGGCCTGGGCGCTGATCAGAGCTGGGTGACGATCAGAACCAGGATGCCGCTGAAGCCAGCGAGCATGCCGCCGGTCAGCACGATCGCGCCGTAGGCGGTCGCTCGCTGGACCGAGTCAAACCGAGCATCGAAGCGGGCAAATCCCTGTTCGAGCCGATCCTCGATCCGATCGAGGCGCTTGTCGACGGCGTCGAACCGCTGATCGACATGGGCGGCGAAATCGTCCAGTCGCTCGTCGGTCCAGCTCTCTCTCACAGCCTCCATGGTGCCAAACTAGGGGGGTCAGATGTAACTTGTGGTCTGCGAATGCAAGAAGTTTCAGCAGGCTTCGGGGCGAAAGTCAGGACTCGATCGCTTCGAGGGTGGCGGCAACGGCCCCCTCAGCGTCGTCGACCGGGATCACCCCCGGGGCGCCCTCCATCTTGCCGCGGCCGCTGAGATTCCAGCTGCGCAGCGCGACGACCGTCTTGCCGAGAGTGCGGGCGTGGCCGATCTCCGACAGGGTGCCCCACTCGCCGCCCACCGCGATCACCGCCTCGCCGCTCGCGACCACGGCCAGGTTGCGGGCGTAGCCGACCGCGCTGGCGACCACATGGGTGCAGTGCGGGTTGGCATCCTCGACCGAGGCACCGGGCACGATCCCGATCACCGTCCCGCCCGCCTCGGCGGCCCCACGCGATGTCGCCTCCATCACCCCGGCCAGCCCACCGCAGACGACGGTCGCCCCGGCCTCGGCCAACCGCCGCCCGACCTCCTCCGCCAGCCGCGCCACCTCCGAGCCCTGCTCGCAGTTCCCACTGCCAATCACCGCAACCTGCTTCGAAGTCATTTCCAATTCCTATCCAATGAGCTCCGACCGAAATTAGCGCGAGACCGGGGAGGCCGATGACCAAGCGAGACGGTGACGGCACGGTTCCCGCGTAGCAGCGCTACGCGGGACACCGGGACGGGGCCGTATCGCGCAGTGTCATTCGGCCTCATCCGGGCCGCGATAATTTCGGGAGGAGCTCATCAAAAGCATCAACTCCAGCGCCCCCGCCTTGTGCAGCGGTTCGTTCAGGTTGCCGCACTTCGGGCTCTGCACGCAGGAGGGGCAGCCGGACTCGCAGGGGCACTCGGCGATCAGCCGCTCGGCGTCGCCCAGCAGGCGCTCGAACTGCTCGTAGCCGCGCAGCGTGATCCCCACGCCGCCGGGATGGCCGTCGTAGACGAAAATGGTCGACCGCCCGGTCTGAAAGTGGACGTTGGTCGACAGCCCGCCGATGTCCCAGCGGTCGCACATCGCGATCAGCGGCAGCACCGCGATCTGCCCGTGCTCGGTGGCGTGCAGGGCGCCGAGCAGGACGTCTGGCGGCAGCGCCCCGCTGAGCCGCTCCGGCAGCACGTACCAGAGCGCCTGGGTGACGAAGCTCTGCTCGGGCAGCTCCAGCGCCACCACGTCGATCGGCTCCTGCTCGGAGATCGAGACCCGCTGGAAGGCGATCACCTGCTCGGTCACCGAGACCTCGCCGAAGTGCAGCTCGACGCCCGCGGTCGAGCGCTGCTCGCGCACCCATTCGATGTAGATCTCGGTCTCCTTCTTCGGCCGGGTGTACCAGTCGCCGTCGAAGCGGGAGACGATCGCCCGCCGCCCCTCTATGTCGAGCTGCTCGACCTCGTAGGAGCGGCCCAGGTGGAGGTAGACCGCCCCCGGGTGGATCGTCGTGAAGGCCCGCTCCGCCTCGACCAGGCCGAGCATCTCGCCCGAGTCGCGCTCGATCACCGCCACCGAGTCGGCCGAGGCGGAGCGCAGCGGCACCTTCGAGGCGACGTACTCGCCGCTGCGCGGCAGCAGCCGACCGCCCGCGCGGCGCAGCTCGCCGGCCGAGGCCAGCCGCTCCGCCCGCTCCCGCCAGGCCGGCCCGAGCACCTCGTCGTCGGCGTTACTCAGCGGCAGCTCGTAGGCCGCCGCGACCAGGTGCCGCGCCGCAATCTGCTCGCTTTCATGGTCGAGGATCGCCGCCTCGACCGGCCGCCCGAGGAACTCCTCCGGGTGGCGGCAGAAGAACTGGTCGAGCGCGTCCGCCCCGGCGACGTAGACGGCGAGCCCGCGCCGCTGCCGCCCCGCCCGCCCCCACATCTGCCGCAGGCTGGCGACCGTGCCGGGGAAGGTGACGCAGATCGCCGCGTCCAGCTCGCCGACGTCGATCCCCAGCTCGAGCGCATCGGTGGCCACCACCGCGAGCAGCTCGCCAGCCGCCAGGCGCGCCTCGATCTCGCGCCGCTGCTGGGGGGTGTAGCCGCCGCGATAAGGGGCGATCCGCTCGGCCAGCTCCGGCTTGCCGCGCGCCGCCAGCGCCTCGCGGGCGAAGCGCTGGATCAGCTCGATCCCGCGTCGGCTTTTCAGGAAGCAGATCGTCCGCACCCCCTGCGAGACCAGCTCGGCCAGCAGCTCCGCCGCCTCCGAGAGCGGCGACCGTCGCGTGCCGCTCTCCTTGTCGATCAGCGGCGGGTTCCACATCGCGATCTCGCGGCCGCTGCGCGGCGCGCCGTCGTCGTCGATCAGCTCGAACGGCTCGCCGACCAGCCGCTCGGCCAGCTCGACCGGGTTGGCGATCGTCGCCGAGGCGAGCAGGAAGCGCGGCGCGGCGCCGTAGGCGCGGGCCACCCGCCGCAGCCGCCGCAGCACGTTGGCGACGTGCGAGCCGAAGACGCCGCGGTAGGTGTGCGCCTCGTCGACCACGACCCAGCCGAGGTTGGCGAGGAAGTCGCCCCAGCCCTTGTGGTGGGGGAGGAGCCCGACGTGCAGCATGTCGGGGTTGGTGAGGACGAGGTTGTTGCGGCGGCGGATCGCCGGCCGCTCCTCGCGCGGCGTGTCGCCGTCGTAGATCGCCTCGCGCAGGCCGGGCGGGCGCAGCGCGGCGAGCTTGCGCGCCTGGTCCTGGGCAAGCGCCTTGGTCGGGTAGAGGTAGAGGGCTCGTCGCTTCGGGTCGCGGCCGATCCCGTCGAGCACCGGCAGGTTGAAGGCGAGGCTCTTGCCCGAGGCGGTGCCGCTGGTGATCACCAGGTGCGAGGAGGAGGCGGCCTCCAGCGCCGCCCGCTGGTGCGAGTAGAGGCGTTCGATCCCCGCCCGGCCCAGCGCCTCGACCAGGCCGGAATCGAGCGAGCGCGGCATCGCCACCTGCTTCGACGGACGCTCCGCTTCGGAGCTCTCGGCGACGATTCGGCCGTCGCGTCGCGCTGGGTCGATCGCAATGGACCACGGGGTCTCAAGCAGGCTCTTAGCCACCTGCCGGGCTCCCGCTGTGGCGTCTTCTTGTCGCTATGCGGCAATAAGTCGTCACAAGCGACGTCGCCGCGGCGATCCGCCCAGCAGACCCGCACCGCCTGCAGCGAGCTGCGGTCGTGGATCCGCAGCAGGTCGGCGCCACCGCGCACCGCCAGCGCCACCGCGGCCACCGTCCCCCACTCGCGCTCGCCCGCCGGCAGGCGCTCCTCCCACGAGCCGGCAAGCAGCGCGCCGACGAAGTCCTTGCGGGAGAGCGAGACGTAGAGAGGCAGCCCCAGCGAGCGCAGCTCGCCCAGCCGCCGCAGCAGCTCGAGGTCCTGCTCGACCGTCAGGTCGAAGTCGAGCCCCGGGTCGATCGCGATCTGCTCCACGTCCACCCCAAGTCCGCAGGCCACCTCGACTCTCCCCCCCAACCATGACTTCAGGTGCTCGACCACGTCGTCGTAGGAGCGCGCCGCCCGCTCGACCCGCGGCGGCCCCTCGACGTGCATCAGCACGTAGCCGCACCCCGTCCCGGCAACCAGCTCGAACATCTCCTCCGACCCGCCGGAGATGTCGTTGACCGCGACCGCCCCGGCGTCCAGCGCCCGGCGCGCCACCTCGACCGAGAACGTATCCGCCGAGACCGGCACCCCCGCCCCCGCCAACCCTTCGATCGCCGGCACCAGCGCCGCGGCCTCGTCCTCCGCGGAGACGGGCGGCCCACTGCGCGCCGCCACCGCCCCAACGTCCAGCATGTCGAACCCGGCCTCGACCAGCTCCATCCCGTCGGCGATCGCCTGCTCCGCGGTCCCGCTCCGCGCCCCCTCGAACATCGAATCGGTGGTCACGTTGACGATCCCGACCCCGATCGGCTGGTGCAAGGAGAGCGTGCGATCGGTCAGCCGCCAGTCAGGCACAGCGCTCCTTCCGGGAGCGCTTGGTCGCTGGCAGGTGCATCCGGCTACCGTAGCGACCGCGACGATGCCGCTGCGATGCGTCTACACCGACCTCGACGGCACCCTGCTCGGCCGGGGCAGCTCGCTGTTCCGCGACGCCGAGGGGCGCTTCTCGCTCGCCCAGGGCCGCGGCCTCGAGGCCTGCCACCGGGCGGGGGTCGAGGTGGTGATCATGTCGGGCCGGCGCGAGCCGCAGGTGCACGAGGCGGCCCGGCTGATGGGCCAGACCTCCTACATCTACGAGGCCGGCTGCGCCTTCGCGATCGACGGCGAGACGACCCTGCTGACCGGCGATCTGGTCCCCGACGAGGAGGGCACCGTCTACGAGAAGATCGAGCGGCGCGGCATCCCGAAGCTGCTGTTCGGCCACTTCGAGGGGCGGCTCGAGTACCACGCGCCCTGGCACCACGGCCGCGTCCTCTCCCACCTGTTCCGCGGCAAGGTCGACGTCGGGGAGGCGAACGACCTGCTCGGCGCCGCGGGCCACGACGACCTGCGCCTGCTCGACAACGGCGCGATCGGCCGCGAGATGCCCGCGATCGAGGGCCCCACCCACGCCTACCACCTGGTCCCGAGGATGGTCAGCAAGGCGAACGCGGTCGCCGCCCACGCCCGCGCCCGCGGCTACGACCCGTCCGAGTGCATCGCGGTCGGCGACTCGGTCGAGGACCTCGAGGTCGCCGCCGCGGTCGAGCGCTTCTTCGTCGTCGCCAACGGGCCCGAGCGCGACCCCGGGCTGCGCAGCGCGCTCGCGGCCTGGGACAACGCCGCGGTGACCGAAGGGGCGATGGGCGACGGCTTCTACGAGGCGATCGTCTCGACGCTGATGGAGCGACGCTGACCCCAGCATCGCCGGTGGGCCGAAAAGACGGCTCGGAGTCATCATTTAGGCCCGTCGGCGGGGCGGGGCGGGGACTAGTATCGGGACGGTGGAGACCGCGACCGTCGCCGAGCAGGAGTACCTGGAGAGCATGTTCTGGCTCGAGGAGGCCGGGCTGCCGATGACCGGCGCCAACATCGCCCGCGCGATGCAGCTCTCGCCCCCCACCGTGCACGAGATGGTCGGCCGCCTGGTCGACGACGGCTACGTCGAGCGCAAGCCCGACAAGTCGCTCGACTTCACCGGGTCGGGCCGCGAGCACGCCAGCTACATCGTCCGGCGCCACCGGATGATCGAGCGCTTCCTCACCGACGTCCTCGGCATTCCCTGGGACGAGGTCCACGAGGAGGCGGAGCGGATCGAGCACGCGATGTCGCCGGTGCTGGAGGAGCGGATGCGGGCGGCGATCGGCGACGCGACCACCTGCCCCCACGGGCACCCGATCGTCGAGGGCGCCCGCGAGCCCGGCTCGCTGCTCGCCGACGTCGAGGTCGGCGCCGAGGTCCACGTCCTGCGCTTCGAGAACGAGGCCGAGGAGCTGCTGCACTACCTGAAAGAGGCCGGGCTCGAGCCGGGCCTGGAGGGCACGGTCGAGAGCTCCGGCGAGGAGGGCGTCACCGTGACCTCCGCCGACGGCGCCCACCGCGTCTCCCGCAGCGTCGCCGAGACGGTCTCGGTCCGCGCCGACCCGGCGCCGCCGCCGCGCGCCGCGATCCCCGAGCAGCTGGTTCTCTCCAGCGACCGCTACGGCCGCTGAGGCGACCGTAGCGGCGGCTCTCCGGCGGCGGGATCTACGTGACCGGCGCCGGCTGAATCGGGAACGGGCCTTTTTCCTCGCCCCCCTGGATGGCGCAGAGCTGGAGGCGGCCGTCGAGCTGGCCCGGATTAGGCGGCGGGTTGATCTGAGCGGAGACGATCACCAACGTGTTGGCGCTGATCGGCCCGGTGCAGAGCATCGATTGTTTGTCCGGCGCCACTTGGCAGTTGAGCGAGACCGGCACGTTCTGCGGACTCAATATTTCGAATGGAGGTAGTCCTGGAGTGAGCTTGATCCGGAAGCCTTCGACATCTTGGTCGAATCTGACACCCATATGGACAAGCTGTGGAATTCCGCCGTCTAGCTGGTAGCTGCCCTGACCCTGCACGCGCGGCTGCTGTTCGCCGCCGCTCGACGGCTGGCCGCCGGTCGACGGCTGGCCGCCGGTCGACGGCTGGCCGCCGCGGGACTGCCCCGGCGGCAACGGCTGCACCGGCGGCGGCTTGTGCGGCTGTTTGGGCTTGACGATCTTCTCATGGATGACCGTCACCGCGCATTTGAGCACCTGCTTGACTTTGCCGCGAACGAAGCTGAAGCTGACCACGTGGCGCTCGACCGGGTTGGCCCGCGCGTCGCGCTTCTTCGACCTGAAGCTGAACCCGGCGGCGCGGAAGTAGCCCCTCGGCACGCCCCGCTGGTTCGAATGTCGGAGGATCCGGGTCCGGTAGTCCGGAGTGCTCTTCTTGCTCAGCGTCCTGCCGAAGATCGGGCCTTTGCCTTCGTCCTTGACGAAGAACCTCACCTTCACCGACCGGCCGTGCTCGACCGTCGCCGGATTGGCGAGGCAGCTGACCTTGAACGGGCCCACTTCCCTTTCTTCTTTTTCTTTTTCTTCCTTTTCTTTCTTTTCTTTCTTCTTCTTTTCCTTCTTCGTTTCCTTCTTGCCTTTGCCGCTGGGGTCGGGGAATTCCGGCGGGGTGCCGAACCCACGCCGGATCAGGTAGTCCTCGGTCTCGCCGAACGCGTACGGCGTGCCGGTCGCCCCGCCGCTGCGGGAAGCCGCGTCGATCGGAAGCTGCTGGCCGAGCGTCAGCGTGAAGCGGGCCCAGAACTCTTCGCTGTGCAAACCCGCCTTGAACTTGAACGAGAACGCCCGCACGCGTTCTTTCAGGAAGGCCTTGCCACTGATCCGCTGGTTGACGATCGACCACTCGTTGTTGAGCAGCGGTTCGACGCCTGGACAGCCGTTCGTCTCCCCCCAGACGCCGCTGCGATCCCAGTCGAACCACGAGTTCAGGTAGAGATTTTTGCTGCGCAGCAGTTTCTCCGGGATGCGACGGGTGTCAATCACCACCGTGAGCTGCGAGGTGCCGCATTGACCGAGCCGGTCGAGTGACACCCCGTCGTCGAAGCGGTCCCTGTCGACCTGTCGGGAGTCGGTCTCCTTGTCGCGGCCGATGCCGAGCGACGGCCCCGAGCTCATGTGACGCGGGCCGCTCGACCCCAGTAGCGAAGGGAACCCGCCCGTCACCGGGATCGAGTAACCGGCGCCGGCGCCATCCGGAGCATCGCCGTAATCCAAGCCCGGCGCTCCCCGCGCCTGAGCGGCAGCCGTGAGTAGCACGGTCGAGGCGATCAACCCCGTGACGAGCAAGCTCCAGAGGGTCGGACAATCAAAACGTCGGCCAATGGGCATCGGTCTCTCCCGCGATCGTTGGTCTCTCCCACCGAACTGCCGGCATCATAACCACGAGCCGAGGATCTTCGAGGTCGGGCTTGGAGCCTGTCTCGAAACCCCGCGGGTGCGGGCGGAGAACGCGGGGGGTTGAGACACCCTAGGCTGGCGAGCCGGCCCGCACCCGCTCCAAAGCGCGGGCGATGCGGGCGACGCCCTCCGGAATCCGCTCCGGGGGAACGCTGGCGAAGCAGAGGCGGAGGCTGTTCTCGCCGCCCTCGATCATGAAGTCGGGGCCGGCGACGAAGGACACGCCCTCTGCCTTCGCCTCGGTGAGTAGCGTTGGGGTGTCGGCGCCCGCGGCGAGGTCGAGCCAGAGGAAGTAGCCGCCGCCCGGGACGACGAACTCGGCCTCGGGGATCTGCTCGCGCAGCGCCCCGACCAGCGCGTCGCGGCGCTCGCGCAGGGCCCCTTTGACGAACTCGATGTTGCGGTCGAGCGCACCCGAGCGACAGAGCTCGAACACCACCGCCTCGGCCAGCATGTTGGGCGAGATGTACGTCTCGTTGGCCCGCTTGGCGAGCCTGGCGATCTCCGCCGCCGGCCCGGCCAGGTAGCCGACCCGCACTCCGGGGCTGACCGTCTTCGAGAAGGAGGAGGAGTGGACAACCCGTTCGGCGGAGTCGATCGAGAGCATCGTCTCCAGCGCCTCGCCCTCGAAGGGCAGCTCGCGGTAGGGGTCGTCCTCGAAGATCCAGAAGCCGTGCTCGGCGGCCAGCTCGACCAGCCGCACCCGCTTCTCGGCCGACAGCGTGCAGCCCGCCGGGTTGTGGAAGTTGGGGATCACGTGGGCGAGCTTCAGCGGTCCCTCGGCCAGCGCCGCTTCGAGCTGCCCGACGTCGAGGCCGTCGGCCTCCAGCCGCACCGGCACCAGCTCGACCCCGAGCCGGCGCAGCATCAGCAGAGTGCGGTCGTAGGTCGGCTGCTCGACCACCACCCGGTCGCCCGGCTCGAGCAGGTGGTCGAACAGCATCCAGCCCGCCTCGAGCGAGCCGTTGGCGATCATCACCTGGCCCGCCTCGAGGCCGCCGTGGCGCTCGGCCACCCACTGGCAGAGGGCCGGGTGACCGATCCCGGTTCCGTAGGAGAGCGCCCGTTCCCAATCCTCGGCGAGGGCGGTGGCGGCCGCCTCCCGCACCGCCTCGCGGGGCAGGATGTCGGCGCTGGGAGCGCCACGGGCGAAGGAGATCGTCTCAGCGGCCATCGCCCGCGAGCCTAGCAACGGCCCCAATCGCCAACGTGCCGGGACTGAGATACCCATGTGGGCGCCAAACACCGGCGCCTCCCTCCGCGCGGACGAACTCAGCGCGACAGGGCAAGCTCGACGTTGCGGCGGTGGAGCGTGCGCAGGCTGGATTCAGCGCGGGCGACCACCGCCACCCGCACCCTGGCCTTGCCGCCCACCCGCAGGGCGCGGATCGCCGCGCGCCGCCGCCCCCGCGGCAGCTTCGCGCCCAGCTTGCGCCAACCCTGGGAGGGTCGCGTCATCCGGATCCCGCCGATCCGCAGCCTGCGCCGCCGCTTCTTCCCGTGCCGTTCGAACACGGTCACCAGCGTGCCGCGGGCCACCACGCCACACGGTTCGCGCGGGCAGCGGGCGAAGACGTTGACCCTGCCGCGCAACCGCTGCCGCTTGCCGCCGCGCAGCCGCAGGGCAGGGCCGCGGTCCTTGACCACGGCGATCGGGCTGCTGAGCACGGCGGCCGGCGAGCCGTTGCAGGAAGCCGTCTGGCCGGTGTAGATCTGCTCGGTCGAGCAGCCTTCGCCGTCGGTCACGCTCAGGGTGACGATGTACTGGCCCGGCTTGCGGTAGCGATGGACGCGGGTTGCCTTCGACCCGTGCACCCGACCGCCGTCGCCGAAGTCCCAGGTGTAGTCAGTGATCTGGCCGTCGGCGTCGGTCGACCCCGCGCCGTGGAAGGTGAGCCTCTTCTTCAGCCGGCGCAGAGTCGGGGACACGAACAGGGAGGCGACCGGGCCCTGGTCGGGGACCACCGCGACGGCGGTCGGTTTCGAGCCGACCCCGATCGACCCCACCGCGGCGTTGCGCGTCGCGTCGAGCACGGTGACGGAGGAGCCGGTGCCGTCGGTCACGTAGCCCTGCTGCCCGTTCGGCGCGATCGCCACCCCGGTCGCGCCGGGGAACCCGCCGACCGGGCCGCTGAGCGGCACGTCGAGCGAGGTGTTGACCGGCGTGATCGCGCCGCCGCCGGGGATCGCCGCGTAGGCGGTCTCGCCGCTCGGCCCGATCGCGATCCCGAACGGATTGCCGCCGATCCCGATCGGAGCCGCCGACCACGTTGCGGGCGGCGGGGTTGAAGGCGGTGACCGAGGCCGATTCGCCGTTGGTGGCGAATCCGCGGCCGCCGCGCGGGCCGATCGCCAGCCGCGAGTGCGGCAGCGCGTCGCCCGAGATCGAGCCGATGTTCGAGTTCGTCCGCGTGTCGATCACGTCGATCCCGCCGCTCTTCAGGGCGACATAGACGAAGCGGGAGTCCGGCGAGATGGCAACCCCCTGCGGTTCCTTGCCGACCTTGATCGGGCCGATCGGGAGTGAATTGGTCGCGGTGTCGATCAGCGAGACGCTTTCGTCGCCGAAGTTGGCGACGTAGGCGTAGCGGCCGCCTGGCGCGATCGCGATCCCGTCGGGTTCGGTGCGGACGACGATCGTGTCGATCTGCGAGTTGGTGGAGGTGTCGATCACGGCGACCGTGTTGGTGCCTTTGTTGGCGACGTAGGCGCGAGTCCCATCCGGCGTGATCGCCACATCGACCGGTTCCCCCGAGACGACCACGTTGGCGATCACCGAGCTCGTGTTCGTCTCGATCACCGAGACGGTCCCATCGCCCGAGTTCGTCACATAAGCGCTCCGCGCCAGAGCGCTTCCACTGAACACCAGAACCGCTGCAGCTGCCGCCACGACAGCGAAAACCCCGCGCTTTACCGCTGCAAATCGAGTGAAAGAAAACACGCCTCTCCTTCGCTTGCCTGCGACTGGTCTTCTCCTGCGACACATCAGCTCCTTCAGAGTTGCAGTGGTAGACGCAGTCGGTAGCTCCGGCGGTTCACGCCGGGGGGCGGACGCCTGCTCGCGATCGAGTGGGTGAGGGCCTGAGAAGACGTCCGCGTGGGGGGAGCCGGGAGGTACTCCGCCGCAGCGCGGCGTCCTGTTTTTCGCACAGACCAGCTCGGCGGGAGAGACAAGGCGCAAGGCGAAAAACCCAGCGCAAGGCGGAGTACCCCCGGCTCCCCCTACCCCAGCAGCTAACCGCGCAACACTTCGACCGCGATCGCCGCGGTCTCGGTCGGGCTTTCGCCGACCCGCACGCCCTTCGCCTCCAGCGCCTCCTTCTTCGCCTGCGCCGTCCCCGAGGACCCGGAGATGATCGCCCCGGCATGCCCCATCTGCTTGCCGGGCGGCGCGGTGAAGCCGGCGATGTAGGCGACCACCGGCTTGGAGATCTCGGCGGCGATGAACTCGGCCGCCCGCTCCTCGGCGTCGCCGCCGATCTCGCCGACCATCACGACCAGCTCGGTCTTCGGGTCGGCCTCGAACAGCTTCAGGACGTCGATGAAGTCCGAGCCGATGATCGGGTCGCCGCCGATCCCGACGATCGAGGAGTTGCCCTCGCCCGCCTGCTTCAGCTCGTTGCCGATCTGGTAGGTCAGCGTGCCCGACTTGGAGACGACGCCGACCTTGCCCGGGTCGAAGAACTGGGCGGGGATGATGCCGACGTTGGCCTTGCCGGGCGAGAGGACGCCCGGGCAGTTCGGCCCGATCAGCCGCACCCCCGCCTTTTTCGCCTTCCAGTAGGTCCTCAGCATGTCGAGCACCGGGATCCCCTCGGTGATCGCGATCACCGTGTGGACGCCCGACTCGATCGCCTCGTCGATCGCCGACGCCGCGAAGCGCGCCGGGACGAAGATCATCGAGGTGTTGGCGCCCTCCTGCTCGACCGCTTCGCGGATCGAGTCGAGGACCGGCACCCCCTCGACGTCCTGGCCGCCCTTGCCGGGCGTCACGCCAGCCGCCAGGTAGGTTCCGTAGGCGCGGTTGCGCAGCCCGTGGAAGGAGCCCTCGCGGCCGGTCAGCCCGGAGACGACCAGTTTCGTCTCCTTGTCGACGACGATGCTCATGAATCTCCCGCCAGCTCGACCACCTTCCGGGCGGCGCCGAGCATCGTCTTCTCCTGGTGCAGGTCGGGCAGGTCCGCGCCGGCGAGGATCTCCAGCCCCTGCTCGGAGTTGGTGCCGTCGAGCCGCACGACCAGGGGCACCGCCAGGTCGAGCTGCCCGGAGGCCTCGACGATCCCCGTGGCGATCTCGTCGCAGCGGGTGATGCCGCCGAAGATGTTGAAGAGGATCGCGGTGACCTTCTCGTCGGAGGTGATCACGGTGAGCGCGTCGACGATCGCCTCGGCTTTGGAGCCCCCGCCGGCGTCGAGGAAGTTGGCGGGCTCGCCGCCCGCCTGCGCGACCACGTCGAGGGTGGACATGCAGAGCCCGGCGCCGTTGGCGAGGATGCCGACGTTGCCGTCGAGTTTCACGTAGGTGAGGCCCTTCTCACGGGCCATCGCCTCCTGCGGGTCGGCGACCGACTCGGCGTCGATCGCGGCAAGCTCCTCGTGGCGGTAGAGGGCGTTGTTGTCGATCGTCACCTTGGCGTCGAGCGCGACGACCTGGCGGCCCTCGGTGACGATCAGCGGGTTGACCTCGATCAGGGTGGCGTCCTCGGCCATCGCCGTCTCAGCCAACCCGGCCAGCACGGCGGCGACCTCGTCGCGGACGTCCTCGGCCAGCCCGGCCGCGTCGACGATCGGCCGCGCCGCGGCGGCGGTGAACGGCCGGGTCGGGTCGATGTGCCCCTTGACCAGCGCCGCCGGGTCCTCCGCGGCGACCGCCTCGATGTCCATGCCGCCCTTCGCCGAGACCATCCCCAGCAGCTTCTTCTCGCCGCGGTCGAGGATCACCGAGGCGTAGTACTCGGCGGCGATCGCCGAGCCGCCCTCGACCCAGACGCGCTCGACTCGGAACGGGCCCTCGCCGCGCGGTCCGCGGATGTCCATGCCGATGATCGCCTCGGCGTGCTCGCGCGCCTGCGCGGCGTCGGCGGCGATCTTGATCCCGCCCGCCTTGCCGCGACCGCCGATCAGCACCTGCGCCTTGATCGCGCAGGGGTAGCCGATCCGCTCGGCGGCGGCGACCGCGTCCTCGACGGTCGCGGCTACCTCGCCGCCCGGCACGGCGACGCCGTGCGCGGCGAAGAGCTGCTTGCCCTGGTACTCGAGGAGGTCCATGTCGATCGCGCCCCGGCCGGCGCGGGCGGCAGCCTATCCGAGATCGCCAGCACGACGCCGCGAGGCGACGCCGTGACATAAGATGCCGCGCTCGTGAGCCAGCGCAAGTCCCGCATCGCGATCTGATGGCCTCGCGGGTCTTGCGAACCGACCCTCCTGTCTGATGCCGCTGCCAGGCCTCAAAACCATCAACTGGGTGACCACCGACTGCTACGGCACCCTGATCGACTGGGAGAAGGGGATCGTCGAGGCCTGCCGCAAGGAGGCCGAGAAGGACGGCTTCAGCTTCGAGGAGGGGTCGTTCCTGGCCCGCTTCCTGGAGGTGCAGGCCGAGATCATGGCCGGTTCCTACGAACTGTACGCGGAGGTGCTGCGCCGCACGATCGTCAAAGTGGCCCGCGAGGTCGGCTGGGAGATCGAGCCCTCGCGCGCCCAGTTCCTGCCGGACAGCGTCGCCTACTGGCTCCCCTTCCGCGAGGCCAACGCGGCAATGGACCGGCTCGCCAAGCGCTACGAGGTCGGGATCGTCTCCAACATCGACGACAAGCTGCTCGGCATCTCCCGCCGCCACCTGCGGACCGAACTCGACCTCGTCGTCACCGCCCAGCAGGTGCGCAGCTACAAGCCCGACCCGGTCCACTTCAAAGAGTGCGCGCGGCGGATCGGCGGGAAAAAAGGCTGGGTCCACATCGCCTCCAGCTACGAGACCGACGTCGTGCCGCTGCTGAAGATGAAGGTCCCGGTGATCTGGGTCAACCGCCACAGCGAGAAGCTCGAGGGACGCAAAGCGCCGAGCGCCACGGTCAAGAACTTCCGCGAGGCGGCGAAGAAGCTCGGCGCGTCCTGAGCGCGCCGCCGCAGCGCGTCTTGCAGGTTTTCCAGCGGCGTCCTGCACATTTTCTAGCGTGTCGCAAGCTCGCCGGGTCGCAACTTCGCCATGAAGGCCGGTTTCGAACCCTGTAGGCCATCCGGCAAACCGGATTCGATGCATCTGACCAGCCAAATCCGACCGTACCTTCGCGCCCCGCTGGGAATCGCGGCGGGGCTGCTTGCGCTGCTCTGCGGGGTGGCGCTGGCCACCGGGCAGGCGCAGGGCGCGGCGGCCGGCGAGGAACGCCCCAGCTTCGTGGTGATCCAGACCGACGACGAGACGCTCGATGGCCTCTACGCCACCTTCAACGCCTACGGCGGCGCCCCGGCGACGCGGGCGATGCCGAACACGATCGACCTGCTCGCCAAACGCGGCATGACCTTCAACCGCTACTACGTGTCCTACCCGCTCTGCTGCCCGTCGCGGACCAGCCTGCTGACCGGCCGCTACGCCCACAACCACAACGTGCGCGGCAACGTGCCGCCCGAAGGCGGCTTCACCGGCTTCTCGATCCGCAAGGCGTTCAGCCACAACATCGCGACCTGGCTGCAGGGGGCGGGCTACCGCACGATCCATGTCGGCAAGTTCCTCAACGGCTACGGCGACGAACCGTTCGACAACGGCACCACGGTGCCGCCCGGCTGGAGCGCCTGGCACAGCGTCCTCAAGGCCGACACCGACCACTACTACTACGGCTACCGGCTCAACAACAACGGCGCGATCTCGCCACCTTACGGCGACTCGGGAAGCTGGGATACGCGCGAATACGGCGTGCGCGACGATCCCGGCTGCCCGCTCGCGCCGCTCAACGGGCTCCCCTGCCTGTACGCGACCGACGTCTTCACCTCGATGGCCGCGCAGGAGATCGAAGGCACGTCACCGACCCGGCCCTTCTACCTGCAACTCGACTACACGGCCCCGCACGGGGACTTCCGCCGCCCTGCCGGTCCGGAGCCCGCGCCCCGCCACTACGACTGGTTCTGGGGAGCGAAAGTGCCGCACGATCGCTCCGAAGGCCTCAACGAGGGGAACGCCAACGACAAGCCGAGCTTCATCCGCAACGCGCCCTACCTGAGCGGCACCGAACTCCGCATCTACCGCGTCTATTGGGAGAAGCAGCTCGACTCGCTGCGCTCGATCGACGACGGGGTCAAGGCGATCCTCGCAGACGCTGGGCAAGATGCAGCGCCTCCGCAACACCTACATCGTCTTCACCTCCGACAACGGCTTCTTCTTCGGCGAGCACCGCCTCGCGGGCGGCAAGTTCCTCGCCTACGAGCCGGCGACCCACCTGCCGCTGATAATCCGGGGGCCGGGGATCCAACCGAGCAGCGTCACCGGAGAGCTGGCGGCGAACATCGACATCGCCCCGACCGTGCTCGAGCTGGCCGGCGTCAAAGCGGACCAGAGCATCGACGGTCGCTCGCTGGTCCCTTACCTGGGCGACTCCGGACTGCGCACTCGCCGCCCGATCCTCTTCGAGTCCTTCGTCCAGACCAGGGACGTCGAAGCACAAGGCGGCCGCGCCACGGCGAAGGTCGAGCAGCAAGGCCAACGCCTCGATCATCGCCCCGCCCAAGGACTACGAGGGGATCCGCCTCGGCCCCTACAAGTACATCGCCTGGCCGACCGGGGAGAAAGAGCTCTACGACATCAACAAGGACCCCAACGAGCTGAACAACCTCGCCAAGACGCCGAACTTCTTCCCGGTCCGCAACTTCCTCGACCGGGAAATGCGGCGGCTCGAGACCTGCTCCGGCAAGAACTGCCAACAGGAAGCGCTGGAAGTGCCGCTTACCCGCAAGGAGCTGGCGCGCGAGCGGGCCAAGCGGAAGAAGGAACAGCGGGAAAAGCGAAAAGCGCGCACAAAGGGGAGGCAGGTAAGCGGCCGGCGGCACTCCCCTGTTCGGACAATCGCCGGTCCAATTAGACCGGCGATTTGAGTATCCGCCCGCCCGGGGGAGTGCCGCCCGCCGCTACTCGACCGCCCCTACTCGATGACGGCGAGCACGTCGCCTGAAGAGACCGCTGCGCCTTCGGAGACGTTGAGAGCGGTGACCTTGCCGGAGCGGTGGGCGGCGATCTCGTTCTCCATCTTCATCGCCTCGACCACGCAGACCAGGTCGCCCTGCTCGATCGACGCGCCCTGCTCGACCGCCACCTTGAGCACCGTTCCCTGCAGCGGCGAAGCGAGCGACTCGCTCGAGCCGCCGGAGGCGCCGGAGGCCTTGCGCCCGCGCTTCGGCGGGCGCTTGCCACCCGCTGCGGCGCCGGGGACCGCCGCGGCGACCGCCTCACCGACCACCTTGACCTCGAACAGCTTGCCGGAGACCTCGACTTTGTAGTCACGGGCGACGGCCTCGGCCCCCTCGGCGACTCTCGGGCGCCGCGACCGCCTCCGGCGCCGTCGCCTTCAGCCACTTGGTGTCTTCGATCAGATCGCGGCAGGTCTCCCCCTTCGCCCACTGCTCGGTAGCGAGGATCGCGCTGTGGAAGGGGATCAGCGTGGTCAGGCCACCGACCTCGTACTCGCCCAGCGCCCGCAGCATGCGTCGCGTCGCGTGCTCGCGGTCGACGTCCCAGACGATCAGCTTGGCGACCATCGGGTCGTACATCGGCGTCACCTCGGAGCCCGACTCCACGCCGGAGTCGACCCGCACGCCGGGGCCGGCCGGCTCGCGGTAGGAGGTGATCGTCCCGGGTGCCGGCGCGAATTTCTTGTCGGCGGCCTCGGCGTTGATCCGGCACTCGATCGCGTGGCCGCGCAGATCGACGTCGTCCTGGGAGACCGAGAGCGCCTCGCCCGCGGCGACGAGGAGCTGCTCGCGGACGATGTCGATGCCGGTGACCATCTCGGTCACGCAGTGCTCGACCTGGACCCGCGTGTTCATCTCGAGGAAGAAGTAGTCCTCGCCGACCTGAAGCCCCTCCACCGTGCCGGCCGAGCGGTAGCCGACCGCGGCGGCGGCGTCGGTGGCGATCTTGCCGATCCGCTCGCGCATCTCCGCGTCGACGCGCGGGCCCGGAGCCTCCTCGATCAGCTTCTGGTGGCGGCGCTGGATCGAGCAGTCGCGCTCGCCGAGGTGGATGACGTTGCCGTGCGAGTCGGCCAGCACCTGCACCTCGACGTGGCGCGGGTCCTCGAGGTAGCGCTCGACGTAGACGCGCGAATCGGAGAAGAACTTCTCGCCCTCGCGCGCCGCCCCTTCGAAGGCCTCCTGCAGGTCGTCGGCGCCGATCGCCACCCGGAAGCCCTTGCCGCCGCCGCCGCCCGCCGCCTTGCAGGCCACCGGGTAGCCGGCATCCTCGGCCTGCTGCCGCGCCTCCTCGAGGTCCTTGGCCGGCGCGGTGGCGCCGGGGACGATCGGAACGCCGGCCTCGGCCATGATCTCCCGGGCCCGCGTCTTCGAGCCCATCGCCTCGATCGCCTCCGCCGGCGGGCCGATGAAGACGATCCCGGCCTCGGCGCAGGCGCGGGCGAAGTCGGCGTTCTCGGCGAGGAAGCCGTAGCCGGGGTGAACCGCCTCGGCGCCGGCCTGCTTCGCGGTGTCGATGATCTTCAGGGTGTTCAGGTAGCTCTCAGCCGGAGTCGCCGGGCCGAGCAGGTAGGCCTCGTCGGCCTCGCGCACGTGCGGCGCGTCGCGGTCGATCTCCGAGTAGACCGCGACCGAGCCGATCCCCATCTCCTTCAGGGTCCGCGCGATCCGGATCGCGATCTCGCCGCGGTTGGCTATCAGCACCTTCTCGAACACGGCGGCGCAGTCTATTCAGGCGGGGGGGGGGGCGATGGAGACACCCCTGCCCGGACAATCGCCGGTCTAATTAGACCGGCGATTTGAGTATCCGCCCGTTCAGGGGTGTCCCCATCACCCCGCCTCAGACCGGACTGCCGCACCGCCGTGGCTGTCGGCGGAAGCTAGGCTGCGGCCGGTGTTGATCGAGCTGCAGAGCCATTCGACTGTCTCCGATGGGCAGCTGGCGCCGGCCGCTGTGGTGGACGAAGCTGCCGCTGCCGGGGTCACGACGCTGGCGCTGACCGATCACGATGCGATTGCGGGGGTCGCGGAGGCGGCCGAGGCGGCGGAGCGGGTCGGGATCGAGCTGGTACCGGCGATCGAGATGTCGTGCGTGCACGAGTACGCGGAAGACCTGCACGTCTGCGGATACTGGGTCGACCTGGGAGCGATCGCCCCCGCCTGCGAGCGGGCGCAGCACGAGCGGGTGACCCGGGCCGGGGAGATCGTCGAGAAGCTGCGCGGGGAGGGGTTCGAGCTTCACCTGGAGGACGCGGTGCGGGAGGCGGGGGACGCGCTCTCGATCGGGCGGCCGCACATAGCGCGAGCCGCGGGCGCGACGGGGGACCTGGGGCCGTTCTTCGAGCAGTACCTGGTTCCCGGCGCGAAGGCGTTCGTTCCGCGCCGCTGGCCGACCGCCGAGCAGGCGGTGGAGGCGATCCACGAGGCGGGCGGGGTCGCCGTCGTCGCCCACCCCTACTGGGACATCTCCGACCCGGCTGAGGTCGACGAGCTGATCCGCGTCCTCGCCGTCGACGGGGTCGAGACCTTCTACCCCACCCACTCCAGGGAGCAGACCGCCCACCTGCTGGAGCTATGCGGCGAGCTGGACCTCGTCCCCACCGCCTCGTCGGACTACCACGGCCCGACCCACAAGACCTTCGCCCGCTTCGGCGCCTACGACACCTACGGCCTCGCCGAGCCTCAGGTGCCGCGCTTGTAGCGGCTGGAGGCGAAGTGTTCGGCTGGCAAGAATCCAATTGCACCGAACACTTTTCGGCCCTGCGCCGAGCCTGAGCGGGAGGGGCGGCAGTCCCCTCCCTACGCCGAAACCGCGTGCGCCGGGATCAGGTCGCGCGACTCGAGGTAGTCGAGCAGCTTCTGCGTCGACTCCTCGGCCGTTTCCGCTTCGGTCTCGCAGATGACCTCCGGGTTGTCGGGCGCCTCGTAGGGGTCCGACACGCCGGTGAATTCCTTGATCTCGCCGGCGAAGGCTTTCTCGTAGAGCCCCTTGACGTCGCGCTCGGCGCAGGTCTCGACCGAGGCCTTGACGTAGACCTCGATGAACCGCTCGCCCATCAGCTCGCGCGCCTCGGCGCGAATCTCCGCGTAGGGGGAGATCGCCGCGGTGATCACCGGCACGCCGTTGCGGCTGAGCAGGTCGGCGACGAAGGCGATGCGGCGGATGTTGGTGTCGCGGTCCTCTTTCGAGAAGCCGAGCCCCTTGGAGAGGTTTTCGCGCACGATGTCGCCGTCGAGGATCTCCAGCTTCGAGCCGCGCTCGCGCAGGTGCCCCTCGAGCAGCCTCGAGATCGTCGTCTTGCCGGCACCGGAGAGCCCGGTGAACCAGAGGGTGAATCCCTTCTCTGCGGCCATGCTTGTCCTAGTCCTCCTTGTAAGCGTCGATCAGGATGTCGGCCACCTCGGCGCGGGAGAACTCGTGCGGCGGGCGTTCGCCGTTGCCGAGCATCTCGCGGACCTTGGTGCCGCTGAGGAACACGTGCGCGGCGGAGTCGTGCGGGCAGGTCTTGCCCGACGCCATCCCCTCGCACTCGTTGCACCAGAAGCTGTGCTCGAAGAACAGCGGTTCGATCCCCAGCTCCTCGGTGTCGACCTCCTCGAAGATCTTCTGTGCGTCGTAGGTGCCGTAGTAGTCGCCGACCCCGGCGTGGTCGCGGCCGACGATGAAGTGGGTGGCCCCGTAGTTGCGGCGGGCGATCGCGTGGAGGATCGCCTCGCGAGGCCCGGCGTAGTGCATCTTCGAGGGGAAGACGCCGAGGATCACCCGGCCGGACGGGTAGTAGTTCTCCATCAGCACCTCGTAGCAGCGCATCCGCACGTCGGCGGGGATGTCGCCCGCCTTGGTCTTGCCGATCAGCGGGTGGATGAAGAGGCCGTCGGTCGTCTCCAGCGCCGCCTTGGTCAGGTACTCGTGGGCGCGGTGGATCGGGTTGCGGGTCTGGAAGGCGACGACCCGCTTCCAGCCGCGCTCGGCGAACGCCTTGCGCGACTCCTCCGGGGTCAGGTAGCGGCGCATGAAGGCGTCCTCGTGGTCGGGCAGAGCGTCGGCGGAGATCGGGCCGGCGAGGCAGCGCGCCCCCTCCTCGTAGATCGCCGCGACGCCGGGGTGCGCCTCGTCGGTCGTGCCGTAGACCTGCTCGGCCTCGCGCTTGGTGTCGCGCTCGAAGACCTCCTCGACGGTGAGCCGCCCGAGCGGCTTGCCTTCGTCGCTGCTCAGCGAGACGACGTCGCCGACCGCGCAGTCGAGGTCGCTGGCCAGGGTGATCGGGATCGGCCAGTAATCGCCGGCGGCGGTGCGCATCTCGGCGCAGACGCGCTCCCAAGTCGGCCGCGCCCTGGAAGCCGCTCAGCGGCGCGAAGCCGCCGTTGGCGATCATCTCGAAGTCGGCCGTGTGGCGCTCGGAGAGGGTCAGGGAAAGCTCAGTCATCGTCTCGCTCATGCGGATGTCTCACCAATCGTTCGGGGAAGGGTTGTCGGGGGCGCCTCGTCGCGCCGCTAGTTGATCCCGCACTCGGTCTTCTCGAGGCCCGCCCAGCGCCCGGCGCGCGGCAAGCCACCCGGCCCGACCGGCTTCGTGCAGTGGGTGCAGCCGATCGACGGGTAGCCGCGATCGTGGAGCGGGTTGTACGGGAGATGGTGCTCACGGATGTAGTTCCAGACGTCGCGCTCGGTCCAGTCCGCGAGGGGGTTCAGCTTCCATAGCCCGAATCGCTTGTCCCAACCGAGCTTGGGGGTGTTGGCGCGACTGGCGGAGTCCTCGCGGCGGACACCGGCGAGCCAGCAGTCTACGGAAGAGAGGGCGCGGCGCATCGGCTCGACCTTGCGCAGCCCGCAGCAGGCGTCCGGATCGCGGTCCCAAAGCGCCTCGCCGTACTGCGCCGCCTGCTCCTCCAGGGTCAGGTTGTGGAAGCGGTCGAACCCGACCCCGAGGCGCTCGGCGAGGCGGTCGCGCGTCTCGTAGGTCTCCGGGAAGAGGACCTCGGTGTCGAGGTAGAAGAAGCGGGCCGCCGGGTTGACCTGGGTCGCCAGGTGCGCCGTCACCGAGCTCGTCTTCTGGAACGAGCAGGCGATGTAGTGGCGCTCGCCGAAGGCCTCGAACATCCACTCGATCGCCTCCGCAGCGCCCTTGCCCTCCAGGTCGGCGGCAACCTGCTCTGCGTCGATCTCCGGGCTGGTCGCGACCGGGTTCATATCGCGCACTCGCCCTCGCCCCGCTCGACCTTGTAGGGGCTGGAGCGGCTCCAGTCGATGAACTGCTGCATCGTCTCGAGGCTGAACTCGGTCGGCAGGGTGAGGTCCTCGACCTCCGCTTCGAAGCGCGCGGCGCCGGCCCGCTCGGCGAAGGCGTTGAACTCCTCGCCGTCGGCCCGCTCGGCCTGGTAGAGGCGCAGCCAGCGCTCGACCGCCTCGGGGACCCGTTTGGCGGGCAGCCGCGACTTCAACCGCGTGCCGAAGACCACCTCGCCGCCCTCGTAGTTGCCGCCGATGTGGGGGATGTAGGCGGGCATCGGGCGGCCGCCGACCTTGAGCGAGGCGCCGTAGAAGCCGATGTTGGCGATGTGGTGCTGGCTGCAGCCGTTCGGGCAGCCGCTCATCTTGATGTGGACCTTGCGGGTCAGCGGGTCGGAGATCTCCATCTCCTCGAGCCGCTGCTTGATCGCCCGGTTGAGCCCCATCGAGCTGGTGATCCCGAGTTTGCAGCTGTCGGTGCCGGGGCAGCTGACCACGTCGGTGACCTCGCGGGCGCCCGCCTCGCCGAGGTCGAGCGCGCTGAGCCGCTCCCAGACGTCGTAGAGGGCCTCGTCGCGCACCCAGCGCAGGACGAGGTTCTGCTGCACGGTGCTGCGCGCGTAGCCGCCGGTGTACTCGCGCATGACCGTCGCCAGGCCGCGGAACTGCTCGGGGGTGAGGTCGCCGCGGTCGATCTTCACCTCGACCGCCGAGAAGCCGGGCTGGCGCTGCGCCTGCACGTTTGCCTCGACGAAGCGCCTGAACTCGGAGTGCTCGCCGTTGGGCGACGCCGGCGCGGCGGGCGGGTCGGGGGCGTTCTCCTCCTCCTCCTCGTCGAAGCGCAGCCGCTCGACGTCGAAGTCGCGCTCGGCCACCCAGTCGCCGCGCAGCTCCTCCTCCACCTGCTCGCGGAAGGCGTCGATGCCGATCTTGTCGATCAGCACCTTGATCCGGGCGCGGGCGCGGTTGACGCGCAGCCACTCCTGGCGGTCGAAGATCCGCAGCGCCGCCTCGGCGACCTTCAGGTAGTCGCCGTTGTCGGCCTCGACGAACTCGCACAGGGTCGGGGCGACGCGGGCCATGATCGAGGTGCCGCCGCCGACCCGCATCTCGAAGCCCTTGACGCCCTCGCGCTCGCGGCTGATGAAGGCGATGTCGTGGATGCCGGTGATCGCCCGGTCCTCGTCGGAGCCGGTGAAGGCGGTCTTGATCTTGCGCGGCATCAGCTGCGTGGTCGGATGGCGGACGAAGTAGCGAACGTAGGCGCCGGCGTAGGGCGTCGGGTCGAAGACCTCGTCGGGGGCGACGCCGGCCCAGGGGTCGCCGGTGACGTTGCGGACCGTGTTGCCGCAGCCCTCCCGCGAGGAGAGGCCGACGGCGGAGATCTCGCGCAGCAGCGACTCCATGTCGCGCAGCGGCACGTGGTGGATCTGGATGTTCTGGCGGGTCGTGATGTGGCCCTTGCCGAGCGGCGCGTAGCGCTCGACCACGTCGGCGAAGGCGTCCATCTGCTCCGGGGTGACGCCGCCGAACGGCAGCTTCACGCGGACCATCTGCACGTCGGGCTGGCGCTGCCCGTAGACGCCCTGCTTGAGGCGGAAGCCGATGAACTTGTCTTCGGCCAGCGCGCCGGAGAGGAACTGCTCCGCTTCGTTGTCGAAGTCGTCGAACTCGCGCTCGATGATCGGAATGACGTGCCCGGGAACGCCCTCGTAGGTCTCCGGGTTCTCCAGCGTCCCGGTGCGGCCCTTGCCGCGCTGCCGCTTGTCCTGATCGACGACGACCTCCACGAACAGGAAAATAGCAAAACCTGACAGGGATTAGGGTATTTACCCTGGAGCGGCCCTCCTGCGTGCTTGGAGCACGGCGGCCGCCTCCCCGGACTCGGCCACGTAGCCCCCGTCCGGCTCGAGCGGCAGCCCCGCCTCCTCCCAGGCCCGGATCCCGCCGGCGATCGGGGTCGCCTCGAACCCGCCGCTCGCCAGCGCCTCGGCGGCCATCTCGGCCCGTCGGTCGCCGAGACAGTAGACCACCACCTGCCGATCTGCGGTCGATCTCCGCGGTCGCGCTCGCTCAGCTCGGCGAGCGGTAGATGGACGGCGCCGCGGATTCGCCCGGCGTCCCACTCATGCGGGGCGCGCACGTCGACCAGCTGCGCACCGCCCTCGGCCAGCTTCTGCGCTTGGTCCGGGCTAAGCGCCATCAGTCGATGTCGGACCCCTCGATCAGGAACGCGACCCGCACGTGGGCGCGGTACTCGTCGAGATTCTCGCCGCGGATCCCGGTCGAGACGATGTCGACGGCGCGGATGTTGCGCAGCGTGCCCTGCGCTTGGGAAAGCGCCTGCTTCGCCGCGTCGTCGGTCGACGTCTTGGAGCTGCCGACCAACTCGATGATTTTCACGACTGCCATTTCGCTCCTCCTTCTATCTGGTTCTGAACAGTCCCCTTCGCGCCGACCCCCTCGACCAGCGCTGCCCGCTGCCACGGGCCGATCGCCTCCGTGGCTCGCCGCCCGGCGCCGCCGTCTCGGCGACGAACCGCTCGACCGCCGCCGCGATTGCTGCCGCCTCCACGGCGTTCGGGCTGCGGGTCATGCCAAGAGCCTAGTCGCACGACCGCGCCGCTGTCGACCGGCCGCGTCTAGCCGCTGTTGTTGAGACCGGACACCGGGGCTCCGATCGTGTGGTCGGCGCAGTATTCGGGCCTCGGGTCGAAGGGATCGGTGAGCGCGAGGCCTTCGGGGTGGCCGCGGCGGCCGCACTGGATCGCTTCGTCGCGGACGCCGTCGCGGGCGTCGACCACGTCGTCGCCCCCGCGCCCGTAGAAGCGGTCCTTGCCCGGCTGGCCGAGCATCGCGTTCGGGCCGCTGTCGCCGATCAGCACGTCGTAGTCGAAGGAGCCCTCGATGTCCTCGTTGGTGGGCGAGAGGCGGACGTGCTTGCAGCCGTGGACGACGTCGATCCAGGCGGCGTGGGCGGCCAGCGAGACGTAGAGGATGCCGCGGTGCGCCTGCGTCTCGGCGAAGGAGGCGTCGTCGCGACCCGGTCCGCCGACGATCGCCCCACCGGCGCAGCCGCCGCCCGCGGCGAGCAGGTCGCCGCTCGGGCCGCCGTAGAGGTAGGTCGGCCCCGGCAGGCCGCCGACCAGGCCGTCGGCGCCGGCGCCGCCGTAGAGGTGGTCGCTGCCGGGGCCGGACTCGATCAGGTCGTCCTCGGGGCCGCCGTGAATCGTGTCGTTGCCGCGGCCGCCGGCGAGGCGGACGTTCTGGGCAGCTTCGAGCGAGCCTTCGACCTGCAGGCTGTCGTTGCCGGGCCCGAGATCGGCCATCAGCCAGCGGGCCGGGCCGTCCGTCGCGCAGACCGCCTGGGTCGCGACGCCTTCCGGCCGGCTGCAGCCGGGGCCGGTCGCCAGCTCGCCGGCGGCGCTGACGGCAAAGCTCTCGCCGGCGGGGTCGAAGGAGACGACGACCTGGTCGGGACCCCCGCCGCCGACCACCTCGAGGCCCCCGCCGCCGCCGCGGGTGGCGTCGAATTCGACGTAGGCGGACGCTTGCGGCTTGGCTTCCCTGCCGCATGAGGTAGTGCGCCCCCCTGCTCCGCTGCAATGGTCGCTTCCCTGGCCGCCGTTCAGCTCGTCGGCTCCGCCGCCGCCGCGGATCTTGTCGTTGCCCGGCCCGCCGTCGATCACGTTGGCCTGCCTGTTGCCGACCAGCCGTGTCGGCGAAGGCCGAGCCTTCGATCGACTCGAGGCGGAAGAGCCGGTCGTGGCCGTCGCCGCGAGCCTTGTGCTTGCGCAGCGAGACCCAGACGCCGGCCCCGCGGCCTCCCGCGACCGAGGTGGCGAAGGAGGCGATGTCGCCCTTCCCCGGGCCGCCGTCCATGCGGTCGTAGCCGTAGTCGCCGTGCACGAGGTCGAAGTCGCCGGGACCGCCGTTCAGGATGTCGATGCCGAGGCTGCCCGCGACCTCGTCGGCCTCCCCGGGGCCGCCTACCACCTTGTCGTCCCCGAGGTCGCCGATCACCCGGTCGGTACCGGGCCCGCCGTCGACCACGTCGTTGCCGCGGCCGCCGTGCACCAGGTCGTCCCCGGGCCCGCCGCAGACGAGGTCGTTGCCGAGGCTGCCGAAGACTTCGTCGTCTCCGCCGCCGCCCCAGATCACGTCGCGGCCCGGCGTCCCGCGCAGCACGTCGGGTCCCGTCGGTGCCGACGATCGTCGCCCGCCGGCCGTGGCAGCGCGGGTCTTCTTCTTCGCCCGCGCCGATCCCCAACACGAACAAAGCGCCAAGCGCCGCAAGGGTCGCAACCGCGACCACGGACTCCCTGCCTGCGCGCTTCACGAGCCGCAGCGTATCGGCCGACGACGGACGTGCCGGTGATTGAGTGCCCACATGAGGGGCATAACCACCGGCACCTCCCGGCGATGCGGTCAGTCCAGGTTCACCATCACGTGCTTGATCTCGGTGTAGTCCTCCAGGGCGTACATCGAGAGGTCCTTGCCGTAGCCGGACTCCTTGTAGCCGCCGTGCGGCATCTCGGAGACGAGCGGGATGTGGTCGTTGATCCAGACGCAGCCGAAGCGCAGCGCGTTGGCGACCCGCATCGCCCGGCCGACGTCGCGCGTCCAGACCGAGGAGGCGAGGCCGTAGCGGGTGCCGTTCGCCCACTCGATCGCCTTCTCCTCGTCGCCGAACGGCTGCACGGTGATCACCGGGCCGAAGATCTCGTTCTGGACCATCTCGTCGTCCTGCTCGACCCCGGCGATCACGGTCGGCTCGAGGAAGTAGCCGGGCCGGTCGGGCTGCTCGCCGCCGGTGACGACCTCGGCCCTGTCGGGCTTGCGCTGCAGGAAGCCCTCGACCCGCTCGCGCTGGCGCTGCGAGTTGAGCGGCCCCAGCGTGGTGTCGGCGGAGAGCGTGTCGCCGAGCACCAGCTTGCGGGCCTCGGAGGCGAGGCCCGCCGACCACGTCGTCGTAGACGGCGCTCGAGGCCAGCACGCGGCAGGCCGCCGTGCAGTCCTGGCCGCAGTTGTAGTAGCCGGTGCCGGCGATCGTCTCCAGCGCCGCCTCCATCGAGGCGTCGTCGAAGACGACCACCGGCGCCTTCCCCCCCAGCTCGAGGTGGACGCGCTTCAGGGTGTCGGCCGCCGCCTTGGCGATCCATTTGCCGGTCGGCGGCGAGCCGGTCAGCGAGACCATCTCGACGTCGGGGTGGGTGACCAGCTCGACCCCGGTCGGCTCGCCGTGGCCGCCGATCGCGTTGAACACGCCGGGCGGCAGGATCTCCGCGCACCACTCGGCGAACAGCAGGGTGGTGAGCGGCGTCGTCTCGGCCGGCTTGAGGACGACCGTGTTGCCGGCGCCGAGCGCCGGGCCGATCTTCCAGATCGCCATCATCAGCGGGTAGTTCCAGGGGGTGATCTGGCCGACCACGCCGACCGGCTCGCGGCGGATGAACGAGGTGTGTCCCTCCATGTACTCGCCCGCCGCGCGTCCCTCCAGGCAGCGGGCGGCGCCGGCGAAGAAGCGCAGGTTGTCGGCCATCACCGGCACCTCGTCCTCGAGCACCGCGCTGCGCGGCTTGCCCGCGTCGGCCGCCTCGAGGTCGGCGATCTCCTCGCCCCGCTCCTCGATCAGGTCGGCGATCCGCAGCAGCGCCCGCGCCCGTTCCCCCGGCGGCGTCGCCGCCCAGCCGTCGAACGCGTCCTTCGCCGCCGCGACCGCCGCGTCGACGTCTGCCTTGGTCGACAGCGGCGCCTCGGCGATCGCCTCGCCGCTCGCCGGGTTGACGACGTCCTCGCTGCCGCCCTCGACCGGGTCGGTCGCCTTGCCGCCGATCAGGTTCCTCAGCTTCGTCTTCTCCGCCGTCGCCATCAGTCGGGCACCTCCATTTTTCAGGGCCGATGGGCCGAAAAGTGGAGTCCGGCTCCACTTTTCGGCCCATCGGCGGGGATTTCCACTTCGAGCGCCTTTTCCACCGGCACGCAGCTCGTCCCCACCGCCTCGGCGACCGCCGGGTGGGTGACCTGACCGGCCGCGACGTTGATCCCCGGTCGCAGCCCCGGGTCGCGGCGGATCGCCCCCGCGACGCCCCGGTCGGCGAGCGCGATCGCGTAGGGGAGCGTCGCGTTGGTCAGCGCGTGGGTCGAGCTGATCGGGACCGCGCCGGGCATGTTGGTGACGCAGTAGTGGGTGATCCCGTCGACCGCGAAGGTCGGTTCCCGGTGGGTGGTCGGCCGCGAGGTCTCGAAGCAGCCGCCCTGGTCGATCGCCACGTCGACCAGCACGGCGCCGGGCTTCATCAGGGCGAGCTGCTCGCGCCGCACCACGAAGGGGGCGCGGGCGCCGTGGACGAGGACCGCGCCGATCACCAGGTCGGCGCGGGGCAGCATCTCCTCGACCGCCAGCGTGGTCGAGTAGACGGTCGAGCAGCGGCCGGCGAAGGCCGGCTCCAGCTCCCGCAGCCGGTCGATCGACTTGTCGTAGACGAACACGTCGGCCTCCATGCCGATCGCGATGAAGGCGGCGTTCATGCCGACCACCCCAGCCCCGATCACCATCACGTTGGCGGCGGCGACGCCGGGCACGCCGCCGAGCAGGATGCCGCGCCCGCCGAGCGGCTTCTCGAGCATGAAGGCGCCGGCCTGGGCGGCGAGCTTGCCGGCGATCTCGCTCATCGGCGCGAGCAGCGGCAGGCGGCCGCGGGCGTCCTCGACCGTCTCGTAGGCGATGCAGGTCGCGCCGGAGCCGCAGAGGCCGCGGGTCTGCTCGGGGTCGGGCGCCAGGTGCAGGTAGGCGAAGAGCAGCTGCCCCGGCTGGAGCATCTCGATTTCGGTCGGCTGGGGCTCCTTCACCTTCAGAACCAGCTCAGCCGAGCCGAACACCGCGGCGGCGTCGGGGGCGATGTGGGCCCCCTGCGCCTCGAATTCGGCGTCGGTGACAGCGCTGCCCTCCCCGGCCCCGGCCTCGACCAGCACATCGTGACCGTGGTCGACCAATTCCCGCACTCCGGCGGGGGTGATCGCGACCCGGTACTCGTCCGGCTTGACCTCGCTGGGCACTCCTACACGCATCGAAGACCTCCGCAACCCGCCCGCGGCGGACGCGTGAGGGGTACGTCATCGCCTTCTGACTCTCTGGCCGTGCCCCGGGAGCAGAGCACGCGGGCGGAATTGGTCATTGGCTCAACAGCTCCCTGGCGCGCAGCGCCAGCCAGAACTCGATCCGGTCGTGGGCGCGCGAGAGGTCGCGCCCGGTCAGCTCTTCGACCTTGCGCATCCGGTAGCGCAGCGTGTGGCGGTGGCAGTAGACCTGGCGGGCAGCGCGCTCCCACTGGCCGTTTTGCTCGATGAAGGCCTCCAGCGAGCGCAGCAGCTCGCCGCCGTACTCGTCGTCGCCCTCCTCGATCGGGCCGAGGACGCTGTCGCAGTAGAGCCCCAGCGCCTCGTCGTCCTGGATCGAGAGCAGCAGGGTGAAGGCGCCGAGGTCGCGCCACGACGCCACCTCGGGCTCACCGTTGTTGTGGGAGAAGGCGGTCGCCTCCAGCGCGCAGCGGGCCTCGTGGAAGGAGTGGCGCAGCTCCTCCGCCGGGGCGGGGCGGCTGGCCGCGGCGCGCACCGTGCCGCGCTCTTTGATCAGGGCGCGCCGCGCGTCGAGGGCGAGGTCGACCGGGTCGCGGTCGGCCGCGTCGACGACCGCGCAGAGCAGCTCGCGGGTGCCGCTGGCGTGGGGCGCGACGACCGCCGGGCAAGCGTCGGCGGCGAGCGCCCGCTCCAGCGCCGGCTCGGCGGCCAAGGGGTCGTCGAGGTCGAAGACGAGCACCGCCGCCTCGTCGCCGATCCCGAACGGCTCCAGCCGGCGGCGCAGCTCGGAGGGATCGAGGCGGCCGCCCAGGGCGCCGGCCAGCACGTCGCCGGCGAGGCGGCGCTCGGTCTCGCGGGCGACGCGGCGGCGCATCAGCTCGAGCGCGACGACGGCGACCGCCTGCTGGAGGATCAGCCGCTCGAAATCGCCGAGCCCGCCGGAGTCGCGGACGATCACCACCCAGGCCTGCGGCGGACCCCCGCCCGGCGAGATCACCGGCTGGGCCAGCGCCCGGCCGGCGATCGAGGGGTGGGTGGGCACGAAGGGATGGCCGTCGGCGGTGTGGGCGAGCGCCTCGTCGCGAATCGCCTTGACCGCGTCGGCGGAAAGCTGGCGGCGGAAGCCGCGCCCGGCGATCCGCTCTCCGCGGCCGTTGAGGATCGCCACCGTGCCGCCGACCGCGGAGGCGATCGCCGTGATGATCTCCTCCAGGCCGCGCTCTTCGAGGACCAGCCGCTCGAGCCTCCGCTGCACGGCGATGCCGCGCTGCAGGACCTCGTACTGCTCGTTGACGAGGCGGGCGAAGGCCTTCTCGGTGATCGCGATGAACGGCATCGAGTAGGGCACCTCGAAAAGCGGGAAGTCGCACTCGCGGGCCTCCTCGAGCAGCGCTTTCGGCAGCTTCTTGTGGCTGAAGCCGGTGCCGAAGCCGAGCCCGGCGAGGTTGTGCTCGGCGAGCAGGCGGATGTAGGAGCGCTGCTTGGCGGGGCTGTCGAGCGGGATGCCGGTGGTCAGCATCAGCTCGTTGCCGGAGAGCCACGGGGTCGGGTCCTCGAGCTCGGAGATGTGGACCCAGCGAACCGGCGCCTCCGCCGCGTCGCCCCCCGCCGCAAGGTCGAGGCCGAGCTCGTCGAGCAGGCTCTGGACGGTGAGCATCGGCACGCCTATCTTCGAATCCGCTCCCAGGCGTCGGAGAGCACGCCGCGCAGCACGTCGTGGATCTCTTCGAACTGCTCGCTGTCGGCGATCAGCGGCGGCGCGAGCTGGATCACCGGGTCGCCGCGATCGTCGGCTCGGCAGATCAGCCCGCGACGGTAGAGCTCGCCCGAGAGGAAGCCGCGCAGCAGGTCCTCGGCCTCCTCGTCGTCGAAGCCCTCCTTGGTCTCCTTGTCCTTGACCAGCTCGATCGCCTGGAAGAAGCCGGCGCCGCGCACGTCGCCGACGATCGGCAGGTCGTGCAGCGTCTCGAGCATCTGGCGGAACTCGGCCTCCTTGGCGAGCACGTGCCCGCAGAGGTTCTCCTGCTCGAAGACGTCGAGGTTGGCCATCGCGACCGCCGAGGCGACCGGATGGCCGGCGAAGGTGAAGCCGTGGGCGAAGGAGACGTCGCCCTGCATGAAGGGCTCGGCGATCGCGTCGGAGGCGATCACCGCGCCCATCGGCGCGTAGGCCGAGGTCAGCGCCTTCGCCACGGTGATCAGGTCGGGGACGTAGCCGAACCGTTCGCAGCCGAGCCAGTGGCCGAGCCGGCCCCAGGCGCAGATCACCTCGTCGGAGATCATCAGGACGTCGTAGCGGTCGCAGATCTCCCGCACCTGCTGGAAGTAGCCGTCGGGCGGGACGAAGCAGCCGCCGGCGTTCTGGACCGGCTCGAGGATCACCGCGGCGACCGTGTCCGGTCCCTCGAACTGGATCCGCTCCTCGATCGCCGCCGCCGCCCAGAGCGGGTGGCGGTCCTCCGGCCAGCGGTAGAGGTTGGTGTTCGGCACGTGGCAGCCGCCCGGCGCGAGCGGCTCGAACTGGGCGCGCAGATCGGTGATCCCGGTCGCCGAGAGGGCGCCGAGCGAGGTGCCGTGGTAGGCGATCTCACGGGCGATCACCTTGTGCTTCTGGCCCTTGCCGCGGATGCGGTGGTAGTTGCGCGCCAGCTTCAGCGCCGACTCGACCGCCTCCGAGCCGCCCGAGGTGAAGAAGACGCGGTTGAGGTCGCCGGGTGCGAGCGAGGCGATCCGCGCCGCCAGCTCGATCGCCCGCGGGTGGGCGTAGCTCCACAGCGTGTAGAAGTCGAGCTCGGAGACCTGGCGGGCCGCCGCCTCGCCCAGCTCGGCGCGGCCGTGGCCGGCGTTGACGCAGAACAGCGCCGAGAGGCCGTCGAGGTAGCGGTTGCCGTGCTCGTCGTAGACGTAGCAGCCGTCGCCGCGGACGATGATCGGGATCTCCTGGCCGCGGCCGTAGGAGCCCATCCGCGAGAAGTGCATCCAGAGGTGCCGCATCGCCAGCTCCTGGAGCTCGGCGCGAGCCGCTCCGGTGGTCTGCGACGCAATGGCCATGCGATCCGTCTCCTCTCTTGGCTACGACGTTCTGGACAACGCTAGAGCCGATATGGCCACTGTGCAATGGTCATCAAGTCGAGGACTTGGCAGTGCCATGTACAGACTGTACAAGTACCGAGCCTGAATTTGTGCCGTCGCCACTTGTAAAGGCTCCGGCTTGGACATACCGTCTTGGGAGTCGGCTCCATCTGGGCACGACTCCCGAGCTGCGAGGAGGAGGATGGAAGAAGCCACGGTTCCAAGCGTCGAGCTTCACCGAGTCACCAAGCGATTCGACGAGCTGGTGGCCGTGGACGACGTCAGCCTGGAGCTGGCCGGAGGCGAGTTCTTCACCCTGCTCGGGCCGAGCGGCTGCGGCAAGACGACGACGCTGCGGATCCTCGCCGGCTTCGAGCGGCCGAGCGAGGGGCGGATCCGGATCGAGGGCGCCGACGTGGCCGACCTGCCGCCGCACAGGCGCCCCACCAACACCGTCTTCCAGAGCTACGCGCTCTTCCCCCACCTCAGCGTCGAGGACAACGTCGCCTTCGGGCTGAAGCGCAAGCGGGTGCCGAAGCGGGAGATCGGGCGGAGGGTCGCGTCCGAGCTGGAGCGGGTCGGGCTGGCCGGCGAGGCGAAACGGCGCCCGGCGCAGCTCTCCGGCGGCCAGCAGCAGCGGGTGGCGCTGGCGCGGGCGCTGGTCAACCTGCCGAAGGTGCTGCTGCTCGACGAGCCGCTCGGCGCCCTCGACCTGAAGCTGCGCAAGGGCCTCCAGGTCGAGCTGAAGCGGATCCAGCGCGAGGTCGGGATCACCTTCGTCTACGTCACTCACGATCAGGAGGAGGCGCTGACGATGAGCGACCGGATCGCGGTGATGAACTGCGGCCGGGTCGAGCAGGTCGGCGACCCCGAGCAGGTCTACGAACATCCCGCCACCACCTTCGTCGCCGGCTTCATCGGCGTCTCCAACCTGATGCCGGGGACGGTCAGTGGACCGCGCGAGGTACGGCTGGAGGGCGGCCAGATCGTGGCCGCCGACGCCAGCGGCTTCTCGGTGGGCGAGCGCTGCCACGCGGTGGTGCGCCCCGAGAAGCTGCGGGTCGAGACCGTCGCCGCCGGCGCCCCCGGGGGCGCCGCCGCAAACGGGGAGCCGCGGGTCGAGGGGATTGTCGAAAGCTCGCTCTACCTGGGCACCGCGACCCAGATCGCGGTCGACCTCGGCGAGGCGGTGCGGATGACGGTTCTCATCCCCAACGCCGACGAGGAGCAGCGGCAGCGGCTGCCGGGCGGCGGGGCCCGGGTGGCGCTGAGCTGGGAGCCCGAGCACATGCACTTGGTGCGCGAGTCGCCGAACGGCGACGCGAGCGGGGCCGAGCCCGAGGCGGGCGCGGCCGGAACGGCGGAGCTGGAAACGACGACGAGAGGGTGAGTGATATGGGCAGCCGGAAATCGAGCAACGGAGCGACGGCGGCGATCGCCGCGGCGGTGGCGGCGCTGGTCCTGGCGCTGGGCCTGGCGGCCTGCGGCAGCGGGGGCGGCGAAGCCGGGACGGTGGAGCTGGAAGGCAAGCCGTCCGGCAACGTGACGATCTCCAACTGGCCCCTCTACATCGACCCCGGGAAGGACGGCACCGTCGCCAACTTCGAAAAGACCACCGGGATCGAGGTCAAGTACATCGAGGACATCAACTCGAACGACGAATTCTTCGGCAAGGTCCAGCCGCTGCTCGAACAGGGGGAATCGGGCGGCCGCAGCCTCTTCGTCGTCACCGACTGGATGGCAGCCAAGATGCATGACCTCGGCTACCTGCAGACTGTCGACAAGTCGGGCCTTCCCAATGTCGACGCGAACCTCTCCAAGTCGCTGCGCCACCCCAGCTTCGATCCGAACCGCGAATTCAGCGTGCCCTGGCAGAGCGGGTTGGGCGGGTTGATCGTCCGCACCGACCTGGCGCCGGAAGTGAACTCGATCTGCGACCTGTTCGACCCCAAGTACAAGGGCAAGGTCGACTTCCTCAACGAATACATCGAAACCGTGCCGCTGGTGATGGCCTGCATGGGCATCGATCCCGACACCGCATCGGAAGCGGACTGGATGAAGGCGATCGACAAAATCGACGGCGCGGTCGAATCGGGGCAGATCCGCCGCTTCACCGGCAACGACTACGCGCGCGACCTGACCAGCGGCGACGCCGTGGCGGTGATGGGCTGGTCGGGCGACGCGGTGCAGCTCCAGGCCGACAACTCGAACATCGAATTCCGGATGCCGACCCAGGGTTGCAGCCTCTGGTCGGACAACATGGTGATCCCGGTCGGCGCACCGAATCCGACCGCGGCCGAGGCGTGGATGAACTACGTCTACGAGCCGAAGGTGCAGGCCAACATCACCGCATACGTGAACTACGTCACGCCGGTGGAAGGAGTGAAGCAGATCCTCGAAAAGCGTGAACCGGAACTGGCGAAGAACCCACTGATCTTCCCCACCGCCCAGTTCACCAAGAACTGCTTCACCCAGCCGAAGCTCTCCGCCGAAGAAACGCAGAACATCACGCGGGCGTTTGACGCAGTCTTGACCGGCTGAGATGGCCGCACGCCGCCGGATCGTCCCCTACCTCCTGCTCGGACCGGGGACGATCTGGCTGGTCCTCTTCTTCGTGGTGCCCCTCTTCTACATGGGGTACCTCTCGCTCGAGTCCGGGGTGGTCGGCAGCCTCAGCTTCAGCTGGGACTGGGGCAACTACTCCGACGCGCTGTCGCTCTACGACACCCAGTTCGCGCGCTCCTTCCTCTACGCCGGGGCGGCGACCCTGATCGCGCTGGTCGCCTCCTACCCGCTCGCCTACACGATCGCCTTCCGGGCCGGCAGGTGGCGCAACGCGCTGCTGTTCGCGGTCGTCGCGCCGTTCTTCACCACCTACCTGATCCGCACCCTCGCTTGGGAGACGATCCTCTCCGATCAGAGCCCGGTGGTCGACGCGCTGCGCTTCATCGGCCTGGTGCCGCAGAGCGGTCACCTGCTGGCGACCGGCAGCGCCGTGATCGCCGGCCTCACCTACAACTTCCTGCCCTTCATGCTGCTGCCGATCTACGCCAGTCTCGAGCAGCTCGACGAGCGGCTGATCGAGGCGGCGAAGGACCTCTACGCCTCCCCACGGGCGGCCTTCTGGCGGGTGACGCTGCCGCTCTCCGCGCCGGGGATCGTCGCCGGCACGCTGCTCACCTTCATCCCCGCCGTCGGCGACTACATCAACGCCCAGTTCCTCGGCAGCGCCGGCAACCAGATGATCGGCAACGTGATCCAGTCGCTGTACAAGACGCAACTCGACTACCCGGCCGCGGCCGCCCTCTCCTTCGTGCTGATGGCGCTGATCATGGTCGCGGTGGTGATCTACATCCGCTTCGCCGGCTCGAAGGCGCTGATGGGCGAGGAGGCGAAATAGGTGAGCGACGCCTGGCGCTGGCTGCGCGAGCACGCGGTGAACATCGTCGCCGGTCTCGTCGTCGCCTACATGCTGATCCCGATCGCGGTCATCTTCGTCTTCTCCTTCAACGACCCGGCGGGCAAATACAACTTCACCTGGGTCGGCCTCACCCTCGAGCATTGGGGCAACGCCTTCGGGCTGCCGGACCTCAACTCGGCGCTGTTCACCAGCCTCAAGCTGGCGGTGCTGGCGACGGTCATCTCCACCGCGATCGGGACGGTGATGGCGCTCGGCCTGGTCCGCCACCAGTTCTTCGGGCGCCGCGCCGCGAACTTCCTGATCGTGATCCCGATGGCGACGCCGGAGATCGTCATGGGGGCGGCCCTGCTCTCCTTCTTCCTGATCCTCAACGCGCCGCCGCTCGGCTTCCAGACGCTGCTGATCGCCCACGTGATGTTCGACATCAGCTTCGTCGTCGTCGTGGTGCGCTCGCGGCTGATCGGCTTCGACCGCAACCTCGAGGAGGCCGCCCAGGACCTCGGCGCCAGCTCCCTCGAGACCTTCCGGCTGGTGACGCTGCCGCTGATCATGCCGGGGATCGTCGGCGGCGCCCTGCTCGCCTTCGCCCTCTCGATCGACGACTTTGTGATCTCCAACTTCAACTCCGGGACGACCGTGACCTTCCCGCTCTACATCTACGGCGCCGCCCAACGCGGCATCCCGGTCGAGGTCAACGTGATCGCGATGATCCTCTTCGGGGTGACGGTGCTGGCGATGGGCTTCACCGTCTGGCAGCAGCGGCGGGCCGAGAGGCTGGCGTCGGTGCGGCCCGAGCAGGAGACGGCGCCGATCCCGGTCGGCGCCGCCGAGGCGGCCTGAAATGCCCGCCGACGGGACTAAAAGTCGACTCGGAGTCGACATATCGGCCCATCGACCGCCTGTGAGGCTGACGAATTGCGTGGGCGGGGAGTGGCGAGCGGTCGACGGGGTCGAGACGCTCGAGGACGTCAACCCGGCGACCGGCGAGGTCGAGGCGCTGGTCCCGCTGTCCGGCCCGGCCGAGGTGCGCGAGGCGGTCGAGGCGGCGCGGGCCGCGCAGCCCGGCTGGCGCGCGACGCCGCCGCAGCGGCGGGCGCGGGCGCTGCTGGCCCTGCGCGAGGGGCTGCTGCACCGGCGCGAGGAGCTGGTCGCGCTGGTCAGCGCCGATATGGGCAAGACGCTGGCCGACGCCGACGGCGAGGTCGGGCGCGGGATCGAGTCGGTCGAGTCGGCGGCGGCGATCCCCCACCTGTTGAAGGGCGAGACGCTGGAGGGCGTCGCCGAGGGCGTCGACGTCGAGCTGATCCGTCAGCCGGTCGGCGTGGTGGCGGCGATCACCCCGTTCAACTTCCCGGCGATGATCCCGCTCTGGTTCCTGCCCTACGCGATCGCCTGCGGCAACTCGCTCCTGCTGAAGCCCTCCGAGCAGGACCCGCGACCGGCGGCGCTGATCGCCGAGCTGGTCGACTCGGTGGCGGAGATCCCGCCGGGCGTCGTCAACCTCGTCCACGGCGGGCGCGAGGCCGTCGGCGCGATCCTCGACGACCCCGGGATCGACGCGATCTCCTTCGTCGGCCGCGCCGAGACGGCGCGACTGATCGCCGAACGGGCGGCGGCGACCGGCAAGCGGGCGCAGGCGCTGGGCGGCGCCAAGAACTCGCTCGTCGTGATGCCCGACGCCGACCTGGAGCGGGCGATGCCGGCGATCACGGGCTCGGCCTTCGGCGCTGCCGGGCAGCGCTGCCTGGCCGGCTCGGTCTGCGTCGCGGTCGGCGACGGGGCGCGGCGGGCGGAGGTGCGGGAGGCGCTGGTCGCGGCGGCTGCGGCGCTGAACGTCGGCCCCGGCGCGGATTCGGCCACCGATGTCTGCCCGATGGTCTCGACGACGGCGCGGGAGCGGATCGTCGCGGCGATCGAGCGAGCCGACGGGGCGGGAGCGGAGCTGCTGCTCGACGGCCGGGGCGACGCCGGCCCGGCGGGGACGCTGCTCGGTCCGACGATCATCGCGGTCGCCGACCCGGAGTCCGAGCTGGCCCGCGAGGAGCTGTTCGGCCCGCTGCTGACCGTGATCGAGGTGGACGATCTCGACGCCGCGCTGGGCTTCCTCAACGGCTCGCGCTACGGCAACGCCGGCGCCATCTTCACCCGCTCCGGCGAGGCGGCGCGCCGCTACCGCTACGGGGCGGAGGCCGGGATGCTCGGCGTCAACGTCGGCGTGCCGGCGCCGGTCGCCTGGTTCCCCTTCGCCGGCTGGAAGGACTCCTGCGACGGCGACCTGCACGCGAACGGGAGCGACGCCGTTGACTTCTATACGCGAAAGAAGGTCGTTACGAGCGCGGTGGTAGGGGGAGGGGTGCGGGGGTGCCCGGTCCGTTGCTGGGTTTTTCCGCCTTGCGACGCTGCCGCTCTTGCCGAGCTGTGGTCTGGAGTGCGGAAGAAACAGGACGCCGCTGCCGGGCCGGCCACCCCCATCCCTCCCTCACGAGCCGCTCTGATTGAGCTGGTCAGCGGCCGATGTGGAAGCCGATCAGCTCGGGGATCTTCGCGACCAAGTCGCTGATTGGATGGGGAGCTTGGGCGGACAGCTCGGCGTTCTCCTTGCTCGTCAGGGCGCGACGGATCGTCTCGCCGCCGAGCCAGTGGAAGGGCTCGGGGGGAACCCGTTGCGGGGCGGGGTCGACTATGGGGAGGCGGGAGTGGTCGTCGCGGCGGTCGAGGGCGAGGGAGGCGAGGGTGCGGCCGACCATGTGCGAGGGACCGACTCCGTTGCCGGTGTAGCCGGCGGCGGCGAAGGCGCGACTGCCGCGCAGCGGCACGACGATCGGGATGTGGGTCGGCGAGACGTCGATCGGGCCGCCCCAGGCGTCGGTCAGGCGCCTGCCGGCGAGTGCCGGGAGGTAGTCCCGGAGTCGCGCCGCGGCAGCTGAGATCACCTCGGCGTCGATCTCCGCGCGGCCCCGCAGCCGCGCCCCCAGCGCGATCCGGCCACCGCCCCAGCCGAAGGCGATCCGCCCGTCGGGCGTGGTGCGGAAGTAGTCGATCAACGAGCGGCTGTCGGTGATGCACTCGCCGCCCGTCCAGCCGATCTCCTCCAGCACGTCCGGCACCGGCTCGGTCAGCACGATGTGCGAGGAGGTGACGGTGAGCGAGTCGCGCAGCGGGGCCCGCGGCGCCTTCGCCGCGCCACCGATCGAAACGACCGCGGCGCCGGCCCGCACGGCCCCGCCCCCGGTCCGGGCCAGGACCCCGCCGGGCGAGCCCTCGAGTCGACGCACCGGCGAGCGCTCGAAGACCTCGACCCCGGCCCCGAGCAGCCGCTCGCGCAGCCCGAGCGCCAGCCGGGCCGGCTGCACGGTCGCCGCATCCGGGTAGAACGCCCCGCCACGAAACGCGGGCGAGGCGCAGCGCTCCGCGACCTCGTCCGAAGCGAGCGGCCGCACGGCGCCGATCTGCCCCAGCTCCCGGCAGGCCGCAGCCGTCTCCTCCCAAGCCCCGTCGTGGGCAGGCGCGGTCGACACCTGCAGGTAGCCGCCACGTCTGAACCAGGCGTCGACCCCCTCGTCCCGGCAGAAGCCCTCGATCCCCGCTCACGGCCTCCCGCGACGCGCGAGCCACCGCCAGCCCCGCGGCATCCCCCCACCGCTCCCGCAGGTTGGGCAGCGAGAACCACATCACATTGCAGAAACCCCCGTTGCGCCCGCTCGGCCCATGCCCGCAGATCTCACCCTCGAGCAGCACGACACTCGCATCGGGCTCCAGCTTCTTGACCTGCCAGGCGGCCCACATCCCCGTGTAGCCGCCCCCGATCACGACCACATCCACGCTCCGCTCCCCCACCAGCTCGGGCAGCGGCGCGACCTCGCCCGCCTCCTCCAGCCAGTAGCCATGAGCGGTGTGCTTCACGAAGCGAAGTCTCCCACCGGCGCGGTCGACCTTTGAACCGCATAGCGACCCAAACCTCGACCGCCCGCAGGAGATGCGTTCGACGGGAGGGCCTCCCCCCACGCAACCCCGACCCTCCCCCACATAGACTCACCATAGACTCACGCCCGTGCCCACCTTCGACCTGCTCGCCGACCTCCCGCTCGAGATCGACGGCTACGAGCTGCAGGGCCTCGAGCACCAGGCCCCGGACTTCGAACGCCTGACCACGGTGATCCACATGTGGGGCGGTGGCGAGGACGGGCTCGGCGAGGACGTCACCTACGACGCACTCGACCATGTCGCCCTCCAGGACGCCGGCGCCAGCCTCGACCTGACCGGCTACGCGACGCTGGGCGAGTTCTGCGAGTTCATGAGCGAGGTCGACACCTTCCCGGCCGAGCCGCAGCGCGAGGTCTCGCGCCGCTACCGCCGCTGGGCCTTCGAGTCGGCGGCGCTCGACCTGGCGCTGCGCCAGGCGAGGATCGGGCTCGCGACCGCGCTCGGTCGCGAGCCCCGTCCGGTCGAGTTCGTCTGCTCGATGCGTCTGGCGGCCGGCCCGGACCAGCCCTCCTCGATCGAGACGCTGCGACGCAAGCTCGACCCCTACCCGACGCTGCGCTTCAAGCTCGACCCGACCAACGACTGGACCGACGAGCTGATCGCCGCGCTGGTCGAGACCGGGGCGGTCGACTCGCTCGACCTGAAGGGCTTCTATAAAGGCACGCCGGTGGACGTGGAGACCGACCCGGGCCTGTACGCGAAGCTGGTCGCGGCGTTCCCCGACGCCTGGCTGGAGGACCCCGACGTCAACGACGAGACCCGGCCGATCCTCGAGCCGGTCCGCGACCGCCTCACCTGGGACGCGCCGATCCACTCGATCGCCGACGTCGAGGCGCTGCCCTGGCCGCCGAAGATGGTCAACGTCAAGCCCTCGCGGATCGGCGGCCTGCGCGACCTCTGCGAGACCTACGACTACTGCGCCGAGCGGGGGATCGGCGCCTACGGCGGCGGCCAGTGGGAGCTGGGCGTCGGCCGCGGCCAGATCCAGGTGCTCGCCTCGCTCTTCCACCCCGATACGCCGAACGACACCGCGCCGCGCGGCTACAACGAATCCGATCCGCCGGCCGGGCTGCCTACCAGCCCGCTCGAGCCGCAACTGGCGAAGACCGGATTTCGTTGGGAGTAGGGAGGGGTTGGGCATCCCTCCCTCGGACAAGTGCCGCCCTAATTAGGGCGGCACTTTGAGTATCCGCCCGTTCGAGGGATGCCCAACCCCTCCCTCGTGGCCCTTCGGCTAACCGAATTCCGCGATTGAGCTACGGTCCCGCTCTAGCCCCAACCCGTTGAGCAAGGAGCTGGAATTGGCCGAGAAAAGCTTCCCTGATGCGTTGAACGAGCAGATCGCCAACGAGTTCGCTGCCTCGCAGCAGTACGTGGGCGCGGCCGTCTACTACGACGCGGAGACGCTGCCGAGGCTTGCCGCCTTCTTCTACAGGCAGGCGCTGGAGGAGCGCGAGCACGCGATGATGATGGTCCAGTACCTGCTCGACGTCGGCGCCGAGGTCCACATCCCCGACATCAAGTCACAGCAGACCAGCTACGAGGACGGGGTGGCGCCGGTGCGGATGGCGCTCGAGCAGGAGAAGCGGGTCGGCGAGGAGATCTACGCGCTGTTCGAGCTGGCGCGGGAGGTCAAGGACTACCGCGCGGAGCAGTTCATGCAGTGGTTCGTCAAGGAGCAGGTGGAGGAGGTCGCGCTGATGGGCGACCTGCTCAACGTGGTCGACCGGTCGGAGGACAACCTGCTGCTGGCCGAGGACTACATCGCGCGGGAGAGTCCCGGCGAAGGGGGCGGCGACCCGACTGCCCCGCCTGCGGCGGGCGCGGGCGGGTAGGACGGGGAGGATCGGGTCTCCCTCGCCCGGACAATCGCCGGTCTAATCAGACCGGCGATTTGAGTATCCGCCCGTTCGAGGGAGACCCGACCCTCCCCTCTCAGCCGCTGCGAGACCCGCTCGGCCCAGGCCGGGCCAGGGCCACCCGCGGTCAGCCCAGCCAGCCGGCTCGTTTGCGCATCGCGGTGATGCGGCGGAACTCTGCGATGTCCTCCCGCAGCGCGGCGGGAGCTGGAGCGGGCAGGAAGCGGGCGGGGAGCGGGGACTCGACGACTCCCTCCTCTCCCCTGGCGACCCGGTAGGCGCGGGCGCCGCGTTGGGCGGTCACCGCCGAAGGGGGACCGGTCCCCTCCCAGATCAGGCCGGCGTAGTCGTCGAGGCCGTAGCCGCCCGGCATGCCGTTGGCCACCGCGTCGAGGTAGGCGGCGCGGCGATCGGGGTCGTTGTTGTAGTGGACGCAGAGGCTGCCGCCGAGCAGGCCAAGGCCGCTGCCCGCTTCGGGCTTGCCCGAGGAGGTGGTGATCCCCGCCTCGAACCAGCACATCGCGCCGGCGCTCTGGCCGGCGAGGACCACGCCGTTGCGCCAGGCGAGGCTGAGGATCGCGCTCAGCTCGTGCGCCTCCCAGACAGCCAGCAGGTTGAGCAGGCTGCCGCCGCCGACGTAGATCAGGTCCTGTTCGAGCAGGTGGTCGCGCAGCTCCATCGGGCGGCTGCCGAGCCGGAACAGCGAAAGGTCCGAGGGGTCGCAGGGGCGCTCGCCGAAGGCGGCGTAGAAGCGGCCGATCTGCTCGGAGGTGTCGCCGCTGGCGGTCGGCAGGATGCAGATCCGCGGCCGCCTGCCGGCTCGTGTCGTCGCCAGACGCAGCATCAGCTCGCAGACCGCCCGATCCGGCGGGCGGGAGGTGAAGTCGTGGCCGCCGAAGACGAGGACGCGGGTGATCATCGGCCGGTCACGCCCGTCAAGCCGCGACCGGGGTCGACATCGCCTCGGGCAGAGGCGTCCGCGGCGCCCACGGAGTGCAGCGCGGCGTCACCGCCCCCGCGAACCAGCACAGCGCGCCGGCCGAGAGGCCGCAGAGGACGACGCCGCGCTCCCACGCCTCGCCCAGGATGCGGTCGATCCCGGACTCCATCGAGAACCCGCCTCCACCGAGGGCGACGATCTGGCGGGGTCTCTGCTTCATCGCCAAATGGTTGCGGCGCTCCGCGCCGTCGTCGTTGTACAGCGGTCCGAAGTTCTCGGCAGCGGCCTCGCCCCCATGTACAGTGCGCGGCGATGCGCAAGGTCCAGAGCGAGTCGGGGCGGCTCACCAACACGACCTACAGCAGCCGCTACTTCACCGAGGAGATCCCCGAGCACCGGATCCCGTCCGGTTCAATGCCCGCCCGGGCCGCCTATCAGCTGATCCACGACGAGCTAAACCTGGACGGCAACCCGGCGCTCAACCTCGCCTCCTTCGTCACCACCTGGATGGAGCCGGAGGCCCAGCAGCTCGCCACCGACTCGCTGAACCGCAACTTCGTCGACCAGGACGAGTACCCGCAGACCGAGGAGATCCACCAGCGGGTGGTCAGCATGATCGGCGGCCTGTTCAACGCGCCGTCGGCGGGGCAGCCGGTCGGAACGGCGACGATCGGCTCCTCGGAGGCGATCATGCTCGGCCTGCTCGCCCACAAGTGGAGCTGGCGCGAGCGGCGCGGCGGCGAGGGCGCCAAGCCGAACATCGTCTTCGGCGCCGACGTGCACACCTGCTGGGAGAAGTTCACCAAATACTTCGACGTCGAGCAGCGGATGATCCCACTCACCCCCGACCGGCACACGATCGGTCCCGAAGAGGTCGAGCCGCTGATCGACGAGAACACGATCGCGGTCGGGGCGATCCTCGGCACCACCTTCACCGGGCAGATCGACCAGATCGAGGCGATCGACGAGCTGCTGCGCCGCGTCAAGCAGGAGAAGGGCTGGGACATCCCGATCCACGTCGACGCTGCCAGCGGCGGCTTCATCGCCCCCTTCGCCTACCCGAAGGTGAAGTGGGACTTCCGGCTCGAGCAGGTGCGCTCGATCAACGTCTCCAACCACAAGTTCGGGCTGGTCTACCCGGGCATGGGCACGGTCGTCTTCCGCGACATCGACGCGGTGCCCGACGAGCTGGTCTTCAAGATCACCTATCTGGGCGGCGAGATGCCGAACTACAGCCTCAACTTCAGCCGCGCCAGCAACGCAGTGCTGCTCCAGTACTACAACTTCCTGCGGCTCGGGCGGGCGGGCTACGAGCGGATCGCCGCCAACCTGATGGAGAACGCCGGCGACCTGGAGCGGGCCCTGGTCCACAGCGGCCGCTTCGAGCTGCTCAACGACTCCCGCTACCTGCCGGTGGTGGTCGTGCGGCCAACCGACAAGGAGGGCGGCGTCGACGTGTTCGAGCTCTCCGAATCGCTGCGCGAGCGCGGCTGGATCGTCCCCGCCTACCCGCTGCCGCCGAACGCCGAGTCGATCTCCGTGCTGCGGATGGTCGTCAAGGAGAACTTCAGCCGCGACATGGCCGAGACGCTCGGCGAGGACATTCGCAAGGCGCTGGCCAAGATGGACGGCAAGCCCTCGCCCGCTGCGCAGGCTCAGGCGGGCGGCGGCCAGCGGCGGATCTGCTGAG
>CAVVHQ010000036.1:0-25194 GCA_963748075.1 uncultured Solirubrobacterales bacterium | reverse complement strand
CGTCTGGACTCGTTTGTGGAGGCGCTTGTTCTCTCTGAGCACCTCGTGGAACTCGGCCTTGGCCGCGCCGGTCGCCGTGTAGGTCTTGACGAAGTCGATCGCCGGGTTGAGGTAGGAGTAGAGGACGGCGGCCAGCACCAGGGTGAGGGCGATCCGCCCGACCCGGTCCCAGCGGATGCGGCTGGCGCCGCGCCGGGCGGCCGGCCTGCGGCGGGCCGCCGGGCGCCTCTTTGGCCGGGTTGCGGTGGGACGGGATGCGCTGCGGCGCGACTTGGGTGCCGTCCGGCTGCGGGCACGGGATGCCATGTCCGCTAATTTGCGGCCGAAGGCCGCATTCCTTCACCCGACGGCGGCTCGGGCGAATGCTTTCAGGCCTGGGAACTCGGCCGCGGATCCCAATTCCTCCTCTATGCGCAGCAGCCGGTTGTACTTGGCGACGCGGTCGGAGCGCGACGGGGCGCCGGTCTTGATCTGGCCGGCGCTGGTGGCCACCGCCAGGTCGGCGATCGTCGTGTCCTCGGTCTCGCCCGAACGGTGCGAGATGACCGTCGTGTAGCCGGCCTCGCGGGCCATCCGGATCGCCTCCAGGGTCTCGGTCAGGGTGCCGATCTGGTTGACCTTGACGAGGATCGAGTTGCCAACCCCGAGCTCGATCCCGCGACGCAGCCGCTCCGGGTTGGTGACGAAGAGGTCGTCGCCGACCAGCTGGACCCGGTCGCCGAGCCGCTCGGTGAGATGCTTCCAGCCGTCCCAGTCCTCCTCGTCCATGCCGTCCTCGAGCGAGACGATCGGGTAGCGCGAGCAGGCGTCCTCCCAGTAGGCGGCCATCTGCTCGGAGGAGAGCGTGCGGCCCTCGTGCTCGAGCACGTAGGCGCCGTCCTCGTAGACCTCGCTGGCCGCCGGGTCGAGGGCGATGAAGACGTCGGCGCCGGGCTCGTGGCCGGCCGCCTCGGCGCCCGCCAGGACGGCCTGCAGGGCGGCCTCGTTGGAGTCGAGGTTCGGGGCGAAGCCCCCCTCGTCGCCGCCCGCGGTCGAGAACCCCTGCGAGGCGAGGCTCCTCTTCAGCGCGTGGAAGACCTCGGCGCCGATCCGCAGGCACTCGGAGAAGCTCGGGGCCCCGGCGGGCACCACCATGAACTCCTGGAAGTCGACCGAGTTGTCGGCGTGGGCGCCGCCGTTGAGCACGTTCATCATCGGCACCGGCAGCAGGGTCGGCTCGCCGCCCCCGTACAGCTCGGCCAGGTAGCGGTAGAGCGGCTGGCCGGAATCGGCCGCGGCGGCCTTGGCGGCGGCCAGCGAGACGCCGAGGATCGCGTTGGCCCCGAGCCGGCCCTTGTTCGGCGTCCCGTCCAGCTCGATCATCGTCTCGTCGAGCGCCCCCTGCTCGGCGGCGCGCGCGCCGGTCAGCGCCGCGGCGATCTCCTCGTTGACGTTGGCGACCGCCCGGGAGACGCCCTTCCCCGCCCAGGCCTCGCCGCCGTCGCGCAGCTCGACCGCCTCGAACTCGCCGGTCGAGGCCCCCGAGGGCACCGCGGCGCGGCCGACGGCACCCGACTCCAGCGCGACCTCGACCTCGACCGTCGGGTTGCCGCGCGAGTCGAGGATCTGGCGGGCGCGGATGGAGGCGATGGCGCTCACGGGCGCGGCAGTCTATCGACGGGCGTCGGCGGCGGGCGCGGCTATTCGGATTCTTCGCCGGGCGCTTCTTCGGCCGGGGGTTCTTCGGCCGGGGGTTCTTCGGGGGGCGGCGCTTCTTCGGGCGCCCCTTCTTCGGGCGGCGCCGCTCCTTCGGGCACGAGGCCTTCCGGCAGCGCCCCGCCCGCTCCTTCGCCTTCTTCTTCCCCACCGGCCGGCCGCGGCCGCTGCGCCAGCGGTTCGCCCCGCGGTTCGAGCGGCGTCACCGTGCCCGGCAGCGCCGGGACCAGCTGGAAGACGGGGGCCGGGCAGGCTTCCGGCAAGCCGCCTTTCGGGTTCGCTTCGTAGCACGCTTCCGGCGCCGTCGAGGGGTGGCCCGAGGCCTCGAAGTTGGCGCAGCGTTCGGTCACGTAGCCGGAGGCGCAGAAGGTGCGGGCGGTCCACTTCGCGTTGAAGCCCGCGACGTAGGAGCTGAAGTATTCCTGTTCGGCCCGCTGGGCCAGGGTGCTTTCGATCTGCGCTTCGACCGTTTTCAGTTCCTGGACGCTTCCCGGGGTCGAGTTCTCGACCTCGAACACGGTGTAGCCCTGTCCGGTCTTGAGCGGGCCTTCGACCTGGCCTTCGGGAGTGCCGAAGACCGCCGCGCCGAGCGGTTCTTCGAGCGATTCTTCGGTCGCGCCTTTGCGCAGGCCGCCGCTTTGGCTCGTCGTCGGTTCTTCCGAGTACTTCTTGGCGACCTTGCTCCAGTTCTTCGCCGTGTCGTCCTTGCTCAGCGCCTCGCGCGCTGCTTTCGCCTTCTTGCGATTTTTGTTGACGATCACCCGGACGTCGCGGGTTTCTTTCTGCGTGAACTGGGTCGGCTTCGCCGCTTCGTAGTAGTCCTCGACTTCGCTCTTGCTCGGTGCGGGGACTTCTTCTTTCAGCTGTTCCTGGACTTTGGTGCTGACGATCTGCAGCTTGACCCGTTCGTCGACGTCGGCCTGCGTGAAGTTGGACTGCTTGAGGAATTTCTTGTATTCGGCCTGGGTTTTGAAGTTTTCGCTTTTCAGTTTCTTGAATTCTTTGGCGACTTCCTTGTCGCTCACGGTGATCCCCAGTTCTTCGCCCAGCCCCTCCAGCCAGATCGGTTCGAGCAGGGTGTTCAGCGTCGATTCCTTCAGTTCCGCGTACTGTTTGCTGCCCGGTTTCGGCGCCTGTTTCTGGCCCGACTGGGCAGCCACCTGGGCGAGCCCGCGCCGGAAGTCGGCCTTGGTGACTTCGCCGCGGCCTGCCGGGGCGTCTTCGACGTAGGCGACGGCTCCGGAGGGCACGCCGGGGTGGCCGATGCCCTCGGCGATCGCGACGATCACGAAGAGGGCGACGAAGGCGGCCCCGAACGCGATCAGGCCGAGGCGGCGCGCAGCCACGACCCCGGGGGCGCCGCCCCCGCCTTTGCCGCTCGTGCGTCTCCTGCCCTGGTCCGAACTCACGGGGCTGGGAGCATATCTTTTCCGACCATTGGCGAGCGGCCAGCCTCGCGCAACGCCTCCGCCATCGCCAGCACGGCGGCCAATCTGGCCTCTGGATCGTCGGGCACGCGGACCGAGGCGGTCTGCTCCCGCCACTCGTATAGAGCCCCCTCGAGCCGCTCGCGCAGCGCCGTCGCGCCTTCGGAATCGAGCTCGACCCCGACCACGCTGAGCCGCCCGCCGCGCAGCTCGACGCTGCTCGCCCCGGCCAGGCGCAGCTCGATCCGCGCCCGCTGCAAGGCCAGCAGGTTCTCGGCCTGCGGCGGCAGCGGCCCGAAGCGGTCGCTCAGCTCGTCGCGGATCGCCCGCAGCTCGCCCGGCGCGCGGGCGGCGGCGACGCGCCGGTGGACGTCGATCTTCGCCGCCTCGAAGGGGATGAAGGAGGCCGGCAGGTAGGCGTCCACCGGGACGTCGAAGCGCAGCGGCTCCGGCGCCTCCTCGCCGCCCTCGCCGGCGGCGCCTGCCTCGGCCACCGCCTCATCGATCATCTGGCAGTAGAGCTCGAAACCGACCGCGGCGACGTGGCCGGACTGCTCGTCGCCGAGCAGGTCGCCGGCGCCGCGGATGTCGAGATCGCGCATCGCGATCTTGAAGCCCGAGCCCAGCTCGGTGTGGTCGGCGAGGGTCGAGAGGCGCGCCGCCGCCTCCTCGGTCAGCGCCTGCGGCGAGGGGTAGAGCAGGTAAGCGAAGGCCCGCTCGCGCGAGCGGCCGACCCGGCCGCGGATCTGGTAGGCCTGGGCCAGCCCCAGCCGGTCGGCGCGCTCGACGATCAGCGTGTTGGCGGTGGGGATGTCGAGGCCCGACTCGATGATCGTCGTCGTCGCCAGGCAGTCGGCCTCGCCGCGCAGGAAGCGCATCATCGTCTCCTCCAGCTCGGCCTCCTCCATCTGGCCGTGGGCAACCGCGATGCGCGCTTGCGGAGCCAGCGAGCGCAGCCGCTCGGCCACCTCGGGCAGCGTCTCGATCCGGTTGTGGAGGAAGAAGACCTGACCGTCGCGCTCCAACTCGCGCTCGATCGCCCGCTGCACCAGATCCTCGTCGTAGGGGCCGACGTAGGTGCGAACCGGGCGCCGACCCTCCGGCGGCGTCTCGATCGTCGAGATGTCGCGCAGCCCGGCGAGGCTGATCTGAAGCGTGCGCGGGATCGGCGTCGCCGAGAGGGCCAGAACGTCGACCTTCAGCTTCAGCTGGCGCAGCAGCTCCTTCTGCTTGACGCCGAAGCGCTGCTCCTCGTCGACGATCAGCAGGCCGAGGTCGCTGGCGCGGACGTCGCGCGAGAGCAGCCGGTGGGTGCCGATCAGCACGTCGACCTCGCCCGCCTCGAAGCGCCTCAGCACCTCCTTCACGTCGGCCGGCTTGCGCAGCCGCGAGACCCAGTCGAGGGTGAACGGCAGGTCGGCGAGCCGCTCGCGGAAGGTGCCGAAGTGCTGCTGGGCGAGGATCGTGGTCGGCGCCAGCATCATCGTCTGCTTGCCGTCGGAGGCGGCCTTGACCGCGGCGCGCAGCGCCACCTCGGTCTTGCCGAAGCCGACGTCGCCGCAGAGCAGCCGGTCCATTGGCTGCTCGGATTCCATGTCGCCCTTGACCGCCTCGATCGCCTCGACCTGGTCGGCGGTCTCGCGGTAGGGGAAAGCCGCCTCCATCTGGAGCTGCCACTCGCCGTCGGGCGGGAAGGGGTGGCCCTTGCGGGTCCGCCGCTCCGCGTAGAGGTTGAGCAGCTCGCCGGCCAGGGCGCCGGCGGCGCGGCGGGCGCGGGCCTTGACGTTCTCCCAGCGCTTGCCGCCCAGCGCCGAGAGGGCCGGTTCGGCCCCGGCGCCGACGTAGCGGCTCAGCTTGGCGAGCTGGTCGGTGGGGACGTAGACGCGGTCCTCCCCCTTGTATTCGAGGTAGAGGTAGTCGCGGGTGACGCCGCCCACCTGGCGCGTCTCGAAGCCGGCGAAGCGAGCGACGCCGTGGTCCTCGTGCACGACGTGGTCGCCGACCCGCAGGTCGCTGAAGGCGAGCCGGCCGCGGCCGGCCGCGGCGGCGGGCTCGGCGGCGCGGCGGCGCCGGTGGACGAGGCGGCGGAACGGGTAGACGGCGAGCCGCAGCTCGGGGCTGACGAAGCCCTCGCGCAGGCGCGCCTCGGCGAAGGCCAGGCCCGGCTCGGCGGAGAGGCGGCCGCCGTCGAGCAACGAGGCGTCGAGCCGCTCGAGGCCGTAGCGGGAGCGCTCCGCCTCGCCGCGGCTGTCGAAGGCGACCACGGTCCGGTAGCCGGAGCGGACCAGCTTCTCCAACTCCGCCTCGGCCTCGCCGATGCTGCGGGCCGGAGACTCGGCGCGGGAGGCGCGGAAGGCATCCTCCTCCATATCGCCGGTGCCGGTCAGCGCGAGGACGGCGCGGGCGCTGAGCGGCGCGGTGACCTCGACGTAGAGGTGGCGGGCGTCGTCGGCGTGCATGGCCGCGGTCGCGTCCTCCCAGTGGTCGCGCAGGGCCGGCTCGATCTCCTCCGGGGCGACGAGGATCGTCGCGGCCCGCTCGGGGACGAAGTCGAGCGGCGCGCCGAAGTGCTCCAGCGGGAGCACCTCCACCGGGCTCGGCGCCTCCTCCCCCTTCTCCGTCGCCTCGATCGCCGCCAGCTCGGCCAGCTCGCGGTGCTCGAGGTCCAGCTCGGCGGCGGGCGCCAGCTCGACCCGCTCGGCATCGCCCAGGGAGCGCTGGGTGAAGGTCGAGAACCAGCGCATCGACTCGATCTCGTCGCCGAACAGCTCGATCCGCACGGCGCGCTCCTCGGTCGCCGGAAAGGCGTCGAGGATGCCGCCGCGCAGCGCGAACTGGCCGCGCTCGGTGACCTGCTCGACCCGCTGGTAGCCGGCGGCGAGGAGGTCGCGGGCGGCCCCGTCCAGGTCGATCTCCTCGCCGACCGAGAGCGAGAAGCCGGCGGGGCGCAGCGAGGCGTCGGGAACCGCCTCGGCGAGCGCCGTGGCGCTGGCGACGACGACCGCGTCCTCGTCCCCGCGCAGCGCCTCGAGCGCGTCGATCCGCAACCCGACCAGGTGCGGCGGCGGGATGACGTGCGAGGCGTAGCCGGTGCCGCGCGAGGGGTAGAGGCGGACCCGGCGCGGCGCCAGGTAGGCGCGCAGGTCGGCGGCCAGGTCGCGGGCGGAGCGATCGTCGGCGCCGACCAGCAGGGCCGGGCGGCCGGCCAGGCCGCGCTCGTCTTCGAGCAGCGTCGCCAACAGCAGCGGCCGCAGGGTCGCCGAAGCGGGAACCGTCTCCGTCCCGTCGCCGCCCGCCTCGCGCAGGCGGGCGCCGAGCGCCTGCAGGCGCTCATCCTCGGCGGCTATCTCCAGCAGGGGCTGCAGGGACATGGACGATCCAGGTTAAGTCCTATCCCGGCAGGGGTTCCACTTAACTTTTTCCGAAGACAGTTAGCTACTGTCCGCGGGCGTCGCCGCAGAAAAAGTACAAGACGTTCCACCCCTACCGGGATAGGCCCTTCTCAGACGCCGTGGCCGCGCGTCCCCCGCCCGCCCCGGTGGTGCGAACGGTGAGTCTTGAGCTTCTCGTGCACCACGCAGCCAGGGCTGACGGCTGCGCCGTCCGGGAAGGCCTGGGCCAGGGCGCGGGCGATCAGCAGCGCGCTGGCCTTGTAGCCGGGCGAGGTGAAGTGGATGCCGTCGTCGATGAACCACTCGTCCTTGACGACTGCGGCCCAGTCGAAGATCCGCATGTTCGGGTAGCGGGCGCAGGCTTCGCGCAGGGCCTCGTCCCAGAGCCGCATGTTCTGATCCGCGTAGGGCCCGCTTCCTTCCAGCGACTTGACATTGACCCACATCACCGGCTGGCCGCCGATCGCCGACATCATCCGGTTGACTCCGTTCCTTCATCTCGACGTTCGAGCCGACGTCGACGTCAGCGGCGTCGTTGGTGCCGAGCCCCAGCACCCAGCAGCCGCGGTACCCGGCCCGGTTCCAGCGCTGCGCCGCTTCCTCGGCGTTCGGTTCGCCTTCGTAGGTCTCGACGATCGAGCGGGCGCCGGAGATCTCGTAGTGCTGGACGGTGGCGCCGACGTGCGCGTAGCGGGCTTCGATCCGCTCATAGCGGCGCGGCAGGTATTCGTGCGAGGTGAGGCCCTCGGAGGTCGAGTCGCCGATGTAGACGACGGCGCGGCAGGAGCTGCGCCCGGGATGGGCGAGGCCTGCGGACACCGGCTCGCCGCTGTCCGCCGTGCGGACGGTCAGGCTGCCGCCGCTCTGCGAGGCGAGCGCCGGCCCGGCGGGGGCGGCGCCCACTCCGGCCAGCCCGACGGCGGCGATCGCGAGCATCGCGAAGGAGGCCATCGCCACCGCCCAGCCGCGCCGCGGATCGCCTGCGGCCGCCACTCACCCGACCTGAGGCGCCCCCAGAGGCGGCCGAGAGCGCCGTGGCGTACCGGCTGCTCGACGTACCGCCAGGAGAGCGCCGCGACGCCGAAGGTCGCCGCCACCTGGAGGGCGTCGCGCAGCAGGTCGGTCTGGTGGACGCCGCTCGGCGTGGTCAGGACGATGATCGGGAAGTGCCAGAGGTAGATGCCGTAGGAGCGCACGCCGATCCAGCGCAGCGGCGCCCAGCCGAGCACGACGCCCGAGCCGGCAGGCCGGGTGGGCGAGCGCCGCGACGACGAGCGACGGTCGCAGATCGCCAGCAGGACGAAGCCGCCTCTGGTAGAGGAACGGCGAGAACTCGCTGGTCTGCCAGACCAGCAGACCGATGCCGAGCAGACCGAGCGATGCCGAGCCCGTCGAGCACGCGCCGCGCGCCGGCCGCGATCCCCGCCGTGCAGCCGGCGGCTCGGCCAGACCATCGCCAGCGCCGCGCCGGCGAGCAGCTCGCAGGCGCGCGTGTCGGTCCCGTAGTAGACGCGCGAGGGGTCGAGGCTGGGGTGGTAGAGCACCGCCATCGTCGACCGCCGAGGCCATCGCCAACACAACGGTCACGGCGGCCAGCCGCGGCTCGCATGCCCCAGCGCGGTTCGCCTCGCGGACGAGGTGACGCCGAGCAGCAGCAGGAAGGGCCAGACGATGTAGAACTGCTCCTCGACCGCCAGCGACCAGAGGTGGTTGAGCGGCGACAGCGGGCCGAAGGCGGCGAAGTAGGAGACGTGCTGGAGGATCAGCTGCCAGTTGCTCACGTATAGCGCCGCCGCCGCCACCGCTTCCGCTGAACTGCGGACGGCTGCGCGGGGCCGAACACGGTCACCCAGGCCGTCACCACGACCAGCATCACGAAAGGCCGGCAGCAGGCGCCGCGCCCGCGCCTAGCCAGAAGCCGCCCAGGTCGATCCGGCCGCTGCGCGCCACCTGGGCGAGCAGCAGGTCGGTGATCAGGTAGCCGCTGAGCGTGAAGAAGACGCCCACCCCGAGCAGCCCGCCGGGCGCCCAGGCGAAGCCGAGGTGGTAGGCGATACGACGAGCACGGCCACCGCTCGCAGCCCGTCCAGCCGGGCATGTAGCGCTGGCTGCGCCTGATTGGTTCAGGCATGCCGCTTAAATGGTAGACGGGCGGCTCGCCGCCGGTGCCGCGTCGGGGACTACCCCTTACCTGGAGCGGACTGCCGCGATCATGTCCCGCAGCGTCTCGCGGGCGCCATGCTGCGGCATCCAGTGCAGCTTGCGGCGGGCGCGCGAGGTGTCCATCAGCATCGGTCGGCGCACCGCCTCGATCCAGGCCGCCTCGTCGGGCAGGAATGGCATCAGGGCGACCGCCTCGGCGGCGGCGCCGACCGCGAGCTGCGGCGCCGGCACGGTGTGCCAGCCCAGCTCGTGGGCGAGGTCGGAGATCGTCAGCTCCCCCGGCCCGGCCAGGTTGTAGACGCCGGGGTCGCCTTGGCCGAGCACAGCGGCGGCGAGCGCCACGGCGACGTCGTCCTGGTGGACGAGCTGGAAGGGCACGCCGGGGTCGGGCAGCACCGGTCGCAGCTCGGGCACCCTGCGGAGCGCCCAGCGCAGCGGGCTGGGGATCCTCCGCCCGAGCGCCAGCATCGGAATCAGGTCGAGCAGCAGGGTCGCGTCCGGCCCGGCGACGATGCAGGGGCGGAAGATGTAGGTGTCGGTCGCCGATCCCTCGAGCACCTCTTCCAGCTCCTTCTCCACGGCGGCCTTGTGAGCGGAGTAGGGATGGCGCTCGGTCCCCCGCGTCGGCTCGTCCTCGTCGATCAGCCGGGGCAGATCCCGATGGAAGCCGTAGGCGGCGACCGACGAGGTGTAGACGAGCCGCTTGGCGCCCGCAGCGGCCGTCGCTTCGAAGACGTTGCGCGAGCCGGTCAGGTTGATCTCGCGGGTCTCGCCGCGCCCGGCGACGATCGCGAAGGCGAGGTGGACGACGACGTCGGCGTCCTCGACCAGCTCCTCGACCGACTCGCGGTCGAGGATGTCGCCGCGCCGGTACTCGACCTTCTCCCAGCCGTGGGCGCTCGGGTCGAAGTAGCGCCGCGCCATCCCGATCACCCGTTCCACCTCGGGCGCCCGCTCCAGCGCCGCGACGAACGACCTGCCGATCTCCCCGGTGGGGCCGGTGACGGCCACGGTCAGCATGCGCACATTCTTCCAGCTACGTGCCGAGATTAGTCCCATATGGGCCGCTTGGCGACGGCACTTCTACCGCTGGGGCAGGCCGGGGCCCTGCGAGCCCATTCCACCTGGCCCTCGCCCTCGGCGCGGGAGCGGCCCTCGACGTCGTCCCACTCGTGCAGCATCCGCTTCAGGCGGGCAACCGCCTCGGGCGGGTGGGCGGCGACCGAGGCGGCCAGCTCGAGCGCCGCCCCCTCGGTGGTCGCGGTCGGGGCGACGCGGTTGACGAGGCCGAGGCGCAGCGCCTCGTCGGCGCCGACGGTGCGCGAGGAGAGCAGCAGGTACTTGGCGGTCGCCAGACCGCAGAGGCTGACCAGGCGCGCCGGCCCGACCGGGACGCCGAGCGCCGCGCCGGGGAAGCGCAGCCGCAGGTTGGCGCCGCCGACCCGCATGTCGCAGGCGACGGCGATCTCCGCCCCGCCGCCGACCACGTCGCCGTGGCAGGCCGCGACGGTCGGCTTCGGGAAGGCGGCGATCGCGTCGTAGAGGTCGGCGAAGAGCTGCATGCGGCGGACCTGGCCCGCCTCGTCGAGCGGCTCCTTGACGTCGGCGCCCGCCGAGAGGCCCATCGGGTCCGAGGAGCTGACCACGAGCACGCGGACCGCCTCGTCGGCCCGGGCGACCGCGAGGTGCTCGAGCATCTCGACCAGCATCTGCGTGTCGATCGCGTTGCGGGCCTCGGGCCGCCGCAGGCGCAGCAGCGCGACGCCCGCGGAGTCCACCTCGTAGGAGGTGCGCTCGGATCCGCCCTCGCCGCTCATCCTTCGGAACCTAGCTGCTCGACCAAGCGCTCGGCCTGGTCGGCGGCGCGGCCGACCAGCGCCTCGACCTCGGCGCGCGGCTCGCGGAAGCGCCCCAGCACGTAGGAGGCGACGACCTCGGGGTCGGTCGAGCCGGGCCGCCCGATGCCGACCCGGACCCGCCAGAAGTCGGCGCCGCCGAGGCCGCGCTTGAGGCTCTTGAGGCCGTTGTGGCCGGCGAGGCCGCCGCCGAGCCGGCTCTGCACCTCGCCGAACGGCAGGTCGATCTCGTCGTGCAGGACCACCACCCGGTCGAGCGGCGCCTTCAGCGAGCCGCGCGCCGGGCCGGCCGAGTCGCCGGAGGCGTTCATGTAGGTCTGCGGCAGCAGCAGAGCGACGCGCGGCCCGCCGGGCCGGGTCCGCCCTTCGGCGATCGAGCCGCCGAAGCGCTTCTTCGCCCGCGGCAGCTGCCAGCGCCGCGCCAGCTCCTCGCCGACCTCGAAGCCGACGTTGTGGCGGCTGCCGGCGTGCTCGGGACCGGGATTTCCGAGCCCGACGACCAGGATGCGATCCCCGTCCGTGCCCTCGCCGCGCGCAGCGCGGCGGCGGAAGATCGACAGGAGGACTACTCCCCGCCCGGCTCGCCGGACTCCTCGCCCTCGGCCTCCTCGCCGCCCTCCTCCTCGGCGGCCGGAGCCTCGCCCTCCTCGCCGACCAGCTCGGCCTCCTCCTCGACGGCGGGCTCGGGCTCCTCCTCGACGCGGGGTGGCGAGAGGGTCGCGATCGTGACCTCCTCGGGCTCGTCGGCGACGAACCGGACGCCCTCCGGCACCGGCAGCGAGGAGAGCTGCAGGGTGTCGTTGATCTCCATCTCGGAGACGTCCGCGACGAGCCGCTCGGGGATCTCGGCCGGCAGCGCTTCGACGGTGATCTCGCGGGTGACGTGCTCGAGCACTCCCCCCTCTTTGACGCCGGGCGCGCCCTCGGCGCCCTCCAGCTCGATCGCCACCTCGGCCTGGATCTCCTCGTCCAGCTTCACTTCCTGCAGATCGATGTGCTGGAGGTGGCCGCGCACCGGGTGCAGCTGCTGCTCCTTGACGACGACCGGCACGGCTTTCGCGCCGTCCAGCTCGAGGTCGAACAGCGCCTGGCCGCCGGCCAGCACGCTGCGAACGTCGCGCTCGGCGACCTGGAACGGGCGCGCCTCGGCGCCGCCGCCGTAGACGACGCCGGGCACCAGTCCCCCGCTGCGCAGGCGGCGGGAGCTGCGCGAGCCAAACTCCCCGCGGGGAGCCGCTTCCAGCTTTTCGCGTCCGCGAGCCATCGGACGGGAGAGGATAGAGAACGCTGCATGCGCGGGCGCTTGTGACAACCTTCCCCTCGATGAGCGGCGACTCGAAGATCCCCAAGGGCCGGGTGCGGCGCTCCGCCAAGCTCGGCTCGATCGTCGGCGTCCAAGGCGCCCGCTACGCGGGCACCAAAGCGACCAACGTCGGCCGCTCCGAGGAGAGCGGCAAGGAGAAGCTGGAGCAGCGCCACCTGGAGACGGCGATGAAGATGGTCGGCGCGCTCGGCCAGATGAAGGGCGCGGCGATGAAGCTGGGTCAGTTCGCCTCCTTCATCGACACCGAGTTCATCCCCGAGGAGTACCGCGAGATCTACCAGGAGCAGCTTGCGAAGCTGCGCACCGACGCCCCGTCGATGCCGTGGGAGAAAGTCGAGAAGGTGCTGCTGGAAGAGTACGACGACGAACCGGTCTCCGAGCTGTTCGCCGAGTTCGAGCACGAGGCCTTCGCCGCCGCCTCGATCGGCCAGGTGCACCGCGCCGAGCTGCTCGACGGGCGCCGCGTCGCGGTCAAGATCCAGTATCCGGGGATCGCCGAGGCGCTCGACGCCGACCTGCGCAACGCGGGAACCCTGGTGCGGCTGGCCCGCGCCCTCGCCCCGGGCCTCGACGCGAAGGCGATCGCCCACGAGATCCGTGAACGGGTGATGGAGGAGCTGGACTACGAGTACGAGGCGCAGAACCAGCGCACCTTCTCCCGCGCCTACCGCGAGCACCCCTTCATCTACGTGCCGGAAGTGATCACCCGCCTCTCGCGCCGCCGGGTGCTCGTCACCGAGCTGGTCGACGGGCTCGGCTTCGAGCAGATCAAGCAGCTTCCGCACGAGCAGCGCAGCCGCTTCGGTGAGATCGTCTTCCGCGGCAGCTTCGGCTCGATCTACCATCTCCAGCACTTCAACGCCGACCCCCACCCCGGCAACTACCTGCTGATGGACGACGGCCGGGTCGCCTTCCTCGACTTCGGGATGACCAAGAAGCTCGACCACGAGCAGATCCTGCTCGAGCAGCGGGCCTTCGACGCCGCCTCCCGCGACGAGCCGGAGGCCTTTCGCGAAGCGCTGCACGAGCTGGGCTTCGTCAAGAACCCCTCGAAGCTCGACGCCGAGCGGCTGATGGACCACATGCGGGCGGTCGGCGGCTGGTACGTCGAGGACCGCGAGATCGAAATCACCCCGAAGCGGGTGATGAAGATCATCGAATCGACCAACGACCCCCGCTCCGAGTACTACGACCTGATGCGGCGCGAGTCGATCCCGGCCGACGAGCTGATGGGACGGCGGATGGAGATCGGCGTCGTCGCGGTGCTCGGCCAGCTGCGCGCGAAGCGCAACTGGCACCGGATCGTCCGCGAGTGGGTCTACGCCGACCCCCCCTCGACCGAGCTGGGCGAGCAGGAGTGGGAGTACTTCGAGGGAAGAGGGCTCAAGCGCACCCCAGGTCTGGCCGAAACGATCTGACAGAGCAGGCCGAAACGAGAACAGGAGGGACACGATGAAGCGGATCAAACGCGGCTGGGCACTGACCAAGAAGAGCTGGGGTCTGCTGCGGGACAATCCGTCGCTGTTCCGCTTCCCGCTCTACGGGGCCGTCGCCACCGTGCTGCTGGCGATCGTCTTCCTCGGACCGGGCCTCTACCTGCTCAACGAGGACAGCCTCGGCGGCGCGATCCCGCTGCTGGTGATCGGCGTCTACGTGCTCAGCGTCGTCGGCTTCTACTTCAGCGTCGGCCTCGCCGCCGCCGCCGACATGATCTTCCGCGGGCAGGCGGCGACCGTCTCCGACGGGCTCGCGGTCGCCCGCAGCCGTTTCAGCCAGATCTGCGGCTGGGCGGCGGTCTCGACCGCGATCAGCGTCTTGATGGGGGTGCTGGAGAACCAGGGCGGCATCGCCGGGAACATCGCCGCCCGGCTGGTCGGCATGGCCTGGTCGCTGATCACCTTCCTGGCGGTGCCGGTGATCGCGATCGAGGGCACCGGCCCGTTCGCGACGCTGAAGCGCTCAGCCTCGATGTTCCGGGAGCGATGGGGCCAGCAGATCACCGGCAACGTGGCGATCGGCGGCGCCGTCTTCCTGATCGGCGTGCTGCCCGCCGTGATCCTGATCGCCGCCGGAGTCGCGATCTGGTCCTCGGCCTCGTTCGCCGGCGCGCTGCTGGTCGTGATCGGCGCGATCGGCCTGGCGATCGCCCTGCTGGTCAGCAAGGCGCTGAGCGGGATCTTCGGCGTGGCGCTCTACCGCTACGCGCTGGAGGGCGAGGCGGTGGGCGGCTTCACGGCCGATGAGCTGGAGTCCGCGGTGCGGACCAAAGGCGACCGCAAAGCCCCGCCGACCGCGACTCCGGGCACGGTCTGAGCGGACGGTTGGCGACTTTTGGACCCTAGACGGACCGAAAATCGCCAATTGCGCTCATGCCAGCCCGGTGAAGAGACGGGGATCGTTGGAGCAGATGCCGGTTACGCCCGCCGCCGCCAGCTTGTCCATCCGGGCGAGGTCGTCGACCGTCCAGGCGATCAGCTCCACCTCGGCCAGCTCGGCAATCCGGGCCAGGCGGCGGCTGGCCAGCGGGTGGTAGACCCACATCGACTCGACCCCGAGGCGCGGCAGCTCGCGGGCGGCGAGACCGGGTAGCCGTTCGCGCATCCAGGCCAGGGCGACCAGCATCGGCGCCTTCGCCCAGCGCTTCGAGGTCCAGTCCTTGGTCACCTTGGGATAGGTCCAGCCGCGCCGCAGGCCCGGCTCCAGCTCCCGGACCCGGGCCAGGGTAGAGAGCTCCATGGTCGAGACCATCGCCCGCTCGACCAGCCCCCGCTCGCGGACGGCGGCGACGATCTCCTCCTCCCGCCCGGGCAGTTTGATGTCGAGATCGACCTCGACCCGATCGAGCGGCGGCTCGAGGAAGGCGTCGAGTCCCTCCGCCAGCCTCAGCGGCTCGCGCCTCGCCGCGTCGTGCCAGTCGTGGGCGACGACCAACGGCGTGCGCTCGTCGGCCGGGATCCGTGGGTGCCCGTCCCTCGTCCAGAGCACGTCGATCTCGACGACGTCGACGCCGACCTCGACGGCGGCTTCGAAGCTGGCGAGCGTGTTCCCGGGCGCGATCAGATCCGCCCCCTTGTGTCCGACCTTGATCATCGAACCCTCATTCTGAGCGGTCGGCGAGACCGCTGCCGCCCTAGAAGAGCTGGTTCTCGCCGGCGAAGATCTCCGAGACCGAGTCGTCGGTGAAGATGCGGCGGATCGAGTCGGCGAAGGTGGTAGCGGTGGAGAGCACCGTGATGTTGTCGGGCGCGCCGGGGCGCAGCGGGATCGTGTCGGTGACGACGATCCGCTCGATCCCCGAGTTCTGCGGAGCGAGGCGCTCGTAGGCGGGACCGGAGAAGACGCCGTGGGTGGCGCAGGCGATCACCCGCGCCGCGCCCTCCTCGAGCACGGTCTGGGCGGCGGCGCAGAGCGTCCCCGCCGTGTCGATCATGTCGTCGACCAGGACCGCCGTCTTGCCCTTCACGTCGCCGACCACGTAGCCGATCTCGGCGACCTGCTGGGCGGGGCGCTCCTTCTCCATCACCGCCCAGTGGGTGCCGATCCGGCGGGCGACGTTGCGCGCCGTCTTCACCCGGCCGGCGTCGGGGGAGACGATCACCAGGTCCTCGCTCAGTTCCTGGTCGATGAACCACTGGGTGAGCATCGGCATCGCCGTCATGTGGTCGACCGGGACGTGGAAGAAGCCCTGCACCTGGCCGGCGTGCAGGTCCATGGTGAGGAGGCGGTCGACGCCGACCCCCTCCAGGCACTTGGCGACGATGCGGGCCGAGATCGGCTCGCGCGGCGCCGACTTCTTGTCCTGGCGGGCGTAGCCGTACCAGGGCAGCACGGCGATGATCCGGTGGGCGGAGGCCCCCTGGGCGGCGTCGATCATCGTCAGCAGCTCGACCAGGGCGTCGTTGGGGGTCATCCCGCTCTGCTCGTTGGCGCAGGTCGACTGGACGATGAACACGTCGGCGCCGCGGATCGACTCCTCGTAGCGGCAGTAGACCTCGCCGTTGGCGAACGTCTTCAGCGTCACCTGGCCGATGTCGAGGCCGAGCTTGCCGGCCACCTTGGCGGCAAGCTCCATCGAGCTGCGACCGCCGAACACCATCATCCGCTTCAGGTAGTCGTAGGGAATGGCGGTCGGCGCCACCACGGGACGTTGCTCGATCGTGCTCATGGAACCAACCATGAACCCACAAATCGCCCCGGACTCGAGCAACCGGAGATCACCGTGTCGATTTGCGCGTTCATGCCTCTCTATTCTCCTTCGCCTTGCGGTCGGAGTAGCCCTCGATGTTCCGCTGGTCGTTCTCGCTCACGGCAAGCGCTCCCTCGGGGACGTTCGTCTTGATCACTGCGCCAGCGCCAGTGTAGGCGGCGTCCCCGACTTCTACAGGTGCCACCAGCATCGTGTCAACGCCGAGCCGCGCACCCTTGCCGATCACGGTGCGGTGCTTGCGGAAACCGTCGTAGTTGGCGGTGACCGTCCCGGCGCCGAGGTTGCTGTCGGCGCCGACCTCCGCGTCGCCGACGTAGGCCAGGTGGGGCACTTTGGCCCCCGCGCCGATTCGCGAGTTCTTGATCTCGACGAAGCTGCCCGCCTTGGCCCCGGGCTCGAGCCGGGCGCCGGGGCGCAGGTAGGCGAAGGGGCCGACGTTGCAGCCTTCGAGCACCTTGCACTCGACCAGGTAGGAGTGCGGGACGGAGACGCCGGCGCCGAGCACCGTGTCGATCAGCGTGGTCAGCGGGCCGACCACCGAGCCGGCGCCGATCGCGGTGGCGCCGCGCAGGCTGGTGCCGGGCTCGATCCGGGTGTCGGCGGCGATCTCGATGCCGGCGTCGACCCAGGTCGAGCCCGGGTCGACCACGGTGACGCCGGCCAGCATGTGGGCCTCGAGCAGGCGGCGACGCGCCTCGGCCTCGGCCAGCGCCAGCTCGGCACGCGTGTTGACGCCGAGCGTCACCGCCTCGTCGTCGGCGAGCGTGCGCCGACCACCCGACTGCCCCGCCTCGCGCATCAGCGGCGAAGACGTCGCCCAGGTAGTACTCGCCCTGGGCGTTGTCGTTGCCGATGCCGCTCGAGCGCAGTCGCCAGGGGCGCCGCCGCGAAGGCATAGGTTCCGGCGTTGACCTCGCGGATCTCCAGCTCCTCGGGCGTGGCGTCGCTTGCCGGCCTTCGCCTCGACGATGCGAAGCGGTCGCCGCTCCCCTCGCCGCGGACGATCCGCCCGTAGCTCCCGGGATCGTCGAGCTCGACGTCATCACCGTCGCCGCCGCGCCCGACTATCGCGCAGGCGGCGAGCAAGCCGGCGACGATCTCCGCCGAGACCAGCGGGTGGTCGCCGGAGAGGACGAGACCGTCTCGGCCTCCTCGGATCAGCGGCAGCGCGGCGCGCAGCGCCCCGCCGGTTCCGTCGGATACCGGCTGGACGACGATCTCCGTCCCCTCCGGCAGCCCGGCGGAGATGTCGCGCTCCGGCGAGACGATCGCCGCCACCCTGCCGGCTCCGGCCTCGCGGGCAGCGAGGATCGGCCAGGCGACCATCGGCCGCCCGCAGACGGGGTGCAGGATCTTCGGCGTGGAGGAACGCATGCGCGTGCCCTCGCCCAGCCGCCATGACCAGGACCAGGGGCGAACTCACCGCTAGATCGTAGTGGGGGAAGGGGAGGCGGGGGCACCCTTCCGGTTGCTGGGTTTTCGCCACCAGGCGTGGCGGCGGGCGGGTCGTGTCGTCGGTTGGATGCCCGGCCTCGCGCGGGGTTTTTCGCCAGACGACGCTGTCTGGCTCGCGAAGCTGTCTGTGCGAAAAACAGGACGCCGCGCTCGCCCGGGCATCCCACCGACGCCGCCCGCCCGAGCTACCCAGCTCCTCCACCCGCCCGCGCCCCGCAACTCTTCTCCGCCGACCCGGCCCTGCCGCTCACGAGGGAGGGACCGGGGGGTTCCCTCCCGGGCGCGGCGTCCTGTTTTTCGCACAGACCACTTGGCGAGAGGCGCCGCGCGCAAGGCGAAAAACCCAGCGCCGGGAGGGAACCCCCGGACCCTCCTCCCAGCTCAGCTTCTGGCGAGGTCTTTTCCTAAAAGGGCTACGGAGGTCAGGGTCCAGCCGGCGAAGATCAGGTCTATGCCGACCAGGAGGCCGATCGCCCAGTCGGCCGAGCTGGGGAACTTGGCGAGGACGAGGATGCCGATCAGCAGGCCGGCGAAGCCGCTGAGGCCGACCAGGCCGGCGTTCTGCCGACCGCGGGCGGAGAAGGCGACGGCGATCCTGGTGATCCCCATGAAGAGGAAGTAGATGCCGAGGACGAGGGTCAGAGTCAGCGTCCCGTTGTGCGGTTCGACGATCAGCCACACGCCGACGGCCACGGTGAGGAAGGCCCAGAGCAGCCGCAGGATCACGGTTCCGATCGAATGCGCCGCGAAGGCCCCGGCAACGAGGAAGGCTCCGGCGATCACCAGGATCCAGCCGATGAACACTGCGGTGGCGACGGAGGCCACGGCGGGCACGACGATCGCCACGCAGCCGACCAGGATCGCCAGCACGCCGACGGCCATCAGGCCCTTCCAGCTTCGCCGCAACCCTGCGCGAACCTTTGGGTCCAGCGACGCCCCACCGCCATCTCCATGGAGACGACCCTAGGCGCGGACCCGGACGCGGCTAGCCATCAACGGATCGGTGCCTGTATCCGGTTCTTGCGTCCGCAGTGGGTATCGAGCGTCGCCGCGCAGTTCGGGCAGACGATCCTCAGGTTCGCGAGTCGATTGTCGTCCGGCACCCCGTTGATGTGGTCGAGGATCAGCGACATGTGACGGCCTCTCCAGTGTTCGCCCTGACCACACATCTCGCAGACGCGGCTCTTCAAGCCGGCTTCGAGCAGGCGCTGCTTGAGCTTGCCGCGCGAATAGCTCGACCCAGCGACCAGGATGTCCCCCAGCGGCTTTGCCGACTTGTGCAGGTTTCTGTTCGCAGCCGCCCCAGGGTCGAAGTGGTCGGTTGGAATCTCCCAAACCTCATCGACCCACCTTCTGAGCAGCGCATGGTTGCCGCCCGCCGGCCGCATTCCTAGCCGGCGCAAGACCTCGCTGTACGAGAGCGAAGCCGCGACCGCTGCGCGGGCTTCCTCCTCCGAGTACCTGGGCATCCACGAATGCTAGTTCGCTTGTCGGACAGACAATAGCATTCGGAATCTCGCCAGATTGCAGACTGGTGGAGGTGAGCGGTTTCCCGCTCTTGATCGGTCGCCGCGCTAAGGTCGTGGCTCATTCCGGGGTGGTGTAATCGGCTTAGCACGCCTGGTTTTGGTCCAGGAAGAGGTGGGTTCGAATCCTCCCCCCGGAGCTACCGGGAACTCCTTCGCCGTCCTCACTGCCCGCTGCTGAGCTGGCCGATTGCGAACAGTTCGGCGATCTTCAGCAGGCCGAGGGTCGCGTGGGGAGACGTCGCGCTGCTTCGCATCCGCACGTTGGCGCCCTCCGGTCCCCGCACCTCGACGATCGTGCAGATGTCGCCGATCTGCCAGTCGCCCTCGCGTTCGCCGTAGTCGGCCTCGATCGCCTCCATCTGTTCGGCGATGTGCCTTCCGACTTTGCTCTGATCCAACGCCATTCGCGCCCCTTTCCCGCCCGGGACGAATGTTCGCGCCCGGTTGACAGTGTTCACGCCCCGATCAAAGAGCGCTGAGGGCATTGTGCCCGACGGTCGGGCAAGCCATCGTGCCGCGCGCCGCGGCTGGGGCCGCCCCCCTACTCCTCAGAGCTGCGGGGCACCTTGCCACCCTCGGCGCCCGGTTCCAGCGCGGGGCCGCGGGGGGAGGCGATGCCGAGGACCCGCATCGCCTTGAGCCCGAGGCCGAGCTTCTCGCGGCCCTCGGTCGCGGAGACGTCGTGACCGCACAGGTCGCGGACCCGCTCGAGGCGGTAGCGGATCGTGTGGCGGTGGGTGAAGAGCTGCTTGGCGGTGGCGGCGACGTTTCCGTCGTTGGCCAGGTAGGCCTCGACGGTCGCCACCAGCTCGGTCTCGTACTGCTCGTCGTAGGCGGCGAGCGGCTCGATCGTCTCGGCGAAGAAGCGCTCCAGCTCGCCCGGGTCGTCGCTCATCGCCGGCAGCAGCAGGCGGTAGGCGCCGGTGTCCTCGAAGGCGAGCAGCGGCCGGCCCTCCGCCTCGCCGACGTTGACCGCGAGGCGCGCCTCGCCGCCGGCCCGATAGAGGTCGACGGGGTCCGTGACGCGGCGGCTGGCGCCGATCGTCAGGTGGATTCCCGGCAGGGAGTCCTCCAGCTCGCGCCCCAGGCCCGCGGCGGCGCGCCCGAGGCGATCCTCGTCCTCGGCCGGGACGATCACCACGATCTCCGCCGCGGCGTCGCCGGCCTCGGCTGTCGCCAGAGCGCCCGGGGCGAGCGAGCGCAGCGTCCGCATCGCCAGCGTCAGCACCCGGTCGCGCCACTCGCCGGTCTGCGCGGCGCGCGGCGCGGCGCGAAGGACGATCACCCCGGCCCCCTTCTCCAGGTCGGTCCCCAGCTCGGAGGCGCGGGCGGCGATGTCGCCGCGGTCGGTCACCTCGCGGGCCAGCACCGCGGAGACGAAGACCCCCGCCACCTCCTCGCTCTCCCATTCGGGGGCGCGGGAGCGCTCCAGTTCCAAAGCAAGCAGAGTCGTCACCATGCGGGCGATCGCCGGGTCGGGCGTCGCCTTGGCCCGGTAGCGCAGCTCGCCGACCGCCGCGTCGGCGACCCGCAGCTCGACCGTCGTCACGCGCTCGCCGCCCTCGAGCAGCTTCTGCTCCTGGTCCGGCGAGGCGCCGGCCACCGCCAGCACGGCGCCGGAGCGCTCGATCAGCGCGACGCTCGCATCCAGGACCCGCGCCGCTGCCCGCGCCACGGCGGGCAGCCCGGCGCCGGACTCGACCGCTTCGGAGAGCGCGTCGAGCGTCCCGGCCTCGGCTTGGCTTGCAGCGGTTTTCCGCCCTTTCGAGCTGGCAGGCATCGGTCCATTATCGCTGCCTACTCGAAGAAGGCGGCGATGTCGTTGTAGTAGTAGACGATCGCCAGGCCGATCACGACGCCGGTCAGGATCAGGGCGGCGAGGACGATCAGGGAGAGGACGCCGGCCGCCGCCTTCTCCCAGAGCCGCCCGTAGGAGCCGACCGCGGGCATCAAGATCAAGCCGACGAAAGCGACCAGGCTGACCAGCCCGGCCGCGCCGAACAGCAGGTACTCATTCTGGATCTTCTGCAGCGCCAGTGGGAGCACCGGACCAATTGTGCCGCACGGGTCCGTCCGAAGATCGCACCGTCGAGACGACCAGGGCGACCGCCGCGCAGAGGGAGAACGCGGCCGCGCCCAGCGCCCAGCCGGCGCTGACGTCGCTCATGTAGTGGACGCCCAGGTAGACGCGCGAGAGGCCGACCAGCGCGGTGAGCGCGATCCCGGCGGAGACGACCGCCGCGCGGCGCGCCATCCGGGGGCGCAGCCGCAGCACGATCGTCACCGCCAGCCAGACGTAGAAGGTCGCGTAGGCGGCGTGCCCGCTCGGAAAGGAGGAGCCGCGGAAGCCGGTCAGGCCGCCGAGCGGCCGCGGTCGGTCCACCGCCGCCTTCAGCTCGTGGACGCCGACGATCAGCAGCAGCATGCCGACGACCAGGACCCAGAACTCGGCCCAGCGGCGGCGCACGGCGAGAGCCGCGGCCGCCAGGAGGGCGAGTGCCCAGGTGACCGGCGCCGAGCCGAGCGCGGTGAACACCTTGACGATCGCGGTCAGCCAGCCGGTGCGGACGCTTTCGGCGATTTCCGCCGCGGTCAGGTCGCCAGGGGTCGGGCCGGGATCGCCGCCGATGATCACCGTGTAGGCGACCAGCACGAAGAGGGCGACGGCGAGGGTCGCCATCAGCGAGGTGAATTCCAGCCCGAAGGTGCCGCCGGGGGTCACCCGCTCCCAGAGGAAGCGCAGCTGCGGGCTGAAGCGGCGCCCCAGCGCGACCAGCTGGCGGCTGGCGGCGTGGCGCTCCATCCAGGCGACCGCCGCGCGCCGGTTCTCCGTCTGCCGGAAGTGGCGGTAGAGGAGGATCGAGCCGACCACGACGACGATCAGCGTGCCGAGCAGGAACGCCCCGCGACCCGCGTACTTCGCGGCCGTGTCGATGCTGCGCGAGAAGGCGTAGCCGATCAGGATGTGGGCGCTGGCCCAGAGGCCGGTGCCGAGGATGCTGTATGGGACGAAGGCGCGGTAGCGCATCCCGGAGCTGCCGGCGATGAACGGGGCGAAGGCGCGCACCAGGCTGACGAAGCGGCCGATGAAGATCGTCTTGCCGCCGTGGCGCGAGAAGTAGTCCTCGACCCGTTCGAAGCGCTCGTGGCCGATCCCGAAGCGCGGTCCGTGACGGATCACGAAGCCGCGGCCGAGGCGGCGGCCGAGGAAGAAGCTGGCCGTGTCCCCCGCCCAGGCCGCGAACCAGGCGATCGCGATCAGCAGGTAGATGTCGATCGCCCCCTGCCCGGCGACGGCGCCGCCCAGCAGCATCACCGTCTCGCCGGGGACGACGAGGCCGACGAAGGCGCCGGTCTCGGCGAAAGCGAAGATGCCGACCAGCAGGTAGGTCCAGGCGCCCAGCGTGTCGGAGATGTCCTCCAGCAGCCGCTGGAGGTCCCCGTGGGGGACGACGCGGCTGATCAGGTAGTAGGCGGCGGCGATCGCCGCAGCGATCGCGACCAGCAGCAGGCGGCGCCGGCGGCGGTCCTCTGGGATCTGCAGCCTCATGGCGCGCAGCCAGCTTCGCAGACGATCGCGTCGTCGCGGCCCAACCACAACGACGCCCGAGTTGCCTCCGCCACGGTGGGGAAGACCCCGACGGCGGTCGGGCCGGAGCCGGTGAGCAGGGCGAGCGGCGCGCCGGCCTCGCGCAGGGCGTCCAGCGCGGCGCCGATCTCCGGGCGCAGCGAGCGCGCCGCCGGCTCGAGGTCGTTGGCGAGCAGCTCGGCGTAGCCGAGCGGCGAGGCGCCGGCGCCCGCGGCCTCGCGCAGGCGCGCCGCCAGCTCGTCCAGCTCCGCCGCGGAGCGGCCGAGCCCGAGCCGGTCCGCCGCGGCGAACACCTCGGCCGTGCTCAGCCCGCCGCCGGGCAGCAGCAGGACCGCGTGGGGCGAGGGCTCCGGCAGCCGCTCGACCCGCTCGCCGGCGCCGCCGACCAGCGAGAGCGCCGGCACGAGCTGCGAGGGCACGTCGGCCCCCAGCCCGGCGGCGAGGGTGGCGGGGTCTGCCTGTGACGACTTGTTATCGGATATCGATAAGAAGTCGTCACGGCGGGTCGCGAGTCGGAGAACGGCCGCGGCGTCGGCGCTGCCGCCGCCCAGCCCGGCGGCGACTGGGATTCGCTTCTCGATCTCGATCCGAAGCGGCGGCCCCTCCCAGCCGCCCTCGCGCAGCGCCGCCAGCGCCCGCGCCGCGAGGTTCTCACCCTCGACCCCGGGGCAGAGCACCTCGTCGCGCTCCGCCTCGGATGCCTCAATCGAGTCGGCCAGGGCGATCGGCTCGAACAGCGAGCAGAGCTGGTGCAGACCGTCCTCGCGCGCCGGCCCGAGGAAGAGGCAGAGGTTGATCTTGGCGGGCGCGTGGATGAGCATTTCGGCTGGGCCTGTCCCGGCAGGGGTTTCGCTCAACTTTTTCTGAAGACAATTGTCGGCTGTCCGCCAGCCTCAGCGCAGAAAACGTACAAGCCGCTCAACCCCTACCGGGACAGGCCCTTCCCCAGGCATTGGAACTCGCTCGGCGAGAGTGCCTCGGCGCGGGCGTTCTCGGGGAGGCCCAGCTTACGCAGCGCGGCGCGGGTGCGATCGAGCGAGCCGGGCCGAACGTGCTCGAGCGAGCGGGACAGCGACTTGCGCCGGTGGGCGAACGCGGCGCGAACCAGCTCTCGCGTCGCCGGGTCGACGCCAGGGCCGGTGCGTCGCAGCCCTAAGATCGCCGACTCGACCCGCGGCCGCGGCCGGAAGACCGCCGGGTCGACGCCCCGCAGCAATCTCGCCTCGCAGGCGAGCTGGACGAGCACGCTCGGCGCACCGTAGGCGCGCGTGCCCGGCGGGGCGCGCAGCCGGTCGGCGATCTCGCGCTGCACCATCACGGTCCAGCGCCCCACCGTGGGCAGCTCCTCGATCGTCCGCAGCAGCAGCGGCGTGGCGATCGAGTAGGGCAGGTTGGCGACCACCGCGGTCGGCGCCGGCTCGAGCGCCGCGAGATCGAGCCGCATCGCGTCGCCCCAGTGCAGCTCGACGTTGGGCAGCGCGGCGACCCGGGCCAGCGCCCCCTCCAGCCCCCGGTCCAGCTCGATCGCGTGGACGTGCGCCGCGGCGTCGGCCAGCCGCTCGGTCAGCACCCCCTCCCCCGCCCCCACCTCGAGCACCGCGTCGGCCGGGCCGAGGCCGGCGTCGCGGAGGATCGCGTCGAGCAGGTTCGGGTCGACGAGGAAGTTCTGACCCAGCCGGACCACCGGCTACCAGCCGAAGACGGCGCGCGCGTTGGCCTCGACAGTCGCCTCCAGCTCCTCGTAGGAGACGCCGCGGGCCGCGGCGACGACGCGGGCGGTCTCGACCACGTGGGCCGGCTCGTTCGGCTTGCCCCGCACCGGTTGCGGCGCCAGGTAGGGGGCGTCGGTCTCGACCAGGACCAGCTCGGCGGGCAGCTTCGCCGCCGCCTCGCGAAGCTCGTCGGAGCCGGGGTAGGTGGTGTGGCCGGCGAAGGAGCAGTACCAGCCGCGCTCGGCCGCGTCGGCGGCGCGCCACGGGGCGGAGAAGCAGTGCAGGATCACCGGCTGCCCGTCCGCCCTCGCGTCGAGGACCGCGAAGATCTCGTCGCTGGCGGTCGTCTCGCCCTCCGGGTCGCGGCCGTGGATGACGATCGGCAGCCCGGCGTCGCGGGCGATCTCGATCTGCGCCTCGAAGGCGCGCCGCTGCTCGGCCGGGGTGGCCGTCTCGCGGTAGTAGTCGATCCCGGTCTCGCCGATCGCCCGCACCTTCTCGTGCTTCGCGAGCTCGGCGATCCGCTCCGCTTCGGCGTCGTCGAAGCCGGCCGCCTCGGTCGGGTGCCGGCCGACGGCGGCGAAGACCTCCTCGTGGCGCTCGGAGGCAGCGATCGCGGCCGCGTTCTGCTCGCCGCCAAGGCCGACGTTCAGCATCCGGCTTACCCCGGCGCCGCGGGCTCGCGCCACGACCTCGTCCTCTGGAGATTCGCAGAGGAAGAGATGCGTATGGGAGTCGATCATCGCCGCAGCGTAGTGGTAGCCCACCGCAGCGTTCGCACTTCCCGGTCCATGCCGCCAATAGGTGCGAACGCAGGGAGGGGGTCGGTAGCCTCTCTTGACCAT
>CAVVHQ010000035.1:0-31449 GCA_963748075.1 uncultured Solirubrobacterales bacterium | reverse complement strand
GGCTCAGGCCTCGAACAGCCGCCCGGCGTGGATCCGCTTGGCCATGTCGGCCGATTCCTCGCGGTAGCCCCGCCCGTCCTCGAACTCGATCGTCGGGTATTTGCGCTGCCCGGAGAGGACCTCCAGCTCGTCACGCCTGCCGGGCCGCAGCGGGCCGGTGACGACCTCGTACTCGATGCCCTGCTCGTCGAGGGCCTTCTGCACCCGCCAGCAGGGGTGCATTCCGGACTTGAACCAGGTCACCGAGCAGCGATGGAGCTTGACCGCCATCGTCTTTACCCTAACGCCATGGGCAAGAGAGAACCGCCGATCGACGCAGCCTTGGCTCGCAGTCTCCTCCAGCGTGAGCGTCAGCGCATCGAGGGCTCGCTCGCCGCCAAGGCGGTCATCCACGAGGGCGAGGTCGATGTGATCGAGACCGCGACCGAGGCGGCCGAGGACGCGGAGATGATCGGGGAAGAGCAGGTCGATGACGCCCTGGCCGAGACGCTGCGCGCCGAGATGGCGGCGGTGGAGCGGGCTCTCAAGCGCCTCGAGGAAGGCACCTATGGTTTCTCGATCGAGAGCGGCGAGCCGATTCCGGCCGGCCGGCTCGAAGCGATCCCCTGGGCGGAGCGAACGGCCAAGGAGGAAGCCCGCTACGAGCGGAGCCACCGACGCATGCCCTAGCCGCCGCGGTCGTCATTCGATGCGGCGGCCGCGGCAAGGGCGCGCTCGAAGGCAGCCCGCTCGCGCTCGCCGAACAAGCAGAAGCGGGCAAGAGAGACGCTCTCGAAGGCGCCCAGCGCCTCGATCGTGGAAGAGATCGCGATCGGCGCCGCCTCGTCGAGTGGGTAGCCGTAGATGCCGCAGGAGATCGCCGGAAAGGCGATCGAGCTGAGGCTCAACTCCGCGGCAAGGGCGATTGCGCTGCGATGGGCGGAGGCCAGCAGCTCGGCCTCCTCGCCGCCGTGCATGCCGTAGACCGGGCCCACCGTGTGGATGACCGTGCGGCAGGGCAGCCGGAAGGCGCCGGTCGCCACGGCCTCACCGGTGCTCAGGGGACCGCGCTCCGCGACCAGCTCGTCGCAGGCTCGCTGCAGCTCCGGCCCGGCGGCGTCTGAGATCGCTCGCGCCACCCCGCCCGCGTTGGCCAGGTGCATATTCGCGGCATTGACGATCGCGTCGACCTCCTGGCGGGTGATGTCGGCCAGGGCGATCTCGATCCGATCCACCGAGCCCACTGGCGCAGAGCGTACCGTGGCGCCGCAGCCTCCTGCCGCGCCTTGGCGGTGGCAACGGACGGTATAGCCTGCGGTCCAATGGAGGCCTCGGCCAAGGACAACCGCGATCTCACGGTCGTCGTCTTCGGCGTCAGCGGGATCGCCGGGCGCAGCGTCGCCGCCTACCTCGCCGAGCGGGCGGCGGAGACCGGGGCGAGCTGGGCGGTTGCGGGGCGCGACGCGGCGAAGGTCGAGCGGGTGCTTGGCGAGATCGGGGTCGGCGCCCCGGAGACGATCGTCGCCGACGCCGGCGATCCCGACTCGCTGGCGGCGATGGCCTCGCGGACGCGGGTCGTGCTCGATCTGGTCGGCCCCTACACGCTCTACGGCACGCCGGTGATCGAGGCCTGCGTCGCCGCCGGCTCCCACTACGCCGACCTGACCGGGGAGATGCCCTTCGTGCGGCGGACGATCGACGCATTCCACGAACGGGCCGCCGCGGCGAAGCTGAAGATCATGCAAGTGAGCGGCTTCGAGGCGCTGCCGCCCGACCTCGCGGTCCTGCTCGCCGCCAAGGCCGCTCGGGAGCGCTGGGGGGAGGATCTGGCCGAGGTCGACCTCGAGGTCGCGACCCAGCAACCCGAGGGGCGGATCGGCCTCTCCGACATGATCTCCGGCGGCACCCTGCAGAGCACCGCCGAGGCGATCGGCGGCGAGGGCGCCGGGGGGCTCACCGACCCGGCGGCGCTGATCGTCGACCCCGAGCTGGCCGCCGCGGTCCGCAGCCGCAGCCCGATCCCGCTCGCGCCACGCTTCAACGCCCGCGGCGACGTGCTCGCGCCGATGACGCCGGCGGCGTTCATCAACCCCGCCGTGATCCACCGGACGATGGCGCTGCTCGCCGCCGATCGCGGCGCCGAGGCGAGGCCGTTCCGCTACCGCGAGGCGGTCACGCTACCCGGTGGCGGCGCCAGCCTGCCGCTGCGCTACGCGGCCGCGGCGCTTCTCGGCGCCACCCAGGCCGGCTTCGCGGCGCTGAGCCGAACCCGGCCTCCGGTGCGCCGGCGGGCGGCCGACGCGCTGCGCCGGATCTTCCCCCCGTCCGGCTTCGGCCCGACCGGGGGACGCATGGAGGACTGGACCTGGCAGGTCGCCGTCGACGCCCGCACCGTAGGCGGCCACTACGTCCGGGTCGACGTCGACGCGGACGGGCACCCCGGCTACCTGACCACGTCGCGGATGTTCGGCGAGGCGGGCCTGATGCTCGCCGAGGACGGCGCCACGCCGGAGCTGTACGGCTGCCTCACCCCCGCCGCGGCGCTCGGCGCCGGCAACCTCGACCGCTTCGAGCACGCCGGCCTGCGTTTCGCGGTCTCCTCCTGAGACGGCGCCGGGTCCGCTCAGCGGGCCCCGATCCGAGCAGGGGTCCGCCTGCCGACGGACCTGCATATCAGAGATATGCCCCTCTTCTCCCTGTAGCGACCCCAGAAACGTCCAGCGGGGACCGGGCCATTTCGCGGTCGCCAAGAAGGCCGCGGGCAGGCTATCCGACCGGGCGCTCCCGCGCAACTCGAATTCGGATCAGCTGAGCGCGGGCTCGCCGGAGCGCAGGGCGCCGAGCACTCGCTCGGCCACCGACTCGCCTGTGAGGCCGACCTCCTCGCGCAGCAGGGCCGGCTTGCCGTGGGTGACGTAGCGGTCCGGAAGGCCGACCCTCAGCACCCGGGCCCGCTCGCCGGGCCGCTCGGCGAAGGCGTCCTCCAGGTGCTCGAGCACGCCGGAGCCGAAGCCCCCCGGCAGCACGCTCTCCTCGATCGTCACCACCAGGTCGTGGCCGAGCGCCAGCCGCTCCAGCAGCTCGGCGTCGAGCGGCTTCGCGAAGCGCGCGTCGGCGACGGTCGGGCGGAGGTCGTGCGCGGCGAGCGCCTCGGCCGCCTCCAGCGCCACGGCCACCCCGTAGCCGTAGCCGAGCAGCGCCACCCGCTCGCCGCTCGCCAGCAGCTCGCCGGAGCCGATCGAGAGCTCGCGCGGCTCGGCCGGCAGCTCGACCCCCTGCGCGGCGCCGCGCGGGTAGCGCAGCGCCGCCGGGCCGTCGTGGGCGATCGCGGTGCGCAGCATGTGGACCAGCATCGCCTCGTCGCGCGGTGCCATCACGACCAGATTGGGCAGCGGCCGCAGGTAGGAGACGTCGAAGGCGCCGTGGTGGGTCGGCCCGTCGTCGCCGACCAGGCCGGCCCGGTCCATCGCGAAGGTGACGTCGAGCCGCTGCAGGCAGACATCGTGGATGATCTGGTCGTAGGCGCGTTGCAGGAAGGTCGAGTAGATCGCGCAGACCGGCTTCGCCCCCTGCAGCGCCAGGCCAGAGGCGAGCAGCACCGCGTTCTGCTCGGCGATCCCCACGTCGTAGTACTGGTCGGGGATCGCGTCGGCCAGCTTCTGCAGGCCGGTCCCCCCCGCCATCGCCGCGGTGATCCCGACCACGCGGGCGTCGCGCTCGGCCTCGGCGGCGATCGCGTCGGCGAAGACCTGCGTGTACTGGGGCGGCGCGCTGGGCGGCGGCGGCTTCTCCAGTCGCTCCGGGGCGATCGCCTCCGGCGAGTCGGACTCCTTGACCGGAACCACCGGCCGATGGGCCGAAATGTCCACTCCGGCTTGACCTTTCGGCCCGTCGGCGGCCGGAGCGCCGTTGACGATCGATTTCGGCTTCGCCGCGTGCCACTTCTCCATCCCCTCCAGGCCGCCCTCCTCGGCCGGCGCGAAGCCCTTGCCCTTCACGGTGTGGATGTGGACGACGACGGGCCGCTCGGCGTCGAAGGCCTCGCGCAGCGCCCGGCGCAGGGCATGCACGTCGTGGCCGTCGATCACCCCCATGTAGGCGAGGTCGAGCTCCTCGAAGAACAGGCCGGGCGCCCAGTAGGCCTTGACCATCGACTTGATCTCCGGCCCGAGCCGTTCGATCCGCCGGCCGAGGCCGAGCGGCAGCCTGGTCAGCCGGTCCTCGACCCCCTCGCGGGCGTGGTAGAGGCGCCGGTTGAGCCGCACTCGGTTGAAGTAGCGCGAGAGCGCGCCGACGTTGGGCGAGATCGACATGCCGTTGTCGTTGAGGACGATCACGATCGGCGTCTGAAGGCCGCCGGCCGCGTGCAGCGCCTCGTAAGCGACGCCGCCGGTCAGCGCCCCGTCGCCGATCACCGCGGCGACCCGGCCGTCCTCGCCGATCCCCTTGCGCATCGCCTCCTTCAGGCCGACCGCGTAGCCGATCGAGGTCGAGGCGTGGCCGGCGCCCATGATGTCGTGCTCGGACTCGGCGATCGAGCAGAACGGCGCCAGCCCCTCGTACTGGCGGATTGTCGGCAGCCGCTCCCGCCGGCCGGTGAGGATCTTGTGCGGATAGGCCTGGTGGCCGACGTCCCAGAGGATCTTGTCGCGCGGCGAGTCGAGCAGGCTGTGCAGGGCGACCGCCAGCTCGCAGGTGCCGAGGTTGGCGCCGAAGTGGCCGCCGATCTCGCCGATCGTGTCGATGATGTAGGTGCGCATCTCCTGCGCCACCTGCTGAAGCTGCTCGTCGTCGAGCTGGTGCAGATCGGCGGGACCGTCGATCGACGTCAACAGCGGCGGGCGGGGCTCGCCCCCGTCGCTTGGCTTGTGCTGCTTGTCGCTCATTCGTTCCTCGTGAAGATGTAGTCGGCGACGCCCCTCAGGTCGTCGGTCTCGCCACCGGCCTCGGCCAGCGCCGCGGTTGCCTTGGCGTGGGAGGAGGCCGCCAACTCGCGCGCCTGCTCGAGACCGAAGAGGCTGACGTAGGTGAGTTTGCCGTGTCGCTCATCGCTGCCGTGGGGCTTGCCGAGCTGCTCGTCGCTGCCGGTCACGTCGAGGATGTCGTCGACTATCTGGAACAGCACTCCGAGCTCGCCGGCAAATCGACGATAGGGCATTGTCTCAGGTTCGGGCAACCCCTCGAGGACCAAGACGACGCCGACCGCCGCCGCGATCAGCCGCCCGGTCTTCAGCGCGTGCAGGGAGCGCAGCGCCGCCGCATCGGCCACCTCGCCGACCACGTCGGCGTACTGTCCGCCGACCATCCCTGTGACCCCGGTTGCCGCGGTCAGCTCCCCGAGCGCCGCCAGCACCCGGGCCGGGTCGCCCGGCTGTCCGCAGAAGATGCGGATCGCCTCGGCGAAGAGGCCGTCGCCGGAGAGGATCGCCACGTCCTCGCCGAACTTGACATGGGCGGTGGGCATGCCGCGACGCAGCTCGTCGTCGTCCATCGCCGGCAGGTCGTCGTGGATCAGCGAGTAGGTGTGGATCAACTCGAGCGCCACCGCGATCGGCAGGTAGCGCTCCGGGTCGGCGCCGCGCGCGCGGGCGGTGGCGAGCGCGAGCACCGGCCGCACCCGCTTGCCGCCAGCGAGCAGCGAGTAGCGCATCGCCTCTTCCAGGCCGGCGGCCGCGGGGGGTGCGGAGAAGCCCAGCCTCTCCAGCTCGGCATCGATCAGGGCGTGCAGATCCTCCGGGTACATCAGTGCAGCGAGCCGCTCACTGGCGCCGGCTCTGCGATTCGCGGATCCGGCGGTTCGCCTCCTCGACCGCCTCGGTGGACAGCTCGGCGGCCTCGCGGGCCAGCTCGGCGGCGCGCTCGTCGCTCGCCTCGGGGCCCTCCATCTCGGCGGCGATCTCCTTCAGCCGAGCGGAGATCTCTCCCAGGCGAGCGCTCATCGAACCCCCTGCCGCTCGCGGACCACGGCGCCGAGGATGCCGTTCACGAAGCCGGGCGCGTCGACGCCGCAGTACCGCTTGGCGATCTCGACCGCCTCGTCGATCGCCACCTCCTCGGGCACGTCGTCGCTGTGCTCGATCTCGTACAGCGCCACCCGCATCGCGTTCAGCTCCAGCGGCGCGATCCGCTCCGGCTCCCAGCCCCTGGCGTGGCGGGCGATCGTCGCGTCGAGCTCCTCGCGGCGCGACTCGACCGCCTCGGCCAGCTCGCGGGTGAAGGGACGCGCCTCGGCGAGCAGCTCCGACAGCGGCCGGCCGGTGACGTCGCGCTGGTAGCAGGCGAAGACGGCGGCGCGGCGCTGGTCGGATCTGCGCATCGGCCTATTCTCGCGCTTCCGGCGACCGGCGCGCCTACGCGCGCGAGACGTACTCGCCGCTGCGGGTGTCGACCCGGATGCTCTCGCCCTCCTCGATGAACAGCGGCACCTGGACGACCACCCCCGACTCGAGCGTCGCCGGCTTGCTGCCGCCGCCCGAGGCGGTGTCGCCCTTGACGCCCGGCTGGGTCTGCGCGACCTTCATCTCGATCGCACTCGGCACCTGCACGTCGCTGGGCCGTTCGTCGACGAAGAGGACGTCGACCTCGTCGTTGGGCAGCACCCAGCGCATCGCCTCGCCGACCAGCTCGGTGGGGATCTCGATCTGCTCGTAGTCGCGGCTGTCCATGAATACCGCCGCCTCGCCCGAGTCGTAGAGGAACTGCATCTTGCGGGACTCGGTGTGCACCGGCCGGAACTTCTCCCCCGCGCGGAACGTCTTGTCCTGGACCGAGCCGTCGTCGATCTTGCGCAGCTTGGTCCGCACGAACGCCCCGCCCTTGCCGGGCTTGACGTGCTGGAACTGGACGATCTTGAAGACCGACCCGTCGATTTCGATATGGCTGCCGTTCTTGAACTGGTTGGTCGAGATCACGGCGGCGAATCCTAGCCGTCGACGATCTCTATCCTCCATCTGGTCAGGGATGAAGCTGGTGCTCGGGACATCCGCCGCAGTGGTCGCGACCCTCGCCGTCGCGGCGCTCGCGCATGGCGCTGAAGCGCAGAGCCGCGCCGGCTACGTGGCGCGGGTCGAGCCGATCTGCAAGCGCAACACCGAAGCCAGCAAGCGCATCCTCGCGGGGGCGAGCAAGCGGATCAAGAAGCGCAACCTGGCGCCCGCCGGCAAGCAGTTCGTCCACGCCTCGCGGTCGTTCGGCGGCGGAATCCAGGCAGATCGTCCGGGTGCCGCGGCCGCCCGCCGACGAGGCGAGGCTGCAGAAGTGGTTCAAGTTCCTGCGGATCGTCAAGCGGAAGGCTGTTCAACCTCGGCAAGGCGCTGAAAAGGGACGAACGGCTGAAGGCAACCCACGCCAAGATCCAGCTCGAACGCAGCGCCAACGCCGCCAACAACGTCAGCTTCGCCTTCAAGTTCCACTACTGCCGCCTCAGCCGCTCGCGCTTCGGCTGAGCGGCTCCTCCGCGGCGAAGAGGTGCCACTCTCCGGGGGCGCCCTTGAGCGCGTGCTGGTCGCGGTCGGCGAACTCGAGGCCCGAGCCGACCACCAGCTCGCGCACCGTGCTCGAGACCAGCACCTCGCCCGAGCCGGCGAGGGCGCCGATCCGGGCGCCGATGTTGACCGCCATGCCGCCGACGTCCTCGCCGATCAGCTCGACCTCGCCGGTGTGGATGCCGGACCGCACCTCGACGCCGATCGCGGCCAGCTCGTCGCGGATCGCGGCGGCGCAGCGGATCGCCCGCGCCGGCCCGTCGAAGACGGCGAGGAAGCCGTCGCCCAGCGTCTTCACCTCGCGGCCGCGGTGAATCGCGAGCTGCCGCCTGACGATCGCGTCGTGGCGCTCGAGCAGGTCGCGCCACGCCCGGTCGCCCAGCTCGGCCGCCCGCTCGGTCGAGCCGACGATGTCGGTGAAGAGGACCGTCGCCAGCGCCCGCTCGGGTTCGCGCGCCCGCCTGCTGCCGGTGAGGAACTCCTCGACCTCGTCGAGCAGCGCGTCCTGGTCCTCGGTCCATGGCGAGGTGGTCGCGCCCTCCGGAGCTCGACGTAGCGGGCGTCCGGGATCTGCTCGGCGAGGAACCGGCCCTGCCGCGCCGGCACGACCCTGTCGTCCTCGCGGTGCAGGACGAGGGTCGGCGCGCCGATGCTCGGCAGCGCCGCCTGCACGTCAAGCTCCCGGTAGAGGTCGATCAGCGCGATCGCGCCCGAGGGGCTGGTCCCCTGGCGGAGGACGCGTCCCCACCAGCGTTCGAACTCGGCATCGCCCTCGCAGCTCGGCGCCCACAGCGACACGCCGAGCGGCCCGCCCCATTCCTCGCGCATCATCCTCGCCCAGCGATCGAGGGCCTCGTTCGGGATGCCCAGGCTGTAGGCGGGCGAGTTCACCATCCGGGCGTAGGTCCCGTAGAGGACCAGGGAGGAGACCCGGTCGGGGTAGGTGGCCGCGAACAGGATCGACATCGGCCCGCCCTCGGAGATGCCGAAGATCGCCGCCCGCCCGCAGCCGGCCGCCTCCATCACCGCCCCCAGGTCGTCCATCGAGTCCTCCAGGGTGGGCGGATCGCCGGGCCGGTCGGAGAGGCCCTGGCCGCGCTTGTCGAAACGATCAGCCGCGGAAGGAGGCGAGGCGGCGCAGGAAGCGGGCCGCGGCGGGTACTCCCAAAGCAGCTCGACGTGGGAGACGAAGCCGGGCACGAAGACGAGGTCGAGCGGACCCTCGCCGTGCACCTGGTAGGCGATGCTGACTCCGGATGATTTGACGTAGCGGGTCGGGGCTTCCACCGCTGGAACCTCCGAACCGACTGTAGCGCCACGCCGCGCGCGGTGCGGACGCGATCAGTCGCCGGCTTCGGCGCCGGTCTTGGTGGTCAGCCCGGAGGCGGCGCCGCCCGAGAGGACCCGGCGGACCAGACCCGGCAGGAGGATGCGGGGGGCGGCGAGGAGCGCGTAGGGGCGCGGCACGTAGCGTTCGGCCTTGCCGCGCAGGCCCACGTCGACGATCGCCTCGGCGACCTTCTCCGGCTCGGAGACGATCCGGCGGGTGAGCGCTTTCTCCCGCAGCTCGGTCGCCGGGAAGCCCTCGGTGGCGACGAAGCCGGGCAGGACCATGCCGACGTGGACGCCGTGCGGGCGCTCCTCGAGGTAGAGCGAGTCGGTCCATCCGATCAGCGCGAACTTGCTCGCCGAGTAGGCGCCGCTGCGGGCGCGCGCGACGCGGCCGGCGACGCTCGCCACGTTGACGATCGCGCTCGGCGCCGAGGAGCGCAGCAGCGGCAGCAGCGCCTCGGTGAGGCGGAGGACCGCGTCGAAGTTGAGCTCCATGTGGCGGCGGACGTTGGCGTAGCCCTGCTCCGCGAAGCCCCCGCGCCAGGCGCCGCCGGCGTTGTTGACGAGCAGGGTGAGGCGGTCCCCGCGCTCGGCCACATGGGCGCGGACCCGCTCCGGCGCCTCGGGCGCGGTCAGGTCGACCCCGACCCAGCTCGCCTCGCAGGGCAGCGACTCGGCGAGCGCGCGCAGGCGCTCCTCGCGGCGGGCGACGAGGATCAGCTCGGCGCCCGGCTCGCGGGCGAGCCGCCGCGCGGTCGCCTCGCCGATCCCGCTCGAGGCGCCGGTGACCAGCGCGCTCAGCCCCCTCTGCGTCATCCGGCAAGGCTAGACGAATCGCCGTCGTGCGGACGCTCGTTCGACCCGACATACTGACCGCTCCCGATGGCCGAGATCCCCGCCCTGCTCGACAAGCTGCTCCGCTGCGCCGCCCCGTCCGGCCATGAGGAGCCGGCAGCCGCCGTCTGGCGCGAGGAGGCCTCCTTCGCCTCGCTCGGCGCCGACGGGCTGGGCTCCTCGATCGCCCGGATCGGCGAGGGCGCGCCGCTGCTCGCCGTGGTCGGCCACATCGACGAGATCGGCCTCGTCGTCACCCATATCGACGAGAAGGGCTTCCTCTGGTTCTCGCCGATCGGCGGCTGGGACCCGCAGATCCTGGTCGGCCAGCGAGTCGCGGTGCGGGGGCGCGACGGCGTCGTGCCCGGCGTCGTCGGCCGCAAGCCGATCCACCTGCTCGAGCCCGAGCAGCGCAAGAAGGTGGTCGAGCTGAAAGCGCTGCACATCGACGTCGGCGCCGCCGACCGCGACGAGGCCGCCGCGCTGATCCGGGTCGGCGACCCGGTGACGGTCGCCGCCGAGCCGGCCCGCCTCGCCGGTGAGCGCCTCGTCTCCCGGGCGATGGACAACCGGCTCGGCGCCTACGTGGCGCTGGAGGCGCTGCGGCGTTGCCACGAGCGCGGCTCGCTGAGCGGCAGCCTCGTCGCGGTCGCCGCGGTGCAGGAGGAGATCGGCCTCTACGGGGCGCGGACCTCGGCCTTCGAGCTGCGCCCCGACCTGGCGGTGGCGATCGACGTCACCCACGCCACCGACGCCCCCGGGGTCGACGAGAAGCAGCTCGGCAGCCACCCGCTCGGCTCCGGCCCGGCGATCGGCCGCGGCTCGACCCTCTCGCCGAAGGTCTTCGAGTTGCTGGTCGAGACTGCCGAGGAGGCGGGGATCGAGCACACGATCGGCGCCAGCGGTCGCAGCACCAGCACCGACGCCGACGCGATCCAGATCTCCCGCTCGGGCATCCCGACCGGGCTGGTCTCGATTCCGCTCCGCTACATGCACTCGCCGGTCGAGCTGGTCGACCTCGGCGACGTCGAGGCGACCGTCGAGCTGATCGCCGCCTTCGCGGCGCGGCTCGAGCCCGGCGTCGACCTCAAGCGCTGACCATCACCCGGTCGCGGCCCGCGGCCTTCGCCGAGTAGAGCGCCGCGTCGGCGCAGCTGACCAGCTCGTCGGTGTCGACCGGTCCCGGCCCGGAGACGGCGACGCCGATGCTGAGCGTCACCGGGACCCCGATCGGGCGGCGCTCGCGCACCGCGCCGCGCAGCCGTTCGGCGATCTCGACCGCGCCGGCTTCGCCGGCGCCCGGCAGGACCACGAGGATCTCCTCGCCGCCGACCCGGTAGATCGAGTCGCCGGCCCGCAGGGTCGCCCGCATCGTGTAGGCGACGTCCTGCAGGACGGCGTCGCCGGCCGCGTGCCCGAGCCGGTCGTTGATCCGCTTGAAGTGGTCGAGGTCGCAGAGCAGCAGCGCGTGCGAGAGCCCCTCCGCCTCGCTGGTCGGCATCCCGTCCAGTTCGCCCAGCCGCTGCTCGAGCGCGTTGCGGTTGAACAGGCCGGTCAGCGGGTCGAGGGTGGAGCGGCGCCGGTGGGCGCGGTCGGACTCGACCAAGGCGCCGGAGAGAACCACCGTGCTGAGCACCAGGGCGATCGCCGCGATCACCTGCTGGTGGTGCTCGGAGGCGGTCGCGGGGTCGAGCCCGTAGGTGCCGATCAGCAGCAGCGCCAGGATGTAGGCGGTGCCGATCACCATGCCGCGCGGCTCGAAGCGGACGCCGAGGGTCACAGCGGGCAGCGCGAACCACATCAGCACCGGGCTGGCGGCGCCGCCGGTGGTGACCACCGCGTCGGCCAGCAGCAACGGCAGGATCCCCCAGGCGGTGGCGACCCAGACGGCCGGGCGGTCGCTGTTGCGCATGAAGCTGTCGGCGACCGCGAAGCCGGCGAGACCGGCAAGCAGCGGCGCGATCCACCACCAGCCGACCTCCGAGCCGACCGCGGTCAGCGCCAGGGCGAGGATCGCGAAGGTGGCGAATCGGTAGGGCCGCAGCCTGATCTCCATGTCGAGCAGCCGCTCGCGCCGGGCGTCGTCGCGGATCGCGACCAGCGACTCTTTCGGCGGGTCGATCGCCTCGTTCCCGGCGAGCACCCTCGTCGGCTGGGAGATTCGCGTAGCGATCTTCACACCAGGCGCATCGACCTCGGGCCACGGGGACTTGAGATTGCAGGCAAGATCCCGGCCCGTGGGTAGACTTTTGTCTGCGCCGCCCGCCTGGAGGGCGGTCAGTCGACCAGCTGCAGCTCTTTCGGCAGCCCGCTGAGATTGCGGCAGCCGTCCTTCTCGACGACCACCAGGTCCTCGATCCGCACCCCGAGCTCGCCCGGCAGGTAGATCCCCGGCTCGATCGTCACCACCTCGTTCGCCTCGAGCACGTCCTCGGAGCGGGGCGAGAGCCGCGGCGCCTCGTGCACCTCCAGCCCGACCCCGTGGCCCAGCCCGTGGCCGAAGCGCTCGCCGTGACCGGCCGCCGCGATCCTCTCCCGCGCGACGCCGTCCAGCTGCTCCCCGCCGATTCCCGCAGCAATCGCCTCGAGCGCCGCCGCCTGCGCCTCGCGCACCGCCTCGTAGACCTCGCGGGCCCGCTCGCCGGGCTCGCCGGTGGCGAAGGTGCGGGTGCCGTCCGAGCAGTAGCCGTCCAACTTCGCCCCCATGTCGAAGACGACCAGCTCGCCGCCGCCGATCTCGCGCTCGCCGGGCTCGGCATGCGGCAGGGCGCCGTTTGGCCCGGCGGCGACGATCGCCGGGAAGGACGGCTCGCCGCCCAACTCGCGGATCCGCGCTTCGGCGGCGCGGGCGACGTCGCGCTCGCTGCGCCCGGCCAGGCCGTGCTCCAGGCTCCAGCGCCAGACCTCGTCGGCCAGCTCGGCGGCGGCGGCGACCGCTTCCAGCTCGGCCTCGTCCTTGACCCGGCGCAGCCTCTCGACCGCACCGCCGGCGGCGATCGGCTCGACTCCCTCCGGCAGCTTGGCCCGCAGCCGCTCGAGCAGGCGGACCGAGACGTGGTCGTCCTCGAAGCCGACCCTGCCCGAGAGGCGCGCGGCGATCCCGGCCAGCCAGTCGTCCTCCGCGGTGACGACCTCCCAGCCCTCGACCTCCACCTCGGCGCGCTCGCCGTAGCGGAAGTCGGTGAGGAAGAGGCGGGTCTCGGGACCGCAGACGCAGACGCCGTTGGTGCCGCCGAACCCGGTCAGGTAGCCGACGTTGACGATCGCGGTGACCAGCATAAGGTCGAGGCCGCGCTCGGCCAGGCCGGCGGCGAGCCGGTCCCCGCGCCCCCTCACCGGCTCGAGACGCCCAGCTCGTCGGCGAGGGTGGCGAGCGCGTCGCGGTAGCCCTCCGGCCCCTTGCCCGAGACCTTCGCCAGGACCAGCCCGTCGAAGACCGAGACCCGCCGCCAGTCCTGGCGCGAGTCGACGTCGGAGAGGTGGACCTCGACCGCGGGCAGGCCGGCCAGCTCGAGCGCGTCGGCGATCGCCCGGCTGTAGTGGGTCCAGGCGCCGGCGTTGACAACGATCCCGTCGGCCAGCTCCGGTGCCCGATGGAGGTATTCGGCGAACTCGCCCTCCGAGTTGGTCTGGAAAAAGATCGCTTCCAGGCCCAGCTCGCGGGCGGCCTGCTGGATCCGCCTCTCCAGCTCGCTCAGCGAGATGCCGCCGTATACCTCGGGGTCGCGCCGCTCCAGCACGTCGAAGTTGACTCCGTGCAGGACCGCGACGCGGTTGTGGGCGCTGGTCATCGGCGAAGCTCCTCCACGGCCTCGCGGACCCTACCCGGGTCGAGCAGCTGCGCCACCCGCGGCGTGCCCGGCTCGGAGAGCAGCACGAAGCCGACCCCGGCGGCGGTCCGCTTCTTGTCGCGCTGCAGGGCTTCGAGGACCGCGTCCACCTCGACCCCCGGGTCGAGCTCGGCCGGCAGGTCGTGGCGGCCCAGGATCGCCGCGACCTCGTCGCTCAGCTCGGGCGCCTCGGAGAGCCGCAGGACCGCCAGCAGCCCCAGCCCGATCGCTTCGCCGTGGCGGTAGCGGGCGTAGCCGCTCGCCGCCTCGATCGCGTGCCCGACCGTATGGCCGAGGTTGAGGACCTGGCGCAAGCCGGAGTCGCGCTCGTCGGCCGCGACCACCCCGCACTTGTAGCGGGCGCAGGCGAAGACGACGTCGGCGAGGTCCGTCGGGTCGAGCGAGTCGATCGCCCGAACCCGCTCCCAGAGAGCGCCGCCGGCCAGCAGGCCGGTCTTCAGCACCTCGACGAAGCCGGCGGCCAGCTCCTCGCCCGGCAGGCTGGCGAGGGTCGCGGTATCGGCGATCACCGCTGCCGGCAGGTGGTAGGCGCCGACGTAGTTCTTGCCCTCGGGCAGGTCGACGCCGGTCTTGCCGCCGTAGGCCGAGTCGACCTGGGCCACCAGCGAGGTCGGGGCCTGGACGACCGGGACGCCGCGCTGGTAGGCGTGGGCGCAAAAGCCGGCGAGGTCGCCGACCACGCCGCCGCCCAGCGCGACGAGGTGGTCCTCGCGGGTCATCCCGGCGCGGGCCAGCTCGCGCAGCACCCGCTCCGCTTCGGCCATCGACTTGGCCCGCTCGCCCGGCTCGACCTCAACCCGCGCCTCCAGCGGAGCGAGGCGGTCGGCGTAGAGCGGCCCGACCGCCCTGTCGGTGACGCAGAAGCGCCGCCCCTCGAGCGGCCACCACCCCGCGTCGAGCAGGCCGGGGCCGACGAATACCGGGTACTCGCCGGAGGCGCTGGCGGCCCAGAGGAGCCTGGTCCCGGCCGGCAGCTCGGCGAGGGTGCGGATCGCGGGCAGGGCGCGGGCGGTCTGCCCGCGCTCGCCCTGCGGCACGATCGCGTCGGCGAGCGACTCGTAGAGCGACTCCCGCTCGACCAGCAGGGCGTCGAAGGGGGCGCGCTCGCGCGCCAGCGGCCGGTCGCTGCCGGTGACCCGCTCCCAGGCCTCGGCGGCGTCGACCTGCAGCCAGACGACCAAGTGCCGGCGCAGCGCTTCGCGCACCCGCTCGGAGAGGACGCTGCCGCCGCCGAGCGCGATCGCGCCGCCGTCGGCGCCCTCCAGCAGCGCGCCGACGACCTCGGCCTCGCGTGCCCGGAACGCCTCCTCGCCGTCCTGCTCGAAGGCGTCGGCGATCGGCTTGCCCAGCTCGCGCTCGACCAGCTCGTCGGCCTCGGTCGTCGCCAGGCCGGCGGCGCGGGCGGCGTCGAGCGCCACCGACTTCCCCGCCCCCATGAAGCCGATGAAGACGATCGCCGGCCGGCCCACCGGCTTAGGACCTATCCCCATAGGTCCTTAACCCCGCCAGTCGATGCGCTTCTTGTAGGCGTCGAGCGCGGCGAGCACGTCGTCGATGTGGTCGCCGCCGAACTTTTCGCGGTAGCAGCGCGCCAGGGTGAGGCAGACCATCGCCTCGGCGACCACCGCGGCCGCCGGCACCACGGTCGAGTCGGTGCGCTCGCGCAGCGCCTGCGCCGGCTCCCCGGTCGAGGTGTTGACCGAGCGCAGCGGCTTGGTCAAGGTCGAGATCGGCTTGATCGCCGCCCGCACCGACAGCGGCAGGCCGTTGGTCATCCCGCCCTCGAGGCCGCCGGCGTGGTTGGTCTCGCGGTGGTAGCCCCGCTCGGACGACCAGAAGATCTCGTCGTGGGCCTCCGAGCCGGGCCGTCCGGCGACATCCCAGGCTTCGCCGATCGCCACCCCCTTCACCGACTGGATCGAGGCGACCGCGCCGGCCAGCCGGCCGTCGAGCCGCTCCTCCCAGGAGACGTGGGAGCCGAGCCCGGGGACGAGGCCGAAGGCGCGCACCTCGAAGCTGCCGCCGAGGCTCTCGTTCGCCTTGCGCAGGCGGTCGACCTCCTCGACCATCGCGGCGCTCGCCGCCGGGTCCAGGCAGCGCACCGGGTCCTCGTCGACCCGCTCGAAGTCACCGGGCCCGAGCTCGGAGGGCTCGGGAGCCCGCACCGAGGCGATCTGGGTGACGTGACTGTGGACGCTGACGCCCAGCGTCGCGAGCAGCCCCCGCGCCAGCGAGCCGGCGGCGACGCGGGCCGCCGTCTCACGGGCGCTCGCCCGCTCCAGCACGTTGCGGATGTCCGTGTGGCCGTACTTCTGGGCGCCGACCAGGTCGGCGTGGCCGGGCCGCGGCAGGTGCACTTCCTCCACCTCCGCCTCGACCGGCCAGGGGTTCATCCGCTCCTCCCAGTTGGCGTAGTCGCGGTTGGCGACCAGCACCGCGATCGGGCTGCCCAGGGTGCGGCCGTGGCGCACCCCGGAGCGCATCTCGACCGCGTCTGCCTCGATCTTCATCCGGCCGCCGCGGCCGTGTCCGAGCTGGCGGCGCGCCATGTCGCGGTCGAGCGCCTTGCGATCCAGCTCCAGCCCAGCCGGCATGCCCTCGACGATCGCGACCAAACCGGGGCCGTGCGACTCGCCCGCGGTGGTGAAGCGGAAGCGCGTGCTCATGGCACTGCTTCGCGCTCCACTCGCGGCGCGAAGAACCAGATATGCACGCTTGCTCGTTCCGCGCTCATGGCGGCAAGGCTATAGGCGGCGGCGCTGTGGAGTTCTACCCCACTGGAGTGGGGTCAAAGTCCAACGCGGCGTTATCCGCGGGCCGCAGCGCGCATCACATCGAGCGGCGCCGACAGGCCGGTCCAGATCTCGAGCGAGAGGGCGCCCTGCTGGACCAAGACCTCGATGCCGTCGACGGTGGTCGCCCCTGCTGCCTTCGCGGCCTCGAGAAGCCTGCCCGGGCGATCGCCGTAGACCATGTCCACGACGGTCTGGCCGGGGGCGAAGCCGTCCGCGCTCAGTGGCAGCTCGGCGAACGGGTCCTCGCCGCGCAGGCCGGCGGTGGTCGAGTTGACGATCAACTCGTAGGCGGTCGGGTCGGGCGCCGCCGCCGGCTTGCCTCCCAGCTCGTCGCAGAGCTGGCGGGCGCGCTCCCCGGTTCGGTTCCAGACGCCGACCTCGGCGTCCCCGCGAACCAGCGCCCAGACGACGGCCCGGGCGGCGCCGCCGGCCCCGAGCACCAGTGCTCGCCGGCCGCGCGGCGAGATCGGCAGCGCCGCCAGCAGACCCGCCGCGTCGGTGTTCTCGGCGTTGACCTCGCCGGCCGCGAAGCTGAGCGTGTTGGCGGCGCCGATCTCGCGCGCCGCCTCAGAGGGCGTATCGGCGAGGGCGAGGGCGGCGGTCTTGTGCGGAACGGTGACGTTGACCCCGACATAGCCTTCCGCCGGCATTTCCCTTACCCGCGGCTCGAACTCCTCCGGGGCGAGGTCGATCGCCCCGTAGCTCCACTCGCCGGCCAGGCCCAGCTCTGCCAGCGCCGCGTTCTGCATCGCCGGCGAGCGCGAGTGGGCGACCGGGTGGCCGAGCACGGCGAGGCGCTTCACCCGTCGGGCCTCATTCCTCGCAGGTGTCGGGCGATTTGCCGCCGGCCGCTTCGCGCGCTTCGCGGTAGCGGGCGGCGTCGGCTTCGAATTCGGCCGCGGTGGTGGAGAAGGCGAGCTTGCCGCAGGCGCCCGGCTCGGTCACGTAGTACAGGTAATCGACCCTGGCCGGGTTGGCGGCCGCTTCGATCGAGGCGAGGCCGGGGCTGTCGATCGGCCCCGGCGGCAGGCCGGCGTGGGCGCGGGTGTTGTAGGGCGAGTCGATCGCCAGTTCCGATTCGGTCAGCGGCCTGTCGTAGTTGCCGGTCGCGAAGCGGGTGGTCGCGTCGATTCCCAGCGGCATCCCTTCGTGCAGGCGGTTGTAGATCACCGCCGCGACCAGCCTGCGCTGGCCTGGCAGCGCCGCCTCGCGCTCGATCATCGAGGCGATCGTCACCACGTCGCGGGTGGTCAGGTTCTTCGAGCGCGCGTAGCCCATGTCGACGCCCTTGATCCGCCGCTGGAAGTCCTCGAGCTGCCTCTGCACGAGGTCGGCGGCGGGAGCGCCCTTCTCCAGCTCGAAGGTGTCGGGGAAGAGGAAGCCCTCGTGGCCCCTGCTCGCCTTCAGGTAGCTGCCGCGCAGGCCGGCTTCCCTCGTGACTGCGGCCGTCTGCCTGCGGTCGTAGCCCTCGGGAACCGTCACCGTGACCGTCTTCAGTTCGACCGGAGGCGGCGTGTCGCGGTGAAAGTTGCGGTAGGCGGCTGCTCCGGCCACGCCGAGCAGGGCGAGGATCGCGACGGCGCCGGCCAGCGCCACACGCCTGCGGCGCTTCACCGCCTTTGCACGGTGTTCCTGCCGCTCGCGGCGCATCCGGTCCCGCTCGGCCACCGGACCCCCGCCCTCAGTCATCGTCGTTGCCGCTTTCGTTCGCCGCCTGCCCGGCGAGGTATGCCTGCAGGAGATGCGCGGCGGCAAGTGAGTCCGGCGCCGCGGCGGCGCCCTCGCGCTTGCTCGCCTCCGCCATCCGCGTCGTCAGCCGCTCGTCGTAGGTCTCGACCGGCACGTCGAGAAGCGCTTCCAGTTCGCGGCAGAAGCCGCGGGTGAGCGCCGCCTGGGCGCCCTCCTCGCCGCTCAGATGGAGCGGCAGGCCGACGACGACGCGCTCCACCCCGTGCTCGGCGACCAGCTCCGAGACCGAGCGCGGCTCGGGGGGCTCGATCGTCGGCAGCGGGGTCGCCAGGGTGCCACTCGGGTCGGAGATCGCGCAGCCGATCCGCGCCGTGCCGTAGTCGAGGGCCAGCACCCTCACCCGGCGATCGCCCTCTCGATCGCGCGGCGTGCTGCGTCGAGCGCCTCGCCGAGCTTGGCGGGGTCTTTGCCTCCGGCCTGGGCCATCTCGTCGCGCCCGCCGCCACCGCCACCGACCAGGGCCGCCGCCTCACGGACGACCGCCGCCGCCGAGACGCCGCCGGCCACGGCACCCTTCGAGGCCAGCACGACCAGGCCCACCTTGCCGCCATCGGCGCCGCCGAGGGCGATCGCCGACTCGCCGCCCAGCTTCGACTGCACGCGACTGGCGAGGTCGAGCAGCTGCTTCTGGTCGGCCGGCGTCGCCCGTGCGGCGAGGACGCCGATCCCACCCGCCTCCCGGACCTCGCCGAGCAGCCGCTCCGCCTCTTCGGCAAGCAGCTGCCTCTCTGCCTTCTTCGCCCCCTCTCCCGCCTCGCGCAGCCGCACCGCGGCTCGGCGGGCGCCGCTCAGCGGGTCCTGCGGCGAGCCCAGCAGCTCGCCGACCTCGCGCAGCCGCCGCTCGCGCCCCCGGTACCAGTCGATCGCGGCCGGCCCGGTCAGCGCCTCGATCCGCCGCACGTTCGCCGCGCTCGAGCCCTCCGAGACGACCTTGAAGATGCCGACCTCGGCCGTGTTGGCGACGTGGGTGCCGCCACACAGCTCGCGCGAGACGTCCTCGACCTCCACCACTCGCACCCAGTCGCCGTATTTCTCGCCGAACAGCGCCATCGCGCCCAGCCGCTCGGCCTCCTCGCGCTCCATCTCCAGCCAGCGCACCGGGCGACTCGCCTTGATCCAGCCGTTGACCCGCTCCTCGATCGCCGCCAGGTCCTCGGCGCCGATCGCCTGGCCGTGGGTGAAGTCGAAGCGAAGCTTGTCGGGCCGCACCGCCGAGCCGGCCTGGCGGACGTGGTCGCCGAACCGCTCGCGCAGCGCCGCGTGCAGCAGGTGGGTGGCGGTGTGGTTGCGCATCGTCGCGTGGCGCGCCTCGCGGTCGACCAGCGCCTCGACCGCGACGCCCGCCTCGACCGGGGCGGTCGGCTCCACCTCCAGCGCCTGATCGTCCCCGACCCGGTAGACGTCGACGACCTCGGCCTCCCCGCCGTCCCAGCGCAGCTGCCCCGAGTCGGCGACCTGGCCGCCGCCCTCCGCATAGAAGGGGCTCTCCTCGAGCTTGACCAGCGCCCGGCCGTCGTCGGAGGAGGCGGCCGCGAGGCCGGTCGTCGCGCGCAGCGTCTCGTAGCCGACGAAGCGGGTCGGCGGCGCCTCGGCCGCGAAGGCAATCACCTTCTCGTGGCGGTTCTCGGAGCCGTGCGCGGTGGCGGCGCCAACCCGGGCCCGTTGGCGCTGCTCCTCCATCAGCTCCTCGAAGCCGGCGTCGTCGACCGATAGACCCCGTTCGGCGAGCAGCTCCTTGGTCAGGTCGTAGGGGAAGCCGTAGGTGTCGTGCAGCTTGAAGGCGTCGGCGGCGTCGATCCAGGAGGTCTCCGACTCGCTCGCCTCGGCGACGAGCCGCTCGAGCAGGTCGGTGCCGCGCTCCAGGGTGCGCCCGAAGCTCTCCTCCTCGTCACCGACCCAGCGGGCGATCGTCCGCCGCTCGGCGACCAGCTCCGGGTAGGCGTCGCCGATGATCTCGATCGTCCGCTCCGCGAAGCGGCCCAGCCAGGGCGCCTCGAGGCCGAGCGCGCGGCCCTGCTGGATCGCCCGCCGCATGATCCGCCGCAGGATGTAGCCGCGATCCTCGTTGGAGGGGACGACGCCGTCGGCGATCAGGAAGGCGGCGCCCCGCGAGTGGTCGGCGACTATCCGCATCGCCCGGGTGACCGCGCCGCCCTCGCCGTAGGCGTGGCCCGACAGTTCCTCGGCGAGCTCGACCAGCGGCCGCAGCAGGTCGGTCTCGAACACCGAGGGAACGTCCTGGAGGATCGCCGCCATCCGGTCCAGCCCCATGCCGGTGTCGATGTTGCGCATCGGCAGATCGCTCAGCTGGCCGTCCGCGCTGAGGTCGTAGGTCATGAAGACGTGGTTCCAGAACTCGAGGAAGCGGTCGGTGTCGTCGCCGGGCCGCTCGCCGGGGGCGCCGAAGGCCTCGCCGCGGTCGAAGTAGAGCTCTGAGCAGGGGCCGCACGGCCCGCTCGGGCCCGCCTGCCAGAAGTTGTCTTCGCGGCCGAGGCGGACGATCCGCTCGTCGGGCACGCCGACCTCCCGCCAGACCGCGATCGCCTCCTCGTCGGGGCCGAGCCCCAGCTCCTCATCGCCGCCGAACACGGTCACCCAGATCCGCTCCGGATCCATCCCGAAGCCCTGGGTCGACAGCTCCCAGCCCCAGGGGATCGACTCCGCCTTGAAATAGTCGCCGAAGCTCCAGTTGCCGAGCATCTCGAAGAAGGTGAGGTGGCGGGCGGTGTTGCCGACCTCCTCGACGTCGGTGGTGCGAAAGCATTTCTGCACGTCGGCGAGGCGGGGCGCGGGCGGGCGCTCGCGGCCGAGGAAGTAGGGCTTGAAGGGCTGCATGCCGGCGGTGGTGAGCAGCACCGAGGGGTCGTGGACCGAGGGCACCAGCGAGGCCGAGGGCACGATCTCGTGCCCTCGCTCGGCGAAGAACGAGAGGAAGGTGTCGCGGATCTCGGTCGCCTTCATCGGCAGAGAGCCTAGGACAACGCCTGACGCTCGCGGTTCCGGCCCGTTGATCAACTGTGCGCGCTGTCTCTAACCTTTGCGAATGTCCCCAAATGGCGTGTCCGCAGAAGCGTGAGTGCGCACCTGACCTCTCGGCTCGGCGACGACCGCGTGGCCCGGCACGCCGCGGCCGGCGATCGACGCGCCTTCGAAGAGATCTACCGGCGCTACCGCCAGCCTCTCTACCGCTTCTGCCTGGCGATGGTCGGCAACACCTCGGACGCCCAGGACGCGTTGCAGAACACGATGGTCAAGGTGCTGCGGGCGCTCCCCGGGGAGGACCGCCAGATCGCCCTGAAGCCATGGCTCTACCGGATCGCCCGCAACGAGGCGGTGGAAACGCTGCGTCGCCGACCCGACCAGATCGAGCCCGGGGAGCAGGTCGCCTCCCCAATGGAGATCGTCGAGACGGCCGCCGACCGGGAGCGACTGCGCAGGCTGTTCGCCGACATTCGCGAGCTGCCGGAGCGACAGCGGGGGGCGCTGGTGATGCGAGAGCTGTCCGGCCTCGACTTCGACGAGATCGCCAGGGCGCTGCAGACCTCGCCGACGACGGCCCGGCAGACCGTGTACGAGGCGCGTCTCGGCCTGCGGCAGATGGAAGCGGGTCGTGAGATGCGCTGCGAGGCGGTAACAAAGGTGCTGTCCGACGGCGACGGACGCGCCGCGTGGAGGCGCGACCTGCGCGCCCACCTTCGCGACTGCGCGAGCTGCCGCGCAGTCCGCGACGGCATCGTGGAGCGCCAGGGCCAGTTCGCCGCGATCGCGCCCCTGCCGCTCGCCGCCTCCACCTACCTGCTGCGCGGCGTCCTCGGCGGTTCGGCGGGGGGCGCCGCGGGAGCGGGCGCCGCCGGAGCGGGCGCCGCCGGCAGCGGCGCAGGTGGCGCGATCGGGTCGGGCGCCGGTCAGCTTGTGGCGAGCTCCGCGGTCGTCAAGTCCGTCGCCGCGATCGCGGCGGCCGCCGCGCTCGGCACCGCGGCGGATCGTGGCGGGCTGATCGATCTCCCCCTCCCAGCCGACGGCCAGCGGGCGGCGTATTCGCACAGCCGGAGCGGCGAGCGAAATGGCTCGCAGGCTGGCGCCGAGGCCGGGACGAGCGCAGCGGCAAGGGCGAAGCCGACGACCCGAAACGACCGCCGGGCCGGCTCGCGTCGGTCGACCGAGGGCGGTGGCTCTTCCACTGCGAGCGCCGGCGCCGGGCCCGCCCAGGGCGAAGCGGAGCGATCTGGCGCGACCTCTACGGACCAGCCCATCGTCCGCCAGGGGGGGAGCACGACGTCGGGCAAGTCCTCCAGCTCGCGGTCGGAGAACGCGGCCGGCTCGCGCGGGGGCGGCCACGGAGGCTCTGCCGCCAGCCAAAATGGACCGCCGGACGGGCTGCCCGAAGCGGCGAGCCACGGCCAGGAAACCGCGGCAGCGCACAAACCCCCGCAGGCGAACGCCTCGCCCGGCCCGGGTTCGCAGGGCGAAGGCGGCTTGCCATCCACGCCCCCCGGTGGTGGCGGATCGCCGCAACCCCCCTCCCCACCGATGCCGCCCGAGCCGCCGGGGAACGGCCAAGGCGGCGGGGCGCCGCCCGGCCCCCCCTCCTCGCCGCCGGGTCAAGGCGAACCGCCCGCAGGCCCCCCGCCCGGCCAGGGCGGCGGCCCACCTTAAGGTCCGTCAACAGAGGCGATGGTGCCGTGGCCGACGATCGCCTCTCCGCAGAGCAGCACCGCGGCCTGCCCGGGCGAGGCGGCGTCGAACGACTCCTCCAGCTCGACCTCCAGCTCGGAGTGGCGCCCGGCGCAGGCCGCCCGAAGCGATGCCGGAACCGGACGCGCCCGGTAGCGCAGCTTGACCCCATCGACCCGGTCGCCGTCGCGGTGCAGGACCGCGTCACAGATTCTCACCCGCCGCGTCGCCAGATCCCTGCGGGTCCCGATTGTGACCGTGTTGGCGCTGGCGTCGGTGGCCAGCACGTAGAGCGGCTCGTCGGCTGAGACGCCGATCCCGCGGCGCTGGCCGACGGTGAAGTTGTGGTGGCCGCGGTGGCGGCCGATCGCGCGGCCGGCACGATCGAGGATGGCGCCGTCGCGCTCGCGCAGGCCGCCGTGCCGGCTCAGGAACCTCGCCTTGCCCTGGCCGGCGAGGAAGCAGAGGTCCTGGCTCTCCGGCCTGCGAGCCACCGAGAGCCGGTGGCGGGCGGCGATCTCGCGCACCTCGGGCTTGCTCAGCTCGGTGAGCGGGAAGCCCAGCCGGCCGAGCAGCTGCGGCGGCAGCGCGGCCAGCATGTAGCTCTGGTCCTTCGATCGATCCGAGGCGGCGGCGAGCAGCGGCCCGGCATCGTCCTCGACGATCCGGGCGTAGTGGCCGGTGACCAGGCGGTCGGCCCCAAGCCGCTCGGCCAGATCGAGCATCGCGGCGATCCGCACCTCCCCGTTGCAGACGATGCAGGGGTTGGGCGTGGCGCCGGCGCCGTAGCCGGAGAGGAAGGCGCCGACGACGCGGCGGCGGAACTCCTCCTCGAGGTCGAGCGTCAGGTGCGGGATGCCGAGCGAGTGGGCGACGGCCCGCGCCCCGAGCACCGCCTCCGGCGAGCAGCAGGCCTTCGCCCCGTCGGTCTCCGGATCGGCCCAGAGCTTCAGCGTCACCGCGACGACCTCCGCCCCCCGCTCGCTTTCGAGCAGCGCGGCGACGGCGCTGTCGACCCCGCCCGACATCGCCACCAGCACCCGCCCGGGCCGCCGCTCGGCCAGCCGCTCGGCGGACGCCGCGGCGCCGGCCAGCGCCCGGTGCAGCGCGTCGGCGGCCAGCTGCGCCGCGTGCCGCTTCGCCGGCGTCAGACCGCCGATCGCCGCATCGACCTCGTCGGTCCCGATCCGCGCAGCGTCGATCACGGCCTCCCCCTCGACCATCTCCGCGACGGCGGCGGTGGCCGCTTGGGTGGCGCCACATCCCTCGGCCTCGAAGGTGGCGGCAGCGACTCGCCCTCCCTCCAGGGCCAGCGAGACGCGCGACAGGTCCCCGCACGCGGCACCGCCGGCGGCGCCGCTGTGCGCGCCCTCGGGGGCCGGCCCGACTCGGGCCTCGTCCCGCAGGAAGTGTTCGAAGACCTCGCCGTTCATTCTTCAAAGAGTAGGCGCAGGTCTGCCGCGACACGGGCTTCGTCGTCGCGAAGCTGTCGCCAGGTAACCCGCGTAACGCGCCAGCCTGCCGTGAGCAGGATGCGATCCCGTTCACGATCGCTCTCGAAGGCTTTATCCGTCCCGTGCGCCGCCCGGCCGTCAAGCTCAACGATCAATTGCCGGTCGAGCCACAGACAGTCGACCGAGAAAAAGCGACCGCCGGCCGCGACCCCTCGACAACCGTCCGCTCGTCGGCGGGCAGCGAGGAACCGTGGATCTGTGCTCCGGCCGGCCCCCGCCAACCGCTCGCCCGCGTCACCTCGATGGATGCACCCGAGCGATGGCGTAGGCCCCACAGCCTGGCGGCGGAGCGGTGGCTGAGCGTCCCACCCGGCCCACAGGCCAGTACGGCAGCCATCCACCGAGCCTCCCTGCCTGAATGGCGGAAGCCAACTGCATAGACGCCGCGGTGCAACCCATGCAGTTGTCCACGCCGGACTCGACCCTTGATCCGGTCTTCGCTGATGCCCAACCCGCGTAACTGCCACCGGGCGACCACTCCGTGCTGCCTCGAGGGGCGCGCTGAATGTGGATTCAGGCGGCCAAGTCGCGCAAGAAATCGAGGCTCCAACCCGCCGTTGCCGCCCCTGGCTTTGATCCCTTGAAGTGAAGGGCGGGTGCCTCCTCTCGATCCCACGGGACCGAGAGAGAAAAGCCCCCTAGCCAATTGTGTTGGGTCAAACGTTGGGGCGGCTCGCGCACGGGCTCGAGCCTCGGATCAACCGTACCACCGCGGGCTCAATCCATGTTGGAGAGCAGGAACTCGGCTTCGCTCCAGTCCTCCGGCCGCACCCGCAGGGCGATGTCGCCACGGCCGAATCGATCGATCGGCCAGTCGGCGGTGAGCGCCGCCTCGATCCCCGCCTCTTCCAGCGCTTGGTGCCAGGCCCGCGCCGTGCGCACGTCGGCGAAGTCCCGCACCACCTCCCAGGGGTCGAACTGCGGGTCGTCGACGTGCACCGGCGTCGCCCCGGGACCGGGCGCGAGGGCACGGCGGAGTCGATCGATCAGCCTCATCGCATACATCTTGACCCAGCGGGCGCCGGCGTCGATGTCGCTTTCTTCTCGGTATGCGGGAACAAAGCGACACGCCCCGCTAGTGTCCGGCCAGGCCCGGCTTGTGCAGGGCGATGCCGAGATCCCGCAGCTGGATCTCATCGACCGGGGCGGGGGCGCCGGTCAGCGCGTCGGCGCCCGAAGCGGTCTTCGGGAAGGCGATCACGTCGCGGATCGAGTCGGCGCCGGCGAGTCGCTGGACGATCCGGTCGAGCCCGTAGGCGATTCCCCCGTGCGGCGGAGCGCCGTAGCGCAGCGCCTCGAGCAGGAAGCCGAAGCGCGCCTCGGCCTCCCCGGAGTCGATCCCGAGCGCCGCGAAGACCCTCTCCTGCTGCTCGGCGGAGTGGATGCGGATCGAGCCGCCGCCTATCTCCTGCCCGTTCCAGACCAGGTCGTAGGCGAGCGCCCGTGCCTCGCCGGGGCGCTCGGGATCGAACTCGCCCGCCGGCGAGGTGAACGGGTGGTGCAGCGCGTCCCAGCGGTCCTCGGCGGGGTTCCACTCCATCAGCGGCCAGTCGACTATCCAGACGAGGCGGTCCTCTCCGGCGGGGATCAACTCGAAGCGCTCCGCCAGCTCGACCCGGAGCTGGCCGAGCACCGCGTCGGCGGTGCGCCTCCGGTCGGCGACCAGCAGCAGCAGGTCCCCCTGCTCGGCGCCGAGCCGCTCGTTGAGGCCCCGCAGCTCCTCCTCGCTGAGGAACTTGGCGGTCGGCGAGCGCCAGCCCTCGCCCTCGCGGAACGCCCAGACCAGGCCCTTCGCCCCCAGCTCCTGGGCGCGGGAGATCAGCCCGTCCAGCTCGGAGCGCGGCAGCTCTCGCCGGCCGGCGTTGAGGCCGCGCACCACGCCGCCGGAGTCGATCGCCGAGCGGAAGACCTTGAACTCGGTCTGCGCCAGCGCCCCGGAAAGGTCGACCAGCTCGAGGCCGAAGCGCATGTCGGGCCGATCGGTGCCGAAGCGGTCCATCGCCGCGTCGTAGCCGAGCCGTTCGATCGGCGGCTCGAGCCGCGGCCCGCCGACCCGCGCGAAGACGTGCGCCAGCAGCCGCTCGTTCAGCTCGATCACGTCGTCGACGCCGACGAAGGACATCTCGAGGTCGAGCTGGGTGAAGTCGGGCTGGCGGTCGGCGCGCAGGTCCTCGTCGCGAAAGCAGCGGGCGATCTGGTAGTAGCGCTCGAAGCCGGCGACCATCAGCAGCTGCTTGAACAGCTGCGGCGACTGCGGCAGCGCGTAGAAGGAGCCCCGCTGGAGGCGGCTGGGAACGAGGAAGTCGCGGGCGCCCTCGGGGGTGGAGCGGGTCAGCACCGGGGTCTCGACGTCGAGGAATCCCTCGCCGTCGAGGAACTCGCGAATCGCCGCCGTCACCCGGTGGCGCAGGACCAGCGCCTCGCGCAGCGGCTCGCGGCGCAGGTCGAGGTAGCGGTGGCGCAGGCGGGCGTCCTCGCCGACCTCGCCGGAGAAGCCCTCGATCTGGAAGGGCGGCGTGTCGGCGTCGGCGAGCAGCTCGGCCTCGCCGACGCTCAGCTCGAACTCGCCGGTCGGCAGCTCCGGGTTGACCGTCTCCTCGGAGCGGCGGACCACCCTGCCGGCGGCGCTCAGCACGTCCTCGGCGCGCAGCCGGTGCGCGAGCTGGAACGACTCGCCCGAGGAGTCCGGGTGGAAGACGAGCTGGACGATCCCGGTGCGGTCGCGCAGGTCGATGAAGATCAGGCCCCCGTGGTCGCGACGGCGGTGGACCCAGCCGGCGACCCGCGCCTCGGAGTCGACCCGGTCGCTCAGCACCTGCCCGCACCAGGTGTCCCGGTAGCGATTGGCGCGCAGCGCCGGCAACCCGCTCACGATCCGGCCTCGCCGATCTCGTCGATCAGCCTCCCCGCCTCGATCGGGCGCTGCTCGCCGCTCTCCATGTCGCGAAGCTGCGCGCCGCCGTCGGCCTCGAGGATCAGCACGCGGCGAGCGCCGATCCGGTCGGCGTGCTTCAGCTGACCCTTCAGGCCGCGCCCGCCGAGATCGACCTCGGTCGAGATGCCCGCGTGGCGCAGCTCGGCGGCCAGGGTCATCGCCCGCTGCCGCTGGCTCTCGTCGACGACCGCGAGGAACGCGTCGCGGCCCGCCGCCTCCTCGACCTCGCCGAGGGCGAGCAGGATGCGCTCGATCCCCGCCGCCCAGCCGACCGCCGGGGTCGGCGGCCCGCCGAGCTGCTCGATCAGCCCGTCGTAGCGGCCGCCACCGCCGACCTCCGACTGCGCGCCCAGCTTCTCGCAGACGAAGGAGAAGATCGTCCGCGTGTAGTAGTCGAGGCCGCGGACCAGCGTGGGGTCGATCGTGTAGCCGATCCCGGCCGCCTCGAGCAGGCAGCGCACCTCGGCGAAGTGTTCGGCGTCCTCGCCGTCGAGGCGCTCGACGATCGTCGGCGCGCCTGCCATCACCGCCTGCGTCGCCTCGTCGTCGGCGTCGAAGGCGCGCAGCGGGTTGAGGTCGATCCGCTCGCGCACGTCCTTCGAAAGCTCGTCTTCGCGGCCGCGCAGGTACGCCTTCAGTTCCTCCAGGTAGGCGCGGCGCGAGCCGGGCGAGCCGAGGCTGCCGAGCCGCAGCTCGACCCCCGGCACGCCCAGCTCGGCGAGCAGGTCGGAGAGCAGCATGATCGCCTCGGCGTCGGCCAGCGGCGAGTCGGTGCCGATCGCCTCGACGCCGATCTGGTGGAACTGGCGGAAGCGACCTGCCTGCGGGCGCTCGTGGCGGAAGAACGGGCCCGCGTAGCAGAGCTTCACCGGCTGCGCGAGCTTGTGCATGCCGTGCTCCAGGTAGGCGCGGCAGATCGGCGCCGTGCCCTCCGGCCGCAGGGTGATGCTGCGCCCGGCCTTGTCCTCGAAGGTGAACATCTCCTTGCGGACGATGTCGGTGGAGCGGCCGACGCCGCGCTCGAACAGCTCGGTGTCCTCGAAGGCCGGCGTGGCGATCCGCTCGTAGCCGGCGCGGACGAAGATCGCCGCCGCGGCGTGCTCTATCCTCGCCCGCCCGCGGGCGTCCTCGGGCAACACGTCGAAGGTCCCCCGCGGGGCCTGGTACTTGCTCGCCACAGTGGCTGCGACCTTACCTGCGCCAGCGTCGGCTTTAGCCCGCCAGCTCGGCGAGGAACGGGTTGGTGGCCCGCTCGGCGCCCAATGTGGTCACTCCCATGTGGCCCGGGTAGACGCCGGTTTCCGGCGAGTGCGACTCGATCAGGTTGCGGATCGAGCGCAGCAGGGTGGGGCCGTCGCCGCCGGGCAGGTCGACCCGCCCGACCGAACCCTGGAAGAGGACGTCGCCGGAGAACATCGCCTCCTCGTCGCGAATCGAGTAGGTGACGTGGCCGGGGCTGTGGCCGGGCGTGGAGATCACGTCGATCGTCAGCCCCGCCAGCTCCAGCGTCTCGCCGCCCTTCAGCGTCTCGTCTGCCTCGTAGCTCTCGTAGGGACCGATCCCCGGGATCGGCACGTAGGCCATGATGTCGGAGAGCAGCGGCTTCTCCAGCTCCGGGCAGTAGACCGGGGCGCCGGTGATCGTCGCCACCGGCGAGACGGCGCCGATGTGATCGAAGTGGCAGTGGGTGATCAGGATCGCCTCGACCTTCACCCCCATGTCCCCGACTGTGGCGAGGATCTTGTCGGGCTCGTCCCCGGGATCGACGATCAGGCCGCGGCCGGAGCCTTCGCGCCGCAGCACGAAGCAGTTCTCGGCGACCGGCCCGACGGTGACCATCTGCACGTCGAGGCTCACTTGGCTTCCCTTTCGCGGATCCGCACCCGCTCCCGTTTCCGCCACATCATCGTGTCGATCCAGTATCCGGCGGGGATGTAGAAGACCAGCATGAAGGCGCCAAGCGCGAGCGAAGTGGCGGGTGGGCGTTTGAACAGCACCAGCAGCAGTACGGTGAAGATGACCGCGGCGACCACGCCGCGCGTGATCGAGCTGCGCCAGGTGGGAGGACCGTCTTTCTTCGGCGCGGCCTTGCGGCCGGCGCGGGCGCGCGCTTTCGCCTCCTCGCGACTGCGGGGTCGGCCGGCGCGGCGCCCGGGGTCGACGCGGCCGCCCTGCGTGCCGCGATGCTTGCGGCGGCGCCGCTTCCTCGTCTGGGCCATCGGGTGAATCTAGTACACGCGCGGGGGCGGCACACAAAGGGGACCGGTCACCCCGATGACGCGATCCGGCGCTCGATCGTGTGGAGGTCGGGGTCGAAGCCACGGATCGGCACGTCCTCCGGGTAGCCCGCCAGCGCGGCGGTGGGGATCAGGCCGATCAGCTCGGCTTCCACCGGGCGGGCGCCGAGCGGCGCGGCCAGGGCGCGAACCCGTTCGACGACCTCGCCGAGCGGCGTCGCGACCGGGTCGTGGACGTTGACCGAGACCTGGGCGCGCCCCCCTGCCGGCGGCAGGCCGATCGCCCGCACGCCGGGCGGACCGCCGCCCGACTCGCGCAGCCCGGCGGCAACGGCGCGGGCCAGGTCGAGGTCGTCCGTGTCCAGCTCGACGTTGAGGGCGCCGAGCGGTGGGCGGGCGGTGACCAGGCTCGCCCCCGCGGTGCGGTGCGGCAGGTCGGGACCGCGATCCGGCTGCAACTCGCCCGCCTCCATCCGCCCCCGCAGCTCGGCCAGGCCGCCGTTGCGGAAGTAGGCGCGCTCGGCGCGCTCCGGTTCGGTTGCCAGCTCGCCATAGAGGAAGACGGGGACGCCGAGCGCGCCGATCTCGCCGGCGACCTCGATCGCCGCCGCTCGGGCGGCCTCGCGATCCTCCGGGCCGCGCCAGACGATCGGGCAGACGTCGAGTGCGCCGATCGCCGGGTGGACGCCCTCGTGGGCGGTCATGTCGATCGAGCGGATCGCCTCGCCGGCGCCGCGGGCAAGCGCGATTCGCAGCGCGCCCGGCTCGCCCGCGAGCGTGAAGACCGTGCGGTTGTGGTCGGCGTCGGAGTGGCGGTCGAGCAGCGAGACGCCCTCCGAGAAGGCCCGCTCCAGAGCGGCTATCCGCGTCGCGTCGCGCCCCTCGGAGACGTTGGGAACGGCGAGGAGCGGCCCGGCAGCCACCGCTCAGATCGCCAGCTTGCCGGCCCGCACGATCGCCTCGCCGTCGACTTCGACGGTCGGCTCGAGGATCACGCAGTCGAGGTGCACCTCCACTTGGACCGTGCCGCCGATAGCCGCCGAGGCGCCGAAGGCGATGTGAGCGGAGCCGAGGATCTTCTCGTCCTCGAGGACGCTTCCGGTGAGCGTCGCCTTTTCGTTGGTGCCGATCCCCAGCTCGGCGAGGTTGAAGCCCTCGGGACCGCCCTCCTCCTCGAGCATGTTCACCAGCCGGGCGCCGTCCGGGCCGCTGGCGGCGGTGAGGCCGCCCTCGTGGACATCGAGCTTGACCGGCGTCACCACCTTGCCGACCCCGGCGATCGAGCCGTCGACGATTAAGCTCCCCTCGCCGGTTCCCTCGACCGGGGCGATGAAGGCCTCGCCGCAGGGGATGTTGCCGAAGGCGCCGCGCTTGTTGAGCTGACCGGCGTCGACGATCGCCGTCCGGTCTTCGAGCCCCATCCGCAGGTCGCTGCCCCTAGCGCAGGTGATCCGCGCCTCGGCGCCGCCGCCGAGGGCGCGGCCGAGCTGGGCGCCCCGTTTGCGCAGCAGCCGCATGTCGGCGCTCATCACGCGTGCGAGCATCTCTTCGCTGACGCCCGGCATCGAGGCGATCCGGGAGCCCGCCTCGGTGGCGGCGCTGCGAGCCTCGGTGTGCGAGATCGACTGCAGGGTCGGCGCCAGGACGATATCGGCCGCGAGCATCGCCGCAGCAACGGTTGCCGGCGGCTCGGCGGCGTGCGAGTCGCGCTCGGAGATGACGGCCAGGGTCGCGTCGCCGCCCTCGCCCTGCGCATTGATCCGGATCAGGTCGCCCAGCTCCTCGGTCATCGGGTTGCAGATGACGAGCACTTCCTCCGAGGGTTCCAACCCCAGGCACTCCTTGATCACTGTGCTGATCGCCCTGTCCAACGCCTCCGACATTGCCCACCTAGGCTATTCGCCGCTCAACGCGGCTGCATTGCTGCAATTCGACAACCGCTGCGAAGCCGGGCAATGCCCGCCACGCCCTCGGTAGCATCCCCCTTCCGGCCGGAGTAGCTCAGCTGGTTAGAGCAGCGGAATCATAATCCGCGTGTCGGGGGTTCGAGTCCCTCCTCCGGCAT
>CAVVHQ010000034.1:0-29385 GCA_963748075.1 uncultured Solirubrobacterales bacterium | reverse complement strand
GACGAGCTGGCGAACCGCCTCGCCCAGCCCTGGCGCAGCCCGAAGCTGGGTTAAGTCGGCTCAGTCGAGCTGGAGCGCGAAGCGGAGGGCGTCGTCGAGGCGGGCGACGTCCTCGAAGGCAAGCGTCCCTCGGCGGTCGGCGAGCAACGCCTTGTCGATCGTGAAGAGGTTGTCGCAGTTGGCGACGCTCGGGTGCTTCAGTCCATGCTCCGAGTCGAGTGGAACCTCGCTCGCGATGCTCCGAATCGTCGACGTTATCGGCGCCACGGTGACCGCGGAGAGCACCGGGATCGCCGCCTGGCGCGCAACGACGAGGACCGGCCGGACCCCCGAGTCGGGCAGGTCCGCATCGAAGATGTCGCCGCGATCGACGAGGCTCATCTCAACTAGGACTCCTCGCGTTTGTAGAAGTCGGAAAGCAGCTTCGCCCCTACCCGGCCAATCTCCGGATCCTGGGGCTGCCGGGCATACGCCTCCCGGTATTCGCGAGCGATCTCGCGCTCGCGAAGCTCGGCCAGCAGGTTGCCCAGCGCCCGCCTCATCCCATCCGCTCTGCTCTTGAATTGGCCGCGCTCGACGGCCTCGTCGAGCTCTCTCAGCTGATCGTCGGGTATGCGAATCGCTATCTGTGGCGTCATGCATTCAGCATACCGCTCTGGTATTCGAATAGCCAGATTCCCCATGCGGGCGACCGTAGCGATCGAGAGCGCGCGTGTGTGTCACAACTCTGCAAATTCTCGGCGGCGGATAGATGGCCGGTTCCGCGGAACCGGCCTATGGTGGGCGCATGAAGCCCAGCCTGTTTCGCGGTCGGGATTTCCGGCTGGTCGCCGGATCGGTGGGGCTCTCGGCGCTTGGGGACTGGGTGGCGATCGTGGCGCTGGGATTGCACGTCAAGGACGTCACCGACTCGGGGTTCGCGGTGGCGGCGCTGTGGATCTGCCTGTTCGGGCCGTCGGTGCTGGTCGCCGGCTGGGCCGGGCTGCTGGTCGACCGGGTCGAGGCGACCCGGCTGCTGGCCGGGGTCTCGGCAGTCGGCGCGCTCGCCGCGGTCGCGCTCGCCTTCGCCACCGCGGTGACGCCGGTGCTCGTCCTCACCGCCGTCCTCGGCGTCGTCTTCGCCACCTCGCAGCCGGCAGAGTTCTCGTTGGTGCCGCCACTGGCGGGCGAGGCGCGAATCCAGGAGGCCAACGGCCATATCGAGACGGTCCGCTACATCGGCTTCGGCGCCGGCCCGCTGCTCGGCGGCGTGCTCTTCGGCCTCGGCGGGCTCGAGCTGGCGATGCTGGTCGACGCCGCCACCTTCGCCTTCGTCGCGATCGCGGCGCTGAGCCTGCACGTGCGGCGCCGTCCCGAGGCTCTGAGCGAGTCCGAGCGCGCGCCCCGCGCCCGCGACGGCGTCGCCTTCCTCTTTCGCGACCGGCTCTTGGCCCTGGTGATGACGGTCGCCTTCAGCTCGCTGCTCTTCATGTCCGCGGTCTGGGTCGGCGAGCTCTTCTTCGTCGAGGACGTGCTTGGGCGCGGCGAAATCTCCTACGGCGCGATGCTCTCGATCTGGACCGGCGGCATGGCGCTCGGCGCGATGCTGCTCTCCCGCCGCGTCGCGTTCGGCGCCGTCGCCGCCGCCGGGCTGCTCGCCGCCGCGACCCAGGGGGCGGCGTTGGCCCTGCCCGCCCTCTGGCTCAGCTTCGCCTTCTTCCTCGCCTGCTCGTTCATGGGCGGCACCGCGCACGGGCTGAAGAACGTGATGTTCCGCAGCCTGATCCACGTCCGCGTCCCCGACAAGCTGCACGGCCGCGCCTTCGCCGCCTACAACGGCATCCGAAACAGCGCCGAGCTTGGCGCCTTCGCCGCGGGCGGCCTGCTCGTCGCCGCGATCGGCGCCAGGGGCACGCTTGCCTACGCCGGCGGCCTCTCGGCCCTGGCCGGCCTGGCCGGCGTGCTGGCTTTGTTGCGCATGTACCGAGGCTGGGTTCCGACCGGCCCGACCGGCCCGCCGATCGAGGCCCTCGGCGGCAGCGCCGAGCCACCGGCCCCGGCACAGGGAGCTCAGTTCTCTGAGTGAAGAAGCGGGCGCTGGCGATTCATGCGGCGCCCTGAGCCGCTCGTTCCTCGTCTCTCATTCGGCGAATGAGTTGCTGGTAGTACTCGTCGCCTCCGTCAGCCCGACGGCTCAGTTCTCGCCATAGGTCGCTGTCCCAGTCGATTGGCATGTGCTGGTGCGGGCGCTCGCCGACTTCGCAGTGGTAGCACCAATCCGTGTCCTCATCGACACGGAACCACTCGTGATCTCCACAATCCTTTGAGCCAGGCGGAAAGAGCCCTCCAAGCGCCCACGGAAGTCGCCCACGGAGCCAGGTCCGCCACCGGTATCGAGGTCGTCGCGACATGTTTTGAGTGTAGGACTTCATCGGCGCCTCCGCTTCTGGCGATTGCGAAATCCGCGCTCCTTCTCCTCGGCCTGTGCCTTGCGGCGACGCGCTGGCGAGATGCTTGGATCTCGCGCGATCTCGGAGATTTCGTCTGCGCTCATGTCGGTGAGCTCCGTGTGCCGCTGTCGGCCCTTCCTCTTTCCCACCTCTCCCCAAGGGCCGAGCGCGTAAAGTTCTCCCCCAGCTCAGCCTGAAGCGAGGAAGCGGGCGACGTCGGTGGCGTCGGCCTCGAGGGCCTTTCGCTGCCCGGCCGGCAGGCGCTCGAAGGGATCGATCGCGACCTCTTCCCTCACCCATCTCCAGCCGGCGACGGCGCGGCCGCCGGCGAGGGCGAAGGGGCGGAAGAGGCCGCCGCTGACGACGCGAAACTCGTGGCGGCCGAGGACCGGCTCGCGCGAGGTCCAGCCGAGCAGCACCGGATCGAAGGCGCCGAGCAGGCGTGGCGGCGGGTCCTCTCCGACCGGACGCCGCTTGGCGAGGCGAAACAGTCCGTCCTCGCCCTCCTCCAGCTCGGACCCGATCGCCCTGAGGCCGGCCCGTGCGTCGCGCAGCGGCAGCCCGGCCCACCTGGCGAGATCGCGGTCGCTCGCCGGCTGATGGCCCGCCAGGTAGCGCCGCGCCAGCTCGGCCAGGGCGGCATCGCGGTCGACCGGCCGCGGCTCCCCGAGCCAGTCGCGCACCAGCGCGTAGGCATGCTGCCTACCGCGCATCGGGCCGCGCACCACGATCCCCCGCAGGGCGGCGAGGAAGAGCAGGTGCATCAACGCCTGGCCCTCGGTCCGCACGTCCGCCGCCTCCAAGCGCTCGCGCAGCTCGACCCGCGTCAGCGGTCCCTGGTCGGCCAGGCAGCGCTCGATCGTCGCCACGGCCCGCTCGGCTTCCGCCTCTCCCACGCCCTCCTGCCGCAGGCGCCTGGCGCTGGAGGTGAGCAGGGGCGGCGCGGTCAGCGCCTGCAGCCAGGGGTAGTCCTCGCTGCGGACCAGGTGGAGCGTGCCGCGGTTGAGCCAGGTGACCAGCAGAGTGCGGTCCTCTCCCAGCGCCCGCTCGACATCGGCAACCGACAGGCCCCGGGTCCGGGCGCGGACCGCGAGCCGAAAGCCGCGCGGGTCCTGGCCCTGCACGGCGAGCAGCCGCTCGGCGACCGCGACGGGATCGGCGAGCGGCGGCCCTGCGAGCGCCTGCGCGGCGAACCGCTCGGCGCGTATCGACCCGGTCGCCACGCCACGATCTTCTCGTACGACTGCGACTTACCGACATTCGACGCAACCGACGTCAGACGTCGGTTGCGTCCGATATCGGTAACAGCGGCTGGGGCAATCGCACCGCTGTGGTGAAGTACCCAACGCATCCCGCGAAGCGCGGGCCTAGCCGACTTCGAGCAGGTCGATCACGAAGACGAGGGTTTCGTTCGGGCCGATCGCCGGCGGGGACCCGGCTTCGCCGTAGGCGAGTTCGGGCGGAATGACCAGCTCACGGCGGCCGCCGACCTTCATCCCTTCGACCCCCTGTTCCCAGCCGGGGATCACCTGGCCGGCGCCGAGCTGGAAGCTGAAGGGTTCGTTGCGGCTCCAGGAGGAGTCGAATTCCTTGCCGCTCTTGTAGTCGACGCCGACGTACTGGACGGTGACTTCGTCGTCGGACTGGGCTTCGGCACCCGTCCCTTCTTCGAGTTCCTTGACGACCAGCTTCTTCGGCGGCGCGCCCTTCGGCACCGTCACCTTCGGCTTGGTCTTCTTCGAGCTGGTCGTTGCTTCGGTCGTGGTCGATTCCGTCGATTCGGTCGAGGAGTCGCCACCGCCACACCCGACGATAGCCAGGGCTGCGCAAGCCGCAATCGTCAGCATCGGCACCTTCATCCCGCAGAGATCCTAAGGAAATCGGCCGCTGACTGTGGGGTGACCCCCCTATAGCCCGGCCAAGTCCACAGTCGGCGGTCCACTCCGGGGTAGCGCCGTCTGCTTCAGCCCTTTCCCGAGATCAGGTCCCAGGCGCGGCGCAGCTTGCCGTGCTTGTCGCCGGCCACCAGGTCGTCCGGACCCACCTCCACCTCACCCGGGTTGGCGGTCGGCTTGGGCAACCGCTCGGCCGCGGCGGCGTCGATCGCGAGAACCACGCCTCGCTCGTAGACCTCCGCCACCTGCGGGGCGTCGACGAAGCGGTGCCCGCCCGGCAGCACGGTGGTGTCGAGGACGAACCCGTCGAAGACATCGAGCCCCGGGTCGGCGAGCACGTGCTGGACCTCGCCGAGGTCGCGCTCGTCGCTCGAATAGACCCTCGTGCCCTCCTCGAGCGCGAGGTAGGAGCTCGGCTCGCCCAGGTCAGTCATCGACTGAGCATATCCGGGGGGCGCCGCTTGCCCCTCGGGCGGGCCGAGGGCTATGCTCGCCCGGGAGATGGGGCTCAACCTCGCATCGCTGCTGACCGAGAGCGCCGAGCGCTCGCCGGACGCACCCGCGATCCGGCTCGGCGAGCTCGAGCTGAGCTACGCGGAGCTGGACGACCGCAGCGCCAGGCTGGCCGCCTTGCTGCGCGACAAGGGCGTCGAGCCGGGCGACCGGGTCGGGGTGATGCTGCCCAACGTGCCCGAGTTCCCGGTCGCCTACTACGGCGTGCTGCGGGCCGGCGGGGTCGTCGTGCCGATGAACGTGCTGCTGAAGCGCCGTGAGATCGCCTTCTACCTGGAGGACTCCGGCGCCGAGCTGCTGCTCGCCTGGCACGGCTTCGCCGAGGAGGCGCGGGCCGGGGCCGCCGACGCCGGCGCCGCCCTGGTCGAGGTCGAGCCGGCGGCCTTCGCGGCGACGCTGGCGGAGCTGGAGCCGAGCCCCAGCGTCGCCGACACCGCCGAGGACGACATCGCGGTGCTCCTCTACACCTCGGGCACCACCGGCAAACCGAAGGGCGCCGAGCTGACCCACCTCAACCTCGCCCGCAACGCCGAGATCGCCTCCCGCACGACCTGCGAGGTCGGCGCCGGCGACATCGTGCTCGGCGCGCTCCCTCTCTTCCACTCCTTCGGCCAGACGGTCGGCATGAACGCCTCGGTGCGGGTCGGCGCCTGCCTCACCCTGGTGCCCAAATTCGACCCAGGCGAAGCGCTGGCGACGATGCAGCGGGACGGCGTCACCCACTTCTACGGCGTGCCGACGATGTTCGGCGCCCTCCTGCACCACCCCGAGCGCGAGCGCTTCGACACCTCGGCGCTGCGCAACTGCATCACCGGCGGCGCCTCGATGCCGGTCGAGGTGCTGCGCGGCTTCGAAGAGGCCTTCGGGGCGAAGGTGCTCGAGGGCTACGGCCTCTCGGAGACCTCGCCGGTCGCCTGCTCCAACCACCCGGACATGGAGCGCAAGCCGGGCTCGATCGGCACCCCGATCGAGGGGGTCGAGATGCGGCTGGTCGACGAGAACGACCAGCCGGTCGCCCAGGGCGAGGTGGGCGAGATCGTGATCCGCGGCCACAACATCATGAAGGGCTACTGGCAACGCCCCGAGGCGACGGCGGAGGCGATGCGGGGCGGCTGGTTCCACAGCGGCGACATGGCCCGCACCGACGAGGAGGGCTACTTCTTCATCGTCGACCGCAAGAAGGACCTGATCATCCGCGGCGGCTACAACGTCTACCCGCGTGAGGTCGAGGAGGTCCTCTACGAGCATCCGAAGATCCGCGAAGCGGCGGTGCTCGGCGTCCCGCACGACGAGTGGGGCGAGGAGATCGGCGCCGCGGTCGTCCTCCACGAGGGTGAGCAGCTGAGCTCCGAGGAGGTCAGCGCCTACGTCAAGGACCGGATCGCCGCCTACAAGTACCCGCGCGTCGTCTGGTTCCTCGACGACCTCCCCAAGGGCCCGACCGGCAAGATCCTCAAGCGGGAGATCGAGACCCCGGCGGCTGTGTGAGCGACGTCTCGAAGAGTAACTGGCTGGCTGGCCAGTTTCGCGCTAACCTCTGCATCGATAGCCGCAACGGAGGCGGCCGGTCCAGCGCGGAAGCATCCCCAGCCGAAGGAGAAGAGATGAGCGTCGCATCGCAGAGCCTGACCCAGAACGTCACCTACGAGGACCTCTACAAACGCTGGGAGCAGGGCAACTGGAGCGCCTACGAGCTCGACTTCTCCGAGGACCGGGCCGGCTGGGCGGCGCTCAGCGAGATCCAGAGGCGCTCGGCGATGTGGGTCTACTCGATGTTCTTCTACGGCGAGGACCGGGTCGCCGACACCCTCTCCCCCTACGTGACCGCCGCGCCGACCGAGGAGCAGTCCTACTTCCTCGCCACCCAGCAGGTCGACGAGGTCCGACACTCGGTCTTCTTCCACCGCTTCTTCAAGGAGGTGATCGGGGTCGGCGGCGAGACGATCCAGCAGACCCTCTCCTCCACCCTGCCGGAGCTCAACTGGGGCTACCGCGGCATCTTCGACCGGCTCGACCGGATGGCCGAGGAGCTGCGCAAGGACCGCTCGCTGCCCAAATACGCGCAGGCGATCACCCTCTACCACCTGATCGTCGAGGGCTCCCTCGCCCAGCCCGGCCAGCACTTCATCGAGGACTTCTTCGCCTCGGAGGAGACGATGCCGGGCTTCAGCGAGGGGATCGCCAACGTCTCCCGCGACGAGCAGCGCCACATCGGCTTCGGCGTCAAGGTGCTCTCCGAACTGCTGGACCCGGAGCGCCCCGGCGCCGAGGAGTGCCGAGCGGCGGTGGTCGAGCTGCTGCGCGAGGTGCTGCCCTACGGGCCCGCCGTCTTCTCGCCGCCGAATCGAGACCGCGAGTACACCGAGTGCTTCGGCTTCTCGCTCGAGGACATCTTCGCCTTCGGCCTGAAGATGATCCGCCAGCGCTGGCGGACGATCGGCTACCCGACCGAGGAGATGCCTCCCGGCACCTTCCCGTTCGACCCTGAGATGCCCGCCGAGGAGGTCGCCGAGCGTCAGGTGAAGCTGATGATGGCCGGCATCCTCGGCCCGCCGGACGAGGGCATGCCGAAATCCACGCCGGAGCTGCAGCGCCTCTACTTCGACGTCGTCACCCGCGTCGCCGATCCCGCCGCCGCCAACGGCTCGCGGCTCGTCTACCAATGGCGGTTCAGCGACGCCGATCCCTGGCACCTGGTGATCGACAACGGCTCGACCCGCGCCGAGGCGGGCGAGGCCCCCGACCCCACCCTGGTGCTCGAGAGCAGCTGGGCTGACTGGATCGCCTCCGGCAAGCCCGACGCCAGCCCGCTGAAGATGTTGCTCCAGCGCCGGATCCGGCCGCACGGCAAGCTGCGCGAGCTGGCGCGGATGCGCAGGGTCTTCGGCTGAGCGGCGCGCTATGAGATAGGCGGCAGCTCCTCCGCCCAGGGCCGCTCGGCCTCGAGCTGAGCGGCGAGGGAGAGCAGCGTCGCCTCGTCGCCGGGACGGCCGACGATCTGCACGGCGAGCGGCATGCGGTCGGCGGCGAAGCCGGCGGGGACCGACATCGCCGGATTGCCGAGGTGGTTCCAGGGGATGCAGTAGGGGTAGAAGCGGCTCATTCCGAGCAGGGTCCAGAGCGCCCCGCGTCCCTCCCAGCGGCGGACCGGCAGCGCCGTGCCGCCCATCACCGGGGTCATCAGCACGTCGTCGGAGTCGAAGATCGCGTTGACGCGAGCGGCGTCGGCCGCCTCGGCGCGGCGCGCCTGCTCGAAGAGGCGGTCGGGGATCAGCCGCCCGAGCCGGGCGAAGCCGCGGGTGCGGCGTTCGAGCCGCTCGGGCGCCGGCACCCGGTCGAGGTCGGCGGCGATCCCGCGCAGGTAGCGCGGCACCATGTCGTTGCCGATCGTCCCCCAGTCAGGGTCGCGCGGCTCGACCTGGTGGCCGAGCGAGCGCAGCAGCTCGGCGGTCTCGGCCACGGCGTCCTTGGCGACGTCGGAGACGGTCGGCGGCGCCGCGGCGCGTGGCGCCGCGATCGACCAGGCGACCCGCAGCTTGCCGGGCGGCGTCCGCGCCGCCTCGACGAAGGGGCGCCCGGGCGGCAGCGCCTCCGCCCCCTCCGAGCCGCCGCCTGCCACGTCCAGCCAGAGCGCGGTGTCGATCACGCTGCGACTGAGGCAGCCGTTGGCCGAGAGGCCGTTCCAGTGATCGAAGTCGGGCGCCAGCGGCACCCTTCCGCGCTGCGGCTTCAGCCCGAACAGGCCGCAGGAGGAGGCGGGGATGCGGATCGACCCCGCCCCGTCGGAGGCCGAGGCGATCGGGACGAGACCCGCGGCGACGGCGGCGGCGCTGCCGCCGCTCGAGCCGCCGGGGGTGCGCTGCGGGTCCCACGGGTTGCGGGTGACGCCCCAGGTCGCCGACTCGGTGAAGCCGCAGATCGCCAGCTCGGGCAGCAGCGTCTTGCCGATCACGATCGCCCCCGCCTCGCGCAGCCGCCGCACCATCTCGGCGTCGGCTGGGGCGGGGTCGACAAAGCCGTCGGTGCCGTAGGTGGTCAGCTCGCCGGCCAGGTCGTGGTTGTCCTTGAGCGCGACCGGCACGCCGAGCAACGGCCGCTCCTCGCCGCCCGTCAGCCGCGCCTCGGCCTGCTCGGCATCGAGCAACGCCCGCTCGGCGAGCACGGCGCGGAAGGAGTTGAGCCGCGGGTCGAGGCGGGCGATCCGCTCCAGGCAGATCTGCACCAGCTCCGAAGGCGAGATCTCGCCCCTGCGCACCATCTCCGCCTGCCTGGCCGCCCCGGCGAATGCGATCTCCTCGCTCATGGCGGAGAGGGTATTGGGACCTGTCCCGGTAGTGCGTACCGGGATAGCTCCAACCCGATCGCCGTGCGCTCGACTGGGACTTTGACCCCCAATAACGGGGGTAAAAGTCCCAGTCGGCCGAATCGGAGCCTCAGCCCGCCGCGTCGCTGCTTTGATCGGAGGCGACCTCCCAGGCGGAGCCGGGGGTGGCCTGGAGCTAAGCCGGTACGCAGTATCCCGGCAAGGGTGGGTCCTCAGGCCTTGGCGGGCTTGGGCTCGCCGGAGCCGCGCTCGAAGGAGAAGTCCGGCAGCAGGCGGTCGAGCCAGGACGGCATCCACCAGTTCCAGTCGCCCAGCAGCTTCATCGCCGCCGGCACCAGGATCAGCCGCACCAGGGTCGCGTCGAGTGTGATCGCCACCGCGGAGCCCAGCCCCAGCTCCTTGATCGAGGGAACGCCGGTGAGCGCGAAGACCGCGAAGACCGAGGCCATGATCAACGCCGCCGAGGAGATCGTGCGAGCGCTCGAGGCGAGCCCCTCGGCGACGGCGCGCTCGTTGTCGCCATGCCGCATGTAGCGCTCGCGGATCCGCGACATCAGGAAGACCTCGTAGTCCATCGAGAGGCCGAAGGCGACGGCGAAGATCAGCGGCACGTTGATCGTGTCCAACGCCCCCTGCCCTTCGAAGCCGAGCAGGCCGTCGAGCCAGCCCCACTGGAAGACGACGACGAGGACGCCGAAGGCGGCGCCGATCGAGAGCAGGTTCATCAGCACCGCCTTCAGCGGCAGCACGAGCGAGCGGAGCATCCCCATCAGCACGAGGAAGCTGAGCCCCAGCACGAAGAGAATGATCTTCCACATCGAGCCGCTGATCAGGCGGCGCACGTCCTGGCTGCGAGCCGTTTCGCCGCCGACGCTCACCGTGGCCACCCGGGCCAGCCGCGTCGAGGGCGCCACCGCGCGCAGGCGGTCGACCAGGGCGCGCGCCGCGTCGGACTCGCTGCCGGCGCGGGGCGTCGCCTGAATCAGCAGGCTACGGCCGGCGAAGCTGGGCGGGGCGACCAAGCTGACCCCTGGCGTCGCCTCGAGCCTGCGCACGAACCCGGCGACCGCGGCACGATTGGCGGCGGCGGCGCCGGCCGAGTCGAAGGAGGCGACGACTTGCACCGGGTCGGTGCCGCCGCCGAGCTGCCTGGAGGCCAGCTCGTTGCCGACCCGCACGTCGCTGCCCTTCGGGAACTGACCGAGCGCCTCGGTGCCGGTGGTCAGCGAGAGCACTGGGATCGCCAGGAACAGCAGCACGGCGCCGGCGCCGAGCACGGCCACCCAGGGTCGCGCCATCACGTTCTCGGTCCACCTCTGCCAGAAGACATTTCCGCCGTCCCCTCCGCTCCCGCGAGGGTCGAAGGAGGTGGATATGGAGGGGCCCTCGCTCCCGCGTCCGGGGATGGCGGGTCTCGGGCGGCGCAAGACCGTGTGCTTCACGAAGCGCAGCGCCCTGGCCACGATCCCGCCCGGCAGCACGCGGTCGCCGAGCATCGCGATCAGGGCCGGCAGCAGGGTGGTCGCGGCGAGGATCGAGACGGCGACCACGGTCATCGCCCCGAGCGCCATCGAGCGCAGCGCCTGGTTGTCGACCATCCACAGCCCGGCCAGCGAGACGACCACGGCGATGCCCGAGAAGGTCACCGCCAGGCCCGAGGTGGAGAGCGCCTCGGCCCGGGCGTCGTCCTCGCCGCGCCCCGCGCTCCGCTCCTCGCGGTAGCGGGCGAGGATGAACAGCGAGTAGTCGACCGCGACGCCGATCCCGATCATCGAGGCCATGTTGGTGACGAAGACCGAGGTCTCCATCTGGAGCGAGATCAGGTAGATCAGGGCGCCGGTGACGGTCACGCTGACGAAGCCGAGCGCCAGCGGCAGCGCCGCGGCGGCCAGCGAGCCGAAGAGGACGAGCAGGATCAGCGCGACGATCGGAAAGCCGCTGACCTCCGCCTCGGCCAGGTCTTCCTTGGACAGCTCCTGCAGCCCGGCCCAGATCGTCGGCTGGCCGGCGAGGTAGGTGGTCACCCCGCCCCGACCCGCACCGGGGTCGAGCTCCCCACGCAACGTCACGGCGGCGTCGATCAGCCGGTCGGAGCCGAGGTCGCTGCGCAGCGGCAGCATCGCCACGCCCTCCCGGCGCAGCGCCAGCTCGGCGCGGCCGGCGGCGGGCGGCGGCAGCGTCACCCGGTCGATCCCGGCGACCGCACGGCGCACCCGCCCGATCGCCGCGGTCCGCGCCGCCGGTCCAGCGCCCGGCGCCGCCCGCAGCAGCACCGCGATGCCGGCGGCGTCGCCACCGAAGTCCCGCTCCAGCGCGTCGTTGACCGCGTTCGACTGGCTGCCCGGCACGTCGAAGCCGCCGCCCGTGAGGTGGTCGGTCTGCTGCGAGGCGAAGGGCAGCGCGAGGACGAGGACGAGCACCCATCCGGCGAGGACCCAGCGGCGCCTGCGTCCCACCAGTCCGGCCAGTCTGCTGATCGGCTCGCGCATTTGGCTGGCTAGCCAGCCTCCCGCACCCACGGCCAGGCGTCTGTGAGTCCGATCACTCGATCAGCGCTTCTTCAGGCGATGTCCGAGAAAGGCGCCATCGGCTACTCGCTGGCCAGCAGGTAGCGCGCCGACGCCGCACCGGCGGTGAGGGCGGCGCTGATGTCGCGATCCGGATCCGACAGCGCCTGCAGGGCGAAGCCGTCGCCGACCGCGAACAGGTAGGCGACGATCGCCTCGGCGTCGTGGCGCAGGCTGAGCACTTCCTCGCGCTCCTTCGCCTCCAGCACCTCGGCGACGTGGGAGCGGGTGCGATCGAAGAGCTGGCCGACCTCGCGCTGGATGTCCGGGTTGCGCCGCCCGGCGCTGAACAGCTCGTAGAGCAGCAGGAAGAAGGCCGGTTCGTTCTCGATCAGGTCGGTGAGGCTGGCGACGAGGACGTCGATCACGTCGTCGACCGACTCCGCCTTGGCGAGCGGCTCGTCGAGGCGGGCGACGCGGATCTCGGCGTCACGGCGGACGACCTCGACCAGCAGCCGCTCCTTGGTGCCGAAGTAGTAGTGGAGGAGGCCGCGGCTGACCCCGGCCTCGCGGGCGACGTGCTCGAAGGTCGAGCCGGCGGCGCCGCGCTTGGCGACGCTCTCGCGCATCGCGTTGACGATCCGCTGCGCCTTTTCGCCGCTCAGCTCCCGCTCTTTGGTCGCCGCCTCGATGCTCACAGTCTATGGAAGGGTGCCTTGGCCGTTCGGCGGATAGATGGCCGGCTCCTAATCGACGTGCCCGCCGGGGCGCGACTGGCCAAGCTGGGCGCCGCACGCCGACGGGCGAATAGCAGCGCTATTCGTGAGGAGGTGGGTGGCGATCCAGCGCCGCGCCAGGCGCGTCATCCGTGGGTGCGTCAATTCGAGGCGGTCATCTATCCGCCGTTGATGCTGGTCGTGCTGGTGTACTCGAACTCCTCCTCGGCGCCGAAGAGAGCGTCGAGCACCGTCTTGCGGGCGTCCTCGCTGAACACCAGCGCAATCGCGGCGGCGACGATGCCGACCAGGACGAGGCGACCGAGGCGGCTCCTCTTCTTGCGCCGCTTCTTCGGGGCTCGCAGGATCTCGGAGGCGTCGCGCAGGCTCTCCGCGGCGTCGCGCAGGTCTCGCTGCACCTTCTTGTTGCTGGTCATCGCCTTCACGGTTCCCTTGCCGTTGCCCGCCGCTCGCGAATAGGCCCCGCGCGCCGCTTCGAACGCGTCACGAAGGCTGCTGCGCAGCTCTTCGTCCTCGATCAGGCGCTGCACGTAGGGGTTCTCGCGCGCGGTGGAATAAATATCTGCGGCCTGGCCCGCTTTGGTCTTGGTCATGCCATCTCCTCGCCGGGAATCATTCGGGTTCCTCCTCAGAATAGCCCCAAAACGTTCCCGTGGCGCGTGCGGCCAAGCAGATCAAGGACGCAGGGAGGTCGGCAATGGGAGCGCACAGTTAGTGCGTGACCCGCAGCCGACCGACCGAGGACGCAGATATGCGCTGGCCGCACGCGTCACGGCGGGCCGATGCCGTCGAGCAGGACGCCGTTGGAGCGAAATCCGAGGTCGGCGTCGCGAACCGTCCGCAGCCGCAGATGGGCCAGCTCCGGCCCGGGCAGCGCGTAGCGCCTCACCCAAAGGCGGCCGGCCGGCCCGTAGCCGAGTTCGGCGAAGCGGGGCCCGAGCAGGCGCGGGGGGACCGGCGGCGCCGGACCCTGCGAGACGAAGTCGACCTCGTGCACGTACCAGGCGAAGCCGTCGGCGGCCTGGACCTGGAAGGAGCCGGTCGAGAGGTAGTAGCGGAGCGAGGCCTCGCCGAGCGTCCAGGTGACGATCGCCCGCGGCGCCCGCGGTTCGCCCAGCTTCGTGGCGACCGCCTCCCAGTCGGCCCGCTGCAGGGAGGGAGACGCGCTCGCCCAGACCGCGAAGCCAAGCGAGCAGGCGATCAGGACCGCGATGAGGAGGGCGCCGGCGCGGCGGGCCCGGCGCAGCGTCGCGCCGACCGCGACGGCGGCCAGCAGCGGAACCAGGGCCGGCAGCAGGTTGCGCGCCAGGACGTAGTCCCAACCGGGGACCGGCAGCGCCAGGGCGAGCGGGGCGGCGACGGTCACGGCGGCGAGCGCCAGCATGCGTCCCGCGGCGCGCCGCTCGCGACGCTCGCCGCGCGCCGCGACAAGGCCCAGCGCGGCAAGCATCGCCGCCAGCGGCACCACGGCCGGCAGCAGCCGCTCCGGCTGGGCGATGACTTCGCCGGTCTCGCCGAGCGCGAAGCTCACCCCGGCCGCCCAGAGCCGGTGGCCGAGGCTGTGGTCGCCGATCCACTCGGCGTGGCCGAGCGACATCTGGTGGATCGCCAGCGGCGCCAGCAGCAGGCCGGTCGCGGCGACGATCCACAGCCCGCTCGCCACCGCGCGCCCGCGGCGGCGCAGGAGCCAGAGCGCCTCGAAAGCGATTGGGAAGATCGCGAAATAGTGAGTCGCCAGGGCGAGCGCCGAGGCGATCCCCCAACCGGTGAGGTCGGCGCGGCGGCCGCGGTCGAGCGCCCGCACGAAGTAGAGCGCCGCGACGGCGGTCAGCAGCGACAGCAGCGCGTAGCCGCGCGCCTCCTGCGAGTACCAGAGCAGCATCGGGTTGACCGCGACCAGCGCCGCCGCAGCGATCCCGGCGCGGCGGCCGCGCAGCTCGTCGCCGAGCAGGTAGGCGACCGGCACTGTCGCCACCCCGGCCAGCGCCGAGAACGAGCGCAGGCCGACCTCGCCGCTGCCTGTGAGCTGGGTCCAGGCCCAGGCCAACGCGTAGTAGAGCGGCGGCGCCGACTCGCTGAAGCCGACCGCGTCCATCGCGTGCCAGAAGTCGTCGCGCAGGACGCGGCTGGCGGTGACGATCTCGTCGTGGTGGTAGGACTGGACGCCCAGCGTCGCGAAGCGCAGGACGGCGGCGAGCGCCGTCAGCCCCGCGACGACCCAGAACGCGCGGGAGCGCGCCCGCACCGCCTCGCGGATCGCCTCGTAGAGAGTCGACAGGTTGCCCCTGCCCAGGGCTCCGGCTGCCTCCATGGTCGCTATGCGAGCGCGGCGTCGATCGCCTTCTCGACCTCGTCGACGTAGGCGAACTCCAGCTCGCTGCGCTCGTGCTCGGGGATCTCCGCGACGTCGCCCTCGTTGCGCTCCGGCACGATCACCCGCTTGATCCCAGCCCGCTGGGCGGCGAGCGACTTCTCCTTCAGCCCTCCGACCGGCAGCACCTGCCCGGTCAGGGTCACCTCGCCGGTCATCGCGACGTCGTTGCGGACCTTGCGGCCGCTGACCAGCGAGGCCAGCGCCACGGCCATCGCGACGCCCGCCGAGGGGCCGTCCTTGGGCACCGCGCCGGCCGGCACGTGGATGTGGATGTCGTGCTCGGCGAACCAGTCCTCCTCCAGCTCGGGCGCCAGCTCGCGCCACTGTCCGCGCACGTAGGAGAGCGCCGCCTGCGCCGACTCCTTCATCACATCGCCGAGCTGGCCGGTGATCGTCAGCTTGCCCGACCCCGGCATCGCGGTCGCCTCGATGAAGAGGACGTCGCCGCCGGTCGGCGTCCAGGCGAGGCCGGTGGCGACGCCGGGGACCTGGGTGCGGCGGCGCTGCTCGGCGAAGAAGCGGCGGCGGCCGAGCAGCTCGCGTGCCCGCTTGGCCGAGACCTTCACCTTGCCGTCCAGCTTGCCCTCGGCAACCTCACGGGCGATCTTGCGGCAGACCGTGCCGATCTCGCGCTCGAGGTTGCGGACGCCGGCCTCGCGCGTGTACTCCTCGACGATCGCGGTCAGCGCCGGCTCGGCGAACTCGATCTGCGACGGCTTCAGCCCGTTCGCCTCGATCTGGCGCGGCACCAGGTAACGGCGGGCGATGTGCTTCTTCTCGTCCAGGGTGTAGCCGGCCAGCTCGATCGTCTCCATCCGGTCCTGGAGCGGTCCGGGAACGGTGTCCAGGACGTTCGCGGTGGCGATGAACATCACGTCGGAGAGGTCGAACTCGAGGTCGATGTAGTGGTCGCGGAAGGTGTCGTTCTGCGCCGGGTCAAGCACCTCAAGCATCGCCGAGGAGGGGTCGCCGCGGAAGTCGGCGCCCATCTTGTCGATCTCGTCGATCATGAAGACTGGGTTGCGCGAGCCGGCGTCGCGCAGCGCCCGGACGATCGTCCCCGGCATCGCCCCTATGTAGGTGCGGCGGTGGCCGCGGATCTCCGCCTCGTCGCGCACGCCGCCGACCGAGATCCGCTCGAACTCGCGCCCCAGCGCCCGCGCGATCGATTTGCCGAGGCTGGTCTTGCCGACGCCGGGCGGACCGACGAAGCAGAGGATCGGCCCGGGCGAGTCGGGGTTCAGCTTGCGCACCGCCAGGTACTCCAGGATGCGGTCCTTGACCTTCTCCAGGTCGTAGTGGTCGGCGTCGAGCACCTCGCGGGCGTGGGGGATGTCGAGGTCGTCCTCGGTCCGCTGCGACCAGGGCAGCTCGACCAGCCACTCCAGGTAGCTGCGGATCACCCCGTGCTCTGCTGCCGCCGACGGCAGCTTCTCCAGCCGCGACAGCTCCCGGTCCGCAGCTTTGCCGGCCTGCTCGGGCAGATCTGCCTCCTCGACCCGCTGGCGCAGCTCGTTCACCTCGGCCTGCTGCTCGTCGCTCTCCCCCAGCTCCTCCTGGATCGCCTTCAGCTGCTGGCGGAGGAAAAACTCGCGCTGGCCCTTGTCGACTTCCGACTGCACCTGCGACTGGATCTGGCTGCCGAGCTGGACCACCTCCAGCTCGCGGGCGAGGATCTGCGAGAGGCGCCGCAGCCGCGCCGTCACGTCGACCTCCTCCAGCAGCTCCTGCTTCTCCTCGATCGTGATCCGCAGGGCGCCGGCTATCAGGTGGCCGAGCGCCGCCGGGTCCTCGATGTTGGCGACCGCCATCTGCAGCTCCTCGGGCAGGTAGGGGATGTGCTCGACGATCTCCGAGAAGGTGCGCTGCACGTTGCGGCTCAGCGCCTCCAGCTCGGGCCCCTCCTCGACCACGTCAGGCAGCTCGGCGATCCGCGCCACCAGGTAGGGCTCCTCGGCGACGTAGGGACCGATGCGGACCCGCTGCGCCCCCTGGACGAGGATGCGGAGGCTGCCGTCGGGGACTTTCACCATCCTCGCGACGATGCCGACCACGCCGACGTCGTAGAGGCCCTCGGGGCCCGGCTCCTCGTCCTCGGGGTCGCGCGCCGCGACCATCGCCAGCATCCGGTTGGCGCCGAGCACGTCGTCGACCAGTTTGATCGAGCGCTCCTGGCCGACCGCGAGCGGGGTCAGGGTTTCCGGGAAGGTGACGGTCTCGCGCAGCGGCAGCACCGGCAGCGCGTCGGGCAGGGGCTCGCTGGCCCGAATCGCGTCCTCCGCGTCGAGCGGCGACTCGACCACCTGCAGGGCCGGGACCGAGCCCTCCATCAGCGGCGTCCGATCGGCACGCTGCGGGTTGCTTCGGCCGGATCGCGAAGCGGCAGCTCGATCCGCAGCACCCCGTCCTCGTAGGTGGCCCTGGCGTGATCCGCGTCGACGTCGACCTGGAACTCCACCACCCGCCTGAAGGGCCCGGAGGGAATCTCCACCTGCTGGTAGACGCGCCCTTCGGTCTCCTGCACCGGCCGCTCGCCGACGATCGCGAGCTGCCGGCCGCTGACCTCGATCCCCACTTGGTCCAGATCCACCCCGGCCAGGTCGACCTTCACGACCGCTCGCTGCGGATCGCCGCCGTAGTAGACGTCGACGTTGGGGGAGAAGCCGGTGCTCCGCCTGCTCACGTAGGCGGTCCGCCCCCAGCCGCCCCCGAGCATCTGATCCATCTCCCGCCGCATGCGGGCAAAGTTGGCGAAGAGATCGCGCTGCGGCATCGGTCAAAACCATAGCCAGCGGCGGGCGGGTCCCGTCGCTGGGGTCGAGGCGCCCCACCCTCCTGCCTTCGCCCCGCTTCTATGCCGCGCGCGACTGGGTCGCCCAGCGGGGCGGTCTCATCAGCAGGACGGGCTGGCGGGGCGGGACGAGGCCCTCGGGCCGATCGGGGCGGAACGTCGCGCAGGGCTCCTCGAGCTGAAGCGCGCAGAGCATGTTCTTGCGGAAGTAGCAGTCGTCGCAGCTCGGGGGCTTCTTGCTTGCCATCGGGCGCGAATCTTGACAATGCCGTTGCACTTTCGTGAGGCCCATTCCCGCAAAGCGCAACGTCTTTGACACAAGCTTTTCACATCTTCCCCGCGTCTTGCGGAGGCGGCGCCGATCATCGCTACCATTCGGGGCTCGGGATGCCAGTCCAGAATCACACCGAGAAGCTCTCGGCCTCCCCCCAGCTCTTCGAGAGCGGCTTCCTCAACTTCTTCTCGCGGGTCCATCCCGCGATTCCGGCGATCGTCTTCGTGCCGGTGATCGTCGCGATGGAGTGGCTGGCCGCCGACCGGGGCGAGGCCGTCTGGCAGCTCGCTCTGCTCAGCCTCGGCGGGATCGGCATCTGGACGCTGACCGAGTACTGGCTGCACCGGTTGTTCTTCCACTGGGACCCCGACAACGCGATCGGCCACCGGATGCACTTCATCATCCACGGCATCCACCACGACCACCCGAACGACAAGCTGCGTCTGGTGATGCCGCCAGCCGTCTCGATCCCGCTGGCGGCGCTCTTCTTCTTCGCCTTCACGCTGATCTTCGGCGCGCCGGCGGCCTACCCGCTGTTCGGCGGCTTCATCGCCGGCTACCTCTTCTACGACTACACGCACTACTACGTCCACCACTTCGTCCCCAGGTCGAAGCTCGGCAAACGGCTGCGCGAGCAACACATGCGCCACCACTTCCAGGACCACCGCTTCGGCTACGGCGTCTCCTCGCCGCTCTGGGACGTGGTCTTCGGCACCCTCCCCCGCAAGCGCGGCAACTAGCCGCCGCTCGGCGCCCGGTGCCATAGCGCGATCTGCAGCTCGAAGCGGGCGTCGGGGTCGTCGAGCTGCTCGCCGAGCAGCTCGCGCAGGCGCGCCATGCGGTTGCGCGCGGTCTGGGGGTGGACGTGGAGGGCCGCGGCCATCGCCACCGAGTTGCCGCCGTGCCCGACGTAGGCGAGCGCCGTCTCGCGCATCCGCTCTCGCGCCTTCTCGGTCAGCGAGTCGAACGGCGCCAGGCGGCGAGTGGCGATCCGCTCGGCAAGGGCGCCGCCCTCGAACAGCAGCAGCTCGCCGAGATGCTCCTCGACGCGCAGCAGGCCCGCCGCCGGCAGGGCGCCGGCTTCCGCGGCGCGCAGCGCCACCCGGGCCAGCGACCACGAGGCGGGAAGCTCGTCCGCCGCGCCGCACGGTCCGAGCGCCACCGTGACGTCCCGCGCGGCACGCTCCAGGATCGCCGTCCGGCCCGGTCCCTCCGGGTCGGGCATCAGCACGCAGCCGACTCCCTCCAGGGCCGCCGTCAGCGCCTCGGTCGGCAGCAGTTTCGCCAGCTCGCCGAGCCTCCCCTCGGGGCAGGCGAGCGCCGCGGCGCTGCGCGGGACCGAGCGGCCGGCGCGCTGCGCGGCGGCGCGCAGATCGGCCTGCTCGGCAGCCGGCTCGCGGACCATCAGCGTGGCCAGCTCGCGGTCGCGCCGCCGGCGTTCGCCCTCGAGGTCCGACTGAGCCTCCGCGTAGCCCTCGACCGAGTCGGCGGAGAGCTCGTCGATGTAGGCGAAGATCGCCTCGGCGAGCAGGCTGAGCGTCTCGGCGTCCAGCCCGGCCTCGCGGCCGACCCGCGAGAGGCGTCGCCAGGCCACCCGGGCGCCCACCCGGTAGGCGGCCTGCAGCGAGTCGAGGGTGCGGCCCTGTTGCAGCTCGCCCCTCCCCAGGCCCACGTAGACGTCGCGTCCCACGCCGCGGCCGGCCTCCGGATCGCGGATCAGGGCGACGAACTGGCGCAGCGCCTCGCCCACGCCGGTCCTGATCCCGCGGCCGAAGCTTCCCTCCAGCGGCCGCGCGTACTCCGGCACCTGGCGGGCGATCGTCGCGAGGATCTCGGCGGTGACCGCGTCGAGCTCGGGCTCGATCAGGTCGGCGACCAGGGGCGGCAACGCTCGCCAGGGCTCGGATTCAACGGAACTTGTCATCTAGCTAACAAGAAACTCTCTCGCGGGTTGGCCTGGAGGCTAGGACACGTTGACGATCTCAGCGTAACCTGGCCCCATGCACGAGGAGATGACCGCCCCGGAGAAGACCGCCAACCTCGGCGCCGTGATCCTTCCCTTCGCCGCGACGATCGCCGCCGCCGCGCTTCTCTGGAACCGGCTCGTCAGCCCGGCCGACCTGGCGATCGCCGCTGCGATGTACCTGCTGACCGCGGCCGGGATCACGGTGGGCTTCCACCGGTTGCTCACCCACCGCTCATTCCAGACGGCGAAGCCCCTCGAGCACCTGTTCGCAATGCTCGGCTCGATGGCGGTGCAGGGCCCGGTGATCGCCTGGGTGGCCGACCATCGCAAGCACCATGCCCACACCGACGAAGACGGCGACCCGCACAGTCCCCACGTCGGAGGCGGCGACGGCGTCCGCGGTGTGATGGCGGGCCTCTGGCACGCCCACACCGGCTGGCTGTTGTCGACCCAGGGACGGGCGGACTGGAAGCTCTACGCGCGCGATCTCTGCGACGACCCCGGCATGCGAACCGTCAACCGCCGCTTCGTGCCGCTGGTGGCCCTAGGCCTCGTCCTGCCGGGCGTCGCCGGATACCTGGTCAGCGGCACGCCCGCCGGCGCCGCGACCGGTCTGCTCTGGGGCGGCCTGGTGCGAGTCTTCTTCGTCCACCATGTCACCTGGAGCGTCAACTCGGTGTGTCACTTCCTCGGCAGCCGGCGGTTCGACACCGACGACCGCTCCACCAACGTGTTCTGGCTGGCCCTGCCTTCACTGGGCGAGTCGTGGCATCACAACCACCACGCCTTCCCCCGCTCTGCGGTGCACGGCCTGCGGCGCTGGGAGCTCGACCCCTCGGCGTTGATCATCGCCGCGATGGAGAGGGTCGGCCTCGCCCGCAACGTAGTGCGAATCTCACCCGAGCGCCAAGCCGAACGCGCCGCCTGACAGCGTCGGACCTTCACATTTCTGTCCAAATAGTCAGTGTGGAACAGGCCAAATTGGCAAGACGGCTACTCACTGTCACAGTGTCTGTGCGACACTGTGATTCGACTATGCAACACTGCGGTTCGCAATAGCTTGCTGACCAGTATCCGGTGCGCGGAAAGCGACCGGTCGAAAGGAACAACATGCCAAGCACCACTCACGTACTCGACGAGGCCCGCGACTTGGTCAAGAGGCGCCTCTCCGAGCTGGACGACGAGCGCAAGCGCCTCGAGCGCGCACTCGCCGAGCTCGGCGGAAAGGTGACCGGGGGTCGCGTCGGTCGAGGCCCCGGTCGGCCGCGCGGCTCGGGTCGGAAAAAGGGCGGCGCGCCCCGCCGCCGCCGCAAAGGGACCCGGGCCGACCAGGCGGTGAAGCTCGTCGAGGGCAGCCCCGGGATCTCCGCCTCGGACATCGCCAAGACGATGAAAATCAAGCCCAACTACCTCTACCGTGTCCTCGGCGATCTCGAGAAGGAAGGCCGGGTCAAGAAGAAAGGGCGGCAGTACTTCGCCGGCAAATAAAGCGTGCCGTTAAGGGCCTATCCCGGTGGGGATTCCACTTAACTTTTTCTGAAGACAGTTGGCTGCCGTCCGAGGGCCGCAGACCAGAAAAAGTACAAGACGTTCCATCCCCACCGGGATAGGCCCTAGATCAAGCCGAGTTGGGAGACGGCCTCCCGCTCTTCTTTCAGCTCGGAGATGCTGGCGTCGATCCGGGAGCGGGAGAACTCCGGCACCTCGAGCCCCTCGACGATCCGCCACTCGCCGCCGGAGCAAACGCAGGGATGGCCGGCCACGATGCCCTCCTTGATGCCATAGGAGCCGTCGGAGGGAACACCCATCGAGACCCAGTCGCCCTCGGAGGTGCCGCGCGTCCAGTCGCGGACGTGATCGATCGCCGCGTTGGCCGCCGAGGCGGCGCTGGAGGCGCCGCGTGCGCCGATCACCTCGGCGCCGCGTTTGGCCACCCGGAGGATGAACTCATCGCTGATCCAGGCCTCGTCGTCGATCGCCTCCCAGGCGCTCGCGCCGTCGACCTTCGCGTTCACCAGGTCGGGGTACTGGGTGGTCGAGTGGTTGCCCCATACGGTCATGTTGCTGACGCTGGAGACCTGCTTGCCGAGCTTGTTCGCGAGCTGGCCGACCGACCGGTTGTGGTCGAGCCGCATCATCGCCGTGAAGCGCCCGCGGGGCACGCCGTCGGCGTTGGACAGCGCGATCAGGCAGTTCGTGTTGGCCGGGTTGCCGACCACCAGCACCCTGACGTCGTCGGCCGCGCCGGCGGCGATCGCTTCGCCCTGCGGCTTGAAGATCCCGCCGTTGGCCTCGAGCAGATCGGAGCGCTCCATCCCGGGACCGCGCGGCCGCGCCCCGACCAGCAGGGCGACGTTGCAGCTGTCGAAGGCCGGCGTGGCCTCATCGAATATGTCGATCTTGCGCAGCAGCGGGAAGGCGCAGTCGTCGAGCTCCAACGCGGTTCCCTCCGCCGCCTCGACGGCGGCGGGGATCTCGAGCAGGCTCAGCTCGAGCGGGGTGTCGGGGCCGAGCATCTGGCCGCTGGCGATTCGGAACAGCAGCGCATAGCCGATCTGTCCGGCGGCGCCGGTGACGGTGACTTTGACGGGGGTGCTCACGTGATCGTCCTTCCTCGAGTCGTCATGGTTTCAGGTCTCGGCCATCGTCCGCTGCAGGCGCTCGTCGATCGCCGCGAGAAACTCCTGCGTGGTCAGGTACGACTGGTCGGGGCCGACCAGCAGCGCCAGGTCTTTGGTCATCTTGCCGCTCTCGACCGTCTCCACGCAGACCTGCTCCAGCGTCGCGGCGAACCGTGACACCTCCGGGGTTCCGTCGATGCGGCCGCGGGCGGCGAGCGCCCGCGTCCAGGCGAATATCGAGGCGATCGGGTTGGTCGAGGTCGGTTCGCCCGCTTGGTGGCGACGGTAGTGACGGGTGACGGTGCCGTGCGCCGCCTCGGCCTCGACGGTGCCGCCGTCGGGGCTCATCAGCACGCTGGTCATCAGCCCCAGCGAGCCGAAGCCCTGGGCGACGGTGTCGGACTGCACGTCCCCGTCGTAGTTCTTGCAGGCCCACACGTAGCCGCCTTCCCACTTCAGCGCGGCGGCGACCATGTCGTCGATCAGCCGGTGTTCGTAGCTCAGCCCCTTCGCTTCGAAGTCGGCCTGGAACTCGTTCGCGTACACCTCGGCGAAGATGTCCTTGAAGCGACCGTCGTAGCGCTTCAGGATCGTGTTCTTGGTCGAGAGGTAGACCGGGTAGCCGCGCTCCAGGCCGTAGCGCATCGAGGCGCGGGCGAAGTCGCGGATCGACTCGTCGAGGTTGTACATCGCCATCGCGACGCCGCCGCCGGGAAAGTCGTAGACGTCCAGCTCGACCGGCTCGGAGCCGTCCCGGGGAGTGTAGGCGAGGGTCAGCGTCCCCTCGCCGGGGACGACCAAGTCGGTGGCCCGGTACTGATCGCCGAAGGCGTGGCGGCCGATCACGATCGGCTTCGTCCAGCCGGGCACCAGCCGCGGGACGTTGGAGATCACGATCGGCTCACGGAAGATGACGCCGCCGAGGACGTTGCGGATCGTCCCGTTCGGCGAGGGGTACATCCTCTTCAGGCCAAACTCCTCGACCCGCGCCTCGTCGGGGGTGATCGTCGCGCACTTGACGCCTACCCCGTGCCGCTTGATCGCGTTCGCCGCGTCGACCGTGATCCGGTCCTCGGTCGCGTCGCGGCTCTCGATCGCGAGGTCGAAATAGAGCAGCTCGACGTCGAGGTGGGGCAGGATCAGCTGCTCTTTGATGAACGCCCAGATGATCCGGGTCATCTCGTCGCCGTCGAGCTCGACGATCGGGTTCTCGACTCTGATCTTCGCGGCCATCGGCGCGGCGATGCTATCGGCGGGGCCGCGTTGGTCGCCGGGCGCCCCGCGGAGCCTCGGAGTGGCACAATCACAGCGATGGCCACCGCCGAGCGCAGGTCCGCGCAGACCCACGAGGTCTTCAACCAGCCGCCGCCCCTGGAGGACTACAACCCGTTCGACGCCGACCGCCCGCTGGTCGAGGGGCTGCGCCGCGAGGGCGGCGAGTGGGCGGAGGCGGAGGCGCGCGAGCTGGGAGCGATCTGCGGCTCGCGGCAGACGATCCGCTGGGGCTTCGAGGCGAACGAACGCAGGCCCGAGCTGCGCACCCACGACCGCTTCGGCAACCGCGTCGACGAGGTCGAGTTCGACAGCTCCTGGCACGAACTGATGCGGATCGGGGTCGGCCACGGGCTGCACGCTGAGCCGTGGCGCGAGCCCGGCCCCGGCGCCCACGTCGCCCGCGCCGTCAAGTTCATGCTGCTGATGCAGGCCGAGGCCGGCGTCGGCTGCCCGATCTCGATGACCTACTCGGCGATCCCAGCGCTGCGCCACCAGCCCGAGCTGGCCGAGGAGTGGGAGGCGCGGTTCCTCTCGCTCGACTACGACGAGCGCTCGATGCCGGCCGAGCGCAAGAGCGGCGCCCTCTGCGGGATGGCGATGACCGAGAAGCAGGGCGGCTCCGACGTCCGCGCCAACACGACCGCGGCGACCCCGCTGAACGGCGGCGGGCCGGGGGGCGAGTACGAGCTGGTCGGCCACAAGTGGTTCTGCTCGGCGCCGATGTGCGACGCCTTCCTTGTCCTCGCCCAGACCGACTCCGGCATCTCCTGCTTCCTGATGCCGCGCTGGACGCGCGACGGCGAGCGCAACGCCTTCCAGATCCAGCGGCTCAAGGACAAGCTCGGCAACCACTCCAACGCCTCCAGCGAGCTCGAGTTCCGCGGCGCCTGGGCGCGGATGGTCGGCGAGGAGGGGCGCGGCGTGCCGACGATCATCGAGATGGTCAACCACACCCGGCTCGACTGCGTGATCGGCGCCGCCACGGGTCAGCGGGCCGGCGTCGCGCAGGCGATCCACCACGCCGCCCACCGCGCCGCCTTCGGCAAGGAGCTGATCGACCAGCCGCTGATGCGCAACGTGCTCGCCGACCTCTGCGTCGAGTCCGAGGCGGCGACGGTCTCGGCGATGCGGCTGGCCCGCACCTACGACGAGGTCACGGCGGGCGACGAGGGGGCGATCGAGTTCCGCCGCCTCGCCAACGCCGTCCTCAAGTACTGGCTCTGCAAGCGCGCCCCCTGGCACGCGGTCGAGTGCCTCGAGTGCCTCGGCGGCAACGGCTACGTCGAGGAGTCGGGGATGCCGCGACTGTTCCGCGAGAGCCCGCTCGCCTCGATCTGGGAGGGCTCCGGCAACGTCCAGTGCCTCGACGTGCTGCGGGCGATGGTCAAGAGCCCGACGTCCCTCGAAGCTTTCTTCAACGAGACTCTCGAAGCGGCCGGCTCCGAGCCTCGCCTCGATCCCTACGTCAAGGCGCTCCGCGATGAAATCCCCGGCGACCTCGAGACGGTCGAGTCGCGCGCCCGCCGCATCGTCGAACGGATGGCGCTGGCCCTCCAGGCCTCGTTGCTGGTCCGCTACGGCGACCCCGCGGTGGCGGACGCTTTCTGCTCATCGCGCCTCGAGGACGACTGGGGCCACGCCTTCGGCACGCTGCCGGCCGGCGCCGACTTCGGCCGGATCATCGAGCGGCACAGCCCGGTCTCCTAGCAGCTGACCACCAGCGCGGCGCGGCGCCGACACTGTGAGGAGGGGAAATCCGGGTAGGCGGCGGAACGTCTTGTACTTTTTCTGCGCAGCCAATCTCGGACGGCCGAAGCGACTCGATCAGAAAAAGTTAAGTGGAGTCCCCTGCCCGGATCCCCTACCCCTACCCCGCAGCGTCCCGCAGCGCACGGCCCACCTGCTCGGCCGTGATCACGCCGGAGAGGCGGCCGTTGGCATCGACCGCCATCAGGGCGCCGAAGCGCCGTAGGGAATGGTTGGCGAGCAGGGTGTCGAGCGGGGCGTCGTCGCGAACCTGGAAGGTGCCGTCGTCGCGCTCCAGCAGCTCGGAGACCAGGGCTGTGGAGCGGGAGACCTCGGGGACCTCGTCGGCTCTGTCGCGGGCGACCAGGCCGAGGAAGCGGTGGGCGGCGTCGACGACCGGGAACCAGGGCCAGCGGTAGCGCAGGAAGTACTCGTCCAGGGCCTGCTCGACGCTGAGCCGGTCGGGGATCGCGACCGGCTCACGGTCCATCACGTCGGCGACCGTCATCCCGCCGATCCGGCCCGAGATCGTCGTCTGCGTCGAGGCGGCGCGGGCCGAGCCGTTGATCACGAAGCCGATCAGCGCCAGCCAGATGCCGGCGAAGGCGTAGCCGGCTCGAAGACCAGCAGCAGCCCGCCGCCGATGAACAGGTAGCCGAAGATGCGGCCGAGGCCGGCGGCGAAGCGAGTCGCCGCGGTGCGATCCCCCGTTCGCCACCAGGCGATCGCCCGCACCACCCGGCCGCCGTCCATCGGGAAGGCGGGCAGCAGGTTGAAGACGAGTACCAGGAAGTTGATCGAGGCGAGCCAGGCGACCATCGCCAGCACGCCGGAGGTGCCGGCGTTCCCCTCGACCAGGGCCGCCTTGCGGAACTCCTCGGCGCCGGCCGCGCCGAGGCCGATCGCGGCAAGGACGACGACGATCGCCAGGGTCACGAGCGGCCCGGCGATCGCCACCTTGAACTCGGTCCCCGGGCTGTCGGATTCGCGGTCCATCCGCGCCATCCCGCCGAAGACCCAGAGCTGGATGCTGGAGATGCCGATCCCGTTGCGCATCGCCACCGCCGCGTGACCGAGCTCGTGCAGGACGATCGAGCCGAAGAAGCCGAAGGCGCTGAGGATCGCCAGCAGGAAGGGCGGCGCGGCCGAGCTGCTCTCGTCCAGCACGTCGCCGTAGAAGCGCGAGAGCCAGAAGATGACCAGGAAGAGGACGAGGAACCAGGACCAGTCGACCGCGATCCGGATGCCGCGCACGTGGAAGAGGGTGATCGAGCTGCCGCCGAGCATCAGCCAATGGTAAGCGCCCGGTAGGGTCGCCCCGGATGACGCCCGACCGGGCCCGCATGCGCAGCCTGCTCGAGCAGCTCGAGCGGATCGACCGTCCGTCCGCCTCGGAGGGGGAGCGGCGCGCCGCCGAGTGGCTGGTCGAGCGCTTCGCCGAGCTGGGCGCCGAGGCGCGGATCGAGGCCGAGCCGGCCCACGGCACCTACTGGTGGCCGCTGGGGATCGGCGCCGCGCTGGGCGCGCTGGGCGGGATCCTGGCTCTGCGCGGGCGACGGCTGCTGGGCGGCGCCCTGGCCGGCGCGGCGGCAACCGGGATGGCCTCCGACTACCCGCCGGGGAAGCGCATCCTGCGCCGCGTCCTGCGCCGCCGCACCACCTACAACGTCGTCTGCGAGCTCGGCCCGGCCGACGCGGAGCGCACCGTCGTCCTGATCGCCCACCACGACGCCGCCCACTCGGGCCTCGTCTTCCACCCCGAGCTGCCCAACATCGCCGACAGGCTGGGGATGATCGAGCGCAGCGACACCAGCCCGCCGCTGATGGCCCCGGTCGTCGGCGGCCCGGTCCTCGCGGCGCTCGGCGCGCTGAGCGGCAGGCGGCTGCTCGCCAAGCTGGGCGTTCTGTTCGGCGTCGGCGCGGCGGTGGCGATGGCGGAGATCGGCCTGCGCGACGCGGTGCCCGGCGCCAACGACAACGGCAGCTCGGTCGTCGCCCTGCTCGCCCTCGCCGAGCGACTGCTCGCCGAGCCCCCGGAGGACCTGCGGGTGATCCTCCTCTCGACCGGTGCCGAGGAGTCGTTCAGCGAGGGTATGAAGGGGTTCGGCGAGCGCCACTTCCCCAAGCTGCCGCGCGACAGCACCGTCTTCCTCTGCCTCGAGTCGATCGGCTCGCCCCACCTGCTGGTCCTGCGCGGCGAGGGCTTCCTGAGGATGCGCGAGTATCCATCGCGCGCGCTGGCGCTGATCGACGGGCTCGCCGAGGAGCTGGGCGTTTGGCTCTACCCCAACCTGCGCCTGCGCAACGGCACCGACGGAATGGAGCCGCTGGCGGCCGGGTACGAGACCGCGGTGATCGCCGGCTGCACCGACCTCAAGCAGCCGGCCAACTACCACTGGCACCACGACCTCGCCGAGAACGTCGACTTCGGCACGGTCGCCGACGCGGTGCGGCTCTCCGAGGCGGCGATCCGCCGCCTCGACGACCGCTGGCTCTAGCCGCCGACGGGACGATATGTACGGCCGGGGTTGACTTTTCGGCCCGTCGGCCGGGGGGTGGAAATCCCGACTGCGGGGTCGGATTTCGCCTCTATAGAGTCCGAGCCCGTGCCTACGCATGACGTGCTCGTGATCGGCGCCGGCCTGGCGGGGCAGCGCGCCGCCCTCGCCGCCGCCGAGCAGGGCGTATCGGTCGGGATCCTCAGCAAGGTCCACCCCGTCCGCTCGCATTCCAACGCCGCCCAGGGCGGGATCAACGCGGCGCTGGACCCCGGCGACTCCTGGGAGTCGCATGCCTACGACACCGTCAAGGGCTCCGACTACCTCGGCGACCAGGACGCGATCTCGATCATGTGCGAAGAGGCGCCGGAGGAGATCCTCCACCTCGAGCACCTCGGCGTCACCTTCCACCGCAACGAGGAGGGCAAGCTCGGCACCCGCGCCTTCGGCGGCGCCTCCGCCGCCCGCACCTACTACGTCGCCGACATCACCGGCCAGGCGATCATGCACGTCCTCTACGAGCAGCTGATGAAGCATTCCGAGCAGGTCGCACGCTACGAGGAGTGGTTCTGCACGGCGCTGGCCCTCGACGAGCAGGGCGAGTGCTGCGGCGTGGTGACCCGCAACGTCGCCGACGGCTCGATGCAGCTGTTCGGCGCCAAGGCGGTGATCCTCGCCTGCGGCGGCAACGGCCAGGTCTGGAAGCCGACCACCAACGCGCTGATCTGCACCGGCGACGGGATCGCGATGGCCTACCGGGCCGGGGCGAAGCTGATGGACATGGAGATGATCCAGTACCACCCGACCACCCTGGCCGGCAAGGGCTTCCTGATCACCGAGGGCGCCCGCGGTGAGGGCGCCCACCTGCTCAACGCCCAGGGCGAGCGCTTCATGGAGCGCTACGCGCCGAGCAAGATGGAGCTGGCCTCGCGCGACGTCGTCTCGCGCGCCGAGCAGACCGAGATCGACGAGGGTCGCGGCTTCCCCGACGGCACCGTGGCGCTGGACATCACCGTGGTGCCCCGCAAGCGCGTCCACGAGGCGCTGCGCGAGATCGTCCTGGTCGGCCGCGACTTCGCCGGCGTCGACATCACCCGCGAACCGATCCACATCAAGCCCGGCAACCACTACACGATGGGCGGAATCAAGACCGACGCCGACGGCCGCACCGACGTCGCCGGCCTCTACGCGGCCGGCGAGACCGCCTGCGTCTCGGTGCATGGCGGCAACCGGCTGGGCGCCAACTCGCTGCTCGACACGCTGATCTTCGGCCGCCGCTCCGGCGCCGACGCCGCCGCGCGCGCCAAGCGGATCGACGGCGCGCGGCCCTCGGCCGCGGTGCTCGACGCCGAGGAGGAGAAGGTCGCCGCGATCGCCGCCCGCGAGAAGGGCTCGGGCCGGCGGGTCTCGGAGATCAAGCTGGAGCTGGGCGAGA
>CAVVHQ010000033.1:0-15529 GCA_963748075.1 uncultured Solirubrobacterales bacterium | reverse complement strand
GCTGCCGCTCGACGCGGCCCCGACCCCGACCTTGAGGACGATCTCAGAGACGGCTTAGCCGCCGGCTGTGGGTCTCATGGTCGTCGGTCCAGCTTCTTGAGCGCATCGATGTTCGCCGTCTCCTCAGGATCGGGCTCCTCGACCGAGAGCCACGCGTCGAGAATCGCCTCCGCCTGCGAGACGTCGGTCTTCTTCAGGCTCATCACGAGGACGTTGGCGTCGTTCCATTCCCGCGCTCCTGTGGCGATCCAGGGATCCCAGGCAAGCGCCGCCCGCACGCCGGGCACCTTGTTCGCCGCCATCGAGGTGCCGGTCCCGGTCCAGCAGAACAGCACTCCCTGGTCCGCCTCGCCGGCGGCGACGCCTTCGCCGACCCGCCTGGCCACCTGAGGCCATTCGGAAACCGGGACCTCGACAACCTCGTGGCCGCGTGCCTCCAGCAGCCTGGCGACGCTGCCAACCAGGCTGTCGGGATCGTCGGTGCCAAGCAGGAGCTTCACGGCGGGACTACTCAGATGCTATTCGACCCCGTCGGCGGTCCCCGCGAACGGCGCAAGGGCGGCGGTCGAGCAGATCAGCACCGATGCTGGCGCTGACGAGGGGAATCGAGGTCGACCCGGCGCTGCTCGAGCCGCCGGTCAACGTGCTGCGGCTCGGCCTGCACCCCCGCGGACTTTCGCCGCTGATGGTCAACCTCTCCGAGTGGCGCACCCACGGGCCGTGAGGCAGGCTACTCGCCGGCCTTCTCGCCGTTGCGGTGCAGGGGGTACCAGGCGGCGCCGAAGGAGTCGACGTCGGTGCCGTTGTCTTCACCCGACTTGGCGTCGGCCACGTAGGTGTAAAGCGGCCAGCCCGCGTAGGTGACCTGGGTGGTGCCGTCCTTGCGATTGCTCGTGCCGAGCTTCGAGGACTCGGCGCCGCCCGCCGCCTGCGGAGCGCCACCCGTCGTCAGCGGCGGCCAGGCGCTGGCGCAGGCCTTATAGCAGGCCGACTTACCATTCTTGTCCTTCTCGAAGTAGTAGAGCGTCAGCCCTTCGGAGTCGACGATCACCTTGCCGAGATCGCCGACGCCAGCGACCGAGACCGAGGCTGCACCCGGGCCGGCGGCAGACGAGGACCCGCCGCCATAATGGCCGCCCTTCGATTCGCCGCTGGCGGTCTGGGTCGAGCCGCCGCCACACCCTGCGACGGCCAGGGCCACGCCCAGGGCGAGTGCGAATATCGCTGGAACGATCCTGGTCACGTCTCCTCCTTCGATCTGGGCCTGGCTGCGAGGCCGTCGGCCCGGACTACGCGACGCCGTCCCTTCGGGTTCAAAGTCGATCTGCGACACGAGGAGATGCGGGGCCTTCGCCGCACGGGCCTCGCGGTCACTCAGGCTGCGCCGTGGGCGCCAACCGGGGCGACGAACGCACGGCGCCCGATATGGACGACGATTGCGCGGGTCCGCGAGAGGTCGAGCGCGGAGCTGAGCACCGCATCGTCCTCGCCGTAGCGGTAGCGGAAGGTGCCGGCAGACAGGCGTGCGCCGTCGCGGCCGCGCAGGACAACGCGGCAGAGCGTGCCCGAGCGCACCCCTTCGACGTACATGTGGATCTCGGTGCCGAAGGCGTGCGGCTCCAGGCTGGCGGCGATCTTCATCCCCGGGGGCAGCGAGGCGAAATCGACCCGCTGCTCGGGACCGGCGCCAGAGCCGCCCGACAGGACGAAGATCGCCAGCACCGCCGTCGCCGCAACCGCCGTCGCGCCGCTCAGCGTCAGGCCGAGGCGCAGCCGCCGCTCGCGTCGCGCCAAGCGCCGCTCGCCCGCGATCCTGGCCGCGACGCGGTCGGCGAGTCCAGGCGGCGGCGGGGTCTCCGCTCCGAAGCGCTCGGGGTCGGCCAGGGGCATGAGCCGCGCCACCGAGTCGAGCTGCTCCAGCTCCGCACGGCACTCGCGACAGCCATCAAGGTGAGCTTCCAACCCCGCCCCCTCGTCCTCGGGCAGTTGGCCGAGAGCGTAGGCGCCCAGCGACTCGCGCCACTCGCGACAGCCCTCAGTCCTCATATCCGATCTCCTCCAGCGCGACCCGCAGCGCCCGCAGGCCGTAGTAGACGCGGCTCTTCACGGTGCCCTCCGGCACCCCCAGCTCCGCCGCGACCTCGGCGTAGGGGCGGCCGCGAAAGTAGGTCTCGACCAGGACGCGGCGGTGCTGCTCACCGATGCGGCGCATCGCCTCCTCCACCTGCCAGGCGAGCAATGCCTCCTCCAGCGGCTCCACCGAGGGCTCGACTCCACCCTCGGCGAGGCCCGGACGCCCCGCCCGCGCCCGGCTGATGTCGATCACCACGTTGCGCAGGATCGCGAACAGCCAGGTTCGCAGCGAGCCGAGCTCGGGATCGAAGCGCTCGCCTGCCCGCCAGGCGCGCAGGAAGGTGTCCTGCACGGCCTCGTCCGCCAGCCCAGCGTCGCCCAGCGAGCGCAGGGCGAACCCGTAGAGCTCCCCGGCGTGCGCTGCGTAGGCCTCGCGCACGTCGCGCTCTCGGATCAGGGCACCCGGCGGCATGATCTTCAGAGTACGGCGAGCTCGCGGCGCATCAAGGGTGTCAACGCCAGCTTGCGGCGCCGGCTGCCGAACGTGCCTGACATCGCTGGTGTCTACGGGCGCCGGCTGCTGAAGGTTCAACCGGCAAGTTTGCCGGCCATGTTCGGCGGTGGCCAGACGCGATCGGCCCGACCTCGTGCCGACAATGGCAATCGACGGATGACGAGACGAGCCCGAAGCGAAGCGAACCTTTCGGCCCACTCCAACGTAAACCGGACCGACACCGATCAAGGAGCACTTCAAAATGCAACGCAGAGCCAGGTCTCATCCGGCACACCGACTGATCCCGCTCGCACTGGTAGCGGTGGTTTCCGTTCTCGTGATCCCGGTCTCGTCAGGGGTGGCCCGAACCGCCGCGAAGAAACGGGTTGTGAAGGTGCAGCATTTGGGAGATGGCGGCTCGGTCCTCGCCAACCTCAGGGGCCGGACCCTGTACAGCCTCAGCGTCGAGAGGCACGGCAAGTTCATATGCGTCGCCCGCTGCCTCTCGATGTGGCGCCCCCTGATCGTGCCAAGGAAAGTCAAGCCGACTGGTCCGGTGAGGCTCGGCAGGGTGAAGCGCCCCGGCGGGCAGATCCAGGTGACCTACCGCAGCCGCCCGCTCTACGTGTTCACCGGAGACGCCAAGAAGGGCGAAACCAATGGCGAGGGCTTCAAGGACGTCGGCACCTGGCACGCAGCCGACCGGAAGGCCTCGTCGGTCCCACAGCCGACCCAGCCCGAACCGTATCCGACCACGCCCTCACCGACGGCGCCACCCCCGGCGCAGGGCGAATCGCCCCCGCAAAGCCCTCCTTCGGAATCCACCCCTCCCCCGGAACCCCCCTACCAGCCCCCATATGGCTACTGATCAGCCGCACTCAGTGCGCGGCCGCCTCTGCCGGAGCCTGGTGGGTCGGGGGCCCAGAGCGTGCCGGGGCGCAGGGCATCGTGGGTTTCCGGCCGCCAGCACGCGCCTCGGTGATGCCGGCGCGTCAGCGGAGAGGGTGGGATTCGAACCCACGAGGCGGGTTAACCCCGCCCACGCGATTTCCAGTCGCGCTCCTTAAGCCACTCGGACACCTCTCCGGGGTCTCGCAACAGGGTATTGGCTCGGCTCAGCGGCGTTGACTCGGCTCAGCGGCGCGTGGCGAAGAAGTCGCGCAGCAAAGCCGAGCACTCCTCCTCCATCAGGCCCCCGGTCACGCTGGGGCGGTGGTTGAGGGCGGGCTCGTGGAGGACGTCGAGGACGCTGCCGGCGGCGCCGGCCTTAGGGTCGGGGGCGCCGAAGACGACCGCGGGGACGCGCGCGAGGACGACCGCGCCGGCGCACATCGCGCAGGGCTCGAGCGTCACGTAGAGGGTCGTGTCCGACAGCCGCCAACCGCCGAGCGCCTCGGCGGCGGCGCGGATCGCGAGGATCTCGGCGTGGGCGGTGGGGTCGCGGCGCAGCTCGCGCTCGTTGCCGGCGGCGGCCAGCAGCTCGCCGTCGCGGGCGACGACGGCGCCGATCGGCACGTCGCCGTGCCCCTCCGCCTCGCGGGCGCGCTCGATCGCCATGCCCATCAGGCGCCGTGCGACATCGATCGACTCGTCGGACATCGATCGGAGAGTATGTGCCACAGACAACTTCGCCGGCGGGCCGGTGTTACTTGGGTGCTCGCCTGTGTGCAGGGGCTTTCGCAAGCGACACCGATGATGAGCCGACGCCTTCAGACCCTCGCCGCCTTCGCGCTGCTCGCCGCCGTCAGCGCGCTGACCGCGATCGTCCCCTCGGCCGAGGGGACGATCGGCCTCTCCCCCGCCCGCGAATTCGCCCCGCACCAGGTCGTGCTCAAGTTCAAGGGGCAGCCCGGCGGCCGGGCGATCGAGCTGCCGGCCGGGGTCGGCGTGCGGAGGGCCGTGGCGGCGCTGCGCAGCAGCCCGGCGGTCGCCTACGCCGTCCCCAACTACATCGCGACCGCCTCCAAGGCGCAGCCCCTGCCCGCCTCGGGCATCCCCAACGACTCCGGTCCGCTCGGCAAGGGCGCCGGGCCTCCCGGCGCCTGGGTCTCCGTTCAGTGGAACCTGCTGCCCTGGTCCGGGCCGGGGACCGCGCAGCTGCCCACCTCGCCCGGCGGCATCGACGCGATCGGCGCCTGGAGGCACCTGATCGCCGCCAAGCGGCGGGGGGCGCGGGGCACCACGGTCGCCGTGCTCGACACCGGGATCGCCTACCGCAGCAAGGGAACCCACTTCCGCCGCAGCCCGGACTTCACCGCGGGACAGTTCGCAGGGGGCTATGACTTCGTCGCCAACGACCCCTACCCGCTCGACGAGAACGGCCACGGCACCCACGTCGCCGGCACGATCGCCGAGAAGACCAACAACGGCATCGGGCTGGTCGGGCTCGCCTACCGGGCCAAGCTGATGCCGGTCCGCGTCCTCGACCGCAACGGCAGCGGCCGGGCCGACGACATAGCCAGGGGCATCCACTACGCGGTCGCCCAAGGCGCGGACGTGGTCAACATGAGCTTCAACTTCGGCTGCGGCAAGCGCGTCCCGGGCATCGACGAAGAACTGCGCCGCGCCTACCGCAAGGGGGTGGTGACGGTGGCATCGATCGGCAACCTCGGCTCGGAGGCCTGCGTCTCGCCCCCCGCCACCGGCCCCCGCGTGATCGGCGTCGGCGGCTCCACGGAGGGCGGCTGCCTGGGCAGCTACTCGCTGACCGGCAAGGGGATCGACCTGGTCGCGCCGGGTGGCGGCGCCCCGGCGCCCGGCTGTCCCTCGGTCTCCAGCCGGACGATCTACCAGGTGACCCTGAAGGGCGGCAGCACCCGTCGCTTCGGCGAGCCGGGCAGCTACGTCGGCACCTCGATGGCTGCCTCGCACGTCTCCGGCGTCGCGGCGATGGTCCTCGCCAGCGGCGTGCTGAAAGCCGACGCCTCGCCGCGTGGCAGGGTCAGCCGCCTGACGCGGCGGCTGCGCGCCACCGCCCGCAGCCTCGGCCAGCCGCCGACCCGGCAGGGCGCCGGGCTGATCGATGCCGGAGCAGCTACCGAACCGCCGCCGTAGACGCTGCCTACGTGGTGCGGACGATCATCACCGCGCAGGGAGCGTGGTGGGAAACGTTGTTGGGAACGCTGCCGAGCAGGAAGCGGCGCGCTCCGGTCATCCCCTTGTTGCCGACGATGATCAGGTCAGCCTCGGTCTCTTCGGCGACGTTGAGGATCGCCTCGGCGGGATCGCCCTCGACCGGGTGGGTCTGCACCTCGACGCCCTTGCTCTTGGCGGCCGCCGCAGCGGCGTCGAGGACCAGGTTGACGTCCTCGCGCGGGCCGATCTCGTGCTGGACGTCCGCCGGGGCGCCCTGCTTCTCGCCTTCGACGCGGCGCCTGGAGACGGGCTCGTAGGCGCTGACGATCCTCAGCTCCGAGCCCGCGAGCTTGGCCAAGTCGGCCGCCTGGCGCACGGCCTCGGCGGCGGTCTCCGAGCCATCGGTTCCAACCACGATGCGAGTGAACACGCCGCGATACTAACGCGGCGCCCGGTGGCCGTGGACCGGGAGCCCGCGAAAGCCGTCGCCGAGGATCTCGGTCGGCGTCGTCGCCAGGCGGACGATCGCGATCGCCATCGCGGCGACAAGGCAGGCGACCAGCACGACCATCCCGGCTTTCCACAACAGCGGCATCGCCCCAAAATAGGAGTTCCGCCCACTCCTCGGCTCCCGCTCCCTCACGAAGAACCAGATATGCACGTTCGGTCGCTGACGCGGTCGGAAGTGGGCGGGTCAGGTGCTTCTCATGGACGATACGGTGCCCTCATGGAAAGAGTCGCCGACGGGGTCTGGCTGCTGCGGGGCGACCTGCGCAAGGCGATGAACATCTACTTCCTCGAGGAAGACGGCGGCGTCGTCCAGTTCGACGCCGGCAGCCGGCGGATGACCAAGAAGGCGCAAGCGGCGGCGGAGCGGCTCGGCGGGCTGAAGCGGGTGGTGCTCGGCCACGCCCACGCCGACCACCGCGGCACGGCGCCGTTCATGGGCGCGCCGGTCTTCTGCCATCCCGACGAGGTCGCCGACGCCGAAAGCGACGCCTCGATCACCCCCTACATGGACCTCTCGCAGCTGCCGGTCGCGCCGGTGCGCTGGATCTACCCGTTCCTGCTGCGCCACTGGGACGGCGGCGCGGTGAAGATCGACGGCACCGTCTCGGAGGGCGACGAGGTGGCGGGCTTCCGCGTCCTGCACTTCCCCGGCCACGCGCCGGGGCTGATCGGGCTGTGGCGCGAGCGCGACCGGCTGGCGATCGTCAGCGACGTTGTCTACTTCGTCGACTCGGCGCGGTTCAAGCCGCTGCCGGAGGGAGAGGCGAGCGTCCCCCATCCCGCCTGGGCCTGGGACCACGCCAAGTCGAAGCAGTCGGTGCGCACTCTGGCGGCGCTGGAACCGGCCGTGGTCTGCGCCGGGCACGCCGAGCCGCTGCGGGGCGAGAACCTGCGCGAGACGCTGGAGCGGGCGGCCGAGAGGTTCTGAGGCTCGCCGCGCCCGGGGCGGCGGCTGTCATAGGTTGCCCTCCCTGATGATCGGGACCTACGCTTCGGCGGCGCTGATCTGCGTCGCCTCGCTTCTCGTCGGTCGCGCCCTGCTCACCGTCGCCGGCCGCGCGATCGAGCCCATGCGGAGGGAGCGTGCATCTCTGACTCTTCGCGACCGGAGCATGGGCGAAGGCCCTGTTACGTCGTGGTCGTGGCTGGAGCCGGCCGCCGGCTTCGGTGCGCTGTTGACCGTGACCGGCCTGCTCGCCCGCGCTCCCGGCCACGGGACCTCGGCGACCCTGGGGGCGGCGCTGCTCGTCGCGGTCGCGGCGGCGATCGTCCTCTTCGCCGACGGGCCGAAAAGTGGAGTCGGAGTTGACATTTCGGCCCATCGGCACGGTGGAGCGCTGCGCCAGGGCCTGCCGGTGGCGATTGTCGTCGCGCTGGTCCTCTCGATCCCCTTCGCGGTGAGCGCCCGCTGGGGGCTGCTCGGGGTCGGCTTCAACAACGACCTCGGCCTCCACCTGGCCTGGGCCGAGTGGCTGCGCAGCGGCTTCGGACCGGCGCCGGACGCCGGCTACCCGCTCGGCCCGCACGGCCTCGCGGTGGCCACCGCGGCGGTGCCGGGGATCGGCCTGGGACAGGCGATGATCGGCGAGATCTTCGCGATCGGGGTCCTCACCGGGCTGACGGCGCTGCCGGCGCTGCCCGGCCTCGGCCCGCTGCGGCGGCTGCTCGCCGCGACGCTGGTCGCCGTCCCCTACCTGGCCGCCTCCTACTTCGCCCAGGCCGCCTTCAAGGAGACAGCCGAGGCGCTCTTCGTGCTCGCCGTGGCGGTCAGCCTCAGCAGCCTCGGCCGGCGGCGGGCCGAAAGCGGACGCATATCGTCCGGAATCGGCCGATCGGCGGGGTTGCAGCGCTCGGTGCGACTCGCGCTGCCCTGGCTGGCGATCGCCGGCGGCGTCTTCTTCTCCTACAGCTTCGCCGGGCTCGCCTGGCCGGTCGCGATCGTCGCCCTCTGGAGCCTCACCCTGCCAGAGGTGCGGCGGCTGCTGGCGCCGCGAGCGCTGCTGCGCCTCCTGCTTCGACCCGCCACGCTGGCGGCGCTCGCGCTGCTGGCGGCGCTCGCCGTCGCGGCGACCCTGGTCGGCCCCTTCGGCTTCGCCCAGAGCTTCGAAAAGGTCGCCGGGACGAACACCTACGGCCCGGTCTCCCCGATCGAGGCGCTGGGGGTCTGGTGGACCCCCAACTACCGGCTCGAAGCGCCCGGCGGCGCCCACCTGACCGGCCTGGCGGGGGCGATCGCGGTCCTCGCCCTGCTGGCGAGCCTCCACTGGTGGGTGCGCCGCCGCGAGCTGACCCTGCCGCTCGCCTTCGCTGCCTGCCTGATCCTCTATCTCGTCTCGCTGCCGACCAGCGGCGACTACTCGCACGCCAAGGCGCTGATGATCGGCGCCCCGGTGGCGATGCTGCTCGATCGTCCGCCCGCTGCTGAGCGAGATCTGGCCGAGCGCGGTCGACATTTGGACCGCATAGCGACTCAAAAGTCGACCGCACCCGGCATCGCACGGCTCGCCTGGACCGCGCTGGCGGTCGTCTTCATCGCCGGCGCCGTCTACTCGAGCTTCCTGGCGCTGCGCGAGGCGCCGGTCGACCCCCCCGGCCACGGCGCCGAGCTGCGTGCCTTCCTGCCGGTCCTGCACGGCCAACCGGTGCTCTACGCCGGGCAGGACCGCTACGCGGCCTACGAGCTGCTCGGCGCCGACACCCACGTGCCGCTGGTCGAGTTCCCGGACAAGCCCGTCGTTCAGAACCCGGAGAAGCCGTTCGACACCGGCGACGCCTACAGCCCGATCGACTTCGACTCCTTCTCGCGTCGCACGCTCAACCGCTTTCCCTACGTGATCACCGGCCGGGCCGCCTGGAACAGCCAGGCGCCGCCCAACTTCAAGCGGATCGCCGCGACCCCCTCCTACGTGCTCTGGGAACGGACCGGGCTGACGCCGCGCGACCGCCAGGTGCTGCTGGAGGGGACCGACGCCGGCGCCCGCGCGGGCTGCGCCGCGCCCGAGATCCGCATCCTCCTCGCCAACTCGGGTCGCGCCTCGCTCTTCCCCGGCGTGACGATCGCGCCGAAGCCCCGCTGGCACATGGGCAGCCAGCTGCGGACCGGCGAGCGAACCTCGCAGGCGGTCGACCTGCCGCAGGGTCGCTGGCGCCTCTCGATCCAGTACTTCTCCCCGTTCCCGCTCAGCCTGCGCGCGCCCGGCTTCCACCACGAGCTGAAGCCGGCCCTCGACGGCCAGCGCCCCAACACGATCAGCCTCGCCAACGACGGCCAGTTCTGGCCGGCCGGCATCTACGCGAGCGGCGGCGGCAGCGTCAGGTTCACCGTCGCCGCGGCCGAGCCAAGCACCCTGCAGCGGCTCAGCGGCTACGACGCCGCCGCCAACGTCGGCAACCTGGTCGCGGTCCGCGCCGGCAAGCGCCGCATCGTGCCGCTCGGCGCCGCCTGCAACGGCTGGATCGACTGGTACGAATCCTCCGCGTCGCCCTGACCCGCGCATATCGGCGTCCTCGGTCGCTCGCGTGCGGAGCACGCCACGCTTCAGCGCCGTAGGCGCGTGCGAGCGCGGAGCGCGAGATCCTCGACCTGCTTGGTCAGGCAGCCTTTGAGGCCAGGCGCTCGGGGGGGACGCGAACCACGTCCCAGACGAGTCCGAGCTTCTCCAGTGCGGCGATCACCGCGGCGGAGGGGTCGACCTGCAGCCGGCCGACGCCGTGAACCGCCGAGGTCGGGAAGGCGTGGTGGTTGTTGTGCCAGGCCTCGCCCAGGGTCGGCAGAGCGATCAGCGCCAGGTTGCGCGATTCGTCGCCGGTCTCGAAGTCGCGGCGACCGAAGACGTGGCAGAGCGAGTTGATGCTGTAGGTGAAGTGGTGCAGGACGAAGACGCGGACCAGACCACCCCAGAGCAGGCCGGTGACCGCGGCGAAGAGGGTGCCGCCGATCAGCCAGCCGAGCGCGAAGGGGACGAAGAGGCCGAGGATCGCCCAGAGCAGGAACGTGCGGTCGACCCAGCGGACCACCGGGTCCTTGAGCAGGTCGGGCGCGTAGCGCTCTTTGTTGCCGCGCTCGGTGTGGACGAACAGCCAGCCCATGTGGGCGTGGAAGAGGCCGCGCAGGGCACCGCGCAGGCCATGGCCGTGGTCGACGTGGGGGCTGTGCGGGTCCCCCGCTTCGTCGGAGAAGGCGTGATGCTTGCGGTGGTCGGCGACCCAGGAGACGACCGGGCCCTCGATCGCCGCCGAGCCGAGGATCGCCAGCAGACCGTGCAGCCAGCGCTTCGCCTTGAAGGCGCGGTGGGTGAGGTGGCGGTGGAAGCCGACGGTGACCCCCAGCCCGGTCAGCACGTACATGCCGGCGAAGAGGAAGACGTCGCTCCAGTGCAGCGCCTTGCCCCAGACCTGCCAGCCGGCGAAACCGATCGCCAGAAAGGGGATCAGCGTGACCAATCCGGTGATGATTCGGTCGCGCGTCTCGTTTGCGACCGGTTGAACGTCGGATGGGATAGGGCCCGCGCCTGCCATGGGGAGCGAGGATCATATGCACCCGCGAACAAGAAGACGTAAACGTGGGCTCGCGACGACGGCGCTATATGGTCCCGCGATGCCGTTCGCCAGCACCGCCCCGCTGCGCCGCGAGATCGAAGCGCGGATCCCCGAGCGCCCCTTCGCGGTCGAGTTCTGGGACGGGACGCGGCTGCCGGCCAGCGACGGCAGCGGGCCGACCTTCTTCGTCCGCTCGCCCCGCGCCGCCGCCCACGTGCTGCGGGCGCCGGGCCAGCTCGGGCTCGGCCGCGCCTACGTCAGCGGCGAGATCGAGGTCGACGACATCGACGCGGTGATCGAGGTTCTCGACGGCTGGCAGCCGCCGCCGCTCGAGCGCGGCGACAGGGCGCGGTTGCTGCTCGGCGCGGTGCGCACCGCCGGCCTGACGCTGCCGCCGCGCCGCCCCGCCGCCGAGCTGCGCCCCGGCGGCCGCCGCCACAGCAAGCAGCGCGACGCCGAGGCGGTCCGCCACCACTACGACGTCTCCAACGAGTTCTTCTCGCTCTTCCTCGACGAGTCGATGACCTACAGCTGCGCGATCTTCTCGCGCGGCGCCGAGACGCTGGAGGCAGCGCAGGAGGAGAAGCTGGAGACGGTCGCCCGCAAGCTCGAGCTGAAGGAGGGCGACCGGGTGCTCGACGTGGGCTGCGGCTGGGGCAGCTTCCCGCTCTGGGCGGCAAAAAGGCACGGCGCCCGCGTAGTCGGCATCACCCTCTCCGCGCCGCAGGCCGAGCGGGCCCGGCGGCGGGCCGAGGAGGCCGGCGTCGCCGACCGGGTCGAGATTCGCGTCATGGACTACCGCGACCTAACCGGCGAGCGCTTCGACGCGATCGCCAGCATCGGCATGGTCGAGCACGTCGGCGCCGCGCAGATCGACGTCTACGCCCGTGCCCTGGCCGGCCTGCTCGAGCCGGGCGGGCGCCTGCTCAACCACGGCATCGCCCGCCTCCGCCACACCGACCCCGAGGCGGGCCCCTTCTCGGAGCGCTACGTCTTCCCCGACGCCGAACCGCTGCACCTCTCGCGCGTCCTGCTCGCCCTCGAGCGAGCCGGCTTCGTCACCCGCCACGTCGAGGAGTTCGGCGCCGACTACGCCGAGACGCTGCGCCATTGGGCGAAGCGGCTCGACGAGAACCTCGGCGAGGCGCTCCGCCTCGCCGGCCCCGAACGGGTCCGCGTCTGGCGCCTCTACCTGCGGATGGCCCGCCGCGGCTTCGAGTCGGACTTCCTCTCGATCTACCAGGCCCTGACGCGCCTGGCATAGGCGCATATCTGCGTCCTCGGTCGCTCGCGTGCAGAGCACGCCATGCTCCCTGTGTCCTTGATCTGCTTTTGCCAGACGCGTCAGACAGGGAAGTCTCTTTCTACGTTCTCCAATGCCCAGTCGGCGTCGGCGTCGCGGAGCTGATCGACGGAGTAGGCGCCGGTGCCGACGCCGATCACGCGGATCCCGGCGCCGTGGCCGGCGGTGACGTCGCGGGGGGTGTCGCCGATCGAGATGCAGGCGCCGTCCTGGAGGGCGCCTCCGGAGACCAGCTCGCCGCGCCGCAGGCCGGCCTTGGTGACCTCGACCCGATCCGGGGAGTCGGAGCCGTAGCCGCCGTAGGAGAAGAAGCGGTTGAGGCGCCCGCGCGCCAGCTTGATGTGGGCCGCCGCCTCGATGTTGCCCGTGACCAGGCCGAGCAGCAGGCCCTGCTCGATCAGCCGCTCCAGCAGCTCCTCGATCCCGGGCATCACCCGATAGCCGTCCGACTCGGCGACGGTGTCTGGCAGGTGCTTGAGGTAGGCGGCGATCGTCCTCGAGCGCTCCGCCTGGCTGCCCTCGCGGCCGACCACCTCGCGGAAGACGATCTTGACGATCTCCGGGTCGGTCATCCCGGCGTCGGTGTGTTCGGCGACGTCGGCCTCGACGCCGTAGAGCTCCTCGAAGGCGCGCTGCCAGGCGATGCCCCCGGCCCCGCCGGTGACGAGCAGCGTCCCGTCGATGTCGAAGAGAACGGCTCGGATCTCGCTGCCCTGGTCGCCCACGCTGCGCCTACTCTCCCAGCAGTTCGCGCTGGCTCAGCCAGTAGAGGAGGCCGAGCGCCGGCAGGACGACGATGATGGCGGCGATGAAGACGACGATCACCGCCGCGAGCGTGTCGGGCGGCGCCGCCGACTGGGTGATCTTCAGCGAGGTGGGCAGCAGGTAGGGGAACTGAGCGACGCCCCAGCCCCAGACCACGGCGACGACCGCGCCGATCGCGAGCGGGCGCAGGCCGCGATGGACGCCGCGCAGCAGCAGGACCACCACGCCGAGGCCGCAGAGCGCCGAGACGATCACCAGCGGCAGGCCCTCGGCGGTGAGGCGGTCGAATATGTAGCGCGCTTCGGAGTGCAGGGCGAAGACGCCCGCCAGCGCGAAGGCGCCGGCGACCAGCGCCGCGGCGAGGGCGCGCCGCGAGAAGTAGCCCTCGAGGTCAGGGGCACCGGCATGGTGCGCGTCGTGAGCGAGGAAGACCGCGGCGAGGTAGGCGCCGCTGACGACGAACAGCGCCCCGGTCAGCAGCGGCAGCGGGGCGATCCAGCTCGAGAACGCGTCGCCGTTGCCGCCGGCCGGGACGTTTCCCGCGGCGACCGCACCGACCACGGTCCCCATGAAGAACGGCGTCAGCACCGAGGAGATCGCGAAGAGGGCGCCCATCGCGCGGCGGTACTCGAGCCGCCGCACCGATTTGCGGAAGGCGAAGCCGGAGCCGCGCAGGACGATCCCCAGCGCGGCCAGCGCCAGCGGCACGTAGAGGGTCGACATCACCGCCCCGAACGCCTCCGGGAAGGCGGTCCAGAGCACGACCAGGATGAAGATCAGCCAGACGTGATTGGCCTCCCAGACGGGCGTCAGCGAGCGCTGGATCAGCGCCCGCGGCCGCTCGCCCCGCTCGGCGTCGCCGGCGATCAGGTCCCAGAGCCCGCCGCCGAAGTCCGCCCCGCCGAACACCGCGTAGAGCGTCGCGCCGATCCAGAGAATGACCGCGGCGACGTCGGCCCGGGTCACCGGCATACCCCCCGTGACGACTTATTGGCGCATACCGACAACAACTCGTCACAGCCGGTCATCGGAGGACCTCCGCCGGCGGGGCGTATGGGGTCTCCTCCTCGCCCTCCTCGCCCTCGGCGCGCCAGCGGCGCGACATCGCCCGCAGGATCAGTACCGCCGCGGTGCCGAGCCCCACGTAGAGCAGCACGACCAAGACGAACGCGAACCAGATGCCCTTCGCCTCGGTGACAGCTTCGGAGGTGCGCATGTAGCCCTGCACGATCCACGGCTGGCGACCCACCTCGGTGACGATCCAGCCCATCCACAGCGCCAGGATCGCGCCCACCCCCGAGACCGCGACGGCGCGCAGGAACCAGGGGGTACGCGGGATCTCGCGCCGGCGCCACCAGACGAAGCCGAACCAGATGCCGAGCAGCAGCAGCGCGCTGCCGATCCCGACCATCCCGTCGAAGGCGAGGTGCAGCAGGGTGTTGGCGGGCGGCCGTTCGTCGGCCGGGATGTCGTTCAGGCCGGTCACCTTCGTGTCGGTGCTGAAGCCGACCAGCAGCGAATCGAGGTCGGGGATCGGAATCGACGCCTTGACGCCGTCGCTGGTGCAGAGGCCGCCGACGTACTCGGTCTGGTGGGTGCCGGTTTCCTGGATGCACTCCATGCCGGCGAACTTGGCCGGCTGGTTGTCGGCGACTTCGCGCGCCGCGGTGTCGCCGACGAAGAGCTGGATCGGGGTCACCACGCAGGCGATGGTCAGCGGCATCAGCAGCCCCAGCCGGTGCAGGCGGTCGCGGCGCCCGCGCAGCATTCCGACCGCGTAGATCGAGGCGACGAGGAAGCCGACCACCATGTAGGCGGCGAGGATCATGTGCGGCACCTCGTAGTGCCAGGCGGGGTTGAACAGCACCTTGAGGGGCTCGGTTTCGACCACCTTGCCGGCCGGCCCGAGGAGGAAGCCCTGCGGCTGGTTCATCCAGGAGTTGGCGGTGACGACGGCGAAGGCGCCGCCGATTCCGGTGATCACCATCGGCACTCCCGACCACCAGTGCGCCCAGCCGCTCAGCCGCTTCCAGCCGTAGATGTAGATCGCCAGGAAGATCGCCTCGGTGAAGAAGAAGATCCCCTCGACCGCGAAGGCGATCCCGAAGGCGTCGCCGAAGCGCGCCATGAAGTTCGGCCAGAGCAGCCCGAACTCGAAGCTGAGCACGGTGCCGGTGACGGCGCCGACCGCGAAGGTGACCGCCATCGCTTTCGACCAGCGCCGCGCCAGCCGCATCGCGTCCTCGTCGCCGCGCTTCAGCCCCAGCCAGTTGGCGGTGAGGATCATCGCCGGCAGGGCGACGCCGAGGCTGGCGAGGACGATGTGGAAGGCGAGGGTGAACGCCATCAGCTCGCGCGCGGCGAGCAGGTTGGAGCTCGACGCCGCGAGCGGGAGGGCGTCGAGCGGGGGCACCGGCTACTCCGCGGCGCGGGTCTGGCGGTAGCGGCGGATCAGCGCGTTGGTCGAGCTGTCGTGGGTCAGTTCCGGCTCCTGGTCGGCCTGCAGCTCTGGGACGATCCGTTTCGCCAGCACCTTGCCCAGCTCGACCCCCCACTGGTCGAAGGAGTCGATCCCCCATACCGCCCCCTGGGTGAAGACGCTGTGCTCGTAGAGGGCCACGAGGGTCCCCAGGGTGTGGGGGTCGAGTCGCTCGGTAAGGATCGTGTTCGAGGGGCGGTTGCCCTCCATCACCCGGTGCGGGACGACGTTCTCCGGCGTGCCCTCTTCGCGCACCTGCTCAGGAGTTTTGCCGAAGGCGAGCGCCTCGGCC
>CAVVHQ010000032.1:0-13043 GCA_963748075.1 uncultured Solirubrobacterales bacterium | reverse complement strand
GAGAAGACCGAGGAGTTCATCGCGGCCAACGCGCGCGGCAAGGGCCGGGCGTCGCGCGGGGCGAAGGCCTCGGCCTAGTGCCCTGTCCCGTGACGTCCGACCGGCGATGACGGCCCCAGGTCGTTGCCATACGGCGTCCTCAGTCGCCCAAATAGCGCTGCTATTCGGACTCCCTGCGTCCTTGTCTGGCAACCACTGTGTCTCGTCATTCCCTGGCCAACGTCACGGGACAGGGCACTAGCCGGCCGTGCCGGGCGAGCCGCTCTCGATAGCCCAGGTCACCCCCCACCGGTTGGGGGCGCGGAGCCCGGTCAACCGGTTCGCCCGGCGGGTCTCCGAGGAGCTGGAGCAGCGCGGCCACGAGGTGCTGACCCTCGGTGCCGGCGACCCGGTCAAGAAGCTGCTGGCGGAGACGCCGCTCGACGTCGTCCACGTCCACGAGCCGTTCGCGCCGAGCGTCTCCTCGGCGGCGCTGCGGCACTCGTCCTCGCTCAACGTCGCCAGCTTCCACGATCCGCACGAACGGGTCCTCTCGACTCAGGTGGCGCGGCCGCTGGTCGAGATCTTCTTCGGCCGCCTCGACGCCCGCACCGTCGCCACGCCGGCGACCGGCGAGCTGCTGGAGCGCTACTTCCCCGGCTCCTACGAGCTGGTCGCGCCGGGCGGCGGGAAGCGCGACTGGGCCGCCGTCGCCGCCGAGCTGGAGGAGATCTACCGCCGCCTCGCCGCCCGCCGCCACGACCCGGCCGGCAACCCCGAGCTGCGGGAGCGGATCGCCGCGCAGCCGCTGATCGAGGTCGATCTGCACATGCACACCGACCATTCGCCCGACTGCGCGACGCCGGTCGAGGTGCTGCTGGAGACGGCGCGCGACCGCGGCCTCGGAGCGATCGCGATCACCGACCACAACGTGATCTCCGGGGCGCTGGAGGGGCGCCGTATCGCCGAGCAGATGGGCGACATCAGGGTGATCGTCGGCGAGGAGGTGAAGACCGCCGGGCAGGGGGAGGTGATCGGCCTGTTCCTCGAGGAGAAGATCCCGCGCGGGCTGACGATGGCCGAGACGATCGCCGAGATCCGCCGCCAAAGCGGCCTCGTCTACGTGCCGCACCCGTTCGACCGCTTCCACTCGGTGCCCGACTACGAGCACCTGATGGGGATGGTCGAGGAGATCGACGTGCTGGAGGTGTTCAACCCGCGCGTCGCGCTGACCGCCTTCAACGAGGAGGCCGAGCGCTTTGCCCGCAAGTACCGGATCGTCCCCGGAGCGGGCTCGGACAGCCACGTCGCCCAGGGGCTGGGCAGCGTGAGGGTGCGGATCCACGACTTCGACGGGCCCGGGGAGTTCCTCGAGGCGATGCGCGACGCCGACATCACCCGCAAGCACAAGAACCTCGTCTACGTGCAGGCGCTGAAGCTGCTGCAGACGGCGGGGCGGCCGAAGGCGCCGAAGCGGAGCGTCCCCGACGCCAAGCCGGTGCGGGGCGGGCGGCCGCGGAAGAAACGGCGCCCGGCGAGCAAGAGCTGATGCAGCGCGCCGACGCGAAAGGAGGCGCGCCCGGTTCGTCAAAGAGGTCGGCCAGCGTGCCGGCCACCGACGACGAGATCAGGGAGAAGTACCTCGAGCGAGCGATCCGCGAGCTCAACCAGCTGACCCACGAGCTGCAGGAGTGCCCGCACTGCCCGCGCGGCAAGCTGATGCCGGTGCTCGGCTCGGGGCACCCGCAGGCCGACGTCTTCATGGTCAAGCACGCCGCCGGCGTCGCCGAGATCGAAGAGGGGGTTGCCTTCTACGGCCGGGCCGGCAACGCGCTGATGAAAAGCTTCAAGCGGCTGGGGGTCGACCCGCTGGTCGTCTACGGCACGCTCTGCGTCAAGTGCCCGATCGCCGAGCCCGAGCTGGCCGCCGAGGAGTGCGTGCGGCGCCTGGTCACCGAGCTGGCGATCGTCCAGCCGAAGATCGTCGTCGTGATGGGCGAGCCGGCGCTGAACACCCTCAACGACCTCGAGCTGCCGCTGGCCCGGCCGGTCGAGCCGCGCGAGGGCGAGATCCAGGCCTTCACGCCGACGATCGACACCCTCTACACGCCCGACATCGACGAGTCTCTGGACGAAGAGAGCGCCAAGCAGCGCTTCTGGCGCGCCTTCCGCATGCTCGGGGAGTGGTACGAGGACCTGCCGCCGTACTGATTCGCCGAGTGGAGCTTTGTACCCCGTATAGGTGGGCAAAACGACCAGTCGATAGGGAGGGACGGGGACACCCTCGCCCGGACAATCGCCGGTCTAATGAGACCGGCGATTTGAGTATCCGCCCGTTCGAGGGTGTCCCCGTCCCTCCCTACGGTGCCGCAGCGGCAGCGACGTTCCCCATCGCTTCAACAGTGGCCGATGCCAACCCACGCACCACCACCGTGTCCAGCGCCGTGTAGGAGGCCAGCTGCTTCTGGGCTGTGTCCGGGTCCGCGGCGGCGACGCCGACGCTGCCCTCCGGCTCGCCGAGGCGGGCGAAGTGGTTGCGGTAGCCGGCGTGCAGGTCGCGGTAGAAGGCTTCCTCCTTGGCGAGCCGCTCGGCTGCGTCGGGCCCGACCGCGGTGCGGACGTAGCCGAAAACCGGCGGGCACTGACGACTGGCCGCGGCGGCCCCGGCCTCGACTCGCCGCCGGGCACGGGCGGCGAACTCGGGGGTCATCCAGTTGAAGAAGACGCCGTCGAACTCGGCGCCGGCCAGCTCGCACATCTTCGGGCCCATCGCGGCGAGCACGAGGCGGACGCCGGGCAGCCGCTCGCGCAGTTCCGGCAGCGACCCGCGCATCGCGGTCAGCGACCTCTCGGAGAAGCCGGCGCCGACCCCGAGCCAGAGCCGCGCCGGGTCGAGGCCGGTCGCCTCGAGGTCGGCGGCGATCTGCTCGGGCGGCGTGCGGTCGAGCGCGATCACGGCGACGCCGAGGTCGATCTGCGGCGCCGCGGCGGCGAACTCGGCCAGCGTCTCCATCCCCTTGGCGCCGGGATGGTCGTTCGACCAGACCGAGGCGTAGCCGAGCTCGGCGCAGCGGGAGGCCAGCGGCCGCGCCACCTCGGGGCCGAGTCCGGCGGCGACCCCGAAGCCCCGCGCCATCAGTCAGCAACCGCAATCGAAGCCATGAGCCCTCACCCTATATGCGGGGGCCAACGAGGCATCGGTGAATCGGTGGTGCGTGTCGTGGGGAGGGGCGGGGACACCCTCGAACGGGCGGATACCTCAAATCGCCGGTCTCATTAGACCGGCGATTGTCCGGGCGAGGGTGTCCCCGCCCCTCCCCGCCTCTTCACATTTTCTCCAGCAGCGCCACGCACTCGATGTGGGGCGTCTGGGGGAACATGTCAACCGGCTTCACGCGGGTCAGCCTATAGCCGGCCTCGACCATCTGCGCCGCGTCGGGGGCGAGCGTGGTCGGGTTGCAGGAGACGTAGACGATCCGCTTTGCCTCGCACTCCAGCACCCGCCGCACGATCTTGCGCGAGAGGCCGGGGCGGGGCGGGTCGAGCACGACGACGTCCGGCCTGCCGGCCTGCTCGAGCAGCGGCCGCAGCCCGGTGCGGGCGCTGCCGGCGAGGAAGCGGGCGTTGCCGATCCCATTGCGCTCGGCGTTGCGCTCCGCGTCGGCGATCGCCTCGCCGACCAGCTCCAGCCCCCAGACCTCGCCGGCGCTCTCGGCCATCGTCAGGCCGATCGTGCCGATCCCGCAGTAGAGGTCGAAGACCCGCTCGCGACCGCTCAGCGCGGCGTACCCCGCGGCGACCGCGTAGAGGCGCTCGGCCATCTCGGTGTTGGTCTGGAAGAAGGCGCCGTGGGAGATCTCGAAGCGCAGGCCGCGCAGCTCCTCGCGCAGCCACTCCTCGCCGAGCACGCCTGTGGGGCCGTCGCTGCTGCCCGAGCCGGGCTCGATCACCGTGTGCAGGTCGACCGGCGGCTTGGGGAAGCGCGCCGGTGTGGTGACGAGGCGGGTCTGGACCTGTCCGGTGCGGCGCCCTTCGCGCACCACCAGGTTGCAGAGCATGCCACTGCCGCCGCGGCGGTCGTAGGGGGCGACCGACTCCCGGCGCGCCCAGTCGCGCACCTCGTTGCGCGCCGCGTTGCCGCGCTCGGAAGCGAGCAGACAGTCCTCGATGCCGACGATCAGGTCCCAGCGTCCCGGCGCGTGGAAGCCGAGGATCGTCTCGCCGTCGCGCACACCCCAGGAGTATTCGAGCTTGTTGCGGTACCGCCACTGCTCGACTGCCGGCTCGATCTCCTCCAGCTCGAAGCCGTCGAGGCCGCCGATCCGCCGCAGCGCCTCGTCGACCTGGTCGCGCTTATGGACGAGCTGGCGCTCGTAGGCGAGACCCTGCCACGGCGCCCCCGGGCAGGGCTCGCCTTCGTGGACGCAGCGGTCAGCGACGCGGTCGGCGCCGCCGCGCAGCAGCTCGACCGCCCGCGCCTCGGCGAAGCGCCTCTTTGCCTTGGTGACCTCGGCCCGCACCAGGTCGCCGGGCAGGCCCCCGGCGACGAAGACGACGAAGCCGTTGGCGCGGGCGACACCCCGCCCGCCGAAGGCGAGCGATTCGACCTCCAGGTCGAGCAGCTCGCCGCGGCGCGGCCGGGTCGCGGTCTCGCCGCCCGCCCCCACCTATTTCAGTTTTTTCCGAGCACGACGCGCCGCCTGGGTCGCCTGTTTGCGCACCGGCGCGGTCCGCCCCCCGACCTCTTTGCGGGCCTGCTGGATCAGCCGTTCGAGTTCTTTCAGCAGGCTGTCGGTCTGCCGGCGACCGCGTTTGACCAGGTCGGAGACCATCTTTTCCGCGTCGGTGCGGGTCATCCGCCCCCGTTTGACGGCGTCGTCGACGACCTCCTGAAGGCGGTCGCGGCTGAGCGTGACGCTGTGCTCGAGGCTGTCGCGGAACTGCTCGACGCTCTTGTCGAGACCGGTGGCGCGGGCGCCGCGACGGGCGGCCGGTTTTTTCGCCGCTTTGGCTTTGGGTTTTGCTTTCGCTTTCGATTTCGGTTTGGCTTTTTTCGGTTTTTTGGCTTTGCTGGGCGCCGTTTTTTTCGCTGCCATGGTCTTGCCTCCTCAGTCGTCGCTGGGTTCCCTGTGCTGGGTAGACGTGACTATTTCATGCCGGTCGCCGCGGAGCTGCAAAGACGGCCTCGACCGGGGCGTGGTCGGAGAGTCGCAGGGCGAGCCCGTCACCGTGCACCTCGCGCCGCTCGGGTGGCAGCTGCCGCGGCGGCTCGACCGCTTCCAGCCCGCGGGCCAGCAGGTGGTCGATCGCCCCCGGTTCGGTCGGTGCGGTGAGGCCGAAGCGCTCGCGCAGCCGCTCGAACAGCTCGGGATCCTCGGCGGGGCGCAGGTTGAGGTCCCCGCCGAACAGCAGCGGCGCCTCGCCGGCCCACTCCGTCGCGGCGGCAGCCGCGCGCAGCACGTCCTGCGCGGCGAGCGCCGGCCGGTCGTTGGTTGCGTGCAGGTTGCCGATGCAGAGGCCGGAGCCGGTGCGGGTCAGGGCGATCGCCCGCCGCTCCGGCCTGCCGCTGTGGATCGTCACCTCGCGCCGCTCGGCGATCGCCCCGTTGAAGTGCGCCTCTTGCGGGTCAGCGGTGCATGAGGCGGACCGCAACGAGTCTCGGACCAGAGTGAGGTTCGAGCCGCCCTCGCCGGAGGCGATCAGGTCAGGGTTGAGCCGGGCGGCGAGGGCGCGCAGCGAGCCGAGCGAGTTGCGCGAGGTCAGTGCCCGGTGGGGCTCGGCGCCGCAGGCGCGGGCGAGGGGCGCGGCGAAGCGCGGTGGGCACTCCTGCAGCAGGGCGACGTCCCAGTCCGCGTCGGCCAGCAGGGCGGCGAACTCGGACAGCAGGTCGCGGTTGACCTGGACGTGGGTGGCGTTGCGCTCGCTCCTCCGCAGCAGCCGCGAGCGCCAGGTGAAGAGCGCCGGGTCGGGCGGGAAGTCTCGCCCGTGGAAAAGGTTCCAGGCGAGGGCGGTGAGCTGCATGACTCTAGTATCCGCGGCTTGGCCAAGAGCCCATCTAAGCGCGACTTCCTCACCGGCGAAGAGCTGGGCGCCTTCGAGCTCGCCGAGCTGCTCGACCTGGCGCTGGAGCTGAAAGCAAACCGCGCCGCGGGGCACGTTTCTGGTGCTATGCGACAAGAACGCGCCCCGGCCGGCCCGCTGACCGGCCGCAGCGTCGCCCTCGTCTTCGAAAAGCCCTCGACCCGGACGCGGATCTCCCTCGAGGTCGGCGTCGCCGAGCTGGGGGCGACACCGATCGTCCTGCGCGGCGACGAATTGCAGCTGGCGCGCGGCGAGTCGGTGGCCGACACCGCCAGGGTGCTGTCGCGCTACGTCGACGCGATCGCGATCCGCTCCGGCTCGCACGAGGCCCTCGCCGAGCTGGCCGCGGCGGCCGAGGTGCCGGTCGTCAACGCGCTCACCCCGCGCCACCACCCCTGCCAGGCGCTCGCCGACCTGCTCACCCTGCGCGAGCGGTTCGGCGACCTGCACGGCCTGCGGCTCGCCTACGTCGGCGACGGCAACAACGTCGCCCGCTCGCTGGCGATCGCCGGCGAGCGGGCCGGGATCGAGGTGGTGGTCGCGGCACCCGCCGGCTACCAGCTCGAGGAGGGCCACGGCGCCATGCTGACCGACGACCCGCGGCTCGCCGCCTCCGGCGCCGACGCGATCTACACCGACGTCTGGGTGAGCATGGGCGACGAGGAGGAGGCCGAGCGCCGTCGCGCCGACCTCGCCCCGTTCCGGGTCGACGCCGACCTGCTCGGCGTGGCGAAGGACAGCGCCGTCGTCCTGCACTGCCTGCCCGCCCACCCGGGCGAGGAGATCAGCGAGGAGGTCCTCCACGGGCCGCGCTCCGCCGTATGGGACCAGGCGGAGAACCGGCTCCACACCCAGAAGGCGCTGCTGCGCACGCTGCTCGCGGAGTAGGGGATGTACCCCGAGCTTCAGATCGGCCCGATCACGCTCCAGAGCTTCGGCCTGATGTTCGCCCTCGCCTTCCTCGCCGCCGGCGCCCTCGTCTACAAGCGGCTGAAGGAGCTGGGCAAGCCGGCCGACTGGGCCTACGAGATGGGCTTCGCGGCGCTGATCGGCGGCGTGGTCGGCTCCCGCGTCTACTTCGTCGTGCAGAACTACGACAGCGTCAAGGAGGACCTGCTCGGCAACCTCTTCTCCGGCTCGGGGCTGGTCTGGTACGGCGGCGCGATCGGCGGCGCCCTCGCCGTCGTGCTCTGGGCCTGGTACCGCGACTTCCTGAAGCTCGCGCTGCTCGACCTGGCGGCGCCCGCGCTGGCGCTCGGCTACGCGATCGGCCGGGTCGGCTGCCAGCTCTCCGGGGACGGCGACTACGGCAAGCCGTGGAACGGCCCGTGGGCGATGTCCTACCCGGACGGCACCTTGCCGACCGATCGCGACGTCCACCCGACCCCGGTCTACGAGACGCTGGCGATGGGGCTGGGGGCGTGGATCCTCTGGCAGCTGCGCGACCGCTACCGGGCCGGCGTCCTGTTCGCGATCTACCTCGTCTACGCCGGCGCCGAGCGCTTCCTGGTCGAGTTCGTCCGCCGCAACACGGACGTCGCGCTGGGGCTCACCGCCGCTCAGCTGGAGAGCCTTGCAATGATGCTGGTCGGGGCGATCGGCCTCTACGCAGTCAGGCGGCGGCACGGGACTCTCTCCCGCGATGCCGCTCCGCAAGCGGCCGGGACCCGCCCGGCGACCTGATCGCGGAGCTTCGAATTGCTGTTAATCTTGCGCAAAATCTTTTGAGGTAAACCGAGGAGGGAACGGCGAAGTGGGTCCAGCGACGACCGATAGCAGGGGGGAGCGGCCGGCGACGGTCGGCGAGCTGCTCGACGCCGCCACCGCGAAGATCGCCGCCGCGGGCTGCGAGGAACCGCAGGCCGACGCCGAGGCGCTGGTCGCCGACGCGCTGGGGATCAGCCCGGAGCAGCTGTCGAGGGACGGGGCCGGGGAGCCCTCGCCGCAGGTCGTGGCCGCGATCGACGCGGCGGCGGCGCGCCGCGCCGACCACGAGCCGCTGGCCTACGTGCTGGGCCGCGCCCCCTTTCGCGGGTTGGAGATCGCGGTCGACCCGCGAGTGCTCTGGCCGCGTCGCGAGACCGAGCTGCTGGTAGAGGCCGGGACCGAGCTGCCCGAGGGCGCCCGCGTGCACGAGGTCGGGACCGGCTCGGGCGCGATCTCCCTCGCCCTGCTCTCCGAGCGCCCCGACCTGCGCGTCACCGCCTCCGACCTCTCGCCGGACGCCGCCGAAGCGGCCCGCGAGAACGCCGCACGGCTCGGCCTGTCGCTCGAGGTCAGCGTCGGCGAGGGCCTTCCGGAGGAGCTCGAGGAGGTCGACCTGGTGATCGCCAACCTTCCCTACGTGACCGACGAGACGATCTACGACCGCTCGCCCGAGATCCGGCGCGAGCCGCGGATCGCCGTCACCGGCGCCTGTGGCGCGGACGGCCTCGGGGTGATCCGCGGCCTGGTCGCCGAAACGCCGAGCGGCTGGCGGATGGCGCTGGAGCACGACACCCACCACGGGCCGGCGATGCGGGAGATGCTGCGCGACGCGACTACCATGCGCGACTACATGGGTGGTGAGCGAGTAACCGTCGGCGTCGCGCCTTGAGGTCCGGGGCGCGGTTCGAGCCGCTGCGATGAGCGACGCATCCGCCGGGGTCGAGCCCGCGGCGGGGTCGACCGAGGCCGAGCGCCTCGCCAAGGTCGAGCGGCTGCGGGCGGAAGGGGTCGATCCCTATCCGCGCTCCTTCCCCGACCGGACGGAGATCGCCGCGATCCACGCCGCGCACGACCCCGAGCAGCTCGGCGCGGGCGAGCACCGCGACTTCTCCTACCGGATCGCCGGGCGGCTGACCGGGCAGCGCGGCCACGGCAAGACGACCTTCTTCGACGTCCGCGACCTCTCCGGGACGATCCAGGCCTACGCCCGCCTCGACGCGCTCGACCCGGAGGCCTACGAGCGGATCGCGGACCTCGACATCGGCGACCTGGTCGGGGTCGAGGGCGACCTCTACGTCACCAAGCGCGGCCAGCTGGCGATCGAGGTGCGGGAGTGCACGCTGCTCGCCAAGGCGCTGCGCGACCCGCCCGACCTCTTCCACGGCATCTCCGACCCGGAGGTGCGCTACCGGCAGCGCGAGCTGGACCTGATGGCGAACGAGCGCTCGCGCGAGATCTTCGCGATGCGGGCCAAGCTGATCGCGGCGATCCGCGACTACATGAACGAGCACGGCTACGTCGAAATGGAAACGCCGATCCTGCAGCGGCTGACCGGCGGCGCCGCGGCGCGCCCCTTCAAGACCCACCACCACGCTCTCGACCGCCACCTCTTCCTGCGGATCGCCACCGAGCTGTATCTGAAGCGGACGATCGTCGGCGGCTTCGAGAACGTCTACGAGCTGGGCAAGTTCTTCCGCAACGAGGGGATGTCGCCGCAGCACAACCCCGAGTTCACGATGCTCGAGTGGTTCGTCAGCGGCGCCGACTACCACGGCGTTATGGAGTTCGCCGAGGGGCTGGTCGCCGACGTCGCGCAGCGGGTCCTGGGCACGACGAAGGTCGAGCGCGAGGGCGAGACGATCGACCTGGCGCCGCCCTGGCCGCGGGTGCGGCTGCGCGAGGCGCTGCTCGAGGAGACCGGGATCGACATCTGCGAGGCGAGCCGCGACGAGCTGGCCGAGCTGGCCGGCGAGGACGCCGAGCCCGACGACGACTGGGCGGGCCTGGTCGACACCCTGCAGGGCAAGCTAATCGAGCCGAAGCTGACCCAGCCGACCTTCATCGTCGACCTGCCGCTGGCGCTCTGGCCGCTGGTCAAGCCGGCGCCTGAGCGCCCCGAGCTGCTCGGCGAGGCGTTCGACGGGATCGTCGCCGGGATGGAGATCACCGGCGGCGGCACCGACGTCAACGATCCGATCGAACAGCGGCGCCACTTCGTCGAACAGCGCGAACGGCAGCGGGCGGGGGCGGAGCCGACCCCGCACGAGCACGACGAGGAGTTCGTGCGGGCGCTCGAATACGGGATGCTGACGGCGAGCGGCGCCGGCCTCGGCGTCGACCGGCTGATGATGATCCTCAGCGGCGCCAAGACGCTGCGCGACGTGGTCCTCTTCCCGTCGATGCGCGAGCGCGGCGCCTGAGACTGAATCCCTCGAGGGCCGATCCCGGTAGGGGTTCCACTTAACTTTTTCTGAAGACAGATTGCGGCCGTCCGAGCTGGAAGGCGCAGAAAAAGTACAAGACGTTCCACCCCTACCGGGATCGGCCCTAGCCTTCGATCTGAACGAGGTGCCGGGGCTCGTGCTCTACCTGCAGAGTGGTGTGGTGGATCCCGAACTGGCGCTTGATCAGCTCACTTAACTCGAGCCTCGTGCGGTGGCAGTTGACGTCCCGCCCGACCGTGACGTGGGCCGAGAGGGCGGGGAACTCGGAGGTGACCTCCCAGACGTGCAGATCGTGGACCTCGACCACGCCGCTCTGCTCGGCCATCAGGCGGCCGATCCGCTCCGGGTCGATCCCCTTCGGCGAGGCCTCGAGGAAGATCCGCCCCGAGTCGCGCAGCAGCCCGTAGGCGGAGCGCAGCATCAGCCCGGCGACCACCAGCGAGGCGATCGCGTCGGCGCGGTCGAAGCCGGTCAGCAGGATCACCGCTGCGGCGATCGCCGTGCCGATGAAGGCGAAGAGGTCGGTGAGGATGTGCTGGAAGCTGCCCTCGACGTTGAGGCTCTGGCGGTTGGCGCGGGCCAGGGTCGCGGTGGCGGTGAGGTTGACGGCGATCCCGACCAGGGCGACGACGAGGATCAGGCCGCCCTCGACGCTGGGGGGCGAGACGAGCCGCCTCACCGCCTCGATCGCGATGATCGCGGCGAGGACCAGCAGGGTGATCCCGTTGGCCTGGGCGGAGAGGATCTCGACCCGTTTGAGGCCGAAGGTCATCCGCCCCTCGGCGGGGCGGCGGGCGAGGTTGATCGCGACCAGGGCCAGGCCGATCGCCGCCGCGTCGGTGAGCATGTGGGCGGCGTCGGAGAGCAGCGCCAGCGAGTTGGCGATGATCCCGGTCACCACCTCGGCGGCCATGAAGCCGAGGATCAGCGTCAGCGCGATCAGCAGCTTGCCGCGGTCGGCGTCGGCGCTGACGCCGTGGCTGTGGCCGGCGTGGGTGTGGCTCATCGCCCCCTCATCGTAGGTTGGCGCGAGGATTCCCGCGCACGCTCGCTGGCGGGGGGCGAGCGCGAGTGGCGCCTCAGAACGCGGTTTGGAGATGGCCGCCGTCGATCGGGATCACGGCCCCGGTGATGTAGGCGGCGCGTTCGGAGCAGAGGAAGGCGACCAGGTCGCCGTACTCCTCGGGCCGGCCGAGCCGCTGCGCCGGGACCTCCTCGCGCGCCGCCGCTTGCGCCGCCTCCATTGAGCCGTAGTTGGAGGCGAGCCGGTCGGTCGCGAAGCGTCCGGTGGCGACGGTGTTGACGGTGATCCCGTCGGCGGCGACCTCGCGCGACAGCGTCTTCAGAAAGCCGACGGCGGCCATCCGGTTCGCGTTGGAGAGATTGAGCCCGGTGATCGGCTCGCGGGTCGAGGTGGAGCCGACGTTGACGATCCGCCCCCAGCGGCGCTCGCGCATCCCCGGCACGACGGCGCCGGCGAGCACCAGCGGCGCGAGGACGAGCGAGCGGTAGGACTCGTCCCATTCCTCGACGCTCTGGTCGAGCGGCCCGCCGGGCGGCGGCCCGCCGCTGTTGGCGACCAGGACGTCGAGCGGGCCGAGTGTGGCCTCGACCTCGGCCGGCAGCTCCGCCAGCCGATCTAGGTCGGAGGTGTCGGCGACGAACGGCCAGATGTCGTGGTCGATCCCCGCGGCCGCCTCCTCGATCCGCTCGAGCGAGCGGCTGGCGATCGCCACCCGGGCGCCCTCACGGGCCAGCGCCGCGGCGATCGCCCGTCCCAGCCCGCGGCTGGCGCCCATCACCAGCGCAACCCGGCGTTCGAGCCCTAGCTCCATGCCTGTCTTTCAGCCGCCGCGCTCACGACGCGATTCTCCCACCCCGGCGCCGATAGAGTTGAAATCGGGCAGACGATGAGCACGTACGTCTTGATGCGCGTCCTGGAGTCCGCTCCACGCCGGTACGACCTCGGCATCCGCCTGCTCACCCTCGGGCGCGTCGATCGCGCCTACGACCGGCTAGCCGGCCAGATCGAGTCCGGCCAGCGGGTGCTCGACCTCGGTTGTGGCACCGGCGCGCTTGCGGTGCGCGCCGCGCGGCGGGGAGCGATCGTCAAGGGGATCGACATCAACCCGGAGATGCTCGCGATTGCCCGCAGGCGGGTCAGGGACGAGCAGCTCGAGGGGCGGGTCGAGCTCGCCGAGCAGGGCGTCGCGGAGCTCGACGAGGAAGAAGAGCGAAGCTACGATGCCGTCACCAGCGGCCTCTGCTTCTCGGAGCTGAGCGACGACGAGCTCCGCTACACCCTCGACCAGGTGGCGCGGGTGCTGAAGCCCGGCGGGTTGCTGCTGGTTGCGGACGAGGTCAGCCCCCGCCACGCGATCACGCGCGCGCTGCGCTGGCTCCTCAGGGCGCCTCTCGCGCTCCTCACCTACCTGATCACCCAGCAGACGAGCCACGCGGTTCGCGCCCTGCCGGAGGGTCTCGCCGCCGCGGGCCTCTCGCTCGTCTCCACCGCCCACAGCCCGATGGGCAGCTTCGGCGTGTACGTGGCGCAGAGGCCCGTGGGGGAGCGATGAGACGACTCAGCTACATCTGGGTCTCCGTCTTTCAGACGCTGCTCCGGGTGCTCCCGTTCCCCTCCCGGACCGGCCTGCTGCGCATCGGTCGGCCGGACCGCGACTCGCCCGTCTTCCTGACCTGCAACTTCCGCCTCTCGGTCGAGCGCGTCAGGCGCGCGCTCGCCGGCCTCGACGCCTACCTGCTCGTCGCCAACAGCCGGGGGGTGAACGTGTGGTGTGCCGCGACCGGCGGGCTGCTCACCAACCACGACGT
>CAVVHQ010000031.1:0-38259 GCA_963748075.1 uncultured Solirubrobacterales bacterium | reverse complement strand
CCTCGTCCTCGGCCGCGCGGCGGAAGGCTGAGGCGAGCCTGGTTAAGCGCGCCCAAAATGCTCAGCTGGGCTAGAGTGAGATTGTGCCCAGGGGGATAGCTCGGGTTCGCGAAGCAGGCGTCGCGACCGTACGCTGGCGGCCGCTCGGAGTAGCGGCGGCGCTGCTGCTCCTGCTCCTGGCGGGCTGCGGGAGCGGCGGATCCCCGGCTGCAGGCCAGTCGGCGGACCGGTTCGACGTCGCGCGCGCGTGGCAGCTCGTCGAACGCCAGGTGGCGGTCGGCCAGCGCCCGGCCGGCTCGCGCCGGCTGCGCAAGCTGGCGGCGGAGCTGCGGCCGCTGCTCCCCTCCGGCCGCTTCGAAGCGATCCCGGGCGAGCCGGCGCTGCGGAACGTGGTCGGCGCCCTGCCCGGGGTCAGGCCGGCGATCGTGCTGGGGGCGCACTACGACACGCTCGCCTCGCCGCCGGGGTTCGTCGGCGCCAACAACGGGGCGGCCGGCACCGCCGTGGTGATCGAGGCCTCGCGGGCGCTGCGTCGCATGCCGGCCGGTCCCGGCGCCCGCGAAGTCCGCTTCGTGCTGTTCGACGGCGAGGAGCCGCCGGGGAGGCTGCCCGAGGAAAGCCCCAGCTTCTACGCCGAAGGCCTGCGCGGCTCCCGCGCCTATGTCGCCGCCCACCCGGGCCAAACCGAGGCGATGATCCTGCTCGACTACGTGGGCAACCGGGGACTGCTGCTGCCGCGCGAGGCAAGCTCCTCGGAATCCCTCTGGAGCCGCCTGCTGATCGCCGCGGAAACCGTCGGCGCCGCGCGGTTCTTCTCCGCGCAGACCGGTCCCGAAATCGTCGACGACCACACCCCGTTCCTGCGCCAGGGCGTGCCGGCGGTGGACCTGATCGACTGGCGCTACCCGGGCCACAGCCGCGCCGATCGCCTCGGCCGGCTCTCGCGGCGCAGCCTCGACGGCGTCGGCGAGACGGTCGTGCGGCTGATCGGCGAACTGCGCGAGGAATGACGAGGTTCGGCCCACAGCGCGGGTTCGAGTTCGAGATGAGCACGCTTGCAGACAACATGTTCGGCGCGGGTGAGCTGTACCGGCTCGAGCGGCAGTTCTGGCTGGAGCTCTGGCGGGTTCCGGTGCTCGACGCGGTGGAGGAGAACGGGATCGAGGTGCGTCACTACGGTCCGATCCGGGCGTTTGTGATCGCCAGCGAGCCGCGGTTGCCGCGGTTCAACGTGATTCTCGGCGCTTCCGCGCCCGGCGCGGTCGAGGGCGGGCATCTGGCCGGGGCGCTCGACTGGACCGAGGCGCTTGGCGCCGACTGCCGCATCCCGGTCAGGCCGGACTTCGGGGACCCGGAGGCGACCGAGGACCTCCTCAGCCGGCGCGGCTACCGCCGCACCGCGCACTGGGCCACGTTCGCTCGTGGCGCGGGGCCGGTGAGCTCCCCCGGGCCCCCCGGCATCGAAGTGGACGAGATCGTCGAGGAAAGCGAGGGGTTCAGCGACCTGCTCGCCAGCGGATACGGCATGTGGACCGGGCACGGCTTCTTCATCGGCTTGCCGGGGCGCCGCAGCTGGCGCAGCTACATCGCGGTCGACGAGAACGAAGAGGGGATCGGCGCCGCGACGATGATGCTGCACCACGGGATCGCGCAGCTCGGCTTCGCGGCCACCCGCGAGTCGGCCCGCGGCAAGGGCGCCCACCTGGCCCTGCTGCGCCGGCGCATCGTGGACGCGCTCGCCGCCGGCTCGCAGCGCCTGTTCGCCGTCACCGAAGAGCCGCTCGACTACCCGCAGAGCGAGTCGACCGCCGCCCGCAATCTCGTCCGGGCCGGCTTCGGCCCGGTGGCGGTGCGGTCGCTTTGGCGACCGCCGGAGGAGCTGCTGATATAGAAATTTCGCGTGATCATTCCCATCAAGCGTACCTCGGGAGCAGGGTTTCAAAGAGTTGCCAGGCGGCTTCGTGTCGAGAGCGCCTGCGGTCGGCGCGTTACCGCTGCGGCGAGGAAGCCGCGAGCTGCTCGATGCCGCTGGCCCGCTGGCCGCCGGCCGCCAGCATCAGCTTGAAGTCGTGCGGGCTGGAGGCGAAGTCGAGCGCGACCTGCTCGGAGACCCTGCCCTCCATCACGTAGGAGAGCAGCGACTGGTCGAAGGTGCGCATCCCGTAGTACTCGCCTTCGGCGATCACCTCGGTGATCTTCGAGGTCTCGTCGGGGTTGAGGATCAGGTCCTGGACGCGGCCGGTGACGACCAGCACCTCCGCGGCGGCGACGCGGCCCTCGCCGCCGATGTCGGGGACGAGCCGCTGGGCGATCGCCCCCTTCAGGGTCGCGGCGAGCATCACCCGCGCCTGGTGCTGGAGGTGGGGCGGGAAGAAGTCGATGATCCGGTTGATCGTCTCGGTCGCGTCGAGCGTGTGCACGGTGGAGAGCACGAGGTGGCCGGTCTCCGCCGCCGACAGCGCCGTGCGCACCGTCTCCTCGTCGCGCATCTCGCCGATCAGGATCACGTCGGGGTCCTGGCGCAGGACGCGGCGCATCGCCCGCGCGAAGCTCTCGGTGTCCGAGCCGACCTCGCGCTGGTTGACGATCGAGCCCTTGTCCTCGTGCAGGTACTCGATCGGGTCCTCGAGCGTGACGATGTGGTGGGAGCGGGTGCGGTTGATGTGGTCGATCATCGCCGCCAGCGTCGTCGACTTGCCCGAGCCGGTGGTGCCGGTGACCAGGATGATCCCCCGCTGCTCCTCGGCCAGGTCGGTGACCACCGGCGGCAGCCCCAGCTCCTCGACCGAGCGGATGTGGAAGGGGATCGCCCGGCAGGCGATCGAGATCGAGCCGCGCTGCTTGAAGGCGTTGACGCGGAAGCGCGAGACGCCGGGCAGCGCGTAGGAGAAGTCGGTCTCGCCGCCCTGCTCGAACTCGGTCAGCGAGCGCACCTCGGCGATGTCGTGGAAGGCCTTCTCGGTGTCCTTGTCGCTGAGCGGCTCGTAGCCCTCGAGCGCCACCAGCTCCCCGTGCAGGCGGATCGTCGGCGGCGCCGCGACCTTGACGTGCAGGTCGGAGCCCTCCCGCTCGACCAGGGTGCGCAGGGCTGCGTCGATCTCGAACATCGGGGCTGTATCGGCGGGGGAAGCCGGTTTCCTTAGCCTGGGGCAGGCGCGCAGTCCTTGCACGGCGTCTGCCTCGGTCTAAGTTCTGACGGTACACCTTAGTAAGGTACGCTATAGTTATTGCGGCCAATGTCCTTCTTCAACCGAGCCGACGAGCTGGCCGCCCTCTCGGAGCGGCTGGACTCCCCGCGGGGCGAGTACTTCGTCCTCTACGGCAGGCGTCGGGTGGGCAAGAGCGAGCTTCTGCTCCACTTCGGCGAGCGTTGCCGGCAGCTCTACTTCGAGGCGACGTCGGGCAGCAGCCGCGACCAGCTTGACGACCTCTCGGCCGAGCTGGCTGCCTTCAGCGGCCGGCGAATCCATGCCGAGCAGCCGCTGTCGAGCTGGCGCGCCGCCTTCGCCGCCTTCTCGGAGCTGCTCGAGCAGGGGCAGACGATGATCGTCCTCGACGAGTTCCAGTTCATCGCCCGCCAGGAGCCGGAGATCGGCTCGCTGCTCAACCGCTTCGCGCGCGAGCACGCCGACAACCCCGACCTGCTGCTCTGCCTCTCCGGCTCCGACATCGGCTTCTTCGAGCGAGCAGGTGGTCGGCTACGGGGCGACCACCTATGGGCGACGCACCGGCTCGCTGCGGCTCCAGCCCTTCCCCTGGCCCGAGGTCGGCGCTTCTTCACCGGCGACTGGGAGCGTCGAGGACCGGATCCGTGCCTGGGCGGTGTTCGGCGGCGTCCCCTACTACCTGAAGGAGATCGATCCGGCGCAGCCGCTGACCGAGGCGATCCGTCGCGCCGTCCTCTACCCCGATGGCCTCTTGCGCGACGAGCCGCGCTTCCTGCTCTCCCAGGAGAGCCGCCTGCGAGACGTCGACACCTACATGTCCTGCCTGCGGGCGATCTCAGCCGGGGTGACGAGGCTCAACGAGATCGCCCAGCGGATCGGCAAGCACCGCTCCGAGGAGGCGCGACCCTTCCTGGGGACGCTCGAGGAGATGGGGTTGGTCGAGCGTCGCCGGCCGGTGGCCGGAACGGCCGGCCGCCGGGTGAGCTACGCGATCACCGACCCCTTCCTGCGCTTCTGGTTTCGCTTCGTCGCTCCTCGCGAGAGCCGCCTGCACACCCGCGATCAGGCGGATCGCTACCTCGAGCAGGTCGTCGTCCCCCAGCTCGACAAGTTCGTCTCCGAGGATGCCTTCGAGCGGGTCTGCCAGGACTGGCTGCTGCGCGAGGTCGACGGCGCTGTCGAGGCGGGACGCTGGTGGGGCCCGATCCGCCGCCGCGAAGCGGGGGAGCGTCGCAGCCGCGACTACGAGGCCGACGCGGTGGCGCTCGACGAGCGCGGCCGGGTGCTCGCGCTGGGCTCCTGCAAGTGGCCGGCGGCTGCCGGTGAGAGGCACGAGCACGGCGCCGGGGAGCTGGACAAGCTGGAGGTCGTTCGGGACGCGCTGGGTGCGCATGACTCGCCCCTTTACTTCTTCGATCGCACCGCCTTCTCGCCGCGACTGCGAGAGATCGCCGCCGAACGCGACGACGTGCGCTTGGTCTTGTCCCGGGAGCTCGGCTGACCCAAAGGCTCTTGCTGTGGTTCCTGACCGGCGATCGCAAGCGGATCGGCCGAGCGCTGAGATCGCGGATCGAGGCCGAGGCGACCACCGTCAGCGTGACCTCCATCTGGGAGATCGCCGTCAAGGCCGCCCTTGGCAAGCTCGATGCCCCCCCGGGACCTGCCTGTACGCGCCGGGCAACTCGGTTTCGAGCTGCTGCCTGTCGCGGCGGACCATGCCTGGCAAGTGCGCTTTCTACCCCGCCGTCTCCTCGTCGCGCACCGGCCTCGCGCTGGTTGACGATCGAGCCCTTGTCCTCGTGCAGGTGCTCGATCGGGTCCTCGAGCGTGACGCCAGCCTCCTCAGAGGTCGGCGACGGTAAGGGTCGGCGACATTAACTGTTGGTAACCTTCTCGAATGGTTTTCGTCAACCGCGAGTCCGAGCTGGAGCAGCTCGAGGCTTGGTGGGCGCGACCCGGCGCCGGTCTCGGCATCGTCTGGGGACGCCGGCGGGTCGGGAAGACCGCGCTGATCCAGCGGTTCGCGGCCGATCGCGCCACCGTCTTTCACACTGGCGCGGCGCGGCCGGCAGCGGCGGAGCTGGCGGCGCTCTCGCGCGCCGCCGCTCCGCTGGTCGGCGACGGGATCCGTGACCTCGAAGCGCGCCCCTTTGCCGACTGGGACGACGCCTTCGAGACGCTGGCGCTTGCCGCTCGCAATCGCAGGCTTCTCGTGGTGCTGGACGAGCTGCCGGCGCTGGTGGAGACCATGCCACGGCTGGAGAGCACGCTTCGCGCTGCCTGGGAGCGCGTTCGCTCTCACACCAGGCTGAAGCTGTTGCTCTGTGGCTCGGCGGTCCGCACCATGGAGGCGATGCAGGAGGAGCGCTCGCCACTCTACGGGCGGCTGGACCTGGCCTTGCTCCTGCACCCGTTCGACCCGCATGAGGCGGCGCGGATGCTCACCTCCCTCGCGCCGCCGGATCGCGCGCTTGTCTGGGGCTTGGTCGGCGGCATGCCCCTCTATCTGGAGTGGTGGGACCAGGGCGCGAGCCTTCGCGCCAACCTGGCCAAGCTCGCCTGCGCACCCGGGGGGCAGCTTCTCACGGAGGGCCAGCTGGTGCTCGCCACCGAGGGCGAGGCGGGAGAGCTGGCGCACCAGGTGCTCTATGCGATCGCGGCCGGGCGCACCAGGTTCAACGAGATCGAGCAGGCGGTGCGCGCAGACCCCGGGCGGACGCTCGAGCGTCTCGTCTCCCTGCGCCTGGTGGAGCGCGTCGTGCCGGTCACCGAGGACCCCCGCCGCACCCGCCGCCGCATCTACCGCATCGCCGACAACTTCCTCGCCTTCTGGCTCGGCCTGCTCGACCGGTACCGGCCCGAGATCGAGCGAGGGCTTGGCGAGAGCATCCTGCCCGTCCTGATCGAGTCGATCGACGACCATATGGGAGGCCCGTGGGAGGAGGCGTTCCGTGCCCATCTGCGAAGGCTCGCCGCGAGCGGCGACCTCGGCCCCGGCGTCGTCGCCGTCGGCCCCTTCTGGACGGCCGCCGCCGAGCCGACCGAGATCGATGCCGTCGCCCTCGCCGGCCGAGCGCGCGAGGCGGTGCTGCTCGGCGAGGCGAAGTGGGCCCGGCGCGTCGATGCCCGCCGCTTGCGCGCTGAGCTGGAGCGCAAGGCCGGCGCGCTGCCGCGGCGCGCTGCCGAGCTGCGCTACGCGGCATGCGCGCGCGAGCGGGTCGAGAACGCGGCGGGGATCCTTGCGATCACGGCTGAGGACGTCTTCTGACAGCCGCGGGCACGCGCTCCGGCATGCGCCGCGGGAGCGCTCCAAGCGGCTGGCCGAGACGATCTCACGGAGTCAATTCGTAATCAATAGGGCGTATATCAGCATTTAACCGCTAAAGTATGCCCCACAATGCTCAGCGACCTGCAGATCGCCCGTTTCAACCGCTGGTGGACCGATCCCGGTTGGAAGGCGGACGACCTTCACCTGCGCCGCCTCGAGGCAGGCCCGGTGCGCCTCGCCGCCCCCCAGGTCGAGGAGATCGACCTCGAACGCCCGGCCGTCCACGTCCTGCGCGGACCGCGCCAGGCGGGAAAGTCGACCGACCTGAAGCTGCTCGTCGGCCGCGCGCTCGCCGCCGGCGTCGAGCCGCGGCAGGTCGTCTACCTGTCCCTCGACCTGCTGGAGGACCAGCCACCCTCCGCCCTGGTCGAATCCGTCAACCGCGCCCTCGAGCTGGCCGGCGGGCAGGGCGACCGGCCGCGGCTGATCCTGCTCGACGAGGTGACCGCGGCGGCGCGCTGGCAGACCGCGGTCAAGGTCCTCTTTGACGAAGGGCGGATCGACCGCGATGTCGTCGTCTGCACCGGCTCGTCCGCGGCCGACCTGGCCGAGGGCGCCGCCGAGCGCCTGCCGGGGCGGCGCGGAGCGGGGCGCGACTTCTTCGTCATGCCGCAGGACTTCGCCTCCTTCGCGCGTGCTGTCGACCCGACGATCCCCCCGGGCCCCGGTCTGACCGTCGCCGAGCTCCTCGACGCCGACGGCCGCGAGTCGCTGGCCGCGGCGCGCGTTCACCTGCCCGCGCTTCAGCGCAGCCTGGAGCGCTACCTGCTGTTCGGCGGTCTTCCTGCGGCCGTCGCCGAGGCGGTGGGGGGGCGGAGCGAGCCGAGCGAGGAGGTGCGAAGGGTCCTCTGGGACTCGCTGGTCAAGGAGGTGCAGCGGCGTGGCGCCTCGATCCCGGCTGCGCAGGCATTGCTCGAGCGGTTGATGCGCTCCCTTGGCTCGAAGCTGAGCTGGTCGAGGCTGGCGCGCGAGATGGCCGTGCCGCTCGGCCGCCCCCGCCGGCGCAGGGGCGCCGGCAACGATCCCCGCACCGTGCAGGGCTACGTCGAGCTGCTGGCGGTCGACTACTTCGCCCTGGTCCTCTACTTCTGGAAGCAGGACTCCGGGACGGGCGACGTCGCCAAGGACAAGAAGGTCTACTTCGGCGACCCGCTCCTCCTGACGATCACCGCCGAGCGGGTCGGCCTGCCCCGCGACCGTCACGCCGAGGTGGAGAACGCCGTGGCGCTGGCGCTGTACCGGCGCTACGAGCCGCTCGAGCGTCGCGCCGAGGACATGCTCGCGCCGGAGCGGCTGCACGTCTGGGGGACCCGCCGCGGCGGTGAGATCGACTTCGCCTGCGGGCCGCGCGAGGAGATCGAGGCCGTCGAGGTTGCCGATTGGGCAAGCGTCGACCGCCGCAAGGCGACCGCGCCTGCCCGCGCCCTGCCGGGGCGGCCGTCGCTGGTGGCCAGCCGCGACGAGCTCGACTTCGGCAACTCGGCGAACATCGTGCCGGCCGCGCTGCTGCTCTGGGCGCTCTCCGGCTGAGGGCCTGGGGACGCGCGGTGATAACGCTCAGATCGAGTGAGGCCGGCCGGCGGCTGCCTGCCGGGAGGCGTTACCAGCCCCGCTGCAGCTCGCGGAGCATCGCGAGCAGCCCGCTGCGCAGGCCGTCGACCAAGCGGCCGGCGAGGGCGCGGTCGCCGCTGGTCCGGACCCGCTCGGCGTCCGGTTCGAACAGCGTGTCGAGCCAGTCCGCCGCCGCGGCCTCGGCCCGCGCGTCGGCGCCCCGCTCGAGGCCCGGCTCGACCGCGACCACGCGGCCCGCCTCGACCACGGCGGTGACCCCGGCCGGGCGGTCGGAGACCTCCGGCTCGAGCCCCACGGCCAGAGAGCAGGCGCCCGAGGCGTCGGCCGGCAGCCGCAGCAGCGGCAGCGCCAGGCCGAAGGCGGCCTCGACGTCGGCGACGGCGATCGGCGCCGTGCCGGGCGCCGGGTGGCGCAGCTCCATCCGCGCCGCGGCGGCGATCGCGGCGACGCCCTTGCGCAGCCAGTCGGTGGCCTCGTAGCGGACCTCGCCGTCCTCGCACTCGAACGCCTCGAGCAGCCCCTGCGCCTCCATCGCGCCGATCCGGAGCTCGACCGCGTCGAAGCTCAGGGTCCCGATCCGCTCCTGCGCCTCGGCGACGCCGAGCGACTCGGCGGCGAAGCCGTGCGTGATCCCAGAGGCCCAGCCGCCGAGCAGCGCGAGGACCGGCTGCACGGCCTCCTCGTCGAAGTCCAGGGGGCCGGCGGGGCGCTGGCGCAGCCAGCTCGCGAGGACGCCGGCGACGACGAGGAATTCTCCCCCGGCCTCGGTCGCCCGGAACTTGGTCTCGGGGCCGATCGGCTCGTCGGGGTCGACGGGTTCGAGCATGTAGTCGTCTTCGAAGATCGCCATGTGCAGCTCGTCGTCGGGGTCGGGCAGCTCGAGGCCCTCCATGCGCACGCCGGTGGCGATCTCGGCCAGGATGGCGAGCGTGGTCTCGCGATCGGCCACGCTCAGCATGAGCAGGATCGTCAGCGTCCCCGCACGCGCCCGGAAGCCGCCCTCGTCGCTCACGTGGCGATTGTGACACGAATCGTCGCTGTTTGGGAATGCGGTGATGCCTACGGCGCCTCGCCGAGCTGGTCGTGCGCGAACGCGCTCCGCGCCGCCTCGGCTCGCTGCGCCCCTGGACCCGAGCAGCACGGTGCTACACTAGCCCGAGTGCCCACCACCAGGCCCCGTCACACGATCACGGAGACCCCGCCCGTCCAAGAGGCTCTCGATGAGCTGCGCTCCAAGCTGGAGGGCGAGCGGATCGATTATGCCGAGCTGGTGGTGCTCGGCGCCAAGCTCAAGGCGCGCCGGCTCAGCGAGGACGAGGAGGCGGCGGATGCCGCCAGAGGGCGCTTGGCAGAGATGGTCCGCAGGGGCTCGTTCCCGTTTCGGGTTGACATCGAGGCCGCTGACGAGGTGAAGCGGCTCGGCTTGATCGCCGACTCCGACGGGTAGCGTGCTGCTGCTCGACAACTCCGCATGGTCGCGGATCGTCGCGGCGAAGCTGCCGGCTGACCGTGCGGAGGCGGTGGCGGGCTGGATCGAGCAACGTCAGCTCGCGACGTGCCTCCCCTTCCTGCTGGAGGCCGGCTACTCAGCCCGTTCGGCAGCGGACCGAAAGACGATGATGTCCGACCTCGAGCGCCTTCCGCGCGTCGCCGTCGATGGCGGAGTCGAAAGCCTCGCGCTCGCCACACAGCGGGAATTGGCCGAGGTCGGCCACCACCGCCTGCCGCCGGCCGACGTGCTGATCGCAGCCTGCGCGCACCGCGCCGACGCCGGCGTGCTGCACTACGACCGCGACTACGACCTGATCGCCGAGCACACGAGCCTCGTCTTCGAGAGCGAGTGGCTCGCCCCGCCCCGGAGTCTCTGACCCCCGGTCGCCCGGGGAGCTTCGCGCAGTTTCTGCGCCTCGACGATCAGGGCACCGAGCGAAACGGCGACCGCGCAAGCGGAGGAGACCGGCGCCGAGACCTATTGTATGTCCGGCGCGGATCGTAGAACTGCGCGGTGATTGCTTTCGTCGGCGCAGGGGATTGACGGCGTGACCGACCTGCCGTATCGGCTCGATTTCTTCGAGGGGCAGGACGGTGATGAGCCATGCCTGCGGTGGATCAAGGATCTCTCCGAGGCGAAGCGTCGGGCACTGGGCGTGGCGATGGAGAAGGTGCTCCAGCAGCAGGGGGTGGGCGTCTGCGACGAGAAAGCCTGGGGGAAGCAGCTCGGGGGCGGGGTCTTCGAGTTTCGCCTGATGCGGAAGCGCCGCTACGAGGTCAACCAGAAGAAAGGTCGTAGGGTCAAGAAGGTCGAGCAGATCAGCCTGCGGGTCCTCTGCCACGCCTACGGCGATCATCGAATCCTGCTCCTTCATGGATACGACAAGGGAGAAGATCCAAAGGGCCGGCGACAGCAGCGTGAGATCGACGTTGCGCGGCAGCGCCTCCGGCAATGGAGAGGGCGCCGCCGAGGCGAGAAGCCGGGTCCTTGACTTTGTATGGGATATAGCCCATACTCGCTGTTCGCGATGGAGGAACCGTATGAGTGACAAATTCCGAAAGCTGATGGAGAGCATCGAGGCCGAGGCGGAGGCCGCGGGACCGGCCGCAGAGGCCGAGCTACGCGAGCTGCGCCGCGAGCTCTCGATCGCCAGTCAACTGATGACTCTGCGCCGCGAGCAGAGGCTGACGCAGAAGGAGCTCGCCGAGAAGTCCGGGATTCCGCAGAGCGAGATCAGCCGAATCGAGACCGGGGACGCCAATCCCACCTACGCAACCCTCTCTGCGCTCGCCGAGCCCTTTGGTGCTCGCATCGGCTTCATCCGTTCTGACGCGACGTAGGTCCTTCTCCGCCGGCTTCCGGCCGGTCTGGCGACCGCCCGAGCACCTGCTCGCCGAGCGGTGGGAGGACGAGCAGGACGACGAAGCCGACGAGCCCGGCGGCGAGCACGGCCCGGACGAGGACCACGGCTTCGAGCTGGAGGGCTGAGATGCCATGCGAGCGCTTCGCCGCCAACCTGCGCCCGGCGCGGAAGGCGGCCGGCCTCTTCCAGGTCCAGGTGAGCGAGCGCGCCCCGCCGCGGCCCTACCAGCGCCGCTGTAGCTCGCGGAGCATCGCGAGCAGCCCGCTGCGCAGGCCGTCGACCAGGCGGCCGGCGAGGGCGCGGTCGCCGCTGGTCCGGACCCGCTCGGCGTCTGGCTCGAACAGCGTGTCGAGCCAGTCCGCCGCCGCGGCCTCGGCCCGCGCGTCGGCGCCCTGCTCGAGGCCCGGCTCGACCGCGACCACGCGGCCCGCCTCGACCTCGACGGTGACCCCGGCCGGGCGCTCGGAGACCTCCGGCTCGAGCCCCACGGCCAAAGAGCAGGCGCCCGAGGCGTCGGCCGGCAGCCGCAGCAGCGGCAGCGCCAGGCCGAAGGCGGCCTCGACGTCGGCGACGGCGATCGGCGCCGTGCCGGGCGCCGGGTGGCGCAGCTCCATCCGCGCCGCGGCGGCGATCGCGGCGACGCCCTTGCGCAGCCAGTCGGTGGCCTCGTAGCGGACCTCGCCGTCCTCGCACTCGAACGCCTCGAGCAGCCCCTGCGCCTCCATCGCGCCGATCCGGAGCTCGACCGCGTCGAAGCTCAGGGTCCCGATCCGCTCCTGCGCCTCGCCGACGCCGAGCGACTCGGCGGCGAAGCCGTGCGTGATCCCAGAGGCCCAGCCGCCGAGCAGCGCGAGGACCGGCTGCACGGCCTCCTCGTCGAAGTCCAGGGGGCCGGCGGGGCGCTGGCGCAGCCAGCTCGCGAGGACGCCGGCGACGACGAGGAATTCTCCCCCGGCCTCGGTCGCCCGGAACTTGGTCTCGGGGCCGATCGGCTCGTCGGGGTCGGCCGGTTCGAGCATGTAGTCGTCTTCGAAGTTTGGGAATGCAGTGATGCTTATGGCGCGCTGCCCGCTTCTGCGACGTGGCCTCGACCTGTGTCCGCGAGGGCCCCGAGCGTGGACCAACTGGACTAACCTTGCTAAGGTGCGGACCCGTGTCCACGAGCGTCAGCATCCACGAGGCCAAGACCCAGTTCTCCAAGCTGGTTCGGCGTGCCGAGTCGGGGGAGGAGATAGTGGTGCGGCGGGGTCGCGAGCCGGTGGTCCGGATCGCGCCGCTGCGCAAACGCCGTGGCGTCCGCGGCTTCGGCTCGATGAAGAGCGAGATCCAGATCGGCGAGGACTTCGACGAGCCGCTCGGGGACTTCGGGGACTACGTATAGCCGCATCGTCGATGTTGGTCGACACCCATGCCCTGCTGTGGTTCCTGGCCGGTGACAGCAAGCGGATCGACGGAACGCCGAGATCGCGGATCGAAGCCGAGGCGACCATGGTCAGCGCGGCCTCCATCTGGGAGGTCGCAATCAAGGCGGCCCTCGGCAAGCTCGATGCTCCGCGGGACCTTCCCGCGCGCATCGGGCAGCTCGGGTTCGAGCTGCTGCCCGTCGTCGCCGAGCACGCCTGGCAGGTGCGCTTCCTGCCGCGCCATCACACCGACCCCTTCGACCGCCTTCTGATTGCTCAGGCCCAGGTCGAGAGGCTGGCGATCCTGACCGCGGACCCGTCGTTCGACGCTTACGACGTGGCCGTGGTCTGGGATTGAGAGGCGCCGCCGAGAGCGCGGTCGGTCCCGGATAGAGGACCCCGCCAAGGTGGAGGCGGCGAGGGAGGTGCTCGGCGCCAAGACGCTGACCGACCCGCTCGACGCGGCGCTCACCGAGGTGGTCGAGCTGCGCCAGCGCAAGACCCTGCTGGAGCGACGCCCGGCTCGAACAGCGTGTCGAGCCAGTCCGCCGCCGAGGCCTCGGCCCGCGCGTCGGCGCCCTGCTCGAGGCCCGGCTCGACCGCGACCACGCGGCCCGCCTCGACCTCGGCGGTGACCCCGGCCGGGCGGTCGGAGACCTCCGGCTCGAGCCCCACGGCCAAAGAGCAGGCGCCCGAGGCGTCGGCCGGCAGCCGCAGCAGCGGCAGCGCCAGGCCGAAGGCGGCCTCGACGTCGGCGACGGCGATCGGCGCCGTGCCGGGCGCCGGGTGGCGCAGCTCCATCCGCGCCGCGGCGGCGATCGCGGCGACGCCCTTGCGCAGCCAGTCGGTGGCCTCGTAGCGGACCTCGCCGTCCTCGCACTCGAACGCCTCGAGCAGCCCCTGCGCCTCCATCGCGCCGATCCGGAGCTCGACCGCGTCGAAGCTCAGGGTCCCGATCCGCTCCTGCGCCTCGGCGACGCCGAGCGACTCGGCGGCGAAGCCGTGCGTGATCCCAGAGGCCCAGCCGCCGAGCAGCGCGAGGACCGGCTGCACGGCCTCCTCGTCGAAGTCCAGGGGGCCGGCGGGGCGCTGGCGCAGCCAGCTCGCGAGGACGCCGGCGACGACGAGGAATTCTCCCCCGGCCTCGGTCGCCCGGAACTTGGTCTCGGGGCCGATCGGCTCGTCGGGGTCGACGGGTTCGAGCATGTAGTCGTCTTCGAAGATCGCCATGTGCAGCTCGTCGTCGGGGTCGGGCAGCTCGAGGCCCTCCATGCGCACGCCGGTGGCGATCTCGGCCAGGATGGCGAGCGTGGTCTCGCGATCGGCCACGCTCAGCATGAGCAGGATCGTCAGCGTCCCCGCACGCGCCCGGAAGCCGCCCTCGTCGCTCACGTGGCGATTGTGACACGACTGTCGCTGTTTGGGAATGCGGTGATGCTTAGGCGCTCGGAGACTCTCGAGGTTGGCGACCCTGGAGGTCAGCGACACCACCCCTGTCCGTCCTGATCGGGTCGATCGAGGACCATATGGAGGGCGTCGACTGAGCCGCCTACCCCTCCGGCGCGGAGCCCGATCCCCCGGCGGAGGGGCCGTCTTCCTTAACGCTCAGCGGGCGTCGCCGCCGTCCGCCCGCGGCCAGTTCGGCGTGTCGCCGCCGGCGAGGCCGATGATGCTGAGGAAGAAGGAGGAGAAGATCGTCTGTAGGCCGAGGATGATCAGCACCGCGGCGAGCACAAGCAGACGGTCCTCCGAGAGCTGGCCGAAGCCGCGGTTGATCCAGACGCCGACGATGACGCCGCCGATAGCCAGGCCGCAGAGTGCCAGCAGGCTGCCGGCGAGCAGGCCGTGCTCGATCCGCAGCCGCTGCCGGCCCCAGGCCAGCAGGCGGTCCGGCTTCTCGTCGAGCGCTTCGACGGCGAAGGCGCGGGCGCTCACCGCCAGCGCCACCACCTGGGCGCCGACCACGGTCAGCAGCGCGGTGGCGATCGTCGCGTGGATCTGCCATTCGCGGCCGAACAGGGAGGACCCCGAGAGCGACAGCGCCATCCCCAGCAGGCCGATCGCCAGCATCGCCAGCCCGGGCACCATGAACAGCGCCGTCGGGCTGTTGACCAGCAGCAGCTTCACGTGGCGCCAGCCGTCGCGGAAGGAGGAGAGCTTCGACTCGCCGGCGCGCGGCCGGTAGTCGATGTCGAACTCGCTGACCTCGAGCTCCTCCTTGACCGCCCGCACCACCATCTCCGAGGCGAACTCCATGCCGGTGCTGCGCAGCCGCAGCTGCGGCAGCGAGTCGCGCCGCAGCGCCCGCATGCCGCAGTGGGCGTCGTGGACGCCGGAGCGGTAGAGCAGGTTGAGGAAGCCGCTCAGCACCGGGTTGCCGATGTAGCGGTGCAGCCACGGCATCGCCCCGGGGAGGATGTTGTTCATGCGGTTGCCGATCACCATGTCGGCGCCCTCCTCGAGTTGGGCGACGAAGCGGGGGATCTCGGCGAAGTCGTAGGTCTGGTCGGCGTCGGCGGTGACGATGTAGCGGCCGCGGGCGGCGGCGAAGCCGGCCAGGTAGGCGCTGCCGTAGCCGCGGCGCGCCTCGTGGACGACCCGCGCCCCGGCCGACGCGGCCAGCTCGCCGCTGCCGTCCTCGGAGTCGTTGTCGGCGACCACGACCTCCCCGTCCAGGCCATTCTCCGCGAGCACGCGCCGCGCCGCGCGGACGCAGTCCTCGATGCTCTCCGCCTCGTTCAGGCAGGGGATCACGACCGAGACCAGCGGCTCGACCGCCTCGGGGGTCGCCGTTGCAGTCGCCGTGGCAGCCATCCCGCTAGCGGAGGGGTTCCACCGCCCCGGAGGTCGCCAGCCGGGCCGCTTCGCCGCGCTGCGGCGAGAAGACCTCGATCTGCGCGTTCGGCTCGTCGTCGAAGACGACGTAGGCGCTGGCCGCGCCTTCGGAGCTCAGCGCCTCGTAGCCGTTGTGCCGCGAGAGAGCCCGGCCATCGCCTTCTTCGGCGGCGGCCTCGATCGCTTCCTTCGCGTTTTCGATCGGGTAGGTGCCGATCGTCAGGAAGTTCGGCTGCGGGTCGCCGGCCTCGGCGCCTTCGGTCAGGTAGCGGATGTAGATCCGGCCGTCGGGCGTGTCGGTCAGCTCGTAGCTCGAGGTGCCGGTTCGCGGGCCGATCCAGTAGGCGGGGCCGCTGAGGCTGCCTGCCTGGGCGAGCAGTTCGGAGGCCGAGAGCGAGACCGCTTCGCTTTCGCCCCCGGAGCCGCCCTCGCCCGAGTCGAAACCGCCGGCCAGCGCGACGATCCCGACCACGACCGCGGCGAGCACGAGCAGCCCGGCCACGGCCAGTCGCACCGTCTTCGCATTCGGCCGGCGCCAGTCGCGCTTCTTCGCCCAAGCCCTGATCGCCTCGGCCCGGCCGGCCTTCTCAGTGCCCGGTCCCTGCTTCGAGCCTTCGTGCTCGGGCCCCTTCGCGTCCGCCTGCCCGGATCTCTCCACCGATTGCCCCTCCTCGAGCGCCTTGCCTTCGGCCAATTTCCCCTCCTGATCCCTGGGGCCTCCACACGTGTCTCGTGTGCAAACCCCGTTGATCTTCGATTATGACACGACGGTACCTCAAGCGGAAGGGCGTGCAAGAATCCGCGCCCGAATGGACCTGTTCCTGTGTTGGCTGGTCGCGCCGGTCGGGTTGCTGGCCGCGACGGTGGGGCTGTCGCTGCTGCTCGAGCGGCTGACCGGCCTTGCCCTGCCGTGGACGCTGCGGCCCGCCTTCGGCCTGGCGATCGCGATCGTCATCGCCCAGTTCGGCACCGTGACCGCGTTCACCGCCAAGCTGACCCTGCCCGCGACGCTCCTGGTCGCCCTGCTCGGGCTGTGGGTCGGCCGCGCCGCGCTCCGGCACCGGCCGCAGGGCCCCGCGATAGCCGTGGCGCTCGCCGTCTTCCTGCTCTACGCCTCGCCCTTCCTCGTCCTCGGCGAGGCGACCCTGGCCGGCTACATCAAGCTCGACGACACCGCGACCTGGCTGGCGATCACCGACCACGTCTTCGAGTTCGGGCGCGGCATCGGCGGCCTCGATCCCTCGACCCACCAGCAGGTCCTGGCCGACTACCTCGGCGGCACCTATCCGATCGGCGGCTTCGTTCCGATGGCGCTGATGTCGGAGATCTCGCGCCAGGACATCGCCTTCACGGTGCAGCCCTCGATGGCCTTCGCCGCCGCGGCGATGGCCCTGCTGCTGTTCGAGCTGGCCCGCCGCCTCGTCCGCGGCGCCGGCCTCGCGGCGCTGATCGCGATCGTCGCCTCGCTCGCTTCGCTGCTGGTCGGCTACTACCTGTGGGGAGGCGTGAAGGAGATCGTCGTCGCGGCGGTGCTGCCGCTCGGGCCGCTGCTCGCGGGCCGCGCCGCCGCGGCCGGCTGGCCGCGACTCGCCTGGGCGCCGCTCGGGATCGGCGTGGCGGCGCTGATCGTCGTCCTCGGCCCGGGCGGCGTCCTTTGGGCCGTGCCGGTGCTGATCCCGGCGGCGATCGCAGTCCTGCGCCGCGACGGCCCGCGACGCGCCCTGCGGATCGCCTGGCCCGTCGCAGCGGCTGCTCTGCTGCTCGTCGTTCCCGTGATCTTCGGGCCGACTGGCGTCTTCGACCCGCTCAACGGCGGTGTCACCGGCGAAGCGGAGCTGGGCAATTTGACCGGGCCGCTCAGCTTCTTCCACGTCGCCGGCATCTGGCCGGCCGGCGACTTCCGCTTCGACCCGCACCTGAAGCCGGCGGTGATCGCGCTCGCCGCGCTCTGCCTGGCGATCGCATCCGCCACCGCGCTTCTCGCCTATCGCTTCGGCGAGCGCGACGGCGTGCCGCTGACGGGGTACGTCCTCGGCGGCGCCCTCGGCGGGCTCGTCATCGCTCGCTACGGCTCGCCCTGGGTCGACGCCAAAGTGATGGCGACGCTCTCCCCGTCGCTGCTCGCCGCGGCGCTGATCGGGATCGCGATGGCCGGTCAGCGGACCGGCTTCCGGATCGAGGCCGCGGCGCTTGGGGCGGTGGTCGTCGGAGCGGTCGCCTGGTCGGCCTTCCTCGCCTACCAGGGCGTTTGGTTCGCGCCCCGCTCGCAGCTCACCGAGCTGGAGCGGATCGGCGAGCGGTTCGCCGGCGAAGGCCCGGCGCTCAGCACCGAGGTCTCGATCTACGGACCGCGCCACTTCCTTCGCAGGCTGGACGCCGAAGGCGCCAGTGACCGCCGCAGCCGTGCCGTCGGCCTGGTCGGCGGCGGCGCGCCGGATAAGGGCCAGTACGTCGACCTCGACGAAGTCGAGGCGGCGGAGCTCGACCCGTACGCGCTGCTCGTCGTCCGTCGCTCCGCCGCCGCGAGCCGCCCGCCCGCGAGCTTCCGCCTCGCCTACCAGACCCCTCGTTACGACGTCTGGCGGCGCCAGGCCGCGCCCGGGAGTCTCGTCGAGCACCTGCCGCTCGGAACGAGCCTCGACGCCGGCGACGTGCCGGAATGCTCCGAGTTGCAGCGGCTGGCGGGGGAGGCCGGCGAAGGCGGCGAGCTGGTTGCCGCCCGGGTCGGCACGCCGATCGCGATCGAGTTCCATCAGGATTCGCTGCCGGCCGGCTGGACCGCGCCCAGCCCCTACACCTTCGCGCCGAGCGGCTCGGGCGGCTTCAGCGAGGAGTTCTCGGTGCCGGGCGGCGAATATCGGCTCTGGCTCGGCGGCAGCGTGTTCGGCGGCCTGACCCTGCGGATCGACGGCGAGCGGGTTGCCTCCGAGCGGGCGACGATCGACAGCGCCGGCGCTTACGAGCCGCTTGGCGTCGTGCGGCTCTCCCCCGGCGCCCACCGCCTCGAAGTCGCCTACGAGGGCGCCAGCCTCTCGCCCGGCAGCGCCCCGCGGCCCTGGGCGATCGGCCCGCTCGAGCTGGTCGAAGCGGCCGGGGGCGACCTCGGCCTAGTCACCGTCGCCGCCGACGAATACCGGCGCCTCTGCGGGGGGCGCTGGGACTGGGTCGAGGCCTACAGCCGGTGAGCCGGAGCGAAGGCAAGCCCCACGTCGGGCTGAACCTCGTCTACCTGGTGCCGGGGGAGACGGGGGGGACGGAGACCTACGCTCGCGAGCTGATCCCGGCGCTGCTGGCCGAGCGCCCCGACCTGCGCCTCACCGCCTTCCTCAACCGCGAGGCGGCCGCGGCGGGGAGCGGCCCGTGGCTGGAGATCCCCTCGGTGACCGTGCCGGTCCAGGCCCGCCGCCGCAGCGCCTGGGTGCGCGGCGAGCAGGGGCTGCTGCCCGGGCTCGCCAGGCGGGCCGGGGTCGACCTGCTGCACAGCCTCGCCAACACCGGGCCGCTCCGCGGCCGCTTCAAACGCGTCGTCACCGTCCACGACCTGATCCACCGCGTCCACCCCGAGGCCCACTTCGGCCGCGCGGCCGGCGCGATGCGGTGGCTGGTCCTGCTCGCGGCCCGCCGCTCGGACCGCCTGATCGTGCCCTCCGAGGCGACCAGGCGCGACGTCGTCGCGAAGCTGCGGATCGCCGGGGAGCGGATCGATCTCGTCCCGCAGGGAGTCGCGGCGCCGTTGCGACCCGCCGCGGACCCCGCCGGCTTGCGCGAGCGCCTCGGGCTCGGCGACCGCCCCCTCGTCCTCTCGGTCGCGGCGATGCGCCCGCACAAGAACCTCGCCCGGCTGATCGACGCCCTGGCGCTGATCCCGGCCGAGCGCCGCCCGCTGCTCGTGCTCGCCGGCTACCCGACCGGGCACGAGGCCGAGCTGCGCGCCCGCGCGGCGCGGCTGGGGATCCTGAGCGAGGTCCGCTTCCCCGGCTGGATCCCGGCCGCCGACCTGGAGGCTCTCTACGCGACCGCCTCGGCCTTCGTCTTCCCCTCGCTGTACGAGGGGTTCGGGCTTCCGGTGCTGGAGGCGATGGCGCGCGGCCTGCCTGTCGCCTGCTCGGGCCGCGGCAGCCTGGCCGAGGTCGCCGGCGACGCCGCCCGCCTCTTCGACCCCGAGCGCCCCGCGCAGATCGCCGCCGCGATCGACACCCTGCTGGGCGACCCCGCGGAGGCCGAGCGCCTGCGCTCCGCCGGCTTGGAGCGCGCGGCCCGTTTCACCTGGGCGGCCACCGCCCGCGGCACCCTGGCAAGCTACGAGCGGGCGCTCGGATGGCTCCGAGGTTCGTGACGCGTGGGGTGACCGTGGGCTGGCGTTGGCTTCAACCGCGACCCTGGAGACGGAGATGAACAGGCTGAAGAGGCTGACGCGATTCCTACGGCGCGACGCTGGCAGCCGTAGACAGCATCGGTTCGCCGATCTGGAGGAAGACGAGCTTGCGACGCTCGAGGCAGTTCGTCACTACACGATGACTTCCGACGAGAGGATCGTCGCGCTCACGCAGGCGGTCGATTACGTTGAGCGCACCGGAGTCTCCGGCGCGATCGTCGAGTGCGGCGTCTGGCGCGGAGGGAGCATGATGGCTGTCGCGCGGACGCTGCTCTCCAGGGGCAATGCCAACCGCGACCTCTTCCTCTTCGACACCTTCGAGGGCATGAGCGCGCCAACCGAGATGGATCGCGACCATCATGGGACCCCGGCCGCCAACTTGTTGGAGCGCAGCTCTCGTAGCGACGAGGTTTGGTGCTACGCGGATGTCGAGGACGTGCGCGCGAACCTGAAATCAACGGGATATCCGCCCAGGCATCTCTATCTCCTCAAAGGCCGGGTCGAGGACACGATTCCGGATCAGGCACCCGACGAGATCGCGCTCCTGCGACTTGACACCGATTGGTATGAGTCGACGGCCCACGAGCTGAATCACCTATACCCACGGCTTGGCTCGGGCGGGGTCCTGATCATCGACGATTACGGTCACTGGCAAGGTGCACGCAGGGCAGTCGATGAGTACTTCGGAGGAAAGGTCCTCCTGCAGCGAATCGACTATACGGGTCGCCTGGTCGTCAAGCCCTGAGGCGAACCCGCGCTGGCCGTACCGCAAGCAAGATTGCGCTGAGCTCCCCGCGGCCAGCCGTCAGGGCCACGGCGAGCTGGGCGAACAGCCCGGCAAAGAGGGCTACCGTCGCGGTCCCGATTTCGATTCCCCCGCCGAGCCCCAACCAAACCGCCAGCGCAACGAGAGAGCTGGGAAGAACAGAGAACACCGTGACTCGGCCAGCCTCCAGAGCCACTTCGACAACACTACCGCGCAGCGCAACCACGATCGGGACTGCCGCGAGGGCCATCGCCGCCAATGCGCCCTCGATGGCGAGTGCGGCAAGCGAGCCGGATGAGGCTACAAGCGGAGCAGCGACGAGAATGGACTGCGACCACCGAGGCAGTCCCGATTCCAACGCGGCCAAGCATGCCCGCGGCGACGCTCGCCACCAGCGGCACCATCGAGAGCAGGGTCGAGAGCACCGACACGGTGAGGATCGCGGCGACGGAGAAGATCGCCGTGACGTCGGCGGGGGAGAGCGCCGTCAGCAGCGCTTCGGCGACCCAGGGTCCCCAGAGCAGCCCCGGCAGTGCAAGTAGCGGCAACAGCAGGGCGCCCAGCCTGAAGGTGTCGAGCGTCGGCCCCGCGAGCGTCGCCGGCCGTCGGTCCCAGCGCCGCGCCACCTCGGGGGCGAGGACGATCGAGACCGGGGCAGCGACGATCGCGACCAGCACCGCGACCGCCAGCGATCCGTAGCTGTACAGCGTGGCGTCGCCGGGCGCGATCCGGCTCGCGCTCAGCACCGAGACGGTGATCGTGACCTGGCTCGCGAGCACCGGGATCGCGCCGCGCACCAGATGCCAGAGCAGCGCCCGGGTCGTCGGGGCGAGCGATAGAGCCCTACCTTCGATTCCGTCCGTGGCCGGCCCGCGACGCTCGCTCGCACGCCAGACCAGCAACATCGCGGTCAGGCTCACGACGGTTCCGGACGACACCGCGACCGCGATCGCGTCCGCCCCGAGCGGGTCGACGAGGACGGCGAACACGGCCGCGGTCAGCAACGCCCCGGCTGCGTAGGCGGCGGCGGGGCGGGCGAAGTCTCCGAGGACCGCGCAACGAGCGGCCAGCAGCCCGGACGCGAGCTGAGCCAGAGCGGCCGGGGCGAGCACCGCCAGCGCGAGGCGGAAGCTGCCGACCGCGGGCCCCGAGAGCAGCAGGCCGGCGGCCGCTATCGCGAGGGCGAAGAGGCCGAGCAGCCCGGCCGCGAGCAGCCCGACCGCGCGCAGGTGCCGCGGCAGGGTGCCGGGTCGCGGATCGAGCAGGGTGGCGGGCGCGGTGGTGCGCAGGCTCTGTGCGGTGAACAGCGCGATCGCGTAGATCGCGTTGGCGGCGAAGAAGCCGTCGGTGCCCGCGGTGCTGCCGAGCAGTCGGGCGACCAGCAGCCCGAGCAGCGAGGAGCCGGCCATGACCAGGACCTGGGAGACCGCGGTGGCGGCGCCGGCCCGCACCCAGATGCGGGTCGGACTAGTCACGAGGAACGGATCCCAGGGCGACCCAGCCGAGCGGCAGGCCGCGGCGCGCGTCGAGCCGGTCGAGCGCCCGCGCCGGCCGCGCCATCAGCAGCGAGGCGCCCTGGAGGACGAGCGCGGCAAGGCGCGTGCCCGCCCGGGGGCGGGACCCGGTCGGTCGCATCGCCAGGCCGCCGACCCGCGTCAGGTGGGCCATCGTGCTGAAGTAGCCGCTCAACGGCGCTACCGACTCGACCAGGAAGCCCGCCCGTTCCAGCAGGCCACGGATGCCGAGGCGGGTGTAGCGGTAGTGATCGTGCGGCTCCTCGTGCAGCTCGGCGACGAAGGGGACGGTGACCAGCAGCCGCCCGCCCGGTCTCAGCACGCGGAACAACTCGCTCGCGGCGGTTTCGGGGGTGGCCACGTGCTCGAGCACCTCGGTGCAGAGCACCGCGTCGAACTCCGCCGCGGCGAGCGGCAGGGCGCAGATGTCGGAGACGACCTCGGCGTCAGACGCGTGCCCGTGCGGCGACGCCGGCCAGTCGTGGGTCACGTGGTCGCAGTGCGCGAGCAGCTCGCGGTACGGAGCCCGTCCGGCCCCGGCGTCGAGCACGCGGCTGCCCGCCGGCAGCCCCGCCGCGAACCGTTCGACCGCGACGAGGATCGGCCCACGGTGGATCGGCGACTCGCCGACGAAGCCGGCGAGTCCTCCTCGGTAGCGCTGCACGGCGACCACACCGGCCCATATTAGAGTCAGCTGCGTGTCCAAATCCGACCACAGCCTCCGCGTCGGGACGATCGGCGGCGTGCCGGCCGCGCTCGGCGGCGGCGGCCTGGAGCGTCAGATCGGCTCCACCGTCGCGGCCCTCAGGGCTCGCGGCCTCGATGTGCGCGAGCTGCACGAAGCCCCGGCAGACTGGGGCTTCGACGTGCTGCACGCCTTCGGCCACACCGCAGACGTCGGCCACCTCCTGCACCACTGGCGACGCCACCCAGCCCACCTCGTCGTCTCGCCGGTGGTCGTGGTCCCGCCGCGCCGCGAGTGGCGTCTCAGGCTCGCGACGCGGCTGCCGATCCCGGCCCTCGAGCCGCGCGTCCTGCGCCGCTTGACGAGGCGGGCGGACCGGCTGATCGCCCTGACCCGTTGGGAGGAGGGGCTGCTGCGGCGGGTCGGGGGCCCAGCTGCGGCTCCGGTCGAGGTGATCGGCAACGGGGTTGATCGCGCGGCCGCTCCGCTCGACCGTGGGGCGCTGGAACGACGGCTGTCCGTCGCCCTGCCCGAGCGCTACGCGATCTCGGTCGGGGCGGTCTCGCCGCGCAAGAGCCAGGCCCGGCTGGCTGCCACCCTGGCGGGCGCCGTCCCGCTCGTCGTCGTCGGCGGCTGGGAGGGCGGGGGGGAGGATCGGCGCCAAGGGTTCGCCCGGATGGTCGAAGCCACCGGGGGCGTCTGGCTGGGAGAGTTGCGCGAGCGCGAGGAGATCGACGGGTTGATCGCGGCTGCGGACGCGCTCGTCCACCTCAGCGGGGCCGAGGGTCAGAGCCTCGCTGTGTTGGAGGCGCTGGCGCTGGGCACCCGCTGTCTTCTCTCCGACCTGCCGCAGCAGCGCGAGCTGGCTGCCCGGTGGCCGGGCCTGGTCGAGATCGTCGTCGGCGACGCGGAGCTGCTCGAGGCGCTGCGCCACCCGCCCCCACCGCGGCGCGAGCCGGCCGCGGTTCCGAGCTGGGACGAGGTCGCCGCCAGGCTTGAGGCCGTCTATGCCGGCCTCTCCGGGCGCCCGAGGCTGTGGGGCGAGCGTGCCTGAGCCGCGTCTGCTCTTCCTCTCGCCGGAGTATCCCGACCCGGCCGGAAACGGGGGCCAGGTGCGACTGTTTCGGATATCGCGTGGGCTGGCGCGCCTGGGCGCCGAGATGGCGATCGTCGCCCCCGGCTCGGCCGAGAGCATCGAGCGGGGCGCGGCGCTCCGCGACGTGGGTGTCGACCTGCGGCCGGTCCGCCGACCGGCGTCCCGCATGCGCGAGGCGCTTGGCGCCGCGCTGCGCCAGCCCGGCCTCGCGGTGCGCTTCCTCGACCGCTCCCGGCTTGCCTGGCAGGCCGAGGTCTTCCTGGCGGAGATGCGCGAGGCGCTCGCCGACGCGCTCGAGGAGCGCTGGGACGGCCTGGTGATCGAGCACGACTGGGCGTCGGGCTGGGCTCGGCGGGCGCCCGACGGGCTCCCGGTCGGGCTGGTCTTCCACAACCTCACCGATCGGCTGCTGGCCCGGCAGGCGGGCTCGAGGCGCAGAGCGGCCCGCTGGCGCGCCCGGCGGGACGCGCGGCTCGCCAGGCGCGAGGTCGACCGGATCGCGCCACGGCTCTCGGCCGGCTTTGCCTGCGCGAAGCCGGAGGCCGAGGAGGTCGAACGGCGCTGGGGCCTCGATTGCGCCGTTGTGCCCAACGGCGCCGACGTCGACGCTCTCGGCCAGCCATCCGCCAAAGCGGAGGTCCCCGGACGGATCCTGTTCAGCGGGACGATGAGCTACGCGCCGAACGCCGACGCCGCGCGCTGGTTCGCGACCGAGGTGCTCGATCGCATCCGGGAGCGGAGGCCGGAGGCGACGTTGGCGATCGTCGGGCCCGACCCGTCGCGGCGACTGCGAGCGCTGGGGCGGAAGGCGGGGGTCGAGGTCACCGGCCGGGTGCCCGACCTGCGCCCCCGGCTCGCCGAGGCGCAGGTGGTCGTCGCCCCGCTGCTCTCGGGCGGCGGCACGAAGCTCAAGGTGATCGAGGCGATGGCCGCGGGGCGCCCCGTGGTCGCGACCTCCGTCGGCGCCGCGGGGATCGAGGCGAGCGACGGCGAGCAGCTGCTCCTCGCCGACGGCGGCGAGGCCTTCGCCGATGCCGTCGTGGCCCTGCTGGGCGACCGTGAGCGCGCCGCGGAGATCGCCCGACGCGGCCGGGCGCTCGTCGTCGAGCGCTACAGCTGGGACGCGGCTGCCGAGAGCATGCGCGACGCCGTCGAGCGGTGGCTGGCACGGGTCCCAGGCGGGGGCAGCCGATGAGGATCGCGCTGGTCTACGACTGCCTCTTCCCGCACACGGTGGGCGGCGCCGAGCGCTGGTACCGCAACCTCGCCGAGCGACTCGGGGAGTCGCACGAGGTCGTCTACCTGACCCGGCGCCAGTGGGAGAGGAGGGCCCGGGGACGCCGTTCGAGACGGTCGCCGTCTCGGCCGGCGGCGACCTCTACACCGCCTCGGGCCGGCGGCGGATCGGCCCGCCGCTGCGCTTCGGCTGGGGGTCTTCGGCCACCTGCTGCGCCACGGGCGGCGCTACGACGCGGTCCACACCGCCTCCTTCCCCTACTTCTCGGTGCTCGCCGCCGCCGCGGCGCTGCGGCTGCGGCGCTCGCGGGCGACGCTGGTCGTCGACTGGCACGAGCTGTGGTCGCCGGCCTACTGGCGCCGCTACCTGGGGCCGCTCGCCGGCCGGGCGGGCGCGGCGGTGCAGTCGCTCTGCCTGCGCCTCCCCGACCGCAGCTTCGCCTTCTCGCGCCTGGTCGAGCGGCGGCTGCGCGAGTCCGGCCACCGCGCGCCGCTGACTCGGCTCACCGGGGAGTTCGCGGAGCCCGACCCCTCGCCCCACGGCGCGGGGGAGGCGCCCGACCCCCCGCTGGTCGCCTTCGCCGGGCGGCACATCGAGGAGAAGCGGGCGCTCGCCGTGCCGCCGGCGATCGCCGCCGCCCGGCGCGAGCTGCCCAGCCTGTGCTGCGCGATCCTCGGCGACGGCCCGCAGACCGGGGCGCTGCGCGAGCTGGTGGCCGAGCTGGGCCTGGAGGACGCGATCGAGGTGCGCGGACGGGTCGACTCCGGGCAGGTCGGCGCGACGATCGCCGCCGCCTCCTGCCTGCTGCATCCCTCCGAGCGCGAGGGCTACGGCCTGGTGGTGGTCGAGGCGGCCGCCCGCGGCATCCCGGCGATCGTCGTCGCCGGCCCGGAGAACGCGGCCACCGAGCTGGTCGAGCCCGGCGTCAACGGCCTGCTCGCCACTTCCCGCGACCCCGCCGAGCTGGGTCGCTGCATCGTCGCCGCCGTGCGCGGCGGCGAGGCGCTCCGCCGCTCGACGCGCGACTGGTACGAGCGCAATCGCGAGCGCCTCTCCCTGGCCGGCTCGCTGACCGCCGTCGAGGCCGCCTACGCGGGGCGCCTCGTGTGATCGGGCGACTACGCCCGCCTACTCGGAACTTGGGAAACTTGTCACGTCCCCTTGCATAGACGCGACAGTTCCGTTACGGTGCGCATGTGGTCCGGGGTGGGTCCGGACTGAGAGACCATGAGAACAGGGGGAAACTCGATGCCTTCAAAGTACGGCTTCTTGCTGGCGGCGGTCGTTGCGCTCGTCTTCGCGATGCCGGGGAGCGCTCTTGCCGCCGACGAAGGGCTGGAAGACTCGGCCTCGGCCACGGCTACCACCTCGGCCAAGAAGAAGAAGAAGCAGCAGGGCCTCAACAAGAAGCAGAAGAACCAGGTCCGCAACATCTCCAAGAGCCAGGCCAAGAAGTTCGGGCCGGGGGGCCCCGTCGGCCCTGCCGGCCCCGTCGGTCCCGCCGGACCCGTCGGCCCCCAGGGTCCCAAGGGGGACAAGGGGGACACCGGATCGCAGGGCCCACAGGGTCCGCAAGGCGGCACCGGCCCGACCGGTGACGAAGGCCCTCCCGGCCCGACCGGCCCGACCGGTGACGAAGGCCCTCCCGGCCCGACCGGCCCGACCGGCGACGAAGGGCCTGCCGGCCCGACCGGCGACGAAGGGCCTGCCGGCCCGACCGGCGACGAAGGGCCTGCCGGCCCGACCGGCGACGAAGGGCCTGCCGGCCCGACCGGTGACGAAGGGCCTGCCGGCCCGACCGGCCCGACCGGCGACGAAGGGCCTGCCGGCCCGACCGGGCCAAGCGGTGACGAAGGGCCCGAAGGGCCTCCCGGCCCGACCGGCGATACCGGGCCTTCTGGCGGCCCGATAGGCCCGACCGGTCCGACCGGCGACGAAGGCCCGGAAGGGCCCGCCGGCCCGACCGGCGACACCGGCCCGACCGGCGACGAAGGCCCGGAAGGGCCCGAAGGCCCGACCGGCCCCACCGGTGACGAAGGGCCCGAAGGCCCCGCCGGTCCGACCGGCGACACCGGCCCGGAAGGCCCCGAAGGCCCGACCGGCCCGACCGGAGAAGGCGAACCCGGTCCCACTGGCCCCACCGGCCCGACCGGCCCATCGGGGGAAGGCAGCGGTTGCCCCGCGGACGAAGAAGGCAAGCTCGCCTCCGGCTGTACCGAGACCGGCGCGTGGGCCTTCGGCGAAGTCTTCCTGGAAGAAGAACAAACCTTTACGGTATCGCTTTCCTTCCCAGTCCCGCTGGGCAGCGAAATCGAAGAATCCCATCGGATCTACGTGGATCTCTTCAGCCCGGAACCCGAACACTGTCCCGGGAGCGGCTCCGAACCTAAGGCGGAACCCGGGTATCTCTGCGTCTACAACACGGTATTCATCCTGGGGATGTCTCTTTCAGCAATCACGGTCCCCGGCGAAGAAGTCGTCCCCGGTGCGTTCGTCATATTCGAAGCCGAAGAAGAAAAATTCTTCACCTCCACCGGCACCTTCGCGGTCACGGCCCCCTGAGCCGAACCGCAGGGCACCGACCATCCGCCCCGGGACGGTACGCCGCCCGGGGCGGACCACGTTTTGCCGGCGCGTCGATCGCCAGCACGACGGGCTTGTCGCCCCGTTTGCCCGGCAGGATCAAGTACAATCCATGATTAGTGCAAAGGTATCCTATTAAATTTCTTCCGGTCGTCATTCTGGCCGTGACCGGATTCTTGGCGCTGGCCGGCTGCGGCGACAGCGGCACGACGGCCGAGAGCGGAGAAGGCACCGCCAGACGCCCGACGAGCAAGAAGGCATTTGCCGAAAAGGCGAATAGGATCTGCAACCGGAACAAGCAGAATGAGTACCGGGCGGTGATCTCCTACCTGGAAAGGCACAGGAACTCGAAGGAGCCAAGGCCCCAACGCATCAATCGAGCGATTCGAGTTGCCTACCTGCCGAGGATCGAACGGCAGATCAAGGAAATCCGCGCGCTTCCGCCCCCGCGCGGCGAAGGCTGGCAGGTGACGGCGTTCATCGTCGCGTTGAAGGAAGGCATCTACTCGATGAGGAGGTCGTCCAGCGCCGATCTCAAACGCTCCTTCCAGCACTCCGCCGAGCTGGCGCGGGCGCTCGACATCACCGCCTGCGTCATCTAGGCGCCGCGCCGAGAGGGTCGCTTTGGCGCCGGCTCGCACTATGCCGCCGTGCCGCAGGGCGGCAAACCGCGCAAGAATAGTTGTGCAAATATTCGACGCATGCTACGAATACCGGATGTCCCGTCGGAAGCATCGTGGCTCGGAGGCGCGGAGTAGGTCAAGCGAAGGGAGCGGACGAGATGATGCACAAGGCGAAGGTTCTGGGCCCCGTCAGCCTCGCGGCGATGGCGATCTTGGCTGCGGCCGCCTCGGCGGCCCAAGCGACGCCCGCCCACCTGCAATGCGGCGACGGGGAAGGTACCTGCAAGATCCAGCTCGAAACGGACCCGAGCAAAAAAACGCAGAAGCTCACCACCGCCGTTGGCGCGGTGGAATGCAAAAAACTCACTTCGGCCTACGAAGGCCCCGCAACAGTCGCCGAAAGCGCGACACTCGCCGAAGTGGAATACGGCAACTGCACGGTCGGCGGCGCCGTCCCCGCCACTGTCGGCTTCGGCGGCTGCGACTACACGCTTGAGGAGCCCTTGACGACAGTCGAAGGGGGCAGCCGGGGCGGCTGGACGCTCGGCCCTGAAGGCTGCAACGTGACGATCGAAGTGTCGGCGCCGTTCGAATGCACGATCACGGTGCCGGGCGGGCAGACGTTCGCCAGCTCGATCACGTACACACCCGTCCAGGCCGAAGGCGAACCCGAGGAGATCACAGGCCACATCGACGCTGAAGGCATCGAATACTCCTACGGCGGCCCGGCATGCGGCGAAGGCGAAAGCGCCGAAGCCAAATACGAAGGCACATTCACGGCGAAGGCCTTCCCCACAGGCGAAGGCGAACAGATCGACCTGACAGCGGTTGACACATAGGTAGAGGGAACCACCGCTTCCGCGGGCTGAGCGATCAGCAATAGTTGCGCATTAGCGCCCGCCGCGCTACAAAGACAGGCGCGCCCCCGCCGGGCGCCGCCGCGCCGCCGGCGCGGCGCAACCCAAGCGAAGGAGAGGAAGAGACGATGTCCCCAACCTGAAGGCGCTGGGACCTCGGCCTGGCCGCTGCGCTCGCGCTCTCGGCCCTGGGCGCCTCGGCAGCGCAGGCGCAGGAACCAGACCACATGCAGTGCGGCAGTGGGGAAGGCACCTGCACCGTCAAAGTCGAAGCGGACCCGAGCAAAAAGAACCAGAAGTTCACGACCAGAATCGGGGCCTTCGAATGCAAATCGTTCAACGCCCTATACAAAGGCGACAAGACAATCAACGAAGACGCGACACTGGAAGAAGTCGAATACGGCAACTGCCCCGTCGGCGGCGCGGTTCCCGCGTCGGTCAACTTCGGCAGCTGTGACTACACGCTCTTGGTGCCGATCGAAGCAGTCGAAGGGCACGGCCAGGGCGACGTGGCGATCGGCCCGGAAGGGTGCAGCGTGACGATCAGCATCTCGGCGCCGTTCGAATGCACGATCACGATCCCTGGCGGACAGACGTTCGAAAACGCGATCACATACACACAGGTGGAAACAGAAGAAGCAGAAAAGACAGAAGTCACAGGCCACATCGACTTGGAAGGGCTCGAATACTCCTGGAGCGGCCCGGCCTGCGGCTCGGGCAGCGACAACGCGGGCAAATACGAAGGCACATTCACAGCGAGCGCCTGGAACACAGCGGAAACCGAGCAGACAGACCTGATGAGCGCCGCCTCATAGGCGCGACGGCGGCAGCCCGAGCGCCTCGCGCGCGCCGATCGGCGCGCGCGCGAGATCGCCGGACGGGAGTTTGCAGGGGAAAGTTGCCGCCCGGCGCGCTCAAGGGTGCCGAACAATAGAAAAGAGTTGCGCAATGGCCCCGGACTCGCTACAGATATCCCTGGCCCCGCGAGGGGCGCGCCGCGCCGTCGGCGCGGCGCAACTCAAGCGAAGGAAAGGAACCAAGATGATCCGCAACCTGAAGGCACTGGGCCTCGGCCTGGCCGCGGCGTTCGCGCTCTCAGCGCTGGGCGCCTCGGCAGCGCAGGCGCAGGAAGGAGACCACATGCAGTGCGGCAACGGGGAAGGCACCTGCACGGTCAAAGTCGTAACGGATCCAGATAAAAAAAACCAGAAGTTCACGACCAAAGTCGGGGCGGTCGAATGTAAAACGTTCAACGCCGAATACAAAGGCGACAAGACAATCAACGAAGACGCGACACTGGAAGAAGTCGAATACGGCAGTTGCACGGTCGGCGGCGCGGTCCCCGCTTCCGTCAACTTCGGCAGCTGCGACTACACGCTAAATGCGCCGCTCGACACAGTCGAAGGGCACGGCCAGGGCGACGTGACGATCGGCCCGGGAGGCTGCAGCGTGACGATCAGCGTCTCGGCGCCGTTCGAATGCACCATCACGGTGCCCGGCGGGCAGACGTTCGAAAACGCGATCACATACACAGAGGTGGAAACAGAAGGGAACAAGGAAATCACAGGCCACGCCAGCACCAACACGATTAACTACTCATGGAGTGGCCCCGCCTGCGGCTCGGGCAGCGACAGCGCAGGAAAATACGAAGGCACATTCACAGCGAGCGCCTGGAACACAGCGGAAACCGAACAGACAGACCTGACCATCGTAGAAGGCTAGGCACTGACACGAAGAGGGCGCGGCGACAGCCGCGCAGCGATCGGCCGGCCCGTCGGGCTAGCCGAAGGGCCCGGGGCCGCGATGTTCGCGGCCCCGGGCCTTGTTGGCCCGCGAGGGTACCGGCAGACCGCCGGTAGCCCTTGACAGCTACGGTGGCATTCCTATACAGTGCCTGTGGCGGTTCGGGCGGACGCCGATCCGAGGAGGGGCGCAAGCGGCGGTGAGGGGCTGCCGGCAGAAGGGAGCCGATTCGGGTGCAGGGTGATATCGCGAAGGCAAGAAGATCACGCCGGGTCGCGAGGTGGCTGGGCGCCGCCGCGGTCGCGGCGCTGCTCGCCGCCGCGCCGGCCTCGGCGGGCCTCTACCACCCCCAGCCGGCGGCCTGCGAGCTCGGCCCCGACGGCACCGCGGCGCCGAGCTTCAGCGGCGAAGGCGAACTAGCCTTCCAGCAGCAGGAAAGGCGGCTCTACGACAGCAACGGCGGCTCGACCGGTGGCCTGTACGGCTTCGACGCCTCGAGCGTCTGCTCGCCCGGCGGCTACCCGCCGATCACCGGCTTCGACCCGCTGCTCACGCCGCCGCTCGGCCCGCTAAACCCGGTCGCCGCGGATGACACCGCGCTCGCCTCGCAGGGCGACGTCGTCGTCGCCAAGGCCCCCAACAGCGAAAACCCGTTCGGCTCCGAGCTGCTCGGCTACGACTCGGGCGGCGAAGCGCTGCCGGCGCCCTTCCCGGTCCCCCAGCCCGCCCAAAGGTGGTCGGCGGTGGCCGTTGACCCGGGCGGGAACATCTGGGCGGCGAGCGGCCAGTCCCCGGTGATCCGGGAGCTCAGCGCGGCGGGGGCCGAGCTGGGCAACGAGATCGACGCCTCCGGGTTCGCGCAGGGCGAAGTCAGGTCCATGGCCTTCGACGCGGGCGGCGACCTCTACCTGGCGACCGGCTCGGCCACCTGGAAGCTCGAGGCGCCCGCCTACGAGGACCCGGTCGAGGTCGACCCGAGCGGCGGGAAAGTCGCGGTGGACCGCTCCAGCGGCGACCTCTACGTCGCCCACGAAAGGCAGGTGGACCGCTACGGGCAGGACGGCAAGCCGATCGAGTCCTTCCCCGAGCCGCCGCTCTCGGGGCAGAACAAATTCAAAGGCGTCGCGGTAGACGAGGCGAGCAAGGCCGTCTACGTGTTCGAACGGGCAGGCAGCGGCACGATGCAAAGGATCCAGGTCTTCGAAGCCCTCGTCCTCCCCGACCTCGCCACCGGCCCGCTCACCGACCTCGCCGACACTTCGGCCACCCTGAACGGCACCGTTCACCCCGACGGGGTGGCGCTGGAAGGCTGTCGGTTCGAATGGGTGAGCGAAGCCGCCTACGAACAGAGCGGCTTCGAAGACCTCTCCTCGGGCGGCGAAGCGCCCTGCGACCCCGCTTTCGGCGAAATCCCCGCCGCCGGCACCACCGCGGTCAGCGCCGCCGCGACGGGCCTGGAACCCGCGACCCGCTACCGCTTCCGGCTCACCGCCTCCAACGAAAACGGCGCCAACCACTCAAAGCCGGCGTCCTTCGCGCTGGCCAAGCCAGGCGTGGAGACGGTCGGCAGCCCGATCCGCACCGCCACCACGGCGCGCCTGGCCGCCCGCCTGGACCCGCACGGCATCCCCACCTCCTACCACTTCGAGTACCTCACCGACGCCCAATACAAAGCCGACGGGGGGTCCTTCGGCCTCGGCACCCAGGCCACGCCGTCGGCGCCCGCCGGCGCGGGCGCCGAGATCCGCGGCGCCTTCGCCCGCGTCTCCGGCCTCGACGCCGCCACGACCTACCGCTACCGGGTGGTGGCCGACAACGGCGCCTTCGGCGGCCCCGCCTACGGCGACCCCCGCGCCCTCACCACCCGCGCCTCCGACGCCCCGCTCTCCCACGGCCCCTTCCCCGGCCCGCCGGGCTCCGACCGCGCCTGGGAGCAGGTCAACCTGCCCGACACCTCGGGCAACCCGGTCGCCGGGGCCGCCGGCGTGGCCACCGACGGCGAGCGGGCGCTCTACGAAGTCCACGGCGGCGCCGGGCCCTCCCCGACCGGCTCCGCCGGGAACTACCTGCTCGCCGCCCGCCCGCCCGGGGCGCACCCCGAAGAGGGCTGGCGCACCGAGTCGGTCCTACCGCCGCGCGACCGCGCCCCCCACGACTTCTGGCGCCAGCCGGCCGCCGACGCGAGCCTCTCGACCCTGCTCGGGCTCAACTTCGACAACATCGTGGGCGAAGGCGCCCCCAACGCGCTGTGGCGCCTGCCGACCTCCGGCGGCGCCGCGGCCAAGCTCTACGAATCCCCCCCCGGCGCCTACAACAACGGGCCCTACCTGGCCTCCGCCGACGCCTCGCGGGCGCTGCTGGTGATGGGGGGCGAAGACTTAGACCCCGAGCACGAATCGCCGTTCGGCGTCCCCCAGCTCTACGACGTCTCCTCGGGGACGCCGCGGATGGCTAGCCTGCTGCCCGGCGGGGAAGCGCCGAGCTGCGGGGTGAAAATGGGCGAAGGCACGGTGGCGCGCTCGACCGGCTGGGTCCCGGCAGACGGCTCGCGGGCCTTCTTCAACGGCTGCTCGGGCGGGGACACCCACCTCTACCTGCGCGACTTCGGCGCCGCTGCGACCCTGCGGGTCGACGGCCCGCCGCTCGAAGGCCCCGACTGCGAGGGGAAGATGATCCGCGCGACCGGGCAGGCCGCCTACTTCTGGACGCAGTCGAAGCTCGACCCCGCCGATGCGCCGGTCGCCGCCGGGGAGTGCGACTCGAGCCCGGACGAACGGACCCCGGGGGGGGACGTGTACCGCTACGCGATCGGCTCGGGGGAGTGGACCTGCCTCAGCTGCGCCGTGCCGGGAGGGAGGGCGGCGAACGCGATCGGCGGCGGCGGGTCCAACCAGCCCAGCGCCGCGCGGTTCGTCGCCGTCGCCCAGGACGGCTCGCGCCTTTACTTCGCCAGCCGCTCGCATCTGCTGGCCGGGGCCCCGGAGGCGGGCACGCCGGCGATCTACCGGGTCGACGCCGCCGCCGGCTCGCTCGCCTACGTCGGGCCGCTGGAGCGCGGCGAGGGCGCCGGCGAGGATCCCGGCCACGGCAGCGAGGTGAGCGCCGACGGGCGCTTCCTCGCCTTCCGCTCCGGAGCCGCCGCGCTGGACCAGCTGAGCGGCTCGGACAACGGCGGAACCGCCCAGTACTACCTCTACGACGACCAGGAGCGCTCGCTTCTGTGCGTCTCCTGCCCGCCGGACGGCTCCCCGCCGCGCGCCGCGGCGGCCGAGGGCAGCCGCGAGCCGGGCCCGGCCCCGGGGATGGCGCCGCTCTCGCCGGCCGGGGGCCTCGCCTTCGCCACCCCGACGGCGCTGGTCGGCGCCGACCAGAACACCGCCGCCGCGGGGCAGGACCCCGGCGCGGGCGCCGACGTCTACGAGTGGCGCGACGGGCGGGCGCTGCTGGTCACCGACGGGCTGACCAGCTGGCCCGGCGAAGGCCCCGAGGTCAACGCGATCAGCCCCTCGGGGCGCGACCTGTTCTTCACCGCGGCCGCGCGGCTCACCCCCGATGCGATCGACGGCTACCGGCGCCTCTATGACGCGCGCCTCGGCGGCGGGATCTCCTTCCCCCCCGAACAGGGTCCCTGCCCGCTTGAGGCCTGCCAGGGAGCCCCGCAGGGCGCCCCCCCGGCGCTCGCGCCGGGCTCGGCCGGCTTCGCGGGGCCGGGCAACCCGAAGCGAGGGCGCAGCTGCGGGGCCCTGGGCCGCAAGGCGCGCAAGCTCTCGCGCCGCGCCAAGCGCCTGCACCGCCACGCGCGGCGAGCCCGGCACGCCAAGCCGCGCAAGCGCATGCGCCGCAAGTCCACCCGCCTGGCCAAGCGTGCCCGCGGCCTCTCGAAGCGCGCCAAGCGCTGCCGGCAGGCGAAGCGGAGGAACCGATGACCCGGCGGCTGGCCCTGCTCGGCTCCCTGTGCGCGCTCGCGCTGTGCGCGCTCGGCGCCGCCCCGGCCGCCGCGGCGACCGTCTGGAACCTCGAGATGCACCACAACCAGACCAACTTCTCCAACTCGGTGCCCGGATCGCTGGAGGCGAAGACCCTCACCGAGGGCGGCCCCGGCCAGAACGAGGAACAGCAGGTCTCGCTGAGCGCCGAATCGGGGGAGTTCGTCCTCTCCTTCGAGGGCGAGGCGACCGAAGACCTCCCCTACAACATCGGCAAAATCCCGCTGCAAAGCGCCCTGCGCAACCTGCCCACGATCGGCCCGGGCAACGTCAAAGTCGACCGCGAAGCCGAAGGCTCCGAGGTGACCTTCGACGTCACCTTCCAGGGCGACCTCGCCGAAGCCGACGTGCCGCAGATCGAAGCCGCGAACGGGGCCGAACCGCTCGGCCTCGACGCCCACCCCCAGTACTGGCTCGACCTGAGCAACGTCGGCGACAGCGCCAGCGCCGGGCAGGTCGACCTCACGGTGCAGCTGCCCGCCGGGATCGACTTCGCGCAGGCGATCTACGGCCAGGAATTCCGCCCCCCCCTCGCCGAGCTGGGATGGAGCTGCGCGGGCGCCGGCACCCCCACCGCCGAATGCCACACCACCGAAGGCTCGGTCCCCCGCCACACGATCGCTCACCTGGCGATCGAAGTCGAGGTCGAACCGGGCCTGCCCGAAGGCTCCCTGACCGCGACCGCGACCGCGACCGTCTCCGGCGGCGGCGCCGCGGCGCCGGCCAGCGACACCGAGCCGACCCCGATCTCCTCCGCCCCGGCGGGCTTCGGCATCTTCGCCCCCAGCTTTCGGCCCGGCTTCTTCGACGCCGACGGGCTCACCCCGCGCCGCCAGGCCGCCGGGCACCCCGACCTGCTCAGCGTGCCGGTCGACTTCAACTCGATCTACACCGACATCTCCGCGGAAGGCGAAAACGTCGCGGGCGAAGCGAAGCAGCTCTACCGCAAGCGCGAGGCCGGCTCGGTGCGCGACCTGACCGCCGACCTGCCGGCCGGCTTCCTCGGCGACCCGACCGCGGTCGGCGAGTGCAGTCAGGCCCAGTTCCTGGTCGGCGCCTGCCCGCCCTCCAGCCAGGTCGGGCGCTTCGACGGCTCGATCTCCACCCCCGGCGCCGGCATCGTCTACAACTTCTCCACCGGCGTGTTCAACATGGTCCACCCGCGCGGCGCGGTCACCGACCTCGCCTTCGAGCTGAACGCCAACCCGGTCCACGTCAAAGCCTCCCTCGACCCCGCCAACCGCTACGCGATCACCACCCGCCTCGCCGACATCAACGAGACCTTCCCGCCGTTCTCGGGCAGGGTGACGGTCTGGGGGGTGCCGGCCGACCCCAGCCACGACTCCGAGCGCTGCCCGGGCTTCTCGAGCGTCGGCGGCCCCGGCCACACCGACCAGGAGTGCTCCGCCGAAGCGCCCGGCGGCGGGCTGGCGCCGTTCGTCACGATGCCGGCGCAGTGCGAGGCTGCGGGCGCCTTCCGCCTGCGGGACTACGACTCCTGGCAGCGCCCCGGCCTCTACGGCCCCGACATCCCCTACACCCTGCCGGACCGCTTCACCGGCTGCGATAAGCCGCGCTTCGACCCGGACGTCTCGCTGGAACCGACCGGCGACCGAGCGAGCACGCCGACCGGCCTGAACGTCTCGATCCACGTCCCCCAGAACGACAACCCCAACGCGCTCGCCACCCCGCCGGTGAGGACCACCACGGTCACCCTGCCCGAGGGGCTGACCGTCAACCCGGCCGCCGCCGGCGGGCTGAGCAGCTGCTCGGAGTCCGAGTTCGGCATCTCCGACTCCGGGACGCCGAACGGCGAGCCGGTCCGCTGCCCCGACAGCTCGCGGCTCGGCGAAGCCGAGGTCAAGACGCCGCTGCTGCCGGACCCGGTCGAGGGCTCGGTCTACCTCGCAGAGCAGGAAGCCAACCCGTTCGGCTCGCTGCTGGCGCTCTACCTCGCCCTGCACGACACCGAAGACCGCGGCGTGCTGGTCAAGGTGCCGCTTCGGATCTCCCTCGACCCCGCCACCGGGCAGATCACCACCACCGCCACGAACCTGCCCCAGTTCCCCTTCTCCGACCTCACGCTGAAGTTCCGCTCCGGAGACCGCGCCCCGCTGCTCAACCCGCCCACCTGCGGGCGCCACGAGCTCCAGGCGACGATGACCTCCTACGCGCAGCCCAACCACGAGGTCGACGTCTCGGGCTCCTACGAGCTCCGCGAGGGCCCCGGCGGCGGTCCCTGCCCCGCCTCCCTCGGCGAGCGCCCCTTCGAGCCGGGCTTCCTCGCCGGCACCGCGAACCCGGTGGCCGGCGCCTTCAGCCCGCTGATCGCCCGGGTCACCCGCACCGACGCCGACCAGGAGCTCTCCGCCGCGCAGGCCACCGCGCCGCCGGGCCTGGTGGCCTCGCTGCGCGGGGTCGGGCGCTGCACCGAGGCGCAGATCGCCGCCGCCGCGGCGCGCAGCCGCCCCGGCCAGGGCGCCCTCGAGCAGGCCTCGCCCTCCTGCCCGGCCGCCGCGCAGATCGGCACCGTGCAGGCCGGCGCCGGCGCCGGCCCGGCGCCGATCTACGTTCCCGGCCGCGTCTACCTCGCCGGCCCCTACAAAGGCGCGCCGCTCTCCGGCGTGGCGATCGTCCCGGCGGTGGCCGGCCCGGTCGACCTCGGCAACGTGGTGGTCCGCGCCCCCGCCTACCTCAACCCCCGCACCGCCCAGGTCAGCCTCAAGACCGACCCGCTGCCCCAGATCGTCAACGGCGTCGTGATCCGCACCCGCGACGTGCGCATCCACCTCGACCGCCCCGGCTTCGCGATCAACCCGACCAACTGCGAGCCGAAGTCGATCATCGCCGCCCTGTATTCCAGCGAAGCGAAGTCGAAGGTCCTCGCCTCCCGCTTCCAGGTCGCCGACTGTGCCAACCTCGGCTTCCGTCCGCGGCTGAAGCTGCGGCTGAAGGGCGGCACCCGCCGCGGCGCCCACCCGGCGCTGAAGGCGGTGGTCGTCTCGCGCTGGCCGCGCGACGCCAACTTCGCCCACGCGATCGTCACCCTGCCCCACTCGGCCTTCCTCGACCAGGCCCACATCCGCACCGTCTGCACCCGCGTGCAGTAGCGGCCGGGCCGGGCAACGGGGCGCTGTGCCCGCCCGGCGCGGTCTACGGCCACGCCATCGCCTACACGCCGCTGCTCGACCAGCCGCTCTCGGGCCCCGCCTACCTGCGCTCCTCCAACCACAAGCTGCCCGACCTGGTGGTGGCCCTGCACGGGCCGCCCTCGGTCCCGATCGAGGTCGAGCTGGCCTCGCGGATCGACTCCAAGCGCGGCGGCATCCGCTCCAGCTTCCAGGGCATCCCCGACGTGCCGGTCTCCCGCTTCGTCCGCCCATGCAGGGCGGCAAGAAGGGCCTGATCATCAACAGCAAGGGCCTCTGCCGCAACCGCAAGCAAAACCGCGCCCGCGCCAACCTCGGCGGTCAGAACGCGCGGGTCAACAAGGTCAAGCCGGTGGTCTGGGCGACCAGCTGCAAGAAGCGCAAGGGCAACAAGAAGAAGGGCAAGGGCGCCAAGCAGGGCAAGGGCGCCAAGCGCCCCGGCGCCCGAGGTTAGCTCCTTTAGGGCAGCCGAGCCGCGATTGCCT
>CAVVHQ010000030.1:0-33163 GCA_963748075.1 uncultured Solirubrobacterales bacterium | reverse complement strand
ACCCCCCCGCTCGCGCCGCCCGCCAGGCTGCGCACCGCCAGCCAGGTCTTCTCCCAGGCGGGCAGCGAGACCCGCCGCAGCAGCACCGCCTCGGGCTCGCGCTCGATCCGCTCGAGGATCGACCGGTAGATGCCGGTCATCGCCAGCACGCAGGCGGCGCTGCGCGAGTCGAGCCGGTCGACCAACCTCAGGCCGCGGTCGAACCACTCGCGGGCGCGGGCCGCCTCGAAGCGAATTAGCCCGGCGGCATGGCCGTCGGGAAAGGCGCCGAGGTCCTCGCAGTCGAAGCGACGCAGGTCCTCGGCCGGCACGTAGACCCGCCCGCGCGCCCGGTCCTCGCGCACGTCGCGCAGGATGTTGGTGAGCTGCATCGCGACGCCGAGGTCGTCGGCGAGCGCCGCGGCGCCGATTTCGCCGGCCTCACCGTCCGCGAAGATCGCCAGACAGAGGCGGCCGATCGAGCCGGCCACCTCGCGGCAATAGACGACCAGCTCCTCGAAGGTCTCGTAGCGAGTGTCGCGCACGTCCAGCTCGACTCCGTCGATCAGCAGCTCGAGCGCCTCGAGCGGGAGATCGTAGTGGCGCCGGGCGTGGGCCAGGGCCACGGTGACCGGACCGTCCCCGTCGCCGTCGCCCGCCACGGTCGCCAGGCTCTGCCGCTCGGCGCTGAGGGCGGCGAGCTTCTCCTCCGTGGCGAGCTCGCCGTCGCCGATGTCGTCGACGCGGCGGGCGAAGGCGTAGACCGCGCTGATCGCCTGGCGGCGGGGGCGCGGCAGCAGGCGGATCCCGTAGGAGAAGTTGGCCGCCTCGCGGCGCGTGATCCGCTCGCACTCGCGGTAGGCGTGCTCGACCTCCAGCGCCGGCATCGTCATCGCGCCACCGCCGTTCGCAGGAAAGCGCCGGCGAAGCCGATCCGGTTGGGGCGGGGGCGGGCGGCGAAGACGTCGCAGCCGGCGGCCTCGACGGCGTCGAGCGCGGCGCGGCCGCCGGCGACGTAGCCGGCGACGGCGAGCACAGCGCTGCCGCGCAGGCGTCGGATCAGAGGCGCGCCCGCGGCGAGCAGGGCGCGCGCTCGTTGGACCTCGAAGCCGATCAGCTCGCGCAGCTCGGGCGTCGCGGCGCGGGCGTCGAGGTCGTCGGCCGTGCAGTCGAAGCGGCGCAGGTCGGCGGCCGGCACGTAGACGCGGCCGCGCTCGCGGTCCTCGACCACGTCCTGGATGTGCTCGGCAACCTGGAGGCCGGCGCAGATCCGGTCGGAGAGGGCGATCCGATCGGGCGTGGCGACGTCGAAGACGTGCAGCACCAGCTCGCCGACCGGAGCCGCGGAGAGGCGGCAGTAGTCGAGCAGCTCGTCGAACGTCTCATAGCGACTGACTTCCTGGTCGCGGCGGTTGGCCTCAATCAGGTGACGGAACGGCTCGGCCGGCAGGCCGCCGTCCCGCATCGCGGCCGCCATCGCGCGCATCGCGGGGTGGCCCGGCTCCTCACCGGCGCGGGCGCGGTCCAGCTCGCGTCCGGCCCAGTCGAGCAGCGCCGCACGATCGCCTGCGGCCTCGTCCCCGATGTCGTCGACGAGGCGGGCGAAGCCGTAGATCGCCATCAGCAGGCGGCGCCGACGACGACCCAGGAAGACGGCTGCGACGGGGAAGTTCTCCTCCCGCGCCTTGGCCATCGTCTCGGCCTGAGGGGGGGCGGCGAGAGGCGGCGCCGCGGCGCTTCCCGCCGCGTTCACCGGACGCACCTCCCCAGCGCCATGACCGGGAAGACGAGCCGGTAGAGGTGGTAGTTGATGTAGAAGTGGGAGGGGAAGCCGGTGCCGGTGAACTGCGGCTCGTCCCAACCGCCGTCGGGCAGCTGGGTCTCGAGCAGCCACTCGACGCCGCGCTGCGCCGCGCTGCCGGTACGCTCGCCGGCCGCGTCGAGCGCCAGCAGCGCCCACGCGGTCTGCGAGGCGGTGCTCTCGCCGCGGCCGACCCAGGCCGGGTCGTCGTAGGAGCGCGGGTCCTCACCCCAGCCGCCGTCGAGGTTCTGGCGCCGTTCGAGCCAGGCGACGGCGCGGCGCACCGGCTCGGCCGTGGGCGGGACGCCGGCCTCGACCAGCGCCGGCACGGTGGCGCCGGTCCCGTAGACGTGGTTGACGCCCCAACGCCCGAACCAGGAGCCGTCCTCCTCCTGTGCGGAGAGCAGCCAGTCGAGACCGCGACGGGCCGGCCCGTCGCCGCCGCGCCCCAGCGCCGCGAGCATCTCCAGCGCGTGGGCGGTCACGTCGGCGCTCGGCGGGTCGATCACCTCGCCGAAGTCGCAGAAGGGCAGCTCGCGGACCAGCGAGCGGCAGTTGTCGGCGTCGAAGGCGCCCCAGCCGCCGTCACTGCTCTGCATCCCCTCGACCCAGGCCGCCCCCCGCTCGATCGCCGCGTCGACCCGGAGGGGATCCGGGTGCTCGACCCGGCGCAGTGCCAGCGAGATCACGGTGGTGTCGTCGATGTCGGGGTAGTTGACGTTCTCGAACTCGAACGCCCAGCCGCCCGGCTCGAGGCCCGGCCGGCGGATCGACCAATCGCCGCGGGCGAGGATCTGCTCGCCGAGCAGCCAGTCGGCGGCGCGCACGAGCGCCTCGTCGTCGCCGGGCAGGCCGGCGTCGGCCAGTGCGACCAGCGCCAAAGCGGTGTCCCAGACCGGCGACTGACACGCTTCCATGCGCCGCGTCCCGTCCTCGACGGCGAAGCGCTCCAGCCCCTCCAGCCCCCGCCGCATGACCGGGTGGTCGAGCTCGAAGCCGCGCAGGCTGAGCGCGATCATCGAGTAGACCCAGGGGGGCTGGATGCCGCCCCAGGAGCCGTCGGCCTCCTGGCGGTCGACGATCCAGCGCTCCGCCCGGCCCAACGCCAGCTCGCGCAGCGGCCGCAGCGGGCGGCGCTGGTAGAGGTGCAGGAGGCGGTCGAGGCCGACCAGCGCCCGGCCGCCGAGCGAGGCCGGCGCCGGCGGCGACCAGGGCCGCGGGCCGCGCAGCTCCTCCAGCCCGAACGGCAGCGGGCGGCGGGGACGGCAGGAGACCACGACGGAGAGCGCGACGATCGTCTGCCGCGCCCAGCAGGCGAAGTCGTAGGCGTTGAGCGGGAACCAGGGCGGCAGCAGGATCAGCTCGGCGGGCAGAGCGGGCACCTGCTCCCAGGGCCAGGCACCGAACAGCGCCAGCCAGATGTGGGTGAAGACCCGCGCCTCCTCGACCCCCCCGGCATCACGGGCGAAGGCGGCGGCGGCGCGCATATGGTCACTCTCGGGCCGGTCGCCCGCGAGCCGCAGGCCGACGTAGGCCTCGATCGTGGTCGAGAGGTCGCCGGGGCCGTCGCGGAAGTTGGCCCAGGAGCCGTCGGATCGCTGCTGGGAGCGGATCCAAACGGCGGCGCGCTCGGTCGCGTCGGACTCGCGGATGCCGAGGAACTCCCGTAGGAGGAGATCCTCGGCGTCCATGGTGACGTTCGTCTCCAGCTCGCCCTGCCACCAACCGCCGGCGCTCTGCAGGGAAAGCAGGCGCTCCCGGGCCCTGGAGAGCGCTTCCTGGGCGGCGTCGGGAGCAGCGACCTCGCGAAGTGACTCGCTTGACCCCATGCGTTGACCTGACGTATAGCGACCCAAGATGAGAGATCGCTGAGAATCGGGGCGCCCGGATTCGAACCGGGGACCTCGGCCACCCAAAGGCCGCGCGCTACCAGGCTGCGCCACGCCCCGCTCGTTCGATCTTAGACGCAGCGTTCGCACTTACGCCGCTCTGGCGCGGGAAAATGCGAACGCGGCCGGGGGGCGGCGCGTCGGAACCGCGCCGCCCGGCCGGCAACCGCTAGGTTCCGCCCGGCATGGCCGACGTGCGCCCGCTCTACGCGACCCACTACGACCTCGGGGTGGTCGGGTCGCTGGACGACGTCGCGGCGCCGCCCTACGACGTGATCGACGCGGCCCAGCGGGCGGCGCTGCTCGAACGCTCCCCCTACAACGCGGTGGCGATCGACCTGCCGAAACCGTACGGCGAGACCGGGCCGCAGCAGACAGAGGGCGATCCCTACGAGCGGGCGGCGCAGACGATGGCCGCCTGGCGCGAGGCGGGCGCGCTATGCGGCGACCCCGAGCCGGCGATCTGGGCGATCACCCAGGACTACACCGGCCCCGACGGCACAGCCCGCACCCGCCACGGCATCCTCGCCCGGGTCCGGGTCGAGGACTTCTCGGCCGGGCAGGTGCTCCCCCACGAGCGCACCCTGCCCGGGCCGAAGCGCGACCGGCTCGACCTGACCCGCGCCACCCGCCACAACCTCTCGCCGATCTTCTCGCTCAGCACCGCGGACCCCTGGCCGCTGGTCGCCGCCGGGATCGACGCGGACGCGCCGTGGGGCGAGACGACCGACGAAGGCGGCACCGTGACCCGCGTCTGGCGGGTCGGCGACCCGGCGATCCACGCGCAGGTGGGAGAGCTGCTGGCCGGCGCGCAGCTGCTGATCGCCGACGGCCACCACCGCTACGAGACGGCGATCGCCTACCGCGACGAGGTCGGCGGCGAGGGCGACCACGAGTTCACGCTGATGGCGCTGACCGGGCTCGACGACCCCGGCCTCACCGTCTTCCCCACCCACCGCCTGCTCTCCGGCTTCCGCGAGGACCCCGAGCGCCAGCGGCGGCTCGGCGAGGGGCTGCGCGAGCTGTTCGAGACGACCGAGGTGCCGGTCGCCGAGCTCGACCCGCTTGGCGAGCAGGGGGCTGGCGTCTTCGGCCTCTACGACGCCCACCACCGGCAGGGCTACCGCCTGCGCCTCAAGGACGAGGCGGTCGCCGCGCTGGACCGCCAACTCACCGGCAAGCCCGAGGCGTACCGCCGCCTCGACGCGGCGATCCTCGAGACCCTGGTGCTGAAGGGGATCGCCGGGCTGAGCGAGGAGGACATCCTCGCCAAGCGCGGCCTCGGCTACGCGAAGAGCGCCGAGGACTCGCTCGCCCTGATCGAGCGCGGCGCCTACGACGTCGCCTTCCTCCTGCGCCCGATCCCGGTCGACCAGGTCCGGGCGATCTGCGAGAGCGAGGAGAACATGCCGCCCAAGTCCACCTACTTCTTCCCGAAGGTGCCGACCGGGCTGGTCTTCAACCCGGTCGGCTGACGAGCGCTCTCCGTAGGATGGGCGGCTGGTGAAGATCTACACGCGAAAGGGCGACGACGGCACCACCTCGCTGTGGTACGGCGGGCGCGTCGCCAAGCACCACGGCCGCACCGAGGCCTATGGGACGCTCGACGAGGCCTGCGCGCAGCTGGGCGTCGCCCGCGCCCTCTGCGGGGCTGAGGGGGCCGACGAGCTGGCTGGCGACGTCCTCCGCCTCCAGGACGACCTGTTCGTCGCCGGCGCCGAGCTGGCGACCGCGCCCGAAGCGGCGGAGCGGCTCGAAGACGGGATCAGCCGCACCACCGAGGAGATGGTCGAGTGGCTCGAGGGGCGGATCGACCGCTACATGGAAGAGGTCGAGCTGCCGCCGCAGTTCGTGATCCCCGGTGGGAACCAGCTCTCGGCCCAGCTCGATGTCGCCCGCACGACGATCCGCCGCGCCGAGCGGCACGTCAGCACCCTCAACGAGGCGGGCGAGTTGGCCGCCGAGACGATTGTCCATTTCGTCAACCGCGCCTCGGACCTGGCCTACGCGATGGCCCGCTTCGCCGACGTCGACGACCCGGCCCTGTTCGAGGGCCGGCGCAGGTCGTGACCTCCGCGCGGCCGGTGCGAGCGGTTGCCCGCCGTCGTGAGGGCTTCCTCCACGATGTCGAGATCGAAGACGGGGCGCACCGGCTGATCGTCGACGAGCCCGAGGTCGCCGGCGGCACCGACGCCGGCCCAGCCCCCACTCGGCTCGTCGCCGCCGGCCTGGCGAGCTGCATTTCGATCACGATGGAGATGTACGCGCAGCGCAAGGACTGGGACCTGGGCGCCGTCGAGGTCGTGGTCGACATCGAATACGACGGCTACGTCCCCACGTCGTTCACCGCCTCGGTCCACCTCCCGGAGGCGCTCGACGCCGAGCAGCGCGAGCGGCTGCTGAAGATCGCCGAAAAATGCCCCGTCCACAAGCTCCTCGCCAACGAGACCGAGGTCACCGTCTCCGAGCGGAACGAGCCCGCCTGATGGATTTGGGGCTGCAGGGGCGCGCCTGCGCCGTCACCGGCGCCAGCCGCGGGATCGGCCGCGAGACGGCGCGGCTGCTCTGCGCCGAGGGCGCCGACGTCCTGCTGATCGCCCGCGGCGAGGAGCGGCTGGCGGACGCCGCCGAGGAGGCGTCGGCGAGCGGCGGCCGCGCCGAGACGCTCGTCCTCGACGTCACCGACCCCGACGCCGGCGAGCGGATGCTGAGCGCGGCGAGCCAGCGCTTCGGTCGCCTCGACGCGCTGGTCAACAACGCCGGCTCCGCCAAGTGGCGCGACATCGACCAGGTCCCCGACGAGGACTGGCGCGCCCAGTACGAGCTGAACGTGATGGCGCCGCTGCGGGCGATGCGCGCCACCGTCCCGGCGATGGCCGAGCGCGGCTGGGGGCGAATCGTCAACGTCTGCTCGACTGCCGGCAAGCGGCCCTCGGCGGCGATGCCCGAGTACTCGGTCGCGAAGGCGGCCGAGCTGTCGCTCTCGCGCCTCTTCGCCGACCGCTACGCGAAGCGTGACGTGCTCGTCAACGCGATCTGTCCGGGCCCGGTCGAATCCGAGCTGTGGATGGAGCCGGGCGGCCTGCTCGACCAGTCGCGGGAGCTGGCGGGCGCGGCGAGCCGCGAGGAGGCGCTCGCGACCGCTGGCTCGAAACGGCCGATCGGCCGCCTGGCCCAGGCCGGCGAGATCGCCGCCGCGATCGTCTTCCTCTGCTCGGAGCGCGCCTCCTACGTCAGCGGCGCCGCCTGGTCGGTCGACGGCGGCACCGTGCAGGTGATCATCTGAGACGGCTGCAAACCGGCGCCTGGCGTTGTCCTCGGTCGGCCGGCTGCGGGTCACGCACTATTGTGCGCTCCCCTTGCCGACCTCCCTGCGTCCTAGCCAGGCTTAGTTTTCGCCGTCTCAGACAAGATGAAGCGGGAGATTGACGCGGCGGTCCTGCTGCCGCTTTACGGCTGGCCCGACGAGCCCGGTCTGGTCTTCACCGAGCGGCGGGCGGACCTGCGGCGCCACGCGGGCGAGATCTCCTTTCCCGGCGGGCGCAGGGACGAGGACGACGCCGACCTCGCCGCCGCGGCGCTGCGCGAGGCCGAGGAGGAGATCGGGCTCGACCCGGCCGTGGTCGAGATCGGCGAGGAGCTGCCGGCCACCGGCACCTTCGTCACCGGCTACCGGATCCACCCCTTTGTCGGCCGCATCCCCCACCCCGCCGGGCTCGGCCTGCGGCCCAACCCGGCCGAGGTCGAGACCGTTCTCGCCTTCTCGCTCGACCTGCTGCGCGAGGGCTACGCGATGCGCCGCCTGATCCGCCGCGGCATCCCCCTGCACACCCCGACCTACGAGGTGGAAGGCCACCTGATCTGGGGTGCAACCGCGCGAATCCTCGCCGACCTGCTCGACCGCCTCGACTAGCAAGTCCGAGCGGGCCTACTTGGGCTGGGGAACGATGCGGATGTAGGGGCGCGGTTCCTGCCAGCCGTCCGGGTAGGTTTCCTTCGCTTCGTCGTTGGAGACCGAGCCGCCGATGATCACGTCGTCGCCCTGCTGCCACTGGGCCGGGGTCGCGACTTTGTGCTGGGCGGTGAGCTGCAGGGAGTCGATCACCCGCAGCACCTCGTCGAAGTTGCGCCCGGTCGTCATCGGATAGACGAGGATGAGTTTGACCTTCTTGTCGGGGCCGATGACGAAGACGTTGCGGACGGTCTGGTTGTCGACCGGGGTGCGGTCTCCGGGATCGCCGGACACCTCCGCCGGCAGCATTCCGTAGAGCTTGGAGATCTGGAAGTCGGCATCGCTGATGATCGGGTAGTTCGGCGCCGTGCCCTGGGTCTCCTCGATGTCGCTCGCCCACTGCTCGTGGCGGTCGAGCGGGTCGACCGAGAGCCCGATCACCTTCACGTTGCGGCTCGCGAAGTCGGGCTCGATCTTCGCCATGTAGCCGAGCTCGGTCGTGCAGACCGGCGTGAAGTCCTTCGGGTGCGAGAACAGCACCGCCCACGAGTCGCCGATCCAGTCGTGGAACTTGATTCGGCCCTCGGTCGTGTCAGCCTCGAAATCGGGTGCTTCGTCGCCAAGTTTCAACGTCATCGGACCGCTCCTCTCGCTACTCGCTGTCTGCGATTTACCCTAATTCCCATCCGAGTTTAGCGATATCAGCTCGGCGGTCGGCGAAGCCGAATCCAGGGTGGACTGGAGGATCGCGACCGGGATCCGCCAGCGCTCCCCGGCGGCGCGCACCGCCGACGCACCTCGCTCCAACGCGGCCGGGTCGGCGCTGCCCGCCGCCTCATAGACGAACCGCCGGATCGGCGTCTCGACCAGCCGTTCGAGCAGCCGCTCGAGCTTCTCGCCGTGGATCGCCGCGACCTCCCCCGGCTCCCCTCGCGCCGAGCCGAGCAGCCAGACGACGAGCGCCACGTCGCCGACCAGGTCGAGGACCGAGCCGGGCTGGGCGGGGTCGGCGAGCGCCGGCTCGATCCCGGCCGCCTCGATCGCCGCGAGGCCGTCCTCGCGACGGCTCGTCCCCCGCACCGCCCAGCCCTCGGCCAGCAGCCGGGCACCGAGCGAGCGCCCGCGGCATCCGCAGCCGACGATCAGCGCCCGTGCGATCGGCCGGCCCCCCTCAGTCGGCGTCGAAGGGATCGCCGCGGCGCAGCCGTTCCAGCTCCTCCTCCTCGACCTCGGCCCGCAGCGCCGCCTCGTCGATCTCCGGCGCGCCGCGCCGGCGGCGCATCGCGTTCTGCGCCTCGAGCATCTGCCGCACGTCGTCGATCTCGTTCTGCGCCTCGACCTCCGGCGAGCGGGTCGGCCGCCAGTCGACCAGGTCGGCGCTGCTGCCCGGGTAATAGTGACCGACCAACAGCAGGATGCCGACGATCAGCGCCAGGATGGCGAGCGTTCCGAGGACGAACCACACGACCTCAGGATACGGTTCAGCGGGTGGTAGAGGCCTACGTAGTAGAGGCAGTGCGCACGCCGATGGGCGCCTACCGGGGCGCCCTCGCCGGCGTGCGCCCCGACGATCTCGCCGCCCATGTGGTCCGTGCGACGGTCGAGCGCGCCGGCGTCGACCCGGAGCGGGTCGCCGACGTCTACTTCGGCGCCGCCAACCAGGCGGGCGAGGACAACCGCGATGTGGCGCGGATGGCCGCCCTGCTCGCCGGGCTGCCGCCGAGCGTCCCCGGCGCCACCGTCAACCGGCTCTGCGCCTCCGGGCTGGAGGCGGTCAACGCGGCGGCCCGCGCGGTGAAGCTCGGCGAGGGCGACTTCTACCTGGCCGGCGGGGTGGAGTCGATGAGCCGCGCGCCCTGGGTGCTGCCGAAGCCCGAGCGCGGCTTCCCCCGCGGCGATGCGACGCTGCACGACACGACGCTCGGCTGGCGCCTGGTCAACCCGCGGATGGCCGAGCTGGGCGTCTCGACCGAGTCGATGGGCGAGACCGGTGAGAACGTCGCCGAGCGCTACGGGATCGGCCGCGAGGCGCAGGATGCCTACGCGCTGCGCAGCCACCGGCGCGCCGTCGCGGCGACGGAGAGCGGGCGCTTCGCCGAGGAGATCGTCCCGATCGAGGCCCGCCGCGGCCGCGAGACGGCGATCGTCGAAGCCGACGAGGGGCCGCGCCCCGACGCCTCGCTGGAGGCGATGTCCAGGCTGCGCCCCGTCTTCCGCGAGGGCGGCACGGTCACCGCCGGCAACGCCTCGACCCTCAACGACGGCGCCGCCTGCACCCTGGTGGCCTCGGAGGCAGGGGTCGAGGCGCTGGGCGCCGAGCCGTTGGCCCGGGTCGTCTCCTTCGGCGTCGCCGGCGTCGACCCCGCCTATATGGGGATCGGCCCGGCCCTGGCCGTGCCGCGCGCCCTTGCCGCTGCCGGCCTCGGCATCGACGAGGTCGAGCTGGTCGAGCTGAACGAGGCCTTCGCCTCGCAGGTGCTGGCCTGCGCTGGCGAGCTGGGGCTCGACGAGGAACGACTCAACGTCAACGGCGGCGCGATCGCCCTCGGGCACCCGCTCGGCTGCTCCGGCGCCCGCCTCGTCACCACCCTGCTGCACGAGCTGCGCCGCCGCGGCGGCCGCTATGGCCTCGCCACCCTCTGCGTCGGCGTCGGCCAGGGCCTGGCGACGGTCTTCGAGGCGATCTGAGGAGCGCAACGCCGGCTGCTGGAAGGATTTGGGGGTCCATACCCCCCCAAAGCTTCCGGTAGCCTCGCCCGCGATGACGGCCGCGACCGCAATTGAGCTGGCCAGCGTCGACGGGGCGATCTCCCGCACCGCCGAGGCGACCGTGCCGCTCCGCGACGACGGCCTCTACCGGGGCGACGGCGCCTTCGAGGTGATCCGCGTCTACGAGGGCCGGCCATTCGCCCTGGCCGACCACCTCGACCGGCTGGAGCGCTCCGCGGCGGCGATCCGGCTCGAGTTCGACCGCGCCGCCCTCGAGAGCGAGATCGCGTCGCTGCTGGCCGAGGCCGGCGAGATCGACGGCCAGCTGCGGCTGATCGTCACCCGCGCCGGCCGGCGGATCGCGGCGACCGAGCCGCTGCCCTTCCACGCCGAGACGCTGCGCGTCGCCACCGTCACCTTCTGCCCGAGCGTGATCCTCAACGGCGTCAAGTCGCTCTCCTATGCCGCCAACATGCAGGCAACCCGCCTCGCCCAGGCCCGCGGCGCCGAGGAGGCGGTGCTGGTGCAGCCCGACGGCACCGTGCTGGAGCCGCCCACCGCAGCGGTCTTCTGGGTCTCGCCCGAGGGCGGGCTGCGCACCCCGGCGCTCGACGTCGGCGTGCTCGAGTCGATCACCCGCGACCGGCTGGTCAAGGCGCTGCACGTCGAAGAAGGAGCCTGGCCGGTCGACGACCTGCGCGCCGCCCACGAGGCGTTCCTCGCCTCGACCACGCGCGAAATCCAGGCCGTCGCCGCGATCGACGGACGCGAGCTGCCCGATGCGCCCGGCCCACGCACCCGCGAGGCGCAGGAGGCCTTCGCCGCGACCCTGGGCCGCGAGCTTTGAACGACGCGACGAGAAAGCGGCGGTGAGATGGACTTCCAGCTGAGCGACGAGCAGCGCCTGATCTCCGAGGCGGCGCGCGAATTCGCCGACCGCGAGATCGTCCCGCGGGTCCGCGACAACGACCGGGCCGGCCGCTTCGACCGCGAGCTGGCGAGCAAGCTGGGCGAGGTCGGCTACCTGGGGGCGCCGGTCGCAGAGGAGTACGGCGGCCGCGGCCTCGACTACCTCGGCTACGGGCTGATCGTCGAGCAGGTCGGCCGCGCCGACTCCTCGGCGCGCACCGTCGTCTCCGTGCAGACCTCGCTGGTCGCCGGCTCGATCGAGCGCTGGGGCAACGAGGAGCAGAAGCAGCGCTGGCTGCCGCGGCTCTGCTCGGGCGAGGCGCTCGGCTGCTTCGGTCTGACCGAGCCCGACACCGGCTCGGACGCCGCCAACCTGCGCACCCGCGCGACCAGGACCGGCTCCGGCTGGTCGATCAGCGGCCAGAAGATGTGGATCTCGCTCGGCAACTACTCCGAGGTGGCGCTGGTCTTCGCCCAGACCGATCCCGACAAGAAGCACCGCGGTCTCGCCTGCTTCCTCGTCCCGACCGACAGCGAGGGCTTCTCCACTCAGGAGATCCACGGCAAGCTCGGGCTGCGCGCCTCCGACACGGCGGAGCTGTCGCTCGACCAGGTCGAGGTCGGCGAGGACGCGATGCTGGGCGAGGTCGGCGACGGCTTCAAGGTGGCGATGAGCGCCCTCGACGACGGCCGCTACAGCGTCGCGGCCGGCTGCGTGGGGATCTGCGACGGCTGCGTCGACGCCTCGGTCGCCTATGCGAAGAAGCGCCGGCAGTTCGGCGTGCCGCTCGCCCGCTTCCAACTGGTCCAGGAGATGATCGCCGAAATGATCCTCAAGCGCGACGCCTCGCGGATGCTCGTCTACCGGGCCGGGGCGCTGAAGGACGAAGACAAGCCAAACACGATGGAGACCTCGGTGGCGAAGCTGTACGCGACCGAGGCGGCGGTCGAGTGCGCCAACTACGCGATCCAGGTCCACGGCGGAGCCGGCTACGTCGACGATTACCCGGTCGAGCGCTACCTGCGCGACGCCCGCGTCACCACCCTCTACGAGGGGACCTCGCAGATCCAGAAGCTGATCATCGGCCGCGCCGCGACCGGGATCAACGCGATGATGCCGCTGGAGGCCGAGTAGGCAGGTGGCCGAGCTGGTCGAGACGACGCTCGACGGGCACAACGTCGCCCTGCTGCGACTGAACCGGCCGGAGGCGCGCAACGCCCTCTCGCCGGAGACGATGGAGCAGATCGCGGCGGAGCTGGAGCGGCTCGATCCCGATCCCGAGGTGCGCTGCATCGTGATCGCCGGGTCCGAAAAGGTCTTCGCCGCCGGCGCCGACATCAAGGCGCTGAGCGAACGCAGCTTCGCCGATTCGCTGCGCCACCCGGCCGCCTCCTTCTGGCGCCGCGTCGCCGCGGTGAAGACGCCGTTGGTCGCCGCCGTCTCTGGCTTCGCCCTGGGCGGCGGTTGCGAGCTGGCGCTGGCCTGCGACCTGATCGTCGCCTCCGAGACCGCCCGCTTCGGCCAGCCGGAGATCACCCTGGGGATCATCCCCGGCGGCGGCGGCACGCAGCGGCTGGCGCGGACGATCGGCAAGCAGATGGCGATGGAGTACGTGCTGACCGGTCGCCAGCTCGACGCTGAGATGGCGCAGGAGATGGGCCTGGTCAACAAGGTGGCGAAGAAGAGCCGCTGGCTGGACGAGGCGATGGAGCTCGCGCGGACCGTCGCCGAGCGGCCGCCGATTGCCGTCCGCCTCGCCAAGCAGGCGGTGCTGGCAGCAGAGGAGACGGCGCTCACGGCCGGCCTCGAGAACGAGCGACGCCTCTACGAGATGGCGATGGCGACCGAGGACCGGGTCGAGGGGATGCAGGCCTTCCTCGAGAAGCGCGAGCCGAAGTTCGAGGGTCGGTGAGGGCAATGCGGGAACACGTGCGTTGACGGTCGAGCGGATCGGCATCGTCGGCGCCGGCACGATGGGCACGGGCATCGCTCTGATCGCCTGCCTCGGGGAGTTCCCCACCCTGATCTGCGACCCCGACGAGAACGCGCTGGTCGAGGCGCAGGTGACGGTCGGCGAGGCGCTCGCCGAGGGAAGCGGCAAGCGCTGGGAGCCCGAGGACGCCGAAGCGGCCAGCGAACGGCTGTGGCCGGCCCAAACGGTCGATGACCTCGGCGCCTGCGACCTGGTGATCGAGGCGGCCTCCGAGGACGTGGCGCTGAAGCGGCGGATCTTCTCCCAGCTCGCCGCCACCTGCCGGCCGGACACGATCCTCGCCACCAACACCTCTTCGCTGCGGGTGACCGACATCGGCGCCGACGTCGCCCATCCGGAGCGGGTCGTCGGCATGCACTTCTTCAACCCGCCGGCGCGGATGAAGCTGGTCGAGGTGGTCGCCACCGAGCTTTCCTCCCCGGCGGCGCTCGAGGCGACGGACGAGGTCGCGGAGCGGATGGGCCGCGTGCCGATCCGCGCCAAGGACAGCCCCGGCTTCCTCGCCAACCGCCTCGCCCGCCCCTTCTCGCTGGAGGCGCTGCGGATGCTCGCCGACGAGGTCACCGACGCGGAGACGATCGACCGCGTCTGCCGGATCGGTGGCGGCTTCCGGATGGGACCGTTCGAGTTGCTCGATCTGATCGGCCTCGACGTCAACCTCGACGTCGCCCGCTCCTTCTACGAGCAGGGCGGCCGGCCGGAGCGCTGGCGGCCGAGTCCGATCCAGGAGCGGATGGTCGCCGCGGGCCGGCTGGGCCGCAAGAGCGGCTGGGGCTTCTACCGCTACGACGAGGGGCCCTACCGCGAGGAGGACCCGGAGCTGGGCGTGAGGGCGCCGACCCTGAACGCAGAGGAGCTGCGCGAGGTCGACCCCGCCGCGGCGGAGATCCTCCTGCGGCTGGTCGCCCAGATCGCCAACGAGGGCGCGTTCACGCTGGAAGAGCGGATCGGCACGCCGGGCGACATCAACGCAGCGATGTGGCACGGCTTCAACTGGCCGCTCGGCCCGCTCGAGTTCACCGGCCTGATCGGCGCGCGGCGCGCCGTCAACCTGCTCGAAGAGCTGCGCGGGCGGCTCGGCGACGTCTATGCCCCGGCGCCGCGGCTGCTCGCCGCGGCAGAGGAGGAAGACGCGTGAACACGGGCCGCAAGCCGGCGACCGCGCACACCGCGAGGCGCAACCGCGAGGCGCTCGATTCGCTGCCCCCGGATGCCGAGATCGACTTCGAGGAGGCGCGCCGCGGGCTCGTGGCCAGCTTCGAGCCGCCGGTCGTCGAGGGCAAGCGGCAGCGCCCGGCCTGGGACCTCCGCCCCTACGGGTTCCTCGACGACGAGCCGCCCGACACCGCCCACCCGGGGCTGTGGCGGCTAGGCCGGCTGAACCGGATCGCCGGGCTCTTCGAGCTGGCGCCGGGCGTCTACCAGCTGCGCGGCTTCGACATCTCGAACATGCACGTGATCGAGGGCGCCGACGGAATCGTCGTCGTCGACCCGCTGATCTCCGCCGAGACCGCAGCGGCGGCGCTGAGCCTCTACCGCGAGCACCGCGGCGAGCGGCCGGTCACCGGCCTGATCTTCACCCACAGCCACGTCGACCACTTCGGCGGCTCGCGGGGGGTACTACCGCCGCGCGAGGCGGAGGAGCGGCGAGTGCCGATCCTCGCCCCGGCCGGGTTCCTCCACCACGCGGTGAGCGAGAACGTCTTCGCCGGCACCGCGATGGGCCGCCGCGCCGGCTACATGTTCGGGACGCTGCTGGAGCGCGCCGCCGACGGGCAGCTCGGCGCCGGGCTCGGGCAGACGACCTCGCTGGGCTCGATCACGCTGCTCCCGCCGACCCGGGAGATCGCGGAGACCGGCGATCAGGAGGTGGTCGACGGCGTGCGGTTCTCCTTCCAGCTCACCCCGGGCACCGAGGCGCCGGCCGAGATGAACTTCCACCTGCCCGAGCGCGACGCTCTCTGCATCGCCGACAACGCGGTCCGCTCGATGCACAACATCCTCACCCCGCGCGGCGCGCTGGTCCGCGACCCGCGCCGCTGGGCGCGCCACCTCGACGAGGCGATCGAGCTGTTCGGCGACCGTTCGGAGGTCCTGTTCGCCGGTCACCACTGGCCCTGCTGGGGGCGGGAGCGAATCGTCGACCTGCTCGAGAAGCAGCGCGACCTCTACGCCTACCTGCACGACCAGACGCTGCGCCTGATCAACAAGGGGCACACCGGCGCCGAGATCGCCGAGCAGCTCGAGCTGCCACCCGACCTCGCCCGCGAGTGGCACTGTCGCGAGTACTACGGCTCGGTCAGCCACAACGTGAAGGCGATCTACCAGCGCTACATGGGCTGGTTCGACGGCAACCCGGCGCGCCTCTGGGAGCATCCGCCAGTCGAGCGGGCGCGGCGCTACGTCGAGTTCATGGGCGGCGCCGAGGCGGTGCTGGAGCGGGCGCGCGGGTCCTTCGAGGCGGGCGACTACCGCTGGGTCGCCGAGGCGGTCAACCACGTCGTCTTCGCCGAGCCGGAGAACCGAGAGGCGCGCGAGCTGCAGGCCGAGGCGCTCGAGCAGCTCGGCTACGGAGCCGAGAACGCGACCTGGCGCAACTTCTTCCTGATGGGCGCGAAAGAGCTGCGCGAGGGGATCGGCGGCACCCCGATCGCGGCGGCGCCCCCGGACGTCGTCGCCAACCTCTCGGTCGCCCAGCTGCTCGACGCGATGGCGATCCGGCTCGACGGACCGCGGGCCTGGGAGGCAGAGCTGCGGATCGACTGGGTCGTCACCGATCCCGACGAGGCACACGCGATCACGGTCCGCCACGGCGTCTTGCGCCACCGGCTCGGCCGTCACGAGCGGGCCGAAGCCACCCTGGTCATCGAGCGAGCGGCCCTCGACGAGCTGCTGTTGAAAACGGCCGACCTCGCCGAGCTGCTCGAGGGCGGCCGGCTGCGGATCGAAGGCGAGGCGGTAAAGCTCGGCGAGCTGCTCGGCCTGCTCGACGAGCCCGACCCCCGCTTCGCGATCGTAACCCCGGAGTGAGGCTCAGCCCCGGCTGAGGCGAAGGATCGTCTCGTCGACGTAGCACCAGCTCCACACCTCGCCGCGCTCGGCGGAACGGGCGACCGGGTGACCGGTCTCGCGATGGTGCGCGGTCGCGTGCCTGCCGGGCGACTGATCGCAGCAGCCGATGTGGCCGCAGCTCTGGCACATCCGCAGGTGTACCCACGACATCCTTTGGGCGAGGCACTCCTCGCAACCCGCGATCTCGGCCGGCAGGTCGAAGTACTCGATCTCGGCGATGTGCGAGCAGGTGGAAGCCGTCCCTCGACCTTAGAGCACGGAGGGAGAGGCCGCGCGCGCCTCATCGTGCTCAGACATCCGTCTACAAGTCAAAGAGTTACACTTTCGTGTCCCACGCGTCACACTTAGCTCCCTATGCTGGAGGCATGGAGGCGATGAGGCAGAGCTGGACAGACGACCGTCTCGACGATCTATCCCGCCGGATGGACGAGCGCTTCGACCGGGTCGAAGGCGAGATGGATCAGCGCTTCGCTCGCGTCGAAGGCGAGATGCGCGCCGGTTTCGACCGCGTCGACCGCAACATCCATGCGCTGCGCACCGACGTCGGCGCGATCCAGCGCACGATGATCCAGGTCGGGGGCGGCCTGCTTGCGGCCAACCTGGGCCTGATGGCGGCCGTGATCGGTCTGATGATCACGCGCTTCTAGTTCGCAGCGGGCGTCGCGGCGGCGGATAATGGGGCGGTGCCCACTCCTCTTGTCGAGTTCCCCGCCGACGACGCCGATCGCGCCCGCCGCTTCTGGCACGAGGTGCTGGGGGCGGACCTGGCGCCACGCCCCACCGACGCCGGGGCAGGCTGGGAATCGCAGGCGGACGGCCTCCGCCTTGGCGTTCACCAGCGGGGGCAGGGGCCGGGCGACACCGCCTCTCTCCCCTACTTCACGGTCGCCGACATGGCGGCGGCGACCGAGCGCGTCCGCGAGTTCGGCGGCTCGATAGTCCATCCCGGCGAGCGCTGGACGATCTGCCGCGACTCGGAGGGCAACCCGTTCGCTCTGGCAGCGGACTGACGCTCGCGTCTCCGGCCGCCGCTGCTCGGCTGGGACCGCTACCACGGCCGCTTGGTCCCATGCTACGCTGTCGCACATGGAGATCGGAGTTCGGGACCTACGCAACAGAACGTCGCGCGTCATCGACGCAGTGAAGGCGGGTGAGCGCGTTACGTTGACCGTCAACGGGGAGCCGACCGCGGACATCGTGCCCCACGGGCAGCGCTCTCGCTGGCTCTCGGGATCGCGGCTTCGTGAGCAGCTGCGCGACCGGGCGGCGGATCCCGCCCTGCGGGCCGAGCTGGACCACCTCGCGGGTCAGACCCTGGACGAGCTTTGAACAAGCCGGACGCCGGCCTGCTCGACACGTCGGTCTTCGTCGCAAAGGAGGATGGCCGGCCACTCGGCGAGCTGCCTGAGCGCGTGGCGGTATCGGTCGTCTCGATCGGCGAGCTGCAACTGGGCGTCCTCAATGCCGAGGACGACTCGACTCGCGCCCGCCGTGCCGACACGCTCGCCCTGGCGCGAGCCGCCGACACGATCCCGATCAGCGAGGCCGTGATGGTCAGCTGGGCGCGCCTCGTCGCCGACTGCAAGTCGGCAGGGATCCATCGGGCCATCCGCCTCACCGACTCCCTGATCGCCGCCACCGCGGTCGAGCACGGCCTCCCCGTCGTCACCCAGGACAGCGACTACACGAAGATCGCGGGCGCACACCCGGCCCTCCGCGTCGTATCCGTCTAGGACCTCCTCAGCGGCGCTTGACGCGGACGCCGCCTGGGTGTAAACCGGACGGGTCCGCGGGTTCCCTTCCCGCGCCTACAGACTGGAGGTTCAAGATGGACCGAGTGATGGCCGACTGCCGCCGCTTCGAGAGCGAGAGCGACTGCTCGCTGACGATCGTCGGCGAGCAGGACGAGGTGGTGACCGCCGCCGCCGAGCACGCCGCATCCGTGCACGGGCACGAGGACACGCCGGAGCTGCGCGAGCAGATCCGCGAGATGCTCGAGCCCGAGTCCGCCTACGCGCCGGGTGCGCGGCAGCCCGAAGCGTTCCCGGGGTAGCGTCGCCCGCAAGCCCCGGCGCCTTGCGCCTCGCGCCGCCGGCAGACGCCGGCGCTCTGCGCTAGGAGCCCGGCGTCGGGGCGATCTCGGTCGGCTCGCCGCCGGGCATCCAGTGGGCCTCGGCCATCGGCGGGGTGTCGCGCAGGTACCACTCGGCGTCGAGGGCTCCCATGCAGCCGGTGCCGGCCGCGGTGACCGCCTGCCGGTAGGTGCGGTCGACGACGTCGCCGACCGCGAAGACGCCGCTGAGGCTGGTCCTGGTCGAGCCCGCGTCGGTGAGGATGTAGCCGTCCTCGTCGGTGTCGAGGAGGCCGGCGACGACCTCCGATTTGGGGATGTGGCCGATCGCGACGAAGGCGCCCTCGGTCTGGAAGTCCTCCGTCTCGCCGGTCTCGGCGTTGCGCAGCCGCACGTGGTCGAGGTTGCCGCCCTCGCCGCCGACGAACTCCTCGGCGACGAACGGCGTCTTGAAGTCGATGTTGGGGCGCTCCGCGGCGCGCTCCTGCATGATCTGCGAGGCGCGGAACTCGGCACGGCGATTGACGATCGTCAGCTCGCTGGCGTACTTGGAGACGAAGATCGCGTCCTCCATCGCCGAGTCGCCGCCGCCGATCACGATCACCTTTTTCTCTTTGAAGAAGGCGCCGTCGCAGACGCCGCAGGTGGAGACGCCGCAGCCGCTCAGCTCCAGCTCGCCGGGGACGCCGAGCCGGCGCGGCTCGGCCCCCGTCGCCAGGATCACGGTCTTCGCCCGGTGCTCCTCCTCGCCGAGGAAGACCCTCTGCACGCCGCCGTCGCTCAGCTCGACCCGATCGACGTCGTCGGTGACGAAGCGGGTCCCGAAGTGCTCCGCCTGGGCGCGGAACTGGCTCATCATCTCCGGCCCCATGACCCCCTCGGGGTAGCCGGGGTAGTTCTCGACGTCGGTCGTGTTCTGCAGCTGGCCACCCCATTGGAAGCCCTCGAAAACGAGCGGCTCGAGGTTGGCGCGCGCCGTGTACAGCGCCGCCGTGTAACCGGCCGGACCGCCGCCGACCACGATCACGTTCTCGACTTGTCTCTTCTCTGCCATCGCTGCCTCCGCCGCCGGAAGTCTAATACTTCACTTTTTATAGTAACGCCTCCGGCAAGCCGCGCCGACTGTTCGATGCCCGATATGGCATCGAACAGACGGGCGTCCCGGCTCAGTTTGCGGCGGGCTCCAGCGAGCTGTCGTCGGCCCGCTTGCGATCGATCGGCAGGCCCTGCTCTTCCCACAGTGTCACCCGGGCGCGGAGCTGGAAGAAGGCGACGATCCCGGGCGGGATCGGCAGCCAGAAGGCGACCAGGCGGTAGATCAGGATCGCTGGGAAGACCGTCTCCTCGGGGACGCCGAAGAGGACGAAGGCGCCGATCATCCCGGCGTCGACCGCCCCCACCCCGGCCGGGGACAGCGGGAACAGGTTGGCGACCATGCCGAGGAAGAAGCCCTGGACGACGACGGCCAACGGCACTTCCACCCCGAAGGCCTGGAAGGAGGCCCAGAGGATGCCGATGTTCGCCGCCCAGAAGCCGGCGGCGCCGATCACCGCCAGGCCGCCGCGCGAGGGGCTGGCGAAGAGGCCAAGCGTGAAGCGGAGGCCTTCGCCGACCGTGGCGGGCACCTTGGCGATGCCGGCGGCGATCGCCTGCGCCCGCTCGCCGCGCGCCCGCCCCGCCGCCCGCCGGCCCAGGTCCGCCGGGACCAGCGCCACCAGCAGGCCGACGACCAGCACCAGTCCGGCCACCGCCGCGGGGACGACGGTCAGCTCGACCGAATGCTTGCCGGGCAGCACACCGGTTCGCAGCAGCACACCGAAGAGGATCAGGGCCAGCGGGTAGAAGACGTAGTGCAGGGCGAGGAAGGCGACCATCCGCCGCGCCGCGTCGCGTCGCCTCATCCCGGCTTTGCGCAGCGCCCAGTAGGTGAGCGCGATGCCCCCCGCCCCGGCCGCCGAGAAGAGCAGGGTGGCCGCCACCCCCGCCATGTTGATCTCGTAGGTCTCGGTCCAGGTGAGCCGCAGCACGTCGCCGCCGACCACCGCCTTGAACAGCGCGACGTAGGTGGCGATCGCCACCACGTTGAAGCCGATCGCGATGCCGATCCAGAGGCCGTCCGCCTCGTCGAGCCTGCTCAGCGCGTCGCCCAGCCCGACCAGCTTCGGGAAGAGGAAGTAGATCCCGACCAGCAGGGCGAGGACGACCAGCACGGTCTGGACCATCCGTCGTGGCGTGAACGCCGGCAGTTCGAATGCGCCGTTGCCGTTCGGCGAGCGCTCGGGAGACACCCTCGGGAAGCTAGTTCATCTATCCGCCGGCAAGGCGCTCCAGGCGTTGCAGACGCCGATTGACGCCAAGGACCAGCGGTTCGGCGAGCGGCTCGCCGTGCCGCACCGCCGCGACCAGCCCAACGCCCGCCGCGAGGTCGGTTACGTAGTGCTCGCCCAGGTAGACCAGGGCGAAGCCGAGGGTGAGCGCGTAGGCCCAGCCGACGGCGCCCGCCGTGCGGCCTGTCTCGGTCAGGGAGATCGCCGCGGTCACCGAGGTGGCGAAGTGCAGCGAGGGCATCGCCGCCCACGGGTTGCCGCCCAGCGCCCCGTACATCGCCGGCCAGGCCGATTTCCAGGTTTCCTCGCCGACCTCGACCATGATCCGGCGCACCTCTTCGCCGGTCCGACCCTGCTCGGAGGCCCACCAGGGCGGCGCCGTGGGGGCGGCGAAGTAGACGCCGCAGCCGATGTCGAAGACGGCCGCGAGGCGGCGGGCGGCGCGCGGGAAGCGCTCCGGGTGGCGCAGCAGGATGTAAGACAGGGCGACGTAGGGCTCGAGGAACCAGAGCCAGTGCGCCCAGGTGAGGAAGCGGTTCAACGTCCCGACCCGCGAGAGCCGGGCGAGGCCGCGCTGCAACCGCACGTTGGGCAGCCGGCCGAGACCGATCGCCCGGTCGAGGACGATCGGGTAGCGGACGCGGAGACGGGCGCGGAGGCGCTCCGGGTCGTCGTAGGGAAGCTCGTGGATCATCGTGAAGCCCCACATCTGCAGGGCGTACATCACGACGTCGCGCTTGCGGGAGCGAGGGTGCAGCACGGCGAGCCCCAGCGGCCCCGCCGCGCAGGCGGCGACTGTCACCGGCGCCGGCAGGCCGGCCCGGCGGCGCAGCAGCGGCGCCGCGATCGCGGCGCCGATCGCCGCCGCCGCCCCGGCGCGCACCGCCTTGCGCAGCGTCGGCGATGGGCCTGCGGTCCATCTCATCAGGCCGGCGAGTATAGGAGCAGGTCGCCGGCCGGCGAACCTACGCGCGCGCCGCGGGGCGCCCCCTTGCGTGATTAGAATGGCCGCGCTTTGGACCCGCACTCCCCTGGCACCGACCAGATCGAGACCCTTGTGTGGATCGGCTTCGTCGCCGCGACGATCCTCGCGGTCGCGATCGTCGGCGGCCTGCTCTACGCCCTGCGGCGCCACCGTGCCGAGCGCGGCGCCGAGCCGCGACCGCTCACCGGCGGGCGCCGCATCCAGCTCCGGGTCGGGGCGACGCTGACCGTCTTCGCCGCCGCGACCCTCGTCCTCAGCATCGTCTTCACCGACCGCGCGCGCGAGGCGCCGGCGACCGGCGCTTCCGGCCTCCAGGTCGCCGATTCCGAGCCGCTGCAGATCGCCGTCACCGGCCAGCAGTGGCTGTGGCGCTACGACTACCCGAACGCAGCCTTCTCCTACTACAAGCTGGTCGTCCCGGTCGACACGGCGGTCGAGCTCAACCTCGTCACCACCGACGTCATCCACACCTGGGACGTCCCCGACCTGGCCGGCAAGGCCGACGCGGTGCCGGGCAAGACCAACCATCTCTTCTTCCGCGCCGACGAGGAAGGCGGCTACTTCGGCCGGGCGGCGACCCTCTCCGGCCAGGCCTACGCGGCGATGCGGACCGAGGTCGAAGTCGTCTCCCCGCAGCGCTACGAAGCCTTCGTCGAGCAGCGCAAGAGCGAGATCCAAACGGCCCAGGACCGCGTCGTCGGCCTGATCGAAAGGGGAGAAGAGCCGTGAGCGCAGCAAGCAGGCGTCCCGAGCTGGTCGTCGAGGGCTTCCCGGCGCGCCGGCCCCGCTGGGTGCAGATCGCGACCAGCGCCGACCACAAGGACGTCGGCCGGGTGATGGTCGTCGCCGCGCTGGGCTTCCTCTTCATGGCGCTGGTGGAGCTGCTGCTGATGCGGCTGCAGCTGGCGATCCCGGAGAACACCTTCCTCGCCCCGGTCACTTTCAACCGGATGCTCTCGCTCTACGGGGCGACGGCGATCTTCCTCTTCGCGATCCCGCTCGCGCTCGGTCTCCTCTACTACGTGGCGCCGCTGCAGATCGGCGCCCGCGGCACCGCCCTGCCGCGCCTCGGCCAGCTCGGGATGTGGCTCTACCTGGCCGGCGCCACGGTCCTCTACACCGGCTTCCTCTACACGCCGTCCGAGGCCGGCGTCAACCCGCTGCCGCCGCTCTCCGGGATCGCCTTCCTGCCCAACAACGGGGTCGACGCCTGGTCCGCGGCGACCGGCCTGGCGACGCTCGGCTTCGTGCTGATCGCGATCGACCTGGTGGCGACCCTGCACACGCTGCGCGCCCCCGGGATGGCCTGGCGGCGGCTGCCGGTGTTCTCCTGGGCGGCGGCGATCTGCTCCTGGCTGCTGGTCGTGATCGGGCCGGTGATGCTGGCCGCGATCACGATGCTGCTGGTCGACCGCAACTTCGGCGGCATCTTCTTCGCCGGCGACGCGGGAGGCTCGCCGCTCCTCTGGGAGCACCTGAGCTGGATCTTCTTCAGCGGCGCCTACGTGCTGATCCTGATCTTCGCCCTGGCGGCGATCGCCGAGATCGTCCCGGCGATGGCCCGCAGGCCGCTCTTCAACCGGGGCGCCGTGATCGGCTCGCTGGCGGCGATCGCGGTGCTCGGCACGCTCGCCTGGATGCAGAACATGCTGACCGCGCCGATCGGGATCGGCTGGATGTACTTCGCGATGACGATGGCGCTGGCCCTGATCGTGCCCTTCGGGCTCGTCTTCTTCAACCTGATCGCGACCCTGGTCGGCGGCACGCTGCGGATGCGGGCGCCGCTGCTGTTCGCGGCCGGCGCGATCGTCTCGATCTCGATCGGCCTCGCCGCCGAGATCGAGCACTCGATGGTCGCCGCCGCCTGGCAGCTGAATCACACCGTCGACGCCACCGCGGCCACCCACTTCGCCCTGGTCGGCGGAAGCGTCTTCGGCGGCTTCGCGGCGCTGCACTGGTGGTTCCCGAAGATGACCGGGCGGACGATGGGCGAGAGCCTGGCGCGGATCTCCTTCTGGACGATGGCCCTCGGCACGCTGGTCGCCTTCGTGCCGCTGTTCCTCGCCGGCGGGGTCGAAGGAGAGGTGATCGACGCCTACAAGTACTTCGCCGGGGAAGGCGTCGGCACCTACAACCTGATCTCCTCGATCGGCGCCTTCCTGCTCGCCGTTGGGATCCTGATGACGCTGGTCAACGCGATCCTCAGCCGCGAGGGCGGCGCCGAGGCCGGCCACGACCCCTGGGGCGGCGACTCGCTCGAGTGGTTCGCGCTCTCGCCGCCCGAGCCGCACAACTTCGACCTGCTCCCCGACGTGCGCAGCGCCCGGCCGCTGCACGACATCCGCGAGGCGATCGGCCACCGCACCGCGCGGGCGGAGGACCGATCGCGCGAGTCCCAGCCGGTAGCCTGAGCCGGTGGCGACGATGGAAGCGACCGCGGCGGTCTCGCAGCGCTCTGCGGCAGTCTCGGTCCTGCGCGACTACCTCACGCTGACCAAGCCGAAGGTGCAGTCGTTGCTGCTCTTCACCACGGCGACGACGATGTACGTGGCGGGGGACCCCTCGCCCGGCCTGGTTCTCGTCACCTGCCTGGGCGGCGCCCTCTCGGCCGGCGGCGCCGGGGCGGTCAACCACGCGCTGGACCGCGACATCGACCGCACCATGGCCCGCACCGCCGAACGCCCGGTGGCGGGCGGTCGCGTCTCGCCGACGGCGGCGATCCGCTTCGGCGCGCTGCTGGGGCTCTGCTCCTTCCTGCTGCTGACGCTTGTCGTCAACCCGCTCGCCGCGGCCCTCTCGCTGTCCGGCCTGCTCGGCTACGTCTTCGTCTACACGCTCTGGCTGAAGCGCTCGACGCCGCAGAACATCGTGATCGGCGGCGCCGCCGGCGCAGTGCCGCCTCTGGTCGCCTGGGCGGCCGTCACCGGCGGTCTCAGCGGCACCGCCTTCTACCTGTTCGCGATCGTCTTCTTCTGGACCCCGCCGCATTTCTGGGCGCTCTCGCTGCTGATGAAGGACGACTACGCCCGGGCCGGCGTGCCGATGATGCCGGTCGCGCGGGGGGAGGCGGAGACCCGCCGGCTGATCCTCCTCTACACGATCCTGCTCTACGCGGTGACCCAGCTGCCGTTCTGCGCGGGCGGCTTCGGAGTCGGGTACCTGGTCGTCTCGATGGCCCTCGGCGCCGCCTTCATCTACTGCGCGGCGCGGCTGCTGCGCAGCGCCGACCGTCGCTGGGCGCTGCGCACGTACCTCTTCTCGCTCGCCTACCTGGCGCTTCTCTTCCTCGCGATGCCGCTCGACCGGCTCTTCTAGTAAAACCCCCGGCGATGGACCGCGAGACCGCGAGACGCGAGCTGACGGCCGGTCTGGTGACCGGCGGCATCGCCGCGGGCGTCTTCGCCCTCTGCTTCGTGGCCGCGATGCTCTACATCGCCTCATGAGCGCGGAGCGCGAGATCCCCGAGCCGGGCGAGCTGGTTTACGCGTCGCGCCCCTCCTGGGCGCCCGCGATCTTCGCCTTCGCCGCGGCGCTCACCGTCTGCGGCATCTTCGCCGAGGGGTTCATGGTCCGCGGCTGGATCTACTCGATCATCGGCGGCATCGTCCTGCTCTTCGCTCTGCGCAGCATGGTCCGCAGCGCCGCCCGCGACTACTTCCGCCGGCCCCGCAGGCAGAAGGTCCGCGGCGCCGTGCTCCCAGTGGAAACCATTTCACCACCTCTGACGGACTGATACCGGCGCATCTCGGAGTCCTCGGTCCCCCGACCTGCTTGGTCTCAGCCCGTCAGTCTGGAGTCATGCCGGACGTAGCGCCATCGCTGGTCCAAACCCGCACGATGTCGCGGATCGAGAGGACCCCGGTGACGTCTCCGCCCTCGAAGACGACCAGGTGACGGATGCCGCGGGTCGACATCTCCGAGGCGGCGCGCTCCAGGCTCCAGTCGGGCGAGGCGGCGACGACGCCCTCTCTCATGTGGTCGCGGACGCACTCGACGTCCGGATCCTCACCGCGCCCCAGGGACGTGAGGATGTCGCGCTCGGTGACGATGCGCGGCTGCTCGTCGCTGGCGACCAGCGCCGCGCCGGTCCCCCGCTCGACCATCATCCGGGCCGCATCGCGAAGCGTGTGCGCGGGACCGACGGTCAGGACCACCTCCGACATCCCATCCCGTACCTGCATCCGTGTCCCCTCCTTCGCGCTCGCGGGTTCGTGAGAATCGTCTCAAGCCTAACCGACGATCCCGGTTGCGCAAGCCGCTTTCGGGGGCGGCCCGACATATAGACTCCCGGCGCGCTTCGCGCCGAATCAGATGCCGCAACGACACAACCCACTCCGCCTCCTGCCCGTGCTGGTCGCCCTCGCGGCGATCGCCGTGGCCGCCTCCGGCTGCGGCACCACCACCGCCGACCTGCAGCGCGGCCGCACCCTCTTCGTGCAGAAGTGCGGCGTCTGCCACGCAATGGCCCAGGCGGGCACGACCGCCCAGATCGGACCGAACCTCGACGACGCCTTCGCCGCGTCCCGCGCCGCCGGGGAGACCGACTCGACGTTCGAAGGGATCGTCAAGGCCCAGGTCGAGTACCCGCGCCCCAGCAACGGCGACCCCAACGTCTCGATGCCGGCCGACATCGTCAGCGGGCAGGACCTCGACGACGTCGCAGCCTACGTCGGCAAGTACGCCGGCGTGCCCGGCGCGGCGCCGCCGAAGGCGCCGGGCGGCCCCGGCGCCCAGGTGTTCGCCAACAACGGCTGCGGCGGCTGCCACACGCTGGCCGCCGCCCGCTCGGGCGGCGTCACCGGACCGAACCTCGACGAAGTGCTGCCGGGCCAGAGCGCGGCGACGGTCGAAAAATCGATCGTCGATCCGAACGCGACGATCACCAAGGGCTTCCCGGCCAACGTGATGCCGCAGAACTACGGCGAAGCGCTGACCCCGAAAGAACTCGAAGACCTCGTCCAGTTCCTGATCGAAAGCACGCAGGCCGGCGGCGGCAAGGGCGGCGCGGGCGCGGGCGGCTGAGAGCAGCGGCCTGAGCCCGGCCGCTGGCATCATCGGGGGGACGATGGGCGCTCGCCTCAAAGACCGCCTCGGCATCTCCCCGCGGCGCTACGCGCAGGTCGCCCTGGTCGCGCTCGCGGCTCTGGCGCTGATCGTGCTCACCGGCGCCGGCGTCCGCCTCACCGGCTCCGGACTCGGCTGCCCGGACTGGCCGAAGTGCTACGGGGGAACTGTGCCGCCGCTCGACGCCCACGCGGTGATCGAGTACGGCAATCGCGTCTTCACCGGCTTCGTCGGGATCGCGGTGATCGCCGCCAGCGTGCTCGCCTGGTTTCGCCGGCCCTTCCGCTGGCACCTCGCCCTGTTCGGCGCCCTGCTGCCGGTCGGGGTCCTCTGCCAGGCGATCCTCGGCGCCCTGGTCGTCAAGTTCGATCTCGCCCCGGGCCTGGTGATGAGCCACTTCATCGTCTCGATGCTGCTCCTCGACGCCGCCTTCGCGCTGGCCTGGTGCTCGCGCTACGAGCCGTGGGAGCGCCGCCGCTCCTCCGACCGGCTCGGCGTCTGGGCGGTGCGCGCCCTGATCCCCTTCGGCCAGCTGACGATCCTCGTCGGGACGATCTCCACCGCCGCCGGCCCTCACGCCGGCGCCCACGCCGGCCAGCTCGTCCACCGCTTCACCTTCAAGGGCGCCGCCACGCTGGAATGGGTCGTGCAGCGTCATGCCACGATCGCGGCTCTCTTCGGCTTCGCCGCGCTCGCCGTCTGGCTGCTCCTGCGCCGCCCCGGGGGCGACCGCCGGGCCCTCCGCCCGCTGACGGCGGTACTCGGCCTGCTCGCCCTCCAGGGGGTCGTGGGCGGCGTCCAGTGGTGGCTGGAGCTGCCCGGCGAGCTGGTCTGGGTCCACGTTGCCCTGGCGACGACGACCTGGCTGGCGACGCTGTGGACGGTGGCCACCGCCGGCCGCCTCGAGCTGCCCGAGGCGGCCGCGGCGCAGCCGGCTGGCCCCGACGGACAGCAGCGGGAGCCGGCCCTGACTCAAATCTGAGTCAGGATCAGGCCGAGCTGGGTCGCCAGCAGGGCGGCGAACGCCGCGATGATCACACCAGCCAGGTGAACCATCGTCCGTTGCACCGCATCCAGACGAGCGCTCACCTCCTTGAACCCCCCGTCCATGCGACGCCCAAGCTCATCGACCTTGTGGTTGAGGTCATCGAGCCGCTCACTGGGCATCCTCCCCCTTGTTCTTCTGAGATTGAAAGGCCGACCGAAGGGAGGCCGTCGAAGATCCCGGGGGAACGCATAGAGCCGACCGCCGCCGGGAGAGCGCCTCCGCCGCTAGCCCCGTAGAGGGCCACGATGAGACCAGCGCCTCCCGGCGGTGCGAGGCACCCAAAGCGCCAACAGGGCGTGGCGTCGTAGAACGCCGGCCAGTGAGCATGCGCACGGGCACCTCTCGGTCTGCTCTCACCCGAAGGTACCCGAACGAGGAGGAGAGATGGAGAAGTTCGCAGGGATCGACTGGGCCTCGGAGGAGCACGCGCTCTGCGTGGTCGACGAGGCCGGCATGCGGCTGTGCGAGCGGCTCGTGGCTCACGATGAGGCGGGGATCGCGGCGCTGTGCCGAGAGCTGGTCGGGCTGGGTATCGAGCGGGCCGCGATCGAGCGCCCCGACGGGATCCTGGTCGACCGCCTGCTCGAGGCCGGGATCACGGTGATCGCCGTCCACCCCAACCAGGCCAAGGCGGCGCGCGATCGCTACTCGGTCGCGCGGGGGAAGTCGGACCGCTTCGACGCCTTCGTGCTCGCCGAGCTGGCGCGCACCGATGCCCACCGGCTGCGGGCGATCCGCCCTGACACGGACGCGACCAAGGCGCTGCGGGCGCTGACGCGAACTCGCGAGGATCTGGTGCAGACCCGCGTCGAGGTCGCCAACCAGCTGCGCGCCCAGCTGCAGGCGTTCTGGCCCGGAGCGCTGATCTTCCGCGACATCGACTCGCCGATCTCGCTCGCCTTCCTGCGCCGCTGCCCGGGCCCGGCCGACGCCAAGGGGCTCGGCCCCAAGCGCCTCGGGTCGTGGCTGGCGCGTCAGGGTTACTCGGGTGGCAAGACGCCCGAGGAGCTGCTGGAGCGGATGCGCTCCGCGCCCGCCGGCCGCGCCGGCGAGGCTGAGGCCGAGGCCCGCCGCGCCGCGGTGCTGGGGCTCGTCGCGGCGCTTGAGCCGATCGTCGCCCAGATCCGTGAGCTCACCTCGCAGATTCGCGCGGCGCTCGCCGCCCACCCCGACGCCGAGATCTTCCGGCCGCTGTTCCGTGACCCGAGCACCACGATCTGCCCAGCGACCCTGATCGCCGAGCTGGGCGATGCTCGCGAGCGCTACCCCACGGAGGGGGCGCTCGCCGCCGACGCCGGGACGAGCCCGGTCGCCGTGGAGTCCGGCAAGCACCGGGTCGCGGCCTTCCGGCGCGCCTGCGACAAGCGGCTGCGCGACTCGTGGGCCGTCCTCGCCGACTCCACCCGTCACTGGCACCCGTGGGCGCGCAAGGTCTACGCCGACGCCATCGCCCGCGGCCAGGACCACCCGCATGCCCTGCGCACACTGGGGCGGGCCTGGGCGCGGGTGCTGTGGCGCTGCTGGCAGGACCGGGCGCCCTACGACCCGGCCCTTCACGGCAATTTGCGACGCCTCGAAACGGCGGGGGGTTGACACAGGGCGTCTCATCGGTCCACTTCGCCCTCACAGCTTCCATGTTGCCAAAATCCTAAGACAACGCGTTGCACAAATGGCGCACACTTCGTAAGAACCCAGCGACTCATCTGTGCCGATTCAGCCACCGGTAGCCGTGCAGCGCTCCGACAATGACGAGAACCAGGCCCCACAGCGCCCCGACCAGCGGCTCAGTCAGCAACGTCAGGCCGATCACCGACGCGGCCGCGATCCCGACGATCACGACCCAGCGAAAGACCGCTTGCTCGGAGATCCCCATCTGGGGGCTAGCGAATGCGGAAGCGGCTCACCGCGTCATCGCCCACGTCGAGCCCATAGGGCCAGCGCCCGTCGGGACTGAGGAGGAGCTGGCTGACCTTGTAAGGGCCGCAGCCGTAGCCCCGCCGGCTGCCGGTTCGCAGGACCTTCGAGCAGGCGCCGTTTCCCTGCGGCCCGAGCTTCGCGTTCGCGGTCATGCAGCCGAGGTAGGACAGGGCCCCGCTTGCGAGATCTCGCTTGAACACGGCAAGCGAGGCATCCGCGCTCGCCGCGACGTAGAGCCTGCGGCCGTTCCGGCTCAGCACGGCGCCGCGGGCGCCGTCGAGTCCCGTGCCCCCGCCAGCCGATGGGCGGCCGCGATGACGGTGCAGCCGAGGGACTCGCGGGCGGCGGATATGCACGCCTTCGCCGTCAGGTTGCCGGTCCTCCGATTCTCGGTTAGGGAGCACGGCCCCCCGGGCTCGCGAGCGCCGGACCAGCCGCAACGGCGGCTCCAACCGCAAGTGCCGCGGTCGCCTTCGGCGCGCGCCGGAACCACCTCCGCCTCGCGCCATCCGAGTGATCGCGCAGATCGTCTAGTGGGTGCAGCCGGACGATGCTCGACATTGTACGGCGACGGCTTGGGTCGACAGATTTGGCTTGCTCATACGGTTTTCCTTCCGGTTGATTCCGGTCTCACCGGCGCACGAAACCGACCTGGATCGACGGCGGTCGCAGGCTTTGCGATGATCCAGGCATGGAGCAGCAGCTTCATATCAAGGTCAGCGGTGGCCTTGAGGGCGACTTCGTCGTCACCGAGGAGCGTGGCAAGGATGAGTTCGTGATCGTCCGCGAGCCCGAACCCTCCCTGCAGGCCCTGCGTGAACGCTCTGGTGCCAGAGAGTTGACCGATGAAGAGTGGAAAGACTTCATCGCCGAGCACGGCCCGCACATGCTTCCCCCGGACGGCGAGGGGTAAAACGTGGCCGACAAGGAGCTGCGCCTTCCGGCGCGATTCGATGAGGAGTGGTGGGAGGCTGACCTCGCGCGCTCCAGTTTGGCGGGTCAGCAAGCAGCGGAGGAGGCACGCAAAGAATACGAGAGCCACGGCGTCGCCCGTCATGAGCTGCGCCCCTGCGAGGCCGAAGCCCGAGACGGGACTGACCTGGAGCGTTGCTTCAAGGTCTACCTGCCGCCCCCAGCCGGACGCTTCGGCATGGTCTTCCGGCCTGACGTGGTCGACCGTCAAATAGCGCTCCGCTACCTGGCTTTCGGCGTCCGCCACCACCCGCCGGACTCCCATTCCGAAACCGTCTACCAGATCGCCCATAGACGATTGAGCGGCTAGCAGGCCCAGCCGGGGAGCCTCAACCCTCACCGCGGCGGCGGCGCTCGGCCTCGTCGGCCTGTTAGGGCCTATCCCGTTAGGGGCGTGCCCCTTAACGGGATAGGCCCTTAGTCGGCGCGAACCGGATGCAGTCGCCGGGGATGCTCCAAGCTCACCTTCAGATCCCGTACAGCAGCGAGCTATTGAGGGGCTTCAAGAACCCGAAGCGCTCGTGATGTGATGTCGTGGATCTGCCTGACTGGCGCACCGCTGAGGGTGGCTTCGCGGAGTCGGCTTGCCAGAGCGGTTCTAGAGGATGTAGACCGTCGTGTAGACGATCAGCCACATTATGTCGACGAAGTGCCAGTAGATGCCCGGCACCTCGACGCCGAGGTGGCTCTTCGCCTCGGGGCCGAAGTGGCCGCGGAAGGCGCGGATCGTGGCGAAGCTGAGCAGCGCCAGCCCGACGAAGACGTGAGCGCCGTGCAGGCCGGTGAGGCCGTAGAAGATCGAGCCGAAGGCGAGGTCGCGGGCGCTGAAGCCGATGTGCGCGAACTCGTTGATCTGGATGAAGAGGAAGGTCGCGCCGAGCATCCAGGTCAGCACCAGGCCGAGTTTCAGCCCGCCGCGGTTGCCGCGTCGGATCGACTCCAGCGCGTAGTGGATCGTGAAGCTCGAGGAGACGAGAATCGCGGTGTTGACGCCGGCCACCGCGACCGGCAGCTCGTAGGGGCTCGGCGGCCAGGCCGGCGGGTCCACGACCACCCGGATGAAGAAGTAGGCGGCGAAGAAGGCGCCGAACAGCATCACCTCGGAGACGATGAAGAGCAGGATCCCGAGCGTCTGCCGGTCGATCCGGGAGCTCTGGTTCGCCTCGGGCGGCCCGTGGTGCTCTTCGTGGCCGTGGCCGAGCGCGACGGTGGCGCTCTCCATCAGTGCACCTCCCCCTCCCCCTCGGCGACGGCGGCGGCGATGGCCTCCGCCGGGCGGCCCACCTCGAGGTGCTCGACCTGCTTGTCGGTGATCTCGCGGGTGCGGCCGACCAGGTCCTCGTCGAGCCAGCGCGAGCCCTCGCCGGCGAAGGTGGAGATCAGCACATCGTCGATCCGGTAGTGCTCGATCGCGTTCTGCACGGCATGGAACGGGTCGGGGCTCATCGGCTGCCCGGTCGCGTCGATGTCGGCCCGATACAGCTCCGCCAGGGTCGAGGCGAGATCGCGGACGATCTGCTGCTCGGAGACGCCCTCGGCTCGTGGGCAGACGACCGTGTAGCGATGCGGGCGCTCGCCGGCCCGTTCCTTCAGGCGCCTGACCAGGTCCGGGGTGGCCACCGTCTGGGTGGCGACGACCAGGGTGTGGGTCACGTCCCAGCGGATCGAGTCGTCTTCGATCCGCACCGGGATGTGGGTGACCGCGACCTCGGGCTCGAAGCGGGACCGCGCCCACTCGACCAGGTCCTTGCGGGTGAGGCCGAAGCGGGTCTCGTACAGGCAGGAGAGCAGCACCTCGCCGGGCTCGTGGGCGCGCACCGCGTCGTCGAGGGCGAGCGCCGGATCGCGGTCCATCACCTCGCCGACCGACTCCACCCCGTACTCGGAGAGGATCGACATCGTCACCTCCACCCGGGCGCGAGCCGCCTCGCGCAGCTCGCCCGAGTCGATCAGCTGGCCGACCGTCGGCTGGTTCTGCGGCGCCGCGACGGCGACGAACGGGGCCCGCTCGGCCCGCTTGGCGACCGCCTGAAGCAGCTTGCGCCCCCCGGCGACCTCGTTGAGGAAGACCAGCAGCGGGCGGCTGTCCCCGGCCTCCGCGGTCATGGCGTCCCCGCCACGGTCGGCTCTGGCTGCGGCACCTCGGCGCCTTCGCCGGCCATGATCGCGTGCCTGGCGCCGGGGACGCCGAACTCGTAGGGCCCGCCGACGACCCGCGGGATCTCGTCGAAGTTGAAGATCGGCGGCGGCGAGGAGACCTGCCACTCGATCGAGTTCGCCCGCCAGGGATTGGCTTCGGCGCGCGGCCCGAAGCGCCAGCTGACGACCATGTTGTAGAGGAAGACGAGCTGCACGGCGCCGAGGATGAAGGCGAAGACGCTGATCAGCAGGTTCCAGTCGCCGAACTGGGCGGCGTAGTCGGCGACGCGGCGCGGCATGCCGTCCATCCCGACCCAGTGCATCGGCAGGAAGGT
>CAVVHQ010000029.1:0-209921 GCA_963748075.1 uncultured Solirubrobacterales bacterium | reverse complement strand
ACCTGGCGCGGAAGGTGGAGCTCGACGCCGCCTATCTGGCGCGCACCAACCCTTACGGCGCGCGGGCGATCGAACACGCCTACGCGATGACCACCTACTGCGCCCAGGGGGCGACCGTCGATCGCGCCTTCGTCTGCGCCGACCCCTCGATGGACAAGCAAGAGCTCTACGTCGCCGCCTCACGCGCCCGCGAGGAGACCTTCCTCTACGCGACGCCGGAGGTGCAGGCAAAGCGCGAGGAGATCGCGCCGCGCTCCCCCCACCTGCGCGAGGGCCTCGATCACATCGCCGAAGCCGCCGAGCGCGACCGCGCGCAGACCTCCGCCCACGAGGAGGCGCTCGCCGCCCGCTTCTCGGCGCTGCCGACCGCAGAGCTGGTCGCGAGGCGCGCCGAGCTCTCTCCGCCGCCCGGCGCGAGCGGGCCGCCGAGGAGAGCCGCGAGGCCCTGGTCAAGCGGATCGCTGAGGCCCATGAGCGGCTGACGGGCTTCGAGGCCCAACGCGAGGCGACGATGTCGGCGCCGCGCCGTGAGCGCGAGGATGCGCTGAGCCGCATCGACGCCTTCGAGGCCCACAGCCGCGACGTGCTGGCGCGGATGGAGGGGGCGCTGCGCGAGATGCCCGAGCCTGGGCGCGCCGCCGGCGAGGAGCTGGCGGTGGTCGAGGAGGTGCTCGCCGGGCGGCGGCAGCTGGCGGTTACCGCCGCCCGCCTCGCACCCCCCGACTACATTCGGGCGGAGCTGGGGGAGAGGCCGGCAGACCCGGCCAAGGCGAAGAGCTGGGAGCGCGGGCTGGGGCTGATCGAGGACTATCGCCAGGAGCACGGCATCACCGATCGCCACAACGCGCTGGGGGCCGAACCGCAGGACGGCTTCGAGCGGGCCGCCCGTGAGCGGCGCGAGAACCGCCTGCGGCAGGTTCGCCTCCAGCTGGGCCGCGAGCACGTCCACGAGCACACGCTGGAGCTGGAGCACTCGCTGGGGATTGGGATGTGAGCCTTCTTTTGCCCCCACTTCACTTACATAGAAACCTATGTAAGATTGACTGACGATGGCACGAGGACGCGGAAGAGGACCGGCTGGCGCCGAGGCGGTTCAGGCACCCGATGTCTGGCGCCCGTCCGAGCTTCAGCGCGGCTATCGGGCGGTGCTGGACGGCGCCAAGGAGCGGCCGCAGCTGATCGCCGACACCGACGGCTCGCTGCTCGTCATCGAGCCGAACTGCAGGCTGACTTCGCCCATGCGCTGGTCGACCGCCTCGCCGAGGTCGCTCAGTTCCGCGCCGCCTACACGGCCCACGTCGAGGAGCCGCCGGCTCGCTGGGCCGCCGAGACGCCCTACCCGTGGCTTGCCGCCTTCGAGCCCGAGGAGGTCGCCGACTTCGCCCGCGAGCTTCTAGCCTTCGCGCTCGACGCGGCGCAGCGCCACACTCTTGAGTTCTTCGAGGGCAACCTCCGCGCTTGGCGATCGACGGCTGATATCTATGAGTCGCCCGATCAGCTAGCGGCGCTGTTGGAGCCGTTCGACATGACCGAGGTCGCCGAGGTCTTCCCGCCCAGCGAGGAGCAGGTGCGGGAGGCAGCCGCTGACGCGGCATGAGTTAGCTCCTCCGGGCGGAAGCTACGGGGGCGCCCACAAAGTCTTCGGCAACGCTCGGGGACGGCGGGGCTGGAACACGCTCTGCCAGAGCCGCCCAGGGCCGATGCGCGACTGCTACATCGAGCTTGCCGATCGTCCTTTCCCCGTCTTTCCAAGGTCGCGCCATCACCGCTTAAAAGGCAAGCTGAAGGACTTCTGGGAGTACGAGGTCGGGGGAGGCGAGCGCGTGCGTTACAAGCGCGGCAAGGACGGCAACCCGCTCGTCGTCTACGCGGGCCCGGCCCCTTCCGACACCCACTGATCGTCGAATCTCAGAAGTCGAGCAGGCCGAAGTCGAGGACGAATCGCTCAGCGGGAAGCTTGCTCGCGGGGGAGCGTGGACGAAGTCCGGACCGGGCGCTCGCGCCCGCCGCTCCGTGAGCCATCATCCATAAGCAAGCACGCAAAGAGAGAGAGGAGCAAACAGATGCCAGCCAAGCTCGAGAAAACGAAGACGCCGGGCATCTACAAGCGCGGCTCGCGTTACGTCATAACCTGGGAACACCGAGGCCGCCAGCACAAAGAATCCTTCCGCACCTTGGCCGAGGCGCGCGAGGCGAAGGGCCGTCGGCACGCGGGGGAGAGGCGCCCGATGTCCAGGGTGGACTTCGGCACCTACTTCGAGGGCTGGATCAAAGCCTATGCCGGTCGTACCAACCGCGGCTTCTCGGAGACTACGCGGCCGGAGTACGAGCGGCCGATCAGGGCCCATGCCCTGCCAGGCTGGAAGAGCTGGAAGCTGGCCGAGGTGGAACCCGCCGACGTTCGCGAGCTCTTCTCCGATCTGCGCAAGGAGGGTTGCTCGACCTCGCAGATCAGGAAGCTCCGCGCCGCGCTCTCGGTGATGTTCGCCACCGCCGTCGAGGATGCCTTGCGGCCCTCGAATCCCGTCCAGGGCGTTCGTGTCCCGGCAGGGCCAGACGATGGCGAGCCGTCCGAAGAGAAGGCCAAAGCCCTGACCCGGGCGGAGTTGGGCATCCTCCTGGCGCGGATTCCCTTGGACTGGCGTCTCTTCTTCGAGTTCCTCACCCACACCGGCTTGCGGATCAGCGAGGCCTTCGGACTGCGCTGGGAGCATCTGGACCTCGGCGAAGACCCTAAGGTGAAGGTTCGCGAACAGTTCTACCGCGGCAAACGCCGCAAGCTGAAGAGCGGGGCGGGCAAGCGCGACCTGCCGCTCTCGCCGGGGATGACGGCGCGGCTGCTGGCCCATCGACGCGACGCCTACAAGGGGCCGAAGACGCCGGTCTTCGCCTCGACCACCGGGACCGAGCTGATCCGCGGCAAGCTGGCCGAACGAGTCCTGACGCCGGCCGCGATCGCCGCCGGCTTCAAGACCGAGGTCATCGTCGAGGACGAGGACGGCGAGGAGAAGACGCAGGTCAAGCCGACCGTCACCTTCCACACCTTCCGCCACACCTGCGCCTCTCTGCTCTTCGAGGCGGACCGCAACATCAAGCAGGTGCAGGAGTGGCTCGGCCACGCCGACCCCGGCTTCACGCTGCGGACCTACGTGCATCTGATGGACGCTGGAGTGGGCGACGCGGCCTTCTTCGACGTCGCAGTCAAGGCCCAAAGTGGCAAGGGGGTGGCAAGGTAAGGTCCGAATCCGGCCGGAATCCGGATACCATCAAAACGACTGAAAAGTGCTGACTAGCAGGGAAAACACGGAACAGCCGCAAACGCCCGCAACAGCCCACTCAGTTCTCAGTCCGGAAACCGGGGTTCGAATCCCCGTAGCGGTACTGCACGAAAGCCCCGCAAATGCGGGGTTTTTTCGTGTCTGGGGCGGGTTGAGATCGCCACTCATGTCCCAGAATATGTCCCGAAGTCGTGCTAGAAACCTGGGACACGAGGTTTCCGGCGAGCGGGGCAAGGCGTCCCCGCTCTGGACGTAGGGGGTAGCGATGCAGCGCCAGGCGACGAAAGCGATCAGCGGCCACGTCTTCAAGATCGAGCGCAAGCGCGGGCCGCAGTGGTACGCGAAGTACCGGCTGCCGGACGGCCGCCAGGTGTTGAGCGACACTCCGTTTGAGCACCAACACCACGTTCAGCGTCATTCACGCTGACCACGCTGAGGGTCGGCTCTCCGCTTCCGGTCGGCCACCGCCCCCGTCGCGGAGCCGACGACGTAGGACGAGGCGCAGCGACGGGGCGGTGCGCCCTAGCCCCCGGTCTTCGCGATCAGCCCCGCAACATAGATTGACCCTGGCGCCGGGACGGCCGCCGTGGGAGCCTCGCGCACGTGCACGCCCTTCTCCTTCTCGCGCTCGTTGCGGGATCGGCGCCGATCGCGGCGCTCTCGCTACGCAAGGCTGCCGCGGTGCTCAGCGTCGCCGTCCCCGAGGACCAGCTCGCCGCGATGCTCGCCGGCGGCGAGGGGCCGAGGCTTCCCGCCGCCGCCCGCTGCCCCCGCTGCGAGGGTCAGCTCGGGCCCTGGCCCGGCTACAGGCGCCTGGTGCGCCATCGTGGCCGCACCCGGCGCCTTCGGCTGCACCGGGCCCGCTGCCGGCGCTGTGGGCGCACTCATGCGCTCGTGCCGAGCTTCCTGACCGCCTACCGCCGCGACGTCGTCGCGACGATCGGCGAGGTCCTCCTCGGTTCCGCCTCAGGGCGAGGGCATCGCCCGCTCGCCGCCGCGGCCGCCGTTCCGGCGTCGACCGCGCGCGGCTGGATCAGGCGCGCCCGCCGCGGCTGTGCGCCCACCGGGGCGCGGCTGCGGCGCTACGCCTTCGAACTCGATGTCCAGCCGAGCCGCTCGCCGCCGGCCGCAGACCCGGTCGGCAACCTCTTGGAGCCGATCGCCCTGGTCACACAAGCGGTGCAGGCGCGCTGGGGCGCCGCTCTTGAGCGCGTCGGCCCCTTCCAGATCGCCACCGCTGTCAGCGGCGGGCGGCTGCTCGGTCCCTGGCCGTCGGCGTAGTCCGGCGCCGACGTTCACGGTCGGGTGCCCGCTGACGCCCGCTCATGGTCATCGGGAATGTCGCCTGCATGCTCAAACTGAGTGTCGCCCTACACCATCCAGCGGCGGATCGGCCCGCACTGGACCGACCGCAAGCAGGAGCCGCCCGCTGGCTACTTCACGAAGACGACGGCGCGGGCGTGGCTGGACGAGACCCTTGCCAAGGCTCGCCGAGGGGAGCTGCCGGGAATGGTCCGCACCGGGACCACCTTCGCCGTCGCCTGCGACGACTGGCTCGACTACAAGCGCGACCGCAAGATCAAGCTCTCGACCCAGATCGACTACGAGCACATGATCGACCGGATGAAGAAGGTCGTCGGCGAGCAGTTCGGCGAGAAGGTGCGCTTGGAGGACGTGACGCCGGAGATGGTCGAGGGCTTCCGCGACGCCCTGATCGCCGAAGGGCTCTCGGATCGAACCGTGAACAAGTACCTGACGGTGCTCCACGGTCTTTTCGTCTGGGTGCAGCGCCGCTACAAGCTGCCCTCGAATCCGGTCTCCAACGTCGAGCGCCGCCCTCATGCGAAGCGCGGCAACATCGATGTGTTCTCCCGCGAGGAGGTCTTTGCGCTGGTCCGAGCCGCCGCCTCGAAGCAGGACGGCACCGTCTACCTGACGGCGGCGTTCACGGGCCTGAGGCTGGGGGAGCTGCTGGCGCTCCGCTGGCGCGACGTGGACTTCGTCAACAGCGCGATCCACGTCCGTCAGAGCTTCACCAACGGCCGCGTCGATACGCCCAAGAGCGGCCAGGAGCGCACGGTGCCGATGGCCGACGAGGTCGCCGAAGGGCTCGCCAGCCTCGGACGCCGCGACGAGTTCCGAGGCGACGACGATCTCGTCTTCACCGGAGCCGGGGGAGGCCACCTCGCCGGGCACGAGCTCCGCGACCGCTACAAGGCCGCGCTGAAAAGGGCCGGACTCCGCGAGCTGCGCTTCCACGATTATGCCGACATCGGCACAACCACGACCTCCGCCACACCTTCGGTTCCCACGCGATCCGCACCGCCGACTCCCGCGAGGTCATGGAGTGGATGGGCCACCAGGACCTCGCGACGACGCAGCGCTACCTCCAATTCAAGCCGAGGCAGGACGCGGCTCGCCGTATCTCGGCCGCGTTCTTGGACAGCGCCGCGCCGGAGCCGGTCGGCAAGCCGGGCTAACGCCCGTAGCTGTTCTCCCCGATCCAGCGGGCAAGGTCGGCCCGAGCGAACCAAAGCCCCCGCCGCCCGATCCTCACATGCGGCAGCCCCCGCGAGCGCACCAGCTCATAGAGAGTGCTGCGCGGCACCCTGAGCAGCCGCGCCGCCTCGTTGGCATCGAGCAGCGGTTCGGCGAGCAGTTGGGAGTCGGGCATCGGTTCTCTGCCCTATATGTCCAAGAAACCGGCCGAACGCCCCCCTTCTTAACAACGCATCTGGAGCATCGGGGCCAAGATGCGTTTGACCTCGGTCGTCCATGCTGGGGGGAGGGCTACCACCCACGCTGCCGGATCAGGACGGCCATCCTCTTTGAGGGCAGGGGCGATGCTACGTACGACCGGCCACGAGGTTGCCTCGATGAGTTCCTGCCCGAGAAGAAAGACCCGCCCGTAGTAACCGCCTGAGGTGCCCGTTGCGCTCGTTACCTCCTCCAAGGGGAAGGTCTGCCCGTTGGTCGTCAACCAGTTTCGGTGCATCTCCGCAGCCGCTTCCATATCGCTGAGGTCGAGGTATCTCACGCGAAAGTGCTCTGCGAGCAACTCATGGCTCCACTTCAGTACCTGCGGTCTCAGGGGTGAGCACGCAACATGGAATGCCTCATGCGCAGCTTGACCTATGAGCGTCTTGCGGGAGACCTTTTCTGGGTTGACGTATACGACAACCTGTCCCGATTTCTCCAAGACCGTTTCGGGCCGTTGTCCGAGGAGGAGCTCGCTCGGGATTGAGAAGTCGGTTTGGGAGACGCCGAACTCCGAGGCACAGGCAGAAATAGCGGCGGCCAGATGTTCTTGGAGGTCTTGGTCTGCGCGGCGATAGACCTCACCGCCTGGGCAACCGGGCGAATAGGGCTCTCCGGGGCACAGCCAAAGCCCCTCGGCGATGCGCTGATCGTCCGTAAGGATCGTTCTGTTTGGTGAGATCTGACACTGAGGCATTCGCGGGAAGAGGGGGAGTCCACGTGCGGGATTGGCTACGGAAAATGCCCGTGGAGGCGCTTGTGCGCTCGTTCGTAGACGGTGCGGGTGTTCGGATTGTCGGGGTGGCGCTCGCCGAAGGCGAGGAAGTTCCAGACCAGCTTGTTGTCGGGGGTCTGGACGATCTGGAAGACAAAGCCGTAGGGGGCGGCTGATGCCCCCTCCGCATCCAGCGGCACGTAGAGCTTTCGGCATCCCGGGAGATGTGCGCCGCTCTCGTGTTCGGCTTCGCATGGTCGCCATCGAAGCTTGCGCCCTCCGGCTTCGATAGCTCTGCGGGCGCTTTCTGCCCGCGTTCGGGCAACCGCGCCGGACTCAAAGCGCTCGACCTCCTCGATCCACTCCCGACCGCCGAACTCGACCGAGGCGGGCGGCAGCTTTCTCTGCCCTGACTGACTCACGTGGGCAGCATAGGCCGTAGCGCGAACCGATCCCGCAACCTGGACTTGGTGCGGAATCGGCCGGATCGACCGGGCCTCAGCCCTCGCCGTCGGGAGGCAAGTCGTCGGCGGTCAGCCGCTCGAAGTCCTCCTTGGATGCTGGCTTCCAGCCGCGCTCCGCGTACAACTCGGCAATCGGCGTGATCGGCGGCTCAAGCGTCACGCCGCCCTCGCGAGCGGGAACAACCTCGTAGCGCCGACCGTCGATTTCAACGACCTCACCGACCGCCAAGTCGAGCTTCTTAACCGCAGTCGCCATTGGCTCGATTCTACCGGCCGTGTCCGGCCAGATGGCAAATTGAGCATGACAGCGGTTTCTCGGGGGCCGAAGCGCCCAGGTCGCCGTCCTCGACAGAGGCGTCCCTGGGTCCCTGCGAATGCCTCGGCCCCCGAGAAACCGCTGTCGCCGTCAGCCGATCAGTCGCGTCCCCTCAGCCGCTCGAAGCACAGCGCCGCCCGGCTCGGCAGGACGATCATGCCGTTGCTGTGCAGCAGGCCCTCGAGAACGAGGTCGCGCACGGCGCGGGCGAGCGCGTAGCCTGCGACGAAGTCGTTGGGGTTCTCGAACAGCTCGTCGGCCAGCGCCGGGAAGGTCAGCAGCACCGGGTATTCGCGCAGGACGACGGCCAGCACGGCTCGCCGCATCTCCTCCTCCGTCCCGCAGCTCAAATCGGGAGCGCGGCGGCGGCGGCGACGCCAGGCGCCGCCGCCGCCGCGCCAAATCAACTCGCCTCGCCCCCGAGCAGCCCGAGCAGGCCGTGAAGCGCGTCGTGGTTGGCGACGATCATCGGCTGCACGCTCGTGCTCAAGCGATTCCTGCCTTGAGCAGCGGCGAGCCGCCTTGGAGGATCGGAGGCCTGTGGATATATGACCGAAGCAAGCGTATATACTACTTTCGATGAGCAAGCACTTGGTGGACATCGACGAGGACGCCCTGCGTACGGCGCGGGCGAAATTCGGTAGCGCGACGATCAAGGAGACTGTCAATCGCGCGCTTCGCCAGGCCGGCGGGGAGCATCGGCATACGGTAAAACGGCGCCTCGATTCGCTCGCGAACGTTGATCTGGCCGACCGCGAGCAGGCGTGGCGCTGACCCGCCTGCTCGATTCGAGCGTTCTGACGCGTCTGCATCATGCCGCGGTTCGAGGGGCGATCGAACCGGCCACCGAACGCGGTGAACTCGGGCGAGCCGGGATCAGCGATTTGGAGATCGGCTATTCGGCTCGCAACGCAGCTGAGTGGGACCGGCTGGAGGAGGCACTTCGCGCGTTCGAGCTCGTGGAGACGACGGCTGAGCACGTGCGGCGGGCCAAACAGGTTCAGCGCATGCTTGCAGCCAAGCACCAGCGTGGCCGCAAGCTGCCCGATCTCCTGATTGCCGCCGCCGCGGAGTCGCGCAGCCTGATCGTCTTGCACTACGACGCCGATTTCGACCGAATCGCGGCCGTGACCGGGCAGTCGTGCGAGTGGATCGTGCCAGCCGGTTCAGTCAGCTGAAGAAAGCCGCAGTGGTCGGCGCCAGGCCCTGTCCGAGTGCCCGAAAAACTTTGTCCCGAAATTTGTACCCGACTCCACCGAGCTCAGCCGAACAAGATCGAACTCCATGGACTGAGCTGGGCCAAATCGACCGCAAACTGCTTCCCAGAGCCAATTCTCAGTCTGGAAACCGGGGTTTGAATCCCCGTAGCGGTATCGCTCAAGGTCCCGTGCGGGGCGCTCGGCCTGTCTCTTGCGGAGCCGGGATCACTGCTCTGTCTCGACCATCGTGGGTGCAGCGATGGGCATTGCTCAATCGCCAATGACCAGGCGTCATAAGCTGGGCGAATGGAGTCAAGCGACGTCCCCGCGGAGTTCCTCGGAAAAGGCCTCAGCCTTCATCTGATCACGCGCGAGGTTCTTGAACCACTCACTTCCTTTGCGCTGCCCGACTCGGCCAGCGACTCGTTCCAAGCAATCGGAGACCGATTACGCGAAGACCCCACTCCGCGTTCACTTGCCCGGCTCAGGCCAGGGCGACGTGGCGGAGAAGACTGGCTTCAGCGCCTCGACAAGGGCCTTGAATCGACCCACGAGGGCTTGGCGGCCAGCCACTTCCACTATCGCCGAGTCTATTCAATTGAGCAGCAGATATGTGACGCGTGCATGTCCCACGCTGATGCGTTCCGCGAGCTAAATCCAGATGGAACCTTCGGATTCGGAAGTCGACCGTTGTCGTTCGAGTACGCGGCGTTCACGTTTGCGGTTCGTCGGACGCTCGACTATCTGGCAATCTGCATCGGTAGCTATTTCAAGACGCGATCACACAGCATTAAAACGGTCACCAAGGCGATCGAGAACCAGGTTCCTGCAACGGCACGTAAGCGCATCCAGCGACGCCTCGAAGGAAAAAAGTTCGAGCGTCTGGTCGGTACTTCCTCGCAAATGTCGGCTCGCAACGAACTAGCCCACTATCGCGCGATTGATTCCGGCGTATACAACGTTCGCTGGGACAAAGATTCGGAGAGCCTTCAGATCGTTCTAGTCGGCGGAGGAGAGCGGCTCCCGGCCTTCCCGAAAGAGCCCAAGGATTTGTCCGAAGTGCTCGCTGATCAGCTGGTCTTTGCTGAGGATTTGATCTTTGGCTGCTTCAGAGATATGGGGCTTTTGCGTAAGACCTAGACATCGGATTGGCGTTGGGAGCGCTGTTCTGCCCGGCGGTGAGCGTGCAGTCCGGCACGCGGGGCGATAGTCAGCCAGCGGCACTTTGCCGGGGCGCCGTCAGTAGGCTCGTTGCGGTAGAGCAGACGAAAGCGGGGCTTGCCTTTGTGTGTCGGGACGTCAAAGCGAACCCTGCGGCAATCGGCAAGCTCCGTGTGAAGACCCGGACCCATCAGCTCGCCGATGAACGGGTTGCCTTTGCATTCGACCAGCAGCTCGGCGACGCGGCGCTTCAGGGCCTCGGCTTCGTCCCTGGTGGCCTGGCTGTCCTCGGCGTTCGTTGCGGTCAACTCGGCAACATCGTCGAGGAGGCCCTTGGCGAAGGTGACGGGCACCTTGCCGGCTACTGCGTCGGTCATTCCTCGGGGATCTCGATGCCGAGCTTCGCCAAGGCGGCGGCGCCGTCTTCCTCGTGGTCGGCAGCGCCGCTGCGGATGCGCTCGGCGGCGATGGCGGCAGCTTCGTCGTCGGCGCGACGCGACTCGAAGATTTCGGCCATCTCGTCGATCCTCGTGTTCATTGCCTGCATCTGCTCTTCGAGCCGACGCAGCTTGCCTTGAACTTGGCCTGATCGCGGTCTGGGGAGAAGAGGCATCCTCACAAGGCTACCTCGCGCGTCCGATGGCTTCGGGCCCAGCCCGGAAACTTTGTCCCGAAATTTGTCCCCGACTCCACCGAACTCAGCCGAACAAGATCGAACTGACCGAAGCTGCCAAACGGCTCACGCCACAGGGCACCTGATCGGCGTTGGATTGCCGGGAACGTTGCGGAGCTCGAGGCCGATTCGCCGTCGAACGAGATCGAGCGCCTCGGCGATTTCGTAGTCGGAGGGAAGTGAACGCACGAGTTCATTCAGGTCGGCGGCGAAGTCGGAATCGGCGAGCTTGGTCTTGAGGTGGCCGACGAGCTGGGGGTAGCTGTAGACGCAGTCCTGCATGTAGTGAGCGAGTGCCGCGGCGACCGCACTGCTCTCGACCTCGGGTAGGTTGAGGCCGATCCAGAGGTCGAAGAGGTCTCGTCCCTTGCGTCGCTGGCAGAGGGCGCGGACCTTGGTGGCAAGGATCTCCTCGACAGTGAACGTGCGTATCTCTGCGCCACCGCTCCACCATGGCGAGTTCACTTCGAAGGGAATGAAGACGTGTTGGGTATAGGGGACGCTCTCGGCGACGTTGGTCTCGATCTTGACCCGAATCGCCGCCGCACCGGACTCCGCGTCTGCGTCGAACCACATCGTGGCCGTGTCTGAGTCCTTGCTCGGGAAGGTGCGGCGGTGCTCACGCAGGCCAATCAGCTCGGTGATCGCCCGCAACCGATCGAAGATCTCGCCGAGTATCGGGCGCTGGTTCGTGCGCACGAAGTCGAGGTCCTCGGAGTAGCGCTGTGGCTCCTCGAGGTGGAGCTTGTGCAGGCAGGTGCCGCCGCGGAAAGCGAGCTCCTTGGAGAGCAGTGGGTCGTCGGCGATCTCCACGAGCAGCCGCGAGAGGATCAGGTCCTGCTCGACCTGGTCCTCGGAGGGCCATGGGGCGGTCGCGCTCCAGGCGATGATGGAGGCGCGCGGGACCATCAGATGTCGGGTTCGACCTCGGTGTTGACGATGACGCCCCAATCCTCATCGATTGGCCCCCGAGAGGATCCGCCTGCCGCCAGCGATGTCGGGGCGCCTTTGGCGGAATCGGCGACGACACGCAATGGGCGTGTCTCGACATCACGACGGAACTTCGTCAGCAGCCAGCCGAGTCGCCGGGCATGCGTTCGCGGGCGCAGGGCGCTCAAGCGGGCGAGCTCGGCTCCGTCGAGGTCGCCGATCTCGCGCAGGATCGTCGCGACGTTGCTCAGCCCGCCGCTCTTCTCGGGGCGCTCGACGAGATCGGCCACGGTCGCCTCGCGGGTCGATACGGCCATCGTTCCCGTCGGCGTATTGACCTGTTCAGCTGGAGTTTGCGCGATGAGGCCCGACGTTTGAAAGCGAAGCCGGACGCGGTCGAAGTCACGATTCTCGACATGGCGGTCGGTCATGACCTGAAAGGTCTGAGCGGCCTGGTGGGATGCCCCGTGCTGTGCCGCGGCAGAGAGCAAGCCCACGTAGTAGCGGCGGCCAAGGTGTCGCATCATCGCGTCGATGAACCAAGCCGCCGGGACGGCGCCCCAGCTCCGGTACTCGGGCGGCACCATCACGTGGAAGCTGCGGGCCGGCGTGAAGAGGCGCCGCTGGCTTCTCAGGCGGGCAAGGCCGTGGCGGGTGGCATCGGACCCAGCCCCGGTCTGCGCCGCAATTTCGCCGGTGGTCGCCCAGTAGCGCCCACGGCCTATGAGGAAATCGGGCAACTCGCGGAATGTGATCTGATCGGACAACGTGATGAATTACATCATGTTGGGCGAATGAATCAAGGCAAAGATCCACCCGATCGATTTCCGATGTTCTATTCCGGCGTTGTCCTGTTTCAGTCCGGAAACCGGGGTTCGAGTCCCCGTAGCGGTACTGCCAGGCCACGCTCTGCTTCGCTCGGGCCTTACTTAGCCGCTTGAGGCACCAAGTTGTACTCCGGGATATCGGTCTGTTCGTTGCCGCCGGCTTCGGGCTTGACCGTATAGAGCCAGGTGTCTAGTGGTGGCAGTCCCAGGACGCCAGGGACCACCCCTCGCTTGACGGACGTGATCTCGCCGGGAAGGCCCTCGTCTACCAGGACTGCCTGGCCGACCTCGAAGCTTGGGGGTTCAGCGCTGCTCATCTCTTCCGTTTCTCCTCCCGACTGGACTCCGCTTGCGGGCCATCTTGTCCCGTGGACGGCACCTGGTCAACGGGGGTTCGGAGGGTGGGGAACGCCGAGCTGCTGGCAGATTGACCGGGTGAGCCCGGGGCCGATCTCCTTAAGCCGCGGCAGGGCCGAAACCTGTCCTTGCGGCCCACGCCACTTCGCGTGCTTCGATGCACCAATCTCGCGGCAGCCTTGGCTGCGCGGGTGGCGCTCGAGGTCGCGGCGCTTCACGCCGCGACTACGAAACGAAGGTGCTCGTGGTCGGCCTGGGATACCTGTCCGACCAGCTCCTCGTCGGGGGTCAGCACCGTGCGCAGGGCGTCGAGGACGTTCTCCCTGGCCTCCTCGCGGGTGCGCCCCTGACTCATCGCCCCGGGAACCTCCAGAATGCGTGCGACGATCCAGCCGTCCTCGTCGGGGCTGTCGAAGGAGATCGTGAAGTCGACCGATGCGGCCATGGGCTCAAACGGTAGCGACTTCGCGTGCGCGGGAGCCGTAGAGCCAAAGCCCGCGCAGATCGTCTCCGAGCGCGTCGTCCATCAAGGCGACGAAACGGCGCACCGTATTGCGCTCCGCCTCGGACAGCGTGGCACCGGCGAGTCGATCGTCAAGCTGGCCATCTCCTTGAGGACACGGAGGCGCGAGGCGGCCTTTGAAACTTCGTCCCGAAATTGAATCGGCGGTACCGTTGGCGCATGGCCGCAGTGATCGAGGAACACCCTGACGAGGTCGATGAGGGACCGGCGTGGCCGGTTGGAGGAAGACCCAGAGTTCCGGGCGGAGTTCGAGCGGCAGCGTCGGGAGATCGCCAGAGCGACTCGATCGTCCTCCGGCTCGGTGGGCTGAGGAGAGGGCCACTTTGGCCGCGCCGAGTTTCTCGGCCGTATCCCGGTGGCGACGGGGTGGGCCGACAAACGTCAATGATCGGCCCGCCCAGATGGAGCGGACGCTCCCTCGAATACCGCGGGATCGAGGAAGGCCCGCATGAGCTTTTCGTGGGCACGGTGGCGGAGCGCCTGCGCCTCTAGCCGGACCGCGGCGGCATAGCGCGCCGGGTCGGACGGGAGGCTCTCGGTGAAGCGTCTCTCGAGGACGCGCTCCGCCGCCCAGGCGTAGACAGCATTGGCGGCAACCTCCACCTCCAGCATTCTGTAGGGCAGGTACTCGCGAACGCGCCGGCGCGGCAGACCGGCGCGCCGAGCGGCGCGCTCGAGGGCGCGGAACTCCCGCCGGCCCTCGTACACCGTAACCACCCCCGACTCGGGATCGAACTCGGCCTCGATCTGGGAGTCGACGTCCTTGCGCGCGATCTCGCGTACCCAGCCGCTGGCCCGGTGGCGAACGATCAGCACCTCGAGCTCCGCCGAGTGACCCGCCGCCTCGGCCGTGACGGTGAGCCGGGATCCGGGCTCGGCGCTCGCCTGTGCGCGCACCTGGCCGCCGATGCGCGACCAGCCCTGGCTGCCCGGCTTCGGCACGCGGCTGGCGCCCCGAAAGCGCGCGGTGATTCCCGGGTCGGCCCTCAGCGCCACGTCGGTTCCCTCCGCGACGCGCATCGGGTCGAAGAGGATCGAGAAGCGGCGCTGCTCGCCGGGATGCAGGCGCAGCGGCGACTGCTTGAAGCGCATCGCGGCATCGAGGCCGACCTCCTTCTCGGTCTCCGGCGGACCGCCGTTCGCGCTCGGCGGCACCTGGTCGCCATCCTCGCCGTGCAGCGGCGCCCGCCCGCTGGCTTCCCCGCCGCGTCCGAAGCCAGCGGAGCCGGGTGCGTCGAAGGCGCTGCGAAGCGCGTCGTTGAGCGCCCGCAAGCCAACCTGATCGCGGGCGCGCAGCTCGCGTCCGGGGCGGACGACGCCGCTCTCGGCGCGCCTCTCCTCGGCCTCGACGATCGGCCGCAGGGCGAGGTCGATCGCCGCTCGCAGCTTGCGGACCACGGGGTGGTGCTCGTTCAGCCCGGAGCGGTCGACCTTGACCAGCACCTGTGGTCGCGCGGAGTCGAGGGCCTCGCGCTGCAGCCGCTCGATCCCGTCGCAGACGACCTCGCCGAACAGGTGCCGAGCGCCCGGTCGGCCCTCGTAGCTGCCGAGGGTCGTTTCATGCACGGCGCGGCCGGAGCGGATCAGCAGACCACCGCGGCGCATGGCCCGCGACGGGCTCAGCGGAATCGGCGCGGCGGCGCGGCGGACGACGATCCGGGCCTCCACGTCGCCGGCGACCTTCACGGTCTCGTCGAGCAGCAGCGGCCGCTCGGGGTCGGGCTCGGGCGCGGCGTACAGCACCAGCCCCGGTGTCTCTCCGGGCAACTCCAACCACAGCTCGCGGTTTGGATCCTCGAGCACCGGGCGAAGCTGCACGAGGTTCGAGATCAGGCTGCGAAGGCGGGTGGCACTCGGCGGCTTGGTCCCGGTCAGCGGCACGGTGACCCGCGCCCCCCGCTCCAGTCCCAGCGCCCGTCGTCCCCGGGGGCCGTCCGCCTCGTCGAGCACGTGGGTGTAGAGGTACGGATCGTCGCCGGCTGATGGCAGGAACCAGGACTCGACCGCGCGCCCGTCGCGTATCCCCTCGATCCGTCCCGCACCCTGGGCGAGCCAGACGTCGCGGAGCCCGCGTCCGAACAGCCCCCGCTGGCCGTCGTCCTCGGGAAGTTCCCCCAGTGCCCCGAGCCGGGCATCGACCTGTTCGGCGTTGACGCCGACGCCATCGTCCGCGCATCGCACCTCAGTGCGCCAGGGGCGTTGGGCGGGCAGGCCCAGCGCTCGCAGCTCGCGCACCCAGCGCTCCCTCCACTTGGGGTCGGCCGGGCCTATGTAGAGCTCTATCCGGCCGCTGGAGCGCCCCGCGGCCGCGATTGCGGCATCGGCGTTCGTGACCAGCTCGACGAGGATCTGCGAGAGATCGAGTCCCCCTGGGCGAAGTTCTCCCGAAAGTAGCGGCCTCGCACCCGGCCAGGCCGGACCCGATCGCCGAGATCCGTGGCTGTCACCGCGCCGATTCTGCCATCCGTCCCGGCGCAAAGTGGGGTGGTGTCGTTGCCCGTTGCGATCTTCGTCGTTGGGGCGCCCCGCGATGCTCGGCGGGGTGCGAATGCCTTCAGATCAGATCGACCCGGGGTCGAATGCCGAGGCGTCGGGGAGGCCGAGCCAGTCCAGCATCTCCCGGTGTCGCTCATGACCCGGGTCGGCGAGGATCTCCTTCAGTTCTGTGTATCCCCAGCGGCCGCCGCAGTCCTCCGGCGGGCAGGCTCCCTTGGCGGCAACGAGGACCGGGTACCGAACCTCGGGATCGGCATCGAGAAGCTCCTCGACGACGATCTCGTGCTCCCAGTTGTCGCCGAGGTCGTAGGTGTAGAGGAGGCGGTCGCCGACGTCGCCGATCAGCTGGCCGATCCTCACCCGGCGCTCGTCGACGAGCCCGAGCTCCGGCTCGGGAACCCCGAACTGCTCATCGCCGCTTTGGAAGACGTGCAGGTGATAGCCCACCCAGCCGCACGCGGCAAGGATCGTCTCGTGCAGTCGATCGAGCGTGGTGTCGGCATCGAGTTGCAGTCGCCGCCAGACAGGTGGCTTGGACACCCCCAGGAGCTTGACCTTGACCTGCACGACGACGCCGGCGCCGCTGCCCCGGTTCTGGGCTATCGCCACTGCATTCGAACGGTCGTTCATCCGATACCTCCTTGTCTCGTCTACTTGCGGTCTGGACGACGACGGCGACGGTAGGACGGTCGGCGGACGGAGCCGACGCCGCTCAAGGCGTCTCGACGACGCCGAAGCGCTCGTCGAATGCGTCGTGGTTCTCAACGGCGATCGCTTGGGCGAAACGGCTGGCCGTGACTGTGAAGCGGTCGAGGAAGCCGACGCTGCCGAGCAGCACCAGTCCGAAGCTGTGCCAGCCTACGACGAACCCGACGAGAGCTTCCCACTGCTGGATCTGGTCGAGGTCCCCATCGTGGTGATGGAGGCGTAAGCCCACGGCCTTGTAGCGGGCGGTAACGGTTCGCCCGCCGACTGCGTGTCGCTCATCGCCCTCGTTCGAAGGATATGGAGCGCGCTATTCGCAAACCCGAGGCGTGCGGCTGGAGCGGGGGGTTGCACGGGGCTCGGATATTTGCTGTCATATAGCCTGACATCAAAATGTCGAGCCCGCCCGCCACCCGCCCGTATCGCATGGCCCGCCGCGCCGAGGCGTTCGCCGAGACGCGCAAAGCGATCCTCGACGCGGCGATCGAGCTCAGCGACCCACGGGCGTCGCTGTCGGTGATCGCCGCCAAAGCCGGGGTCTCCGAGCGCACCGTCCTGCGCCACTTCGGCAGCCGGGACGGGCTTCTGGCGGACGCGATCCGCGAGAACCTCGCGCGTGGGGAAGCCGAACGCTTCGCCGTGCCGGCGGGCGACGTCCCGCAGGCGGTCGTCGCGCTCGTCGGGCAGTACGAGGCGGTCGGCGACCGGGCGCTGCACCTCCTCGCCGAAGAGGGCGTGGACCCGCAGGTCGACGACGGGCTCGCGAAGGGGCGCGAGCTGCACCGGCGATGGGTCACCGAGAAGCTCGGTCCGCTGCTCGACGGCGGCGACGCCCCGACCCGCCGGCGCCGCATCGCCCAGCTCGTCGCGATCTGCGACGTCTACACCTGGAAGCTGCTGCGACGCGATAGCGGCCTCGGGCGCGCCGAGACCGAAGGCGCGATTCGCGAGCTGATCGACGCGGCGATCGACCTGGGAGGCGGGTCCAGCCGATGAGGATTGCGATCCTCGCAGAGGGCACCCGCGGCGATTTCGGGCCGCTTGCCGGGCTCGGCGCGCAGCTGACCCTGCGCGGCCACGAAGTCGCGATGACCGCCAGCGAGGAGTTCCGGCAGATGGTCGAGGCAGCGGGCGTGCGCTTCGTCCCGCTGCCGGTCAGCCTCACCGCCTACATCGCCACCGACGAGGGACAGCGATTGCTGCACCGCGGCTGGTTCCCCACGATGCGGAAGGTGCAGCAGCTCTTTCACCTTCACCGCGAGGGGATCGAGGACGCGTTCATCGAGGCCGGCGAGGGGGCTGAAGCGCTCGTCACGGTGCTCAACACCCAGGACCGCGCCCAGTGCCTGGCCGTCGCGCGCGGTCTCCCGCATGCGGTCGTCCATTTCTTCCCGGTCGTCCCGACCGGGGAGTTCCCGGCGGCAATGCTGACGGGGCGGCGCCTGCCCAGCGCCGTCCTGCGCCGCGCCACGCATCGCCTCAGCGCCCAGCTCTGGTGGCTCGCCAACCTCGCCGACAACCGGGCCTTCGCCCGTCGCCTTGGCCTGACGCGCGTGCCGCGCTCGACCCTCCATCACTGCGTCGACCCGGGCACTCTTGTGCTCCAGGCGTTCAGCCCCAGCCTGGTGCCGAAGCCGCGCGACTGGGGCGACAACCAGGCCCTCACCGGCTACTGGCAACTCCCACGCGGCTCCCGCGCAGCCCTCGACGAGGAGCTCCCCGAGGGCCTCGCCGACTGGATCGACGCCGGCGAGCCGCCGGTCTTCCTCGGCTTCGGCAGCATGCCGGTGCTCGATTCGGGGGACTTCCTGGCGATGGCAACCGAGGCAACCGGCTCGCTCGGGGTGCGAGCGGTCCTCAACGCGCCATGGGCCGGGCGCGACGGGGTGACAGCCGACCTGCCCGAGCACCTGCGGCTGGTGGGGGCGGTGGATCACGAGCGCCTGCTCCCCCGTTGCGCGGCAGCGGTGCACCACGGCGGCGCCGGGACGGTGGGCGCCTCGCTGCGGGCGGGCCTGCCGACGATGGTCTGCTCGGTATGGGGCGACCAGCCGTTCTGGGGCCGGCGTCTCGAGCAATTGGGCGCCGGCGCGCACGTGCCGTTCAAGCGTCTCGACAGGCCGAACCTCGAAGCGGGGTTGCGCAGGCTCCTCTCTGAACCCGTACGCAAGCGTGCCGCCGCGCTGGGTGCGGCGATCCGGGCGGAGGGCGACGGGACCGACAAGGCCGCCGAGCTACTCGACGATTGGCTGCCCACGGCGGGAGCTCCGTCCGCTTCTATGGCCTCGATGAGGATCGACCGGAACGATTCGCAGCCGGTGCGAGAAGCCACAAACACACCTCAGAGCCGATGACGGCGACTCGCTCGATCACCGACCTCCCCGGGCCGCCGCGCCTGCCGCTGATCGGCAACATGCATCAGTTGCTCCGGTTCGATCGCACGCACCGAACAATGGAAAAGTGGTGTCGGCGCTACGGCCCGATGGTTCGCTTTGACATCGGCAGGTCGAAGATCGTCATGATCGGCGACCCCGAGGAGATCAACTCGGTCCTCCGCGACCGGCCGGAGGGCTTTCGGCGGCTCAGCCAGTTCGAGACCGTGTTCGACGAAAGCGGCTCCCCTGGCGTCCTCTCGCAGGAGGGAGACGACTGGCGCAGGTCGCGACGGCTGGTCGTCACCGCGCTCAACTCCAACCACCTGCAGCGTTACTTCCACGTGGTTCGCACCGCCTGCGAGCGCCTTCGCCTCAGGCTCGAGCGCGAGGCGGCAGGCGGGCGCTCGTTCGATCCCGGCCTGACGCTGAGCTCCTACTCGCTCGACATCATCTCGGCGCTGGCCTTCGGCCATGACCTCAACACGCTCGAGCGCGGCGACGTCGAGCTTCAGGAACACGTCGAGAGGCACTTCCGGATGGTCAACCGCCGTTTCAAGATGCCGATTCCGTACTGGCGCTGGCTGCGGCTGCCTTTCGATCGCGCCTGGGAGCGGTCACTGGCCGAGCTTCACCGCGCCGCCGCCGGGTTCATCGAGGATGCCCGCGGGCAGTTGCGCGCCGACCCTCGGCTGCGCGATGAGCCGGAGAACTTCCTCCAGTCGATGATCGCCGCCCAGGAGACGGAGGACAGGTTCAGCGACGAGGAGATCGTCGGCAACACGATCACCCTGCTCGTCGCGGGCGAGGACACGACCGCCCACACGATGGCCTGGACGGCCTGGCTGCTCGCCCGCAACCCCGACGCGCAGGCCCGCTGGGCCGAGGAGGCAAGCGAGGCGCTCGGTGAGGGCAGGTTCGTCGAGGAGTACGAGACGGTCGAGCGGCTCCGCTACGGCGAGGCGGTGTTGAGGGAGTCGATGCGGCTGCGCCCGGTGATTCCGTTCACCGGCCTCGAGCCGCTGGGAGACGTGACGATCGCCGAGACGCGCATTCCGGCCGGCACCCCGCTGGTGGCGATGCTCCGCCACGCCGGCCTGCACGAGAGCGGCGTCGACCGTGCCCTGGAGTTCGATCCCGGGCGCTGGCTCGAGGACGGCCAGCCATCCGCCCCCGATCGGAGGTCGTTCCTCGCCTTTGGCGCGGGCCCGCGCTTCTGCCCCGGGCGCAACCTCGCCTTCCTCGAGGCGAAGGCGGGCATGGCGACGATCGCCCGCAACTTCGATCTTCAGCTCGACCAGCGCGGCGGGCCGGTGAGGGGGAAGTCGAACTTCACGATCGTCCCGGAGAACCTGCGTGTGCGGATGCGCCCCAGGCGGTTGGAGCGGCTCCGCACCGGGTGACCTATCCGCATTCTCAACCCCGCTCACGTCAGGTGCTCGCCGACTCTCACATCCCGACTCCGATCTGCGTTGTTACAGGAAACGACCGAGGAGCTAGGAGCGGCGAATGACGGATGCGGAGCGGTTCATGGCCGCCCTCCGAGAGGATGCCGGTCGCGACCACCCGGTGAGAGGCATCGCTCATGAGCTCATGATCGCCGCGAGCCGGGCGCGGTCGAAGTAGACCTCGTTGCGGCTGAGGCGGTCGCCTTCGGCGACGAGGGCCAGGTCCATCCCCTCCACCTCGACGTCCGCCTCCTCGCCGGGGCGACGCAGGTTGGCCCTCCAGAGCACCGCGGCGCCGTCCTCCCCTTGCAGCGGGAAGGCCTCCCGCAGCGACCAGTGCATCTCCCAAGCTCCGAACAGCTTGGCCAGATAGCTGCGCAGCGCGTTGCGGCCCTCGACGTAGCCGCGCGTGTTGGGATCGAGATAGCGGACATCCTCGGTGTAGCAGTTGACGACGGTCTCGACGTCCTGGCTGTTCCATGCGTCGAGGAGCTTCTCGGCGACCTCGACGGCTCTGGCGTGGTCCATGCGATCCTCCTTGTCTGAACTGTTCATCTAATCTACTAGAATTCCGTTCTAGATGAGAAAAGGAAGAACGAACATCGAGGCGGCGCCGGTAGTTGAAGCGGAGCCGCCAAGGGACGTCGCCACGACTCGGCGGGGCACGGCGAGACGGCGCGAGATCCTGCGCGCGGCGCTTCAGCTCTTCATCGAGCGGGGCATCGCGGCCACCACCGTCGAGCAGATCCGGGCCGAGTCGGGGGCGAGCACCGGCAGCATCTACCACCACTTCGGGGGCAAGGCGGCGATCGCCGGCGCCGTTTACGCCGAGTGCCTGCGCAGCTACCAGGAGGCCTTCGCGGCGGCGCTGGATCGAACCGAGGACGCCGAGAGCGGGATCAAGGGGATCGTTCGCTTCCAGGCGGAGTGGTGCCGGCGGAACCCTTCGATGGCGCGGTTCCTGTTCACGCTGCGCGACGTAGCGACGATCGCGGCTGCCCCACCCGACTTGGCCGCTGCCAACGCCCGCTTCTTCGACGCCGTCGGCTCGTGGTGGCGGACCCACGCTCACTACGGCCGTCTTCGCCGTCTGACCGTCCAGCAGAGCTACGCGCTGTGGTTGGGACCGATGATGGAGATCACGCGCCACTGGCTGACTCGCGGCGGCCCCGAGCCCAGCGAGGAGGACCTCGAGGTGCTTGCGGACGGCGCCTGGCGCGCGGTCGCGCGCACCGACCCGCCGGCCTCGCCGGCCGGCGCCGTCTAGCCCTGACCGCGGCGCCGCTCGGTCACAGAGTCGACCGCAGCGGCCCGCAGTCGCCCCTATGCGGAGAGTCGTACCGGGAGGTTTTTGAGCTGGTTGAGGAAGGCCGACTCGACCCAGACCGGCTCGCCCGTCAGCCTCATGTTCGGATAGCGAGCCAGGGTCTCCTCGAGCAGGATCTTCAACTCGAGGCGGGCCAGCGACGCGCCGAGACAGAAGTGACGGCCTCCGGCGCCGAAGGCCTGGTGGTCGGGATTGCGCAGGACGTCGAAGCGGTCGGGGTCCTCGTAGCGGGTCTCGTCGCGATTGGAGGACGGGTACCACATCACGACCTTCTCGCCCTTCCTGATCTCCCGCCCGTTCAGCACGGTGTCCTCGGTAGCGGTGCGGCGGAAATGGGCGAAGGCGGGGAACATTCGCAGCGACTCCTCGACGACGCCCGGGATCAGGGAAGGGTCGTCGACGACGAGATCGCGCTGAGCGGGGTGTTCGATCAAGGCGCGCATGCTGCTGGCGTAGGTCGACCTGGTGCTGTCGTTGCCGGCTGCGACGAGGAGGAAGAAGCCCATCACGATCTCGTGCTCCTCGAGCTTCTCGCCGTCGACTTCGGCGTGGACGAGGACGCTGGTCAGGTCGTCGGTCGGGTTCTCTCGCCGTTCGGCGATCATCGTCGAGCAGCGGGCAAAGACTTCCTCGATCGCCTTCTGGATTACCTCTTCGACGTTCTCTATCCCGTCAGGGCTGTAGTCGGGATCGCTCGCCGCGAGCGCCGTGTTCATCAGCTCGGCCCAGGCCCGGTCGTCCTCCTCGGGGATACCCATGAAACTGCCGATCACCCGCGAGACGGCCGGCTGCGCTACATCGGTCACCAGATCGCAGGTCTCGCGGCCCTCGAGGCGGTCGAGGACGCGGACGACGATCTCTCGGATCGCACCCTCGTGAGCGGCGATCCGCTTCGGGGTGAAGCCGGCCTGGAAGAGCGCCTTGAGCCGATCGTGCTTCGGCGGGTCCATGCCGATGAACATCGCGCGCGCCAGCTCGATCGGGAAGACCTCGTTGATCGCGACGACGCCGCCCAGTTCCGAGGAGTAGGTCTGCCAGTCGCGGCTCACGGCGTGCACGTCGTCGGCGGTCGTCACCGACCAGAAGCCGGCGGCAGCGGGGACCTCGGTGACCTCGGAGGTCCAGTGCACCGGGCACTCCGTCCGCATCCGCTTGAACAACTGGTGGGGCGGCCCATCGATCCAGTGCTCGCGCTCGAGGACGAGCTCGTCCTCGATTTCGGTCCCGGCCTTCGTCGTCTCGCTCCGGTCGCTCAAGTTACGGCCATCCTACTGGCTAGCTGGCCAATCGATGTCGACGAGAGCCCGCCCGGCTACCTGAGCAGCGGGCGCAGGTCGTCGAGGGCCGGTCGCTCCGTTCTCCCATTCCGATCCGCTTTCGCTGCCGCCGGAGTCGCTGTCCTGGTTCGACTCCTCGCTCAGTTCGTCGCAGTGGTCGCGGGTGCCTTCTCCGTCGGTGGCGCAGATCTCGAAGTAGCTGGTGCTGTCGTCCTCGCCGCCGGCCTCGAGGTCGATGTATTCGCCTTCGCGCTTTGCGGTGAGGCCGTAGTCGGACCCGCCGTACGGGCCCCAGCCCCCGCCGGACCCGCCGCTGCTCTTGATCGACCAGCCAGTCAATCTTGCGCTCCTCCCCCCGGATAATTCGGCGCGATCATGCTGGGGCGGGAGGCGGTGACCTCCGCCGTGGCCGTTTGGTCGGTCGAAGTCGACGCTTGCCGTCGGGCCCCGAACCGCGACCGCCGCCGCAGCAGCCGTCCGTGTGGCTTGTTTCAGTGCTAGCGACCGACAAAGCCGGGGCGGCGCTGCGGGCACCGCGCCGCCCCACGAACCGAAGGGAGAAAGTCGTGAGGCAGATCCACAAGCGGCTGACGTACGCCAACGTAACCGCGACCATCGCCCTGTTCCTGACGCTCGGCGGGGCGACGGCGATCGCCGCCAGCAAGCTGCCGAAGAACAGTGTCGGCACCAGGCAGCTGAAGGCGAAGGCGGTCAAGACCGGCCAGATCGCAAGGAACGCGGTGAGGACCGGGAAGATCGCCCCCGAAGCGGTGCAGGCCGGGAAGATCGACAGGGGCGCGGTCGTCACCAACCGGCTCCGCAATCGCACCGTCTCGCGGGCCAAGCTGGCGAACGGCGCGGTGGCGACCGGCCAGCTCGCGAACCTCGCCGTCGGGACCGGCAAGCTCGGCAACGAATCGGTGCAGACCGGCAAGCTCGGCTCCGGGGCGATCACCAACGGCAAGCTGGCCGACGACTCGGTGACCGGGCCGAAGGTGAAGGTGTCGACGCTGGGCCAGGTCCCGAGCGCCGCCGATGCGGACAGGGTCGGCGGCCACAGCGCCGCCTGCCCGGGCGGCACGGTGCTGATCCGCGGCATCTGCTTCGACGCGGCCGCGGGTGGGCCCACGACCTCGGTCCAGGCCGCCTCCGACGCCTGCCGCGGCAAGGGCGGCTACCTGCCGACCCCGCTGGAGCTGCGCTCGACCAACGACGTGCTCAACCTGGGGACGGGGGTCTACACCGATTCGGCCTTCCTCGACGGCGCGGTCCTGAGCACGATCGTCGTCGACGACGCCGGCACGCTCTCCCCGGTGCCGGCAGGCGAAGACGCGAGGTACATCTGCGCCTACCCGCTGGTCAGGTAGGGGCGCCGCGTGGGACCGATTGCCTGCGTGGCGACTTGTTCTCGTATAGCGACATCAAGTCGCCACGCCGGTGCCTCGCGGGGCCGGTCGCTCGCTATGCAGCCCGCAGGATCTCGCCCGCGGTGCGGTGGGCGAGGCTCATGATCGAGACCATCGGGTTGACGCCGGGGGCGGTCGGGAAGGCGCTGCCGTCGCCGATCCACACGCCCCGGGCCTCGTGCAGCTCGCCGCGGCCGTCGGCCACCGCGGTCTCAGGGTTCGAGCCCATCCGGCAGGAGCCCATCTGGTGGGCCGTGAAGCAGGCGACGTCGTTGGCCGCGTAGCTCGCCCCCTCGACCTCGCCGAGGAAGGCGTCGAAGTCCTCGCCCGCGCGCCAGCGCGTGTCCCTGGCGTGCATCGTGAACACCTCGTTGGCGCCGGCCGCCCGGTGCAGGCGCGCCAGCTCGACGTTCGCCCGCCGCGCCAGCCGCGCGTCCACCTCGTCGTCGAGCTCCCATCGCACCAGCGCGCGGCCGTGCTCGTCGAGCACGACGTCGCCCGAGCCGTGGTCGCGGCCGACGCTGACGAAGGGCGCCTGCCAGGGCAGCGTCTGCATCAGCCGCTTGTGCGCTGCCCCGGACTCCCAGGGCAGCGAGGCGCCGGTCAGCCCCGGAGCCATGCCGACCGCCTCGATCAGGAAGCCGCAGCCGTCCTCCAGCGCGGAGAAGCGATCCGAGAGGGCCGACTGGATCTGCCCCCGCCAGCCGTCGATCTGCTCTTCGTAGGTGCCGACGACGAGGTAGGCGGGGTGCAGGCGCAGGTTCTTGCCTACCGCGGGCCCGCCCACGCCGCTGCGCAGCAGCAGGGCCGGCGACTCGACTGCGCCACCCGCGACGACCACGGTCGGCGCCTCGATCGAGACCGCGGTGGTCGAGCCGTCAGGGTGGGTCACGGTCGCCTCGACGCCGCTCGCCCGCCCGTCCTCGACCAAGACCCGCTCGGCGTGGCAGCCGACCAGGGCCCGCGCGCCCGAGTCGGAGGCGTCCTGCAGCCAGGTCTTCATCGCCGAGCGCTTGCAGCCCTGCTGGCAGCCGAACGCGCAGTAGCCGCAGTTGGCGGGGTCGTCGTCGAGTGAGGCGTTGCGCCAGATCGGCCGGTGCTCGTAGCCGAGCGCGTCGCAGCCGGCGATCATCCGCCGGTGCGTCGCGTTCTGCGCCGTCGCCTCCGTGTTCGCGCCGAGCCGCTCCATCACCGTGTCGACGTGCTCGTCGACGAAGGCGGGGTCGTCGAGCCCGGCGAGGCCGTGTCCGGCCCACTCGCGCAGCACCCGCTCGGGCGGGCGCACGCAGTTCATGTAGTTGACGACGGTGCCGCCGCCGAGCGTCTGCCCGGCGAGCACGGCGATCGAGCCGGACTCCGAGGCGGCGAGCCCGCCGCCGTAGTAGAGGTCGAAGTACCCGGGCAGCTCGAGCTGCTTGAAGTCCTGCTCGTTGCGGTAGCCGCCTGCCTCGAGCACGAGCACGTCCTTGCCCGCCGCCGCGCAGCGGGCCGCGATCACCGCGCCGCCGGAGCCCGAGCCGACCACGCAGACGTCGGCGCTCAGCGCCGCCGCCGGGCCGGAGACCTCCTCGAGCGCGATCCTCTTCGGCGCCTCGGCGGCGCTCCGCGGGGGCGAGGTGGGGCCCGGGTAGCCGACCGCCTCCCAGTTCGGGTTGGCTCCGGCCTCGTCGGGCAGCGCGTAGAAGAAGAGGATCGCCAGCCCCTTCAGCTGGTGCAGCCCCAGCTTCGCGGCAGGGTCCTGCTCGCGGAAGGCGTGGACCATCTCCGTGCGGGCCTGCGGCGAGGCGTCGCCGAAACCCTCGGCGGCGAGCGCGTCCAGCAGCTCCCCGGTCGCCTCGATCTCCTCGGGCACCATCGACTCGGCAAGCAGCCCCTCGATCTGCGCCGCCACCCCAAGCTCCGACGCGCCGCGCGCCAGGAACGCCGCCTCGACCGGGTCGGCGCTGTCGGTCTCGACCGCCGGCACGAACGTCTCGCAGAGCGCCTCCAGGGTCGCGCGCCGCGTCTCGCTGAAAACCGCCCGGGCAGTGGCCATCGTCACGCTCCCTCCGAGTCGTCTATACCGCCGCTGACGGTACCTCGCCGCGCGGGGAAGGGCAAGGCGGTCACGGCCAAAGAGGAGCCGTCATCCCACCGGGCGGCCGAATCTCGCGGTCACCGAGTAGGTCTGCTCCATCGGTCACCGCGCAGGCTTCTCCCGAACAGGTTTCTAGGGACGGGACTCGAAGAGAATTCGACCTCCAAGGGCGATTCGCCCACGGCGCCGGCCGTCAACGTGACGGTCTTCCCGGCCAGGAACTGGTCGTTGCATCTGCCGGGTCCGCCTTCGCTGCCCAGGCGACATTCGATTTCCCCGTTGAGCTGGTGACCAGACCGGATCCCTTGCCCTTGACTTCGACGGTCAGCTCGTACAGGGGTTCGAAGGTCGCGATGACGCGTTGCGGTTCGGTGATGGTGACCGTGCAGCTCTTTCCGTCGACTGGGCAGTTCGTAGAGAAGCCCGTGAAGAAGGTCCTCGATCTTCCACCGCCCGTCTGCGTTCCCGGTTCGTTCGTAGGGAACTGGTGGGCTGCAGTCCTCTGAGCATTCTTCGATCCCGGTGCGGCTGCTGCCGACCGTCTCCGGAGCCGTCGCCCTCGATATTCGACGTCGTAGCCTCTCTTCGTTCCCGCCGCCCCCCTCCCCGGGCTCACCGTCCTTCCCGGTCGCTTGCCCCCGCCGCCGGTCTTCCCCTTCGCCGTCTTCCCCACCGGATTGCCGTCCTGTTGCCCTCGCCGGGGGATTGCCGTCACCGGGGCGTTGCCCCCGTCGCCGGGGTCTTCCCCCCGCCGCCGGGATTGCCTCCTTCGCGCGGAGCAGTGGTCGCTCGTCCCACCGTCGCCACCACCGCCTATCAGCGCGCCCGCGGCTACCCCGGCGCCGCCCAGCACGATGGCCAAGATGGCCAGCAGCAACGGACTCAGCACGCAGCGGGAAGCGTCCTGACTTCTCGAACAGCTTCTTCTCGCGCAGCATCTGACGCATCCGCCCGCACAGCGCCTCGAGGTTGCGCGTGGTGGCGGTGAGGCCGCGGCGGTCGTTCAGCTCCTCCCTCAGCCGGCGCGCCTCGCCGAGCCGCGGTCAGCCTCGCTCAGGTCGCCGCGAACCAGATGAGCGGTGCCGAGTTCGTGCTTCGCCCAGGCGATCGCCTCGTCGTTCCCGAGCACCCGCCCTGCCCGCAGCGCCGCCTGGAGCGCCTTCAGCAGGGCCAGCCAGCGCCGTGCCAGCGACAGCAGTTTCGAGAGGGTGCGGGCGACGCGCAGCGCGTCCTCGTGCTTGCCTTCGCGGTCGAGGTGTTCGAGCAGGCCGACCAGCGAGTCGATCGCGCTGTCAACCTGCGCCAGTTCGACCGAGCCGTCGGCGAGGTCTTCGTAGAGGGCGTCGGCCCTTTCGACCTTCGTAGTGACGCTGGACGCCTCGTCGACTATCTCCTCGACCGCTTCCGACGGGTCCTTCTTGGGCTCCCGATCCGGCGCCGGCTCCTCGGGCCTCGTCTCGCGGGAGACGACCATCCCGGAGGGCCCACCGACTTCGAGCACATAGCCCTGGTCCCTGACGATGCCGATCGGCGGGCTCGGCTCCGGTGGGACTTCGCTGCTGTCGGCGTTCGGAGGCATCGCTGAAGGGTCGGGCGACGTGGGGCACGCTGCAGAGCCTCCCTCCAGCGTTCAAACAAGAATAGTTGATATGTCAGCTCGATGTGCAAGCGAGCGCGGCCGGCGCATCCGACATCGACCACACCAGAGCGAGGTCAATGTCGGATGCGCGGATCGCCGCCTTGGCTCGTCCCCGTTTCTGGGCGCAAGTCGATGACTCAGGTCACTGGCGCGAGGCGGCAGTCGTCCCCAGCCCCTGGCGGTCTCTCGCTGCGGCGGTCACCCGGTCGGCAGTGTCGGCGAAGGCGCGGTCGGCGGCCGCCTGCACCAGCTTCAGCTCGGCGTCGACCGCGGCCCGCCTCGGCTCGGGGACCGACTCGCGCAGGTCCTCGAGCAGCGCCCGAAGGCGGCGGGAGACCTGGACCGATCCCTCGCCGAAGTGGCGGGTCTCGTCGATCGCCAGGCTCAGGTAGTCCTCCCAGGACGGGGCCGGATAGCGCAGCCTGACCGCGCCCGCCTCGTCGTGTCCGACGCCGGGCGTGAGCCGGCGCCCGCCGAGCTGTCGCAGCAGCAGCTCGATCTGGTCGAGCGCCTGGATCGAGGTGGTCGGGTCGTTGACGCCGGGCGAGAGGGCCTTCGCCGAGATGTCGGCCAGCAGACGGAAGGCGAACGCCGGGTCCTGGCGCATCGTGCGCTCGTCGCCGACGGCCACCGCCCCCTGCAGCCAGCGGTCCTCGATCTCGTCCGACGTCGCCGTGGACCCGGAACAGCGTCGCGCCCGGGGCGATCAGGTCGCCGACCCGCGGCGCCAGCTCGATCACCGCGTCGGCGCGACGCGCCCGCTCGATCAACCCGTTGATGTCGATGCTCTGGATCACCCCGGCCCCGCCGCGGTGCGCGACCGCGCTGACGGGGCCGGCGGCCTCGGCGCCGGCCTCCGACTCGGCGTCCTCGCCCGCCGGCTCCGGGTAGACGCGGTCGATCACGCGCTGCGCGTCCCGGCCCAGGTCGCGCAGCACCGCCGCGACGCGCAGCCCCTGGGTGGTGCGGCTGATCAGCCGCAGGAACATCAGCATGCTCAGCAGCAGCATCAGCAGCGCGACCGAGATCGAGTTGTCGGGCACGAACGCTTCGTTCTCCGCGGTGCCGACCACGCGCAGCACCGTGAGCGAGTAGATGAAGGTCGCCATGAAGATGCCCAGCGAGAACTTCGTCGTCGGGTCGCGGAGGAAGCGCCGCAGCATGCGCGGCGAGAACTGGCTCGAGCCGAACTGGACGGCGAGCAGCAGGATCGAGAAGACGAAGCCGGTGAAGGTGATCATGCCGCCGGCCAGCGATCCGAGCACGTTGCGCGCCGCATCGGGGCCGAAGGAGATCCCGATCGTCGTGTTCGTGTGTTCGTCGACGTGGGGGAGGACGATCCCCATCGCGATCGCGAGGGCGACGAGCAGCGCGGGAACGATCCAGATGCTGTTGCGGACGTACTCGAAGATGCGCCAGCGGGTGCGCCAGGACATTGACGTGACCCTAGTACCCCGTGCCGGTCTTCGACCAGGTTCGCATAAGCTGATCGATGCCTCGAGGACATTGGGATGACGCAGAAGCGACGATTCCACCGGTCGACCCGACCAAGACGAGCCGCATCCGCAGGCTGCTCGAGCCGGTCGTGCTGACCGACGCGGGGAGGTGGTGGGTGATCAACGTGGCGCCGACGCTCGACCGGGCGCTCTTCCGGGTCAGCGGCGGACGCTTCACCTCGCTGCCTGTGCGGGTGCTCTTCCTCACTCACACCGGCGCCCGCACGGGACAGAAACGGGAGACGCCGCTCGTCTACTTCACCGACGGCGACGACGCGATCGTGATGGCCTCCAACTACGGCCGCGAGCGGCATCCGGCCTGGTACTACAACCTCAAGGCGAACCCGGAGGTCGAGCTGCGCGCCGGCGGCCGCCGCGGCCGCTACCGCGCCCGCATCGCCAGCGGCGAGGACCGCGAGCGTCTCTGGGCGCTGGCCAAGCAGGTCACCAGGGCCTACGCCAGCTACGAGGAGCGCGCCGCGCGGACGATCCAGGTGGTCCGCCTCACGCCGATCGAGGCCACGGAGGCTTGAGCGCAGCTCAGTCGGCGCTCTCGCCCGGGGCTCGGGCGGCTTCGAGCAGCTCCTCGAGCGTCTTCTCCATGCCGTCGGTCAGCGAGTCGAGGTCCGGCACCGAATCGCGGTCGACGTTGAGCATGAAGAAAACGTTCCCGTCGTAGCTCGTGGCGGCGAGCCCGACGGCGTGGTCGGCGGCTATGGGAACGAGCGGCCACGCCTCGGTCATCCGTGATCCGAACCCGTAGAGGGGGATCTGGGGACCGGGCACGTTGGTCACGGTGACGTTGAACAGCCGGGTCGCGAACAGGGCCCGGGCGAGGAAGCTGTGGATGACCGGCGGGGCGTGTTCGGTGATGTCGATCAGGGTGGTGGTCCCGAGCGCCTGGGTGCCCGACTTGAGGCTCTCGTCCTCCTTCACCTGGCGCGCGTAGCGCCTCAGCGGGTCCTCGACGCCGACCGGCAGGTCGACGTACAGGGAGGTGATCCGGTTGCCCATCGCCAGCTCCTCCCCGGTGGCCCGGATGTTCACCGGCACCATCGCGCGCAGCCCCCGTTCGGGGAGGGGATCGCCGCGCTCGACCAGCAGGCGCCGCATGCCTCCCGTGGCAACGGCGAGGATCACGTCGTTAACCGTGCCGCCCAGCGATCGCTTGACCTCCTTCAGGTCGTCGAGCGGAACCCGCATCACGGCGAGGCGCCGCTTCGCCCCGATCGGGACGTTGAGGCTGCTGCGGGGGGCCGCGATCAACTCGTCCTGGACGATCACGTCGGCGAGCGCCCGCGAGCGTCTCAGCGCCTCCCTGCCGCGCTCGGGATGACGGGCCGCGGCGAGCGTGCCGCCGATCAGCCCGGCGGCCGTCTTCGCGACCTCGACCGAGACCTCGGCGGCTCGCCACGGAAGCCGGATCAGCCCGCTCGCCGCTCCCCCCACCGTTCCCAGCAACGAGGCCGGCTGCGGCATCTCGGGGGCGGCTGGGGGGGAGGGCAGGGGGACCGGCCGCGAGGGTGTCTCGGGATCCGGCTCGGTGTCGACTATGAAATGGCCGATGTCCACGGAGCCGACCCCGTCGACCATGCTGTGATGGGTCTTGCTGGCCAGCGCCCAGCGCCCGTCGGAGAGCCCGTCGACGACCACCATCTCCCAGAGCGGCCTGGTGCGGTCGAGGCGCTCGGAGAAGAACTCGCCGGCCCACTCGAGCAGCTCCGCCTCGCCGCCCGGCTTCGGCAGCCGGGCGGCCCGCACGTGGTTGTCGAAGTGGAACCGCTCGTCCTCGTCCCAGTCGGGCCAGGAGAGGCCCCCGGTGGCGGGGGTAGAGAGCCGCTGCCGGAAGCGCGGCAGCTCCTCGATGCCCCGTCCCAGCCGTTTGGTCAGCTCGACGACCGACGGCGCCCCCCGGCCATTCGGCCTCGGCTCGAAGACCATCACGACGCCGATGTGCATGTGGGCGCTCTGATCCGCCTCCTCGAGCTCGAGGAAAGTGGCATCGAGCGCGTTCAGTTGCTCGCTCATCGGGGGCTCCCTCTCTGAGGCCTCAGTTTAGGTCGTCGCCCCGATCGGCGGGGGCGCATGGCCTACGGGCAATGGCCCGAGCGAAGGGCTGACCTGACTCAGAAGGGATAGGGCGCGCCGGCCGCGGCGGCGGCCAGGTACCAGAGGCCGAAGACGCAGGTGAACGCTCCGACGGGACGGGCGGGGAGGGCGCTGAGAGCCCGGCCCAGGCCCGCGGCGACGGCGCTCATCGCCAGGGCGGTGCTTGCCGCGAACACCGCCAGCCCCGCCAGGGCGACGCCCTGGTCCGGGATCGCCGCGATGATCAGCAGGCCGACCCCGGCGCTGCCGCCGGCGCCGTGGACGACGCCCACCGCATAGGCCTCGCGCAGGCTCCGCGGAGGCCGGTGGGGATGGGGGTGCGCCTCGCCGCGGCCGTGGCGGATCAGCAGACGCAGGCCCAAGGCGAAGACGACCACGCCGATCAGCGCCTCGACGGCCCGCTGGGCTCCCTCGGGGAGCGCAGCGGTCCAGAGCAGGACCGGGATTCCGAGCGCGAGGACCGTGCTGGCGTGGCCGGCGCCCCAGGCGAGCCCGATCAGCGCCGAGCGGCCCCTGGAGTGGCGGGCCATCGCTCCCACGGCCGCCAGGTGATCGGGGTCGAGCGGATGGCGCAGGCCGAGCAGCAAGGCGATCGCCAGCGCAACCAGCGGCTTGGCCGAGGCAAGGGAGGCGATCTTCTCGTCGAGCCCGAACACCGAGGGTCGCCCCGATTATCGCCTGGCCGAGCTGCTGGGGGTCAGCCCTGCGCAGATCACCAGGTGGCGTCGAGGGGGCGGGATCGACCTCGACCGCGCCGCCGCGAGGCTCAAGCCCGGCGAGACGGTGCGACTGACGATTGACGACCAGGTGGTGCTGGAGGCCGCCGACTTCCTCGGCCTCTCGCCCGCCTGAGCGGCCTCCGCGTACGTCTCGGCTCGCCGACCGCGGGGGACGGTCCGGGGGGCCCGCCGGCGCGACCGGTTGCTTCGCCACCCGCTGCGGCGCCGGCGCCGGCGGTCGCCGGCGCGCCGTGGTCGAAGCTGGGCAGGACGCGGTCAAGCCACCCAGGGAGCCACCACGTGCGCGGCCCCAGGGCGCGCATGACCGCCGGCAGCAGCACCAGCCGGATCAGGGTCGCGTCGAGCGCGATTGCGACGGTGAGCCCGGCGCCGAACTGCTGCAGGGAGGCGATCTCGGCCGTAGCGAAGGCGAGGAAGACCGAGCTCATGATCGCCGCCGCACCGGTGATCACGCCCGCGGTGCTGCGCAGGCCGTGCTCGATCGCGTAGAGGTGGTCCCCCCACGCCAGCCAGGCTTCCCGCATCCGGGTGAGCAGGAAGACCTCGTAATCGACCGAGAGCACGAACATGATCGTCAGCACTCCGGCAGCCGAGATCGCGTCGATGTAGTGGGGGCCGATCAGCAGGTCGATGCCGAGGAAGAGCTGTAGCGCGCCGAACGCCGCGCCGATCGTCAACAGGTTGAGCGCGACGGCGACGACCGGCAGCAGCAGCGAGCGCAGCACCACGATCAGCATCAGGGTCGAGACCAAACTGAGCGCGAAGACGAGCAGCGGAAGCCGGGCCATGGTGGCGTCGGTGTAGTCGGCGAGGGTTTGGGCGCCCTCGCCGATCTCCACCCTGGCGCCGCTGGCGCGGGCAAGCGCCGGCAGCTCCGCCTGCAGGCGGTGGCCGAGGCGCCGCGTGCGGGCCGCGTTGGGGCCCGCCGCCGGCACGACCAGCATCCGAACCGCCTCGCCGCCGTGATTCAGGTTGACGACCTGCGCCACCTGTTCGCGCAGCTCGGGCACGGTCCCGTCGAGCGCGGTCAACAGCAGGTAGCCGGAGTCGATCGCTCCCGGCGAGCTGGCGCGCAGCGCGCCGAGGTCGCTGCGGTAGCCGCGCAGCACGACCGCATAGCGGCCCAGCGGGCCCTGGGCGCGGGCGAGCCCGGCTGACAGTCCCGCGGTTCGCTCCTGGCCGCTGTGCAGCTCGCCGGAGAGGCGGTCGGCGCCGGAGGCGATCGCGCCGAGCCCGTCGGCGAGCCGGGCGCCGCTGCCGCGGGCGTTCTCGAGGCCGCGATCGAGCCGGCGCCCGCCGCGGGCCAGGCGGCGTAGCGCGCCGCGCAGTTCGCGGCCCCCTCGCTCCGAATCCCGCGCGCCGGCGGCGACGCTGTCGGCGCCCGCTCGCAGCCGGCCGACCGCCGCGGCGAGCAGCTCGAGCTGCTCCGGCGTCGAGGCCAGCGAGTCAACCGACCTGGCGAGCTGCTCCTCGATGTCGACGATCGCCCCCGCCAGCGACGTCGAGGCCCCGGCCGGCAGCGCCGCTTCGCCCCCTTGCGGGGCACCGGCGACCGGGACGCCGACCAGCGCCGAGGCTTCGCGGACGGCGGCGAGCAGCTCGGCGTAGCGCGGATCGTTTCTGCCCTCGGTCATCGCTTCCAGCTCACGCACGGCGCGTTCCAGCCGCTCCGCCGCCATCTCCGTGGGCACCCGTAGCGAGCGGATCCAGGCGGCCCAGGTGCGCAGGCGCGTGGCGATCGCGCTCACCTGTCCCAGCGAAGCGCGCAGCGTGCGGTCGAGCCTGCGAACACCGCGCGCGAGCTGCTCGGCGCCACGGCTGAGGCGACGCTGGCCTCTGACCAGGTCGTCGGCGCCGCGCAGGGCACGGTCGAGGCCTGCCGAGAGCCGGCGCGCGCCGGCTCCGGCCCGGCCGAGGCCGGAGTCGAGGCGCGCCGCGCCGTCCTGCGCGTCGCGCGTCCGGTTCGCGATCCTCGCCGCTCCGTCCGCGGCCGACCCGAGCCCGGCGCGGAGCTGGGCCACGCCGTCGCTCGCGTCGCGCAGTCCCGATTGCAGCGAGGCGATGCCGTGCTGGGCGCTCGCCAACCGGGCCGGCGCCCTCCGGTAAGCGCGCCGCGCCTTCGCGAGGGCGTCTTCGGCTTCCTGCAGCGAGGCCGGCCCGATCACCGCCTCGACGGCGGGATCGCGGGCGACGCGGTCCTGCCAGCGCGACACCGCCGCCAGCCGGCCGGGTTCCGTGATCACCCCGTGCCGCGCCGTCGCGACGATCGCGATCGGCGCGGCCCAGCCGGGCCCGATCTCGCGTCGCAGCGCCTCGAACCCCTGCCGGGTCGGATCGGAGGGCGGCAGCTGGCGCGCATCCGGTGGGCCGACGCTGAGCGCCCCGGCCGGCGCCGCGATCGCCAGCATCGCGGCGACGATCAGCGGGATCGCGATCCACGGCCGGGCGACCAGCGCCCCGGCGAGGTCGAGCAGGCGGCCGCCGCGGCGCAGGCTGGGCAGGCGCCAGCGCTCGAGCTGCGGCGCGATGACGCGGATCAGCGCCGGCAGCAGGGAGATCGCAAGCAGCACGCTGAGCAGGGCGGAGACCATGACGCCGGCGGCGACCGAGCCGAGCAGGTCGCCGGGAGCGATCAGCGCCGCGGTCAGCATCGCCAGCGCCAGGGTGCCGCCGGCGAAGACGATCGTCCGCCCGGCGGCTCGAGCCGCGATCGCGATCGCGGTGTCTACGCCTGCGCCGGCGTCGCGCTCCTGGCGGAAGCGCGAGACCATCAGCAGGGCGTAGTCGACCCCCAGCGCCAGGCCCATCATCGAGGCGACCGAGACTGCGAGCGAGTTGATCGGCATCGCATGGGTGCTGAGCAACAGCAGGCCGCGTCCCGCGAGCACCGTGGCGGCTCCCATCAGCAGGGGGATCGCCGCCGCCACCGGGCTGCGGAAGACGAGCAGCAGGACGATGATCAGGATCGGCGCTACCAAGAGCTCGGCGTGGTGGGTGGCCGAGAGCGCGTTCTTCTGGAGGGCCAGGCCGATCGCGGCGGTTCCGCCGACGTCGGCGCGAAGCGGCGGTCGCACGTTCTCCTCGACGACCCGCTGCGCCTCGGGCACCACCTCGGTCAGCGCGACGGAGTCGGGGCGCTTGAAGCCGGCGACGAGGAGCGCCACGCCCGGGCGCGGCCGCAGGCTGGGCGACGCCCCGCCGGGGTCCCAGGGCGAGATCACCTGCACCCGGCCCTCGCCGCGGAGCGCCGCCGCGAGCCGAGGGCCCTGGCGGTCGATCGCCGCCGCCGGTCCCCGCAGCAGCACGGTGACCGTCACCGAGTTGCCGAACTGGCGCTCCAACATCGCCTGGGCGCGGGCCGAGGGCGTCCCCGGCACGAGCAGGGTGCTCGGCGTGAGGTGCCGGGCTATCCCGGTGCCGAGCAGCGCAAGCGCGACGACGAGAAGCGCCCAGGCGCCAAGCGTCAACCAGGGACGCGTCGCCTTTGCGCCGGCGCCGGTCACGGTCGCCTCACCTCGCTCCGTCCCCCGGCCGCCCGCGGGCAGCGGCGCGTAGGCGGTGGATCCGCTGCTCGAGGCGGCCGGCGCGTCGCCTGGAGCGGGCAAGCGCCCGAGTGAGTCGCTTGACGCGGGCCGAGAGCTTGACGGCGTCGTCGGCGCCGCGGCCCAGGCGGGCTTCGCCCGTTGCCAGTTCGGATTCGAGCCCGGCGTAGTCGGGGTTGATCGCCGTCCCGGTCAGCGGGTCCTGGCCGCTGGCCGCGACGAAGGCGCGCCCGGCGGCGACCAGCGCCGGCAGGTAGTGGGGGTCGAACCTGAGGGCGCTCATCTGCCGTAGCTCGTCGAGGGTGACGCGGGTCTGCGCGACGGTCGTGCTCGCCGGTTCGCGCAGCCGCTTCAACCGTTCGGCCTCCCCGGGGAGCTGCTGCGCTAGCCGCAGCGCCGGCGGTCGCAGCCCCCGCTTGGCCAGCTTCGCCATCCGGTCGAGGTCGGAGCGCAGCCGCCCGGCCTCGGCGGCGCCGCTCGGCATCGCCGAAATCGGCACTGCTGCGCCGACCAGAAAGGCGAAGAGGAGAGCGGCGGCGACGAGGTGCAAGGGACGTGCCCTGCGGGCCGGTCCGCTTCGGCCCCCGTTTGCCTGAGGGGAGTTGACGGTCATCATGGCCTCCAGCTTGTGAAATGTATACATACGTCCGTCTAGATCTATACGGGTGTATAGTAACTCGCCGAGATGACCGCCGACCGTGACGAGGGTCACAGAGAGCGCCTGCTGGAGGCGGCGATCGCCTGCCTGCAGGAGAAGGGCTACGCCCGCACCACCTCCCGCGACCTGGTCGCCGCCTCGGGCACCAATCTCGCCTCGATCGGCTATCACTTCGACTCCAAGGAGCGGCTCCTCAACGTCGCGGTCGCCGAGGCGTTCCAGCGCTGGCTGAAGCCGCTCGTCGCTCTTGCAGCCGAGCCCGGGCCGGCGACGCCGCTGGAACGCCTGGAGCGCGGCCTGGCCGGCGTGACGGACACGCTCGAGGAGAACCGCCCGCTCGTCGCCGCCGCCCTGGAGGCCTGGGCGCAGCTACCCCGGTCCGAGGACCTGCGCGCCACGATGAAGGCCGGCTACGAAGACTTTCACCGGGCGATCACGGCGACCGTCCGCGATGCTTTCGCCGAGGTCGGGGTGGGCGAGGTCGACGCAGAGGCCCTGGCGACGCTGATCATCGCCCTCTTCGACGGCCTCCTTGTCCGTTGGCAGCTCGAACCCGACGACCCACCGAGCGCCGAGCGCCTCGCCGCAGCGGCACAGGGCGCCCTCGCCGCCCTCGTGGCGCTTGCGGGAGCGTAGTGCTAACCGAACCGCTTTTCCATTCACTCGCCAACGCCCTCGCGAAGGGGGACGGTGGCCGCTCGCGGGACGAGTGGACGGCGGTTCGCTCGATTTCGTTAGTGTCGCGGTGCCGCCAGGTAGGTGACCTGCGTGGCAGAAAGTCGAAAAGGGGCCCCCGCGGCGCTGACACGGGTCGCCTCCGGGCCGAAAAACGCGTGTTGTGAACCGGAAGGAGCTTGCAAGGTGAGCTTGGCGGGAGAGGAGTCGGTCGCCGACCTGGAGATCCGTCTGCCCGAGGCGACGGGCGACCTGGAGCAGGACGAGGAGTGGTACGAGCTGAGCCTGGACGGCGAGACCCGCCGTGTCCGCTTCCACGACTACGCCCAGACCTACTCGATGCCGGGTGTCTACGAGCGCCTCTTTTACGACACGCTGAAATGTGACTCGCCACGCACCGTCTGCGCGTTGCTTGAGGAGCAGGTCGAGAGCGAAGGCCGGGACCCGTCGGAGCTGCGGGTGCTCGACCTCGGCGCCGGCAACGGCATGGTCGGCGAGCAGCTCGCCGAGATGGGCGCCGAGCAGATCGTCGGCGTCGACATCCTCGAGGAGGCCGCGCAGGCCGCCGAGCGCGACCGGCCGGGCGTCTACGACGACTACCTAGTCCTCGACCTGACCGAGCTTCCCCAGCCGCAGCGCGAGGATCTGCGCTCGCGCCGGCTCAACTGCCTCACCTCGGTCGCCGCGCTTGGCTTCGGCGACATCCCGCCCGCGGCCTTCGCCGAGGCCTACAGCCTGGTCGAGGACGGCGGCTCGATCGGCTTCTCGATCAAGGAGGAGATGCTCTCCGGCGAGGACTCCTCGGGCTTCTCGCGCATGATCGACGAGGCGATCGGCGGCGGCGCGCTCGAGGTGAAGGCCGAGCGCCGCTACCGGCACCGCCTTTCCCTGAGCGGCGAGCCGCTCTACTACGTGGCGATCGTGGCCGAGAAGGAGCGCGAGCTGCCGGCAGTCCCGTAGCCGGCCTCGCGCGCGTTAGCCGCCCAGTCGGAAGGCGACGATTTCGGGCGTCTGCCCTTCGGCCGCCGCGACCCCCGCGGGCACGAGCACCGTGTCGCCGGCGACGGTGACGCCGGTGTTGGTGCCGGCCGGCAGCGTTTCCTGCCAGGCGAGCCGGCCGCTCTTCGCGTCGAACGCGTAGACCCTGCCGTCATAGGTGGTGGTGAAGACGAGGTCGTTGACCGAGCTGGTCGCGCCGAAGGCCGCCGCGCCGAATTCGTGCTTCCACTTGACCGCACCGGTCGCGGCGCTGAGCGCGACCAGTTCGCCGGTCAGCGGACTCGATTCTTGGATTTCCGACGGCGAGGAGATCGTCACCGGGTGGTTGACGACCGGGGCGAAGACGCTCGCACCGTCGGTCGAGATCGGCGCGATCACGCCGCCGAGGGTGCCGGGCGCGACGGTCATCGGCGTCTTCAGCTTCGAGTATTCGCCGCGCATCGCGTCGAGCCCGTCGTCGTCGTGGCCGTTGTGGTTGCCGACCGGGCGCTTCCAGACGAGCTTGCCGCTGTCGGGGTCGAGGGCGATCACGATGCCCGACTTGCCCGCGGCAAGCAGCAGCTCTCTGCCGCCCGACCTGCTGAGGATCGGCGGCCCCTGCAGGTCCCAGTCGTAGAGGTCGTGCGGGGTGAGCTGGTAGTACCAGTCCAGCTTGCCGCTCTTCGCGTCCATCTTGACGATCGAGTTGGTGTAGAGGTTCGGGCCGGGCCGGCTCGAGCCCCACGGGTATTTGACGGTTCCCGGGAACGGCCCCGCGTTGCCCACCCCGAAGTACATCGAGCCCTTGCCGTCGAAGGCGGGCGGGTACCAGAGGCCGCCGCCGGAGTTGATCGTCGTGTGTTCCTTCGACCAGAGATTCTCCGGGACGGTGTCGAAGTGCCACAGTTTCTTACCCGTCTTGGCGTCGAGCGCCCAGAGCTTGCCGACCCCTTCCCCTTCGTAGAACTCGGTTGCGGTGCCGGGCACGGTAGAGACGTAGACGATCCCCTTGTAGTAGCCGGGGGACATGTCGATGCCCTCGTGTTCGTTGCGCGCCAGCGGCATCGACCAGAGCTCGTCGCCCGTTTCCTGGTCGAGCGCGAACGCCGCCTTCGCCGTCGCCCCGTAGACGCGCCCGCCGGCGACCACGACCCCGTTCGGCCCCTGGTCGGCTTCTTCGTACTTCCTCTCCCACAGTACGTCGCCGCTCTCCAGGTCGATCGCCTGCACGTTCGATTCGAGGTCCTGGGAGTAGACGACCCCCTTGGCAACGACCGGGGCGGAGGAGTAGCTGCCGTAGGTGCTTTTCGCTTCCAGCGGCAGCGTCCAGGCGACTTCGAGCTGGGAGACGTTCTTGCTGTCGATCGGCCCGCTGCTGTGACGGGTGTTGACCGGGTCGATGTTGGGATAGGCGTCGCCGATGAAGCTGACGTCGCTGGACGAGGACCCCCCGCAGGCGCTCAGCAGGACGCCGCTCGCCACGACCGACAGCGCGACCCCCACGACGACGATCCAAGCGGTTCTCCCTGCCATTTTCGCCTCCCTATTCGATCGGTCAGGTTGCGTCAACTGTTACTGGAACTCGCTAACTGCGAAGAACGTTCCCGGTTGGCCAGCAGCGGCTGCAGCACCCGGTTGGAGAGCAGGCCGAGGGCGCCGAGGTTGGCGAACCCGGGGCCCTGGCTGAGGCCCGCCAGCCCCGGTATGTGCAGCCGGGGCTCCAACCCGCGCAGCTCGAGGTTGCGCCCGATCGGCACCTCCGCGCCGGACGGCGTGTCCCACAGCTTTCCGACCCGCCTCTCGATCTCGTTCCTGACCCGGTCGGGGAACAGGGTGCGCATCTGCGCCAGCAGGTCGAAGCCGGTGGAGTTGACGACGTAGTCGTGCTCGGGGTGCCGGACGCCCGACGGCGAGTGGTGGACCAGCCGCACCCGCGTCGCCGTTCCGCCGCCGCGTCGACGTCGGTGACCCGGCCGGTGACGAAGCGGGTGCGGTCGTCGTAGGCGATCGCCGCCAGGCTTGGCGGGTCGAAGACGCCGCGGTCGGAGTGCTTGACGAAATCGCGCCGCGTCTGCTCGTCGAGCGCCGTCCATTCGACCGCGTCGGGGTCGGAGAAGACGCGGTTCTCGAGGAAGCTCTCGCCGCGGCTCAGCGGCAGCATCGGCGTGTAGATCGTGCACCGCGCCCGCGGCCGGAAGCCGCGCAGGAACATCACGCAGCTGAGCGCGCTCTCGCCGCCGCCGACCACGGCGACGTCGCACTCGCGGTCCTCGGGCACGCAGGCGAAATCCTCCCGCTTGCTGTCGCAGTGGAAGACCCGCGATTCGACCCCCAGCTCGTGTGGGAAGGCGCGGTGGATGCCGGGGCCGGTGAGGACCAGCGCCGCCGGCGCTGTGCCGCGAGCGCCGCTCGGGCTCCTCGACCTCGACCGTCCAGCGCTCGCCGGCCTCGTCGAACGAGACCTGGGCGACCCGGCCGTGCACGTGGGTGATGCCGGCCCTCGCCCGCTCGAGCACCCAGGTCAGATATTCGCCGTAGTCGCGGTGGCGGACCGCCGGCGAGCCGGCGTCGACCCAACGCGCGTAGCGCCGCCTGCCGACCATGTAGCGCTGCCAGGAGAACCCCATCACCGCCTCGTCGACCGCCTCGCCATGCTCGCCGAAGTCGTCGAAGCTGCGGTAGGGGAAGCCGATGTCCTTGATCGGCGTCACCGCCAGCGGCTCTTCGCCGGTGGTCATCCCGTTGCGGCCCAGCCAGGAGGCGGCGACTGCGCTCCCCTCGACGATCGTCAGCGAGATCGGGCCCAGCCCGAGGCTGTTGATCGCGTGCACCTTGGCGGCGATCCCGGCCGCCTTGGCGCCGGCGCCGACTACGAGTAGATCGGTTCGCGAGTCCATCGCTCCTCCTCGACGCGCGTCCGCGGCTCGGCCACCACGCGCGTCCGCTTGTCGGGACTGAAGGCGATCGCGCTGCGCGTCGCCCGCTCGGAGCCACCGCCGACCGGCTGCAGCTCCACCTCGGTGAGCACCGTGCGCAGCACCCGCTTCATCTCCAGTTCGGCGTAGCTCGCCGCCAGGCAGCGCCGCACGCCGCCGCCGAACGGGATCCAGGTGTAGGTGCCCGGCGGGCGCTCGAGGAAGCGCTCGGGGACGAAGCTGCGCGGACGGGGGTAGAAGCGCTCGTCGCGGTGGATCAGGTAGACGCAGGGGGCGACCGTGGCGCCCACGGGCAGCGCGTAGCCGCCCAGTTCCATCGGCTCGAGCAGGCGCCGGGCGACGACCGGGACCGGCGGGCAGAGCCGCAGCGTCTCCTGCACCACCGCGTCCATGTACTCGCCGCCCTGGCCGGCGTCGATCTCCTCCCGCAGGCGCGCCAGCTTCTCGGGATGGCGCAGCAGCCGCTCGAAGACCCAGGCCAGCGAGGAGGACGTCGGCCCGTCGGACAGCAGCGTCATCAGTTCGTCGCGCAGCTCCTTCTCGCTCAGCGGCGAGCCGTCCTCGTGGCGGGCCTCAAGCAGCATCGAGACGATGCCGCTGCGCCCGTCCGCGCCCTCGCGGCGGCGTCTGTCGACCTCCTCGAGCAGTACTTCCTCGACCGGCTCCATCGCCTCGCGGAAGCCGCGGCTGCGGGCGATCCAGCGCGGCCCGAGCGCCGCCAGCCTGCTGAGGCGCTGCGGGTTGTTGAGCGCCTCGGTGAGCCGCGTCAGCGCCGCGCGGATGCGCGCCAGCCGGCCCGGGTCGTCGGGGCCGAAGACGGTGCGCATGATCACCTCCTGGGTGATCGCCTGCATCCGCGGCCACAGCTCGAACGGCTCGCCGATCGGCCAGCGCCCCACCGCGCCACGCGTCACCTCGGCCATCATCTCGGTGTCGCCGTCCATTCGCTCGCGGTGGAACGGCGGCAGCATCAGCTTGCGGCGGGTCATGTGGTCGGGCTCCTCGAGCAGCATCAGCGAGCGCGCGCCCAGCACCGGCAGCAGCAGCGGGTTCGCCAGGGCGACGCCGAGGCTCGCCGCGGGCGCGGTGAAGACTTGTTTCACGTGGCCGGGGTCGCAGAGGAAGACCCAGGTTCCGGAGTGCAGGATGCGCATCGTGAAGATGTCCCCGTAGCGCTCGCGGCAGCGCCTCATGAAGGGGAAGGGGCGCTTCGCCCAGCCGATCGCCTGAATGGCGCTGGGCATCCGGGGCCCGGGAGGAAGCGCCGGCGCGCTCATCCCCGCCTCCCGTCCGGCTCGGCCATCAACTCGTCCTCCGCCTTGCAGGTGGCGGCGATCAGCAGCTCGAACAGATCGGCGCTGAACTCGGCCGGCAGTCCGGCCTCGGCGCCGCGGGCCAGGTAGCGTGCCCGCACCGCGTCGACCCGCTGCGGCTGCATCATCGGGATCCCCTCGGCCAGCTTGACGCGGGCGATCTCGCGGCAGACCTCGAAGCGCTCGCCGAGCAGGCGGGCGATCTCGTCGTCGAGCCGGTCGAGGCGTCGCCGGTGGGTGTCGAGGCCCTCACTCATGCCGGCACCACGGCCTCCTCGAGCAGGCCCGCCGCGAAGGCGTAGCCGCAGGCGGCGAGCGCGTGCAGCGCGTAGCCGCCCTCCTGGATCACGCAGACCGGCAGCCCGGAAGCGGCGAGCAGACGGCCGATCTGGGCGAAGATCGTCGGCGGAAAGCTCCAGTTGCCGTGCGGGTCCCCCTTCACCGTGTCGTAGCCGAGCGAGACGACGAGCGCCGCGCAGGAGCGCCCCAGCGCCTCGATCGAGGCGCCCACCGCGTCCAGGTAGGTCTCCACGTCCGGGCAGCCGCTGAACTCGACCACCCGTTCGCGCTCGCTGCCCGGCCTCACCGTCTGGCCGGCGACGTTGGTGACCGGGTGGGCGTGCAGCGAGTGCAGCCTCGCGTCCTCCATCGAGGCGACGATCGCCGCGGTGCCGTTCGGGTAGTGCAGGTCGAGGTCGAGGATGCCGACCGGCTTCAGCCCGCCCTCGCAGAGGGTCAGCGTCGCCGCGGCGGCGTTGTTCAGGTAGCAGTAGCCGGCGAACCAGCCCGGCCCGGCGTGGTGGCCCGGCGGCCGGCTGAGCGCGTAGGCGAAGCGCGCCCCGCCGTTGATCCGCGCCGCGGCGCTGATCGCCGTCCGCACCCCCTCGCGGGCGGCCGCGACCAGCCCGGCGCAGACCGGGATGTCGGGCGGCAGGCCGGGCGCCGCGAGGTGCGGCATCACCACCGGCTCGTCGGAGCGGATCCCCTCGAGCGCCTCCAGGTAGCTTGGCTCGTGCAGCCGGCCGAGCGTCGATTCGACCGCCTCGCCGGCGGCGTCGGCGGGGGCGGCCCGCACGCCCGAGTGGCAGGTCAGCCCGCTGCGCAGCGCGGCGACGCGGCGGTGGTCGTCCATCCCGGGTCGCCGCCGCCCGCCTTCGAGGATCCAGGGCGCAGTGTCGCGCCGCCCGCGCCGCTGCTCGACCATCAGCAGCTCTCTCATGACAACGGCCGCCGCATTCTCGGGCCGAGAGCCGTGAAGCCGTTTTCCCGGTAGAAGTTTTCGGTGGCGCCGATCCGGGCGAAGCTCTGCTGGGGCAGGCCGACCTCGAGCCGCCGCACCCCGCGCTCCTCCGCCTCGCGGACCAGGGCGAGGATCAGCTCACTGCCGACCGAGCGGCTGCGCCAGTCGGGGTGCACCCAGAGGTCCTGGATCGTCCCGTAGTGGCCGGGGACGTGGACCGCGTACTGCCAGCTCGCCGCCAGCACCCCGACGATCTCGCCCCCGGCCTCGGCGACCAGCAGCCCCCCCGCCGCGGGGTCGCCGATCAGCTTCCGCACCGCCGCCTCCATCTCAACCGTCGAGGGCCGCTCGCCGCCCAGCTCGACCAGCAGCGCCTCGATCGCGCTCGCCACCGCGGCGGCGTCTTCGGCCCCCGCGGCGCGTACGGAGGCGATCGGCGCCGCCCCCGTCGAGGGCGGCGCGTCGGGTGCGATCCGGCCCGGCTCGCTCATCGCAAGTCCTCGCGCTTCGCTCCCTCGCGAAGAATCAGACATGCACGCTCGGTCGCTACCGCGCTCATAGCGCCGCGAGCGCCTCCGCGTGCGGCTCGGGCTTCACCGACCACGCGTCGGGCGAGGCGCTGCCGGTCGCCGCCTGGGCGATCGCCGCCATCGGCGCTCGCGCCTTGAGCAGCAGCTCGTCGAACTCGTCCGCCGGGTCGGACTGCATGACGATCGCCCCGCCGGCGCCGATCGTCGTGCGGCCGGGACGCATCACGATCGTCCGGATCACGATGCTGAGGTCCATGCTGCCGTCGACCCCGAACCAGCCGATCGCTCCCGAGTACACGCCGCGCGCCTCGGCCTCGAGGTCGTCGATGATCTCCATCGTGCGCAGCTTCGGCGCTCCGGTCATCGAGCCGCCCGGGAAGCAGGCGCGGGCGCATTCGGGCGCGGTGCGATCCTCGGCCAGCACCCCGCTGACCGTGGAGATCAGCTGGTGCACGGTCGCGTAGTCCTCGACGACCATCAGCTCGGGGACGCCGACGCTGCCGACCTCGCAGACCCGCCCCAGGTCGTTGCGCAGCAGGTCGACGATCATCAGGTGCTCGGCGTAGGTCTTTTCGTCGTCGGTCAGCTCGTCGCGCAGCGCCGCGTCGCGCTCCGGGTCGGAGGAGCGCGGGCTGGTCCCCTTGATCGGACGCGCCTCGACCCGGCGGTCGCGGTCGACCGAGAGGAAGCGCTCCGGCGAGGAGCTGACGATCGCCGCCTCGCCGAGCTTCAGGTAGGCGGCGAATGGCGCCGGGTTGCTGCGCCGCAGGATCTTGTAGAGGTGGAAGGGGTCGGGGCTGGCGTCGGTGGAGATCTGGTCGGTGAGGCAGACCTCGTATGACTCGCCGGCCGCCAGTTCGGCCTGGCTGCGGGCGATGTCGGCCAGGTACTGCTCGCGGCCGCGGCCGACCCGGAAGCTGACGTGGGCCTCGAGCGGCTGGCCGTCCGGCGGAGCGGGCTGGGACGCCGAGGCGGGCGGTGAGGCCAGGGCCTCTGCCACCGCCGCCTCGGCGTCGTCCAGCCAGCGCTCGGCATCCGCCTCCTCGCCGCGGCAGAGCGCGACCAGATGCGTCCGGTGACGCACGTGGTCGACGGCGACGAGGCGGTTGGCGAGCATCATCACTGCGTCGGGAAGGTCGGATCGGTGCACGTTCGGCGAGCCGCAGTCGGCCTTCAGCTCGTAGCCCAGGCAGCCGACGAAGCCGCCGAGCAGGCCGGGCGGCAGGTTGGCGGGCGGCTCGATCGCGTGGGTGGCGACTTCGCGGTCGAGCAGCTCGAAGATCGAGCCGCGCTCGGTGCCGCTGCCGTCGGCGCGGTGCACCTGCGCGAGGCCGGAGTCGACCTCGTATTCGACCACGCAGCGCTCGGCCCCGGCGCTGGTGCCGAGGTAGGAGCGCTGGGCGAGCCGGGTCGGCGCGTCGGCGCTGTCGAGCCAGAAGGCGTGCTCGCAATCGCCGAAGAGTCGTTCGAACAGCGCCTCGGTCGAGGGCTCGCCGGGCAGCGAGCGGCTGCGCATCTGCATCCCGCTGGCCAGCGAGCGGGTCACCTGTGAGCGGCGCTGCGGCGCCTGCCGCGGCCGTCGCGCGCCGCGCCGCGCGCTCTTGCGCTGCCGCGCCAGCGCGTAGAAGTTCTCGATCAGGGGCGCCCCGTGCTCGGTCGCGATCGACTCCGGGTGGAACTGGACGCCCCACAGCGGCCGCCGCAGGTGTTCGATCCCCATCACCACGCCGTCGTCGGCCCGCGCGGTGATGTGGCCATCCGCCCCCATGTCGGTGATTTGCAGCGAGTGGTAGCGGACCACCGGGAAGTCCTGCGGGATCCCCTCGAACAGGCCGCGCTGCTCGTGGCGGATGCGGCTGAGCCGGCCGTGCATCGCCTCCGGCGCGCTGCTGACCTTGCCCTCGAGCAGGTGGCCGAGCCCCTGGTGGCCGAGGCAGATGCCGAGCACCGGGATCTCGCTGTAGCGGAGGATGTCGTCGCAGACGCAGAAGTCGTGCCAGCGCTGCGGCGTGCCGGGGCCGGGGGAGAGGACGATCGCGTCGAAGTCCCAGCGTTCCAGCGCCCGCCAGGAGACGGCGTCGTTGTCGACCACGATCGGCTCTTCGCCGCTGACGCCGGCCAGCAGGTGGAAGACGTTGTAGGTGTAGGAGTCGTGGTTGTCGACCAGCAGCGTCCTCATCGCTGTCCCTCCAGCCCGAGCCCGCGGGCGCAGTCGTCAAGCGCGGCGCCGACCACGCGGTCGACATGTGCGCCGCGCTGGCGCTCCAGCTGCCAGCGCGAGAGGTGCGAGGCGTAGCGGGCGAGCGGGATCGGATCGAGCCGCTCGGTCGCGAGGCTGAGGTTGCGCCGGTACATCTCCGCCTGCACGACGGCGAAGCGGTAGTCGGGGTCGCGCAGGCGGTCGCCGTTGGAGGCGGCCGCCGCCGCGCCGGCGCGAGAGCGCGCCTGCGCCATGTCCCAGCCGAGGCTCTTGCCGTCGAGCAGCAGCTTCTGCGGCTCGAAGTCGACCTTCCTGTTCGCCGGGTGCAGTGGGAAGAAGCCGAGCGCGACCTGGGAGGCGATCCGCTCCGGCGCCGGGTGGGCGTCGCGGACCGCAGCCGCCGCGCGATCGCTGTCGACCTGCTCGTCGATCCACTCGATCAGGTCGTCGATCAGCAGCGCGTCCTTCTTGCTCGAGGCGATCTTCTGCTGCTCTTTGGCGACCATTCCGTGGAAGACGTCGTGGGCCGGGTGGAAGCTGTTGCCCTCCGGCCCGGCGTGGACCAGCGCCGCCATCAGCTGGCGCCGGCAGGTGACGTGGGCGACCCACTCCTGGCCGCAGATCTGGATCGAGGTGGTGCCCTCGAGCCCCGGCGCAGCCAGCCAGTAGGCGAGCGCCCGCATGTGCTGGGTGGGAACGCCGTCGGAGCGGACCAGCGGCATCTCCTCCAGCTCCTCGCGGCCGGTCATGTAGACGACGGTGCCGTCGCCACGACGCCGCAGCGTCCCCTCGCGCAGGCCCTGCTCGGTCAGCTCGACCACCTCGGGCAGGAAGTCGGACTCGAAGAAGACCCGGTCGAAGGAGATGCCGAGCCGGGCGAGCGTCTTGCGCTGGCCGGAGATCACCCAGGCGCGAGTCTGCGACCAAAGCTCCAGCGCCGCCTGGTCGCCGTCGAACACGCGCTGCAGCAGCTCGTCGGCCCTGTCGTTGTGCACGTCGACCTCGCGGGTCAGCGAATCGGCCGGGTGGTCGGCGGCAAGGGCGTTGGGCGAGCCGCCGCTCTTGACGTAGTCCGCGTAGCAGTAGCCGACGAAGTGGTCGCTCTTGACGCCGTTGCCCTCGGCGGCCATCTGCTCGTAGCGGCCGCTGCGCACCACGCCGGCCATCGCCTCTCCCATGCTGCGGCCGACGTCGCAGATGATGCTGCGCCGCTCGACCCGGCCGCCGGCCTGGGTCAGCGAGGAGCCCAGCGCGTTGCCGAGCGAGAGGTTGCGCAGGTGCCCGATGTGCAGCGCCTTGGTCGAGTTGGCGTCCCAGAAGTTGAGCGCGAAGCGCCGCCCGCCCGCCAGATCGCCGTAGTCGGCGGCCCCTTCGCGCCGCTCCAGGGCCGCGCCGCGTCGCTCGACCCAGTCGTCGACGAGCCGCAGCCACATCTGGTTGCCGCTGCGCTGGACCCGTTCCACCCACGGCTCACGCTCGATCCGCTCGAGCGTTCGCAGGGATTCGCGGTCCTCCTGCCAGGTGTCCACCAGCGGCACCAGCATCAGGTCGAAGCGGTCGTGCGGGCGGTACGGCGCGCGCAGGGCCCAGCTGGCCTGGCTTCCATCCCCGCCGGCGGCGTCATCGAAGTAGTCGAAGAGATTGATGTCCATAGTCGCGACGACTTTCGCCTCACCCATGCACCAGCCGGGGCTCGAACCCGGATCCTCGGATTACAAACCCGATCCTCTAACCGATTGAGGTACTGGTGCTCGCTTTCAAGGAGTGCCCCGTAGGCACCGGATTATTAAATTTCGGCTGAGTGTAACAGCGAGATCAAGCGAGTGTCGCGTCGGGTACGTCGGGAGTTCCGGCGGGCCCGAGCCGACACGCCCGGCGGGCCGTCGGCCCGAACGGAGCGAGCCGGTGGGGTGGGCGATCAGAAGACCGCTTCGTAAACGGGGTCGACCGCGTCGGGGTCCTGGCCCTCGGCGAGCCGGGCGTAGCCCGTGTTGCAGAGGATGGTCGTGTGGTAGACGATTTTGCTGAGCGGCTGCGCGAGCCTCCCCGCGAGCTGCACCGCGCTGGCGGGCCGGACCATCAGCGCTCCGAGGATCCGCACCCGAAGCGAGTGCCAGAAAACCCTGGCGTCTACGGAATCCACCGATTCCCCTCTCAATTGTGAATGTGAGCGTTCCGACTACGTAGTCGGATTGTCTTCATCTAATTATTGCGAACCCGGCGGCGGAGCGCACGTTTCGGTCCGCCTCGTTAACGATTGGCTAATCGAGCCACGCGAGACCGCTCAGGACCGTTGAGGCCGCCGCCGTCCGGCGGCCGCAACGGTCCCGCTCTTGAAACCCGGGCTGGAGCGCTACTTGCGCTGCTGGCTGACCTGCGTGGTCAGGGTCGCCTGGGACGCGCCGGAGCCGAGTTTCGCCGCCCGGACTTTGAACCGCAGCCTTCCCTTCTGCAGGCGTGAGACGGTCAGCACGGTGAACGTCGAGCTGGTTTTCTGCTTGACCTTCAGCTTGCGGGGCTTGCGGCGCCGCGAGGCCGATGCGACGGCGACCGTGCGACGGCCGGTGACGATCCTCACGCCGTAGATCTTGAATTTGTCGAGCGGGTTCGACCAGGTGAGCGCGATCTGGACTTTGCTCGTGCGTTTCGGCACTCCGACGTTGTGGGCTTTGCTCTGCCCCGGTTCCAGTAGGTCGATGAACTGGCGGGGCGGCGTCTGGCAGGTCAGCGCCGCGCCGACTTTGTTCATCACCGGCTGCAGCTGGCTCGAGTCTTCCAGCGCGAAGTAGCGCCCGCGGGTGTCGGCGGCGATTTTCTGCAGCCGCGCCTGGTCTTCGCCCGTGACGATCCCGAGGCCGATCACGTAGGTCGGCACGTTGTGGGCGAGATGAGCTTCGGCGTATGCGCCGACGTTGTGGCCGCCGTCGGTGAGGAAGATCCGCGCGTCGGCGGTCGGGTTGTCGACGTCGGCTTTCGCGAATGCCCCGTTGTAGTCGGTGGTGCCGTTGTCCGCCTGGATCACCGCGTTGAGGGCGGCCTGCATCGCCGCCGCGTTGGGCCCGATCGGCTCGGGCGGGAAGACGGTGTTGGCGGGCGGAGTGAAGAACCCGGAGCCGAACTCGACCGCGCCCAGGTAGGTTTTCTTGCTCAGGGTCTGGATCAACAGGTCAAGTCCCTGCACCCGGAGCCGGTTCGGATCGGTTCCCGCCATCGATCCCGAGTCGTCGATGATCGCCTCGATGTTCCGCGCCGGGGCGCAGCGTTTTTTCGTCGCCGCCCCGGCCGCCGGTGCGACGGCCATGCCGACGATCAGGGCGATGAGCCCGCTGATGAGCCAGAGGTTCCAAGTGCGCTTCACGATCGCCCCTTCCGGTTGGAGAGTCTGGTCGGGTGAAGCTAGCACTATTCGCCCGGTCCGATCAAGGTCCGAGGCAACATCCGTTGACCGTCGTCCGGACCATCCGCCGCTCGCCGGGCAGTTGTCGTTCGTGGCGCTAGCATCCCCGCTCCACCACCGATGGAGGAGCAACGGCCGCAACCCGCCGGTTCGCCGGGCCTCGAGTTGATCGACACCTGGTGGCGAGCCGCAAACTACCTCTCGGTCGGGCAGATCTACCTGCTCGAGAACCCGCTGCTGCGCGAGCCGCTGACGGCCAAGCAGGTCAAGCCGCGCCTGCTCGGCCACTTCGGCACGACGCCCGGGCTCAACCTCGTCTACGCGCATCTCAACCGGGCGATACTCGGGCGCGACCTGGACGCGATCTTCGTGACCGGCCCCGGGCACGGCGGGCCGGGGGTGGTCGCCAACACCTGGTTGGAGGGCACCTACAGCGAGCTGTACCCGCAGGTCGGCCGCGACGCGGCGGGGATGCGCGAGCTGTTCCGCCAGTTCTCCTTTCCCGGTGGCATCCCCAGCCACGCCTCGCCGCAGACGCCGGGCTCGATCAACGAGGGTGGAGAGCTGGGCTACTCGCTGGCTCACGCCTACGGGGCGGCGCTCGACAACCCCGACCTGCTGGTCGCCTGCACGATCGGCGACGGTGAGGCGGAGACCGGCGCGCTGGCCACCAGCTGGCACTCGAACAAGCTGCTCAGCCCCCGCACCGACGGCGCCGTGCTGCCGATCCTCCACCTCAACGGCTACAAGATCGCCAACCCCACTGTGCTCGCCCGCATCCCCGAGCCGGAGCTGGCCTCGCTGCTGGAGGGCTACGGGTACCGGCCGCTCTTCGTCCGCGGCGGTCAGGACGGGGAGGAGCCGTTCGCGGTGCACGAGCGCCTCGCCGCGGCGCTTGACGAGGCACTGGAGGAGATCGGCGAGATCCAGCGCGCGGCGCGCTCCGGTGGCGCTTCCGGGCGGCCGCGCTGGCCGACGATCGTGCTGCGCACCCCGAAGGGCTGGACCGGGCCGAAGCAGGTCGACGGGCTGCCGGTCGAGGGCACCTGGCGCGCCCACCAGGTGCCGCTGCCCGACGTCCGCGAGGATCCCGAGCACCTGCGCATGCTGGAGGAGTGGATGCGCGGCTACCGTCCCGAGGAGCTGTTCGGGGAGGACGGCGCCCCGATCGCCCAGCTGGCCGAGCTGACGCCGCAGGGCGAGCGGCGGATGAGCGCCAACCCGCACGCCAACGGCGGCCTGCTGCTGCGCGAGCTGCTGCTGCCCGACTACCGCTCCTACGGGGTCGAGGTTGAGAGGCCGGGCCGCGACCGGGCGTCGGCGACCCGCACGCTGGGCGGCTTCCTGCGCGACACGATCGCCCGCAACCCGGACAGCTTCCGGCTTCTCGGACCGGACGAGACCGCCTCCAACCGGCTCTCGGCGGTCTTCGAGGCGACCCACCGCGAGTGGGAGGCCGAGCGCCTGCCGACCGACGAAGACCTGGCTCCGGACGGGCGCGTGATGGAGGTGCTCTCCGAGCACCTCTGCCAGGGCTGGCTGGAGGGCTACCTGCTGAGCGGCCGCCACGGCTTGTTCAGCTGCTACGAGGCCTTCATCCACATCGTCGACTCGATGTTCAACCAGCACGCCAAGTGGCTGAAGGTGAGCAGCGAGGTTCCCTGGCGCCGGCCCCTCGCCTCGCTCAACTACCTGCTCACCTCGCACGTCTGGCGTCAGGACCACAACGGCTTCTCCCACCAGGACCCGGGCTTCATCGACCACGTCGCCAACAAGAAGGCCGAGGTGGTCCGCGTCTACCTGCCGCCCGACGCCAACTGCCTGCTCTCGGTCGCCGACCACTGCCTGCGCAGCCGCCACTACGTCAACCTGATCGTCGCCGGCAAGCAGCCGGAGCTGACCTGGCTGACGATGGCGGAGGCCGAGGCCCACTGCGCCCGGGGGATCGGCATCTGGGAGTGGGCCTCGAGCGAAGGCGAGGGCGAGCCCGACGTGGTGCTGGCCTGCTGCGGCGACGTGCCGACCCTGGAGACGGTCGCCGCGACCGCGCTGCTGCGCGAGCTCCTGCCGGAGCTGAAGGTGCGGGTGGTGAACGTCGTCGACCTGATGCGCCTGCAGCCCGACAGCGAGCATCCGCACGGCCTCCCCGACCGCGAGTTCGACTCGCTGTTCACCGCCGACCGGCCGATCATCTTCGCCCACCACGGCTACCCGTGGCTGATCCACCGCCTCACCTACCGGCGCGCCAACCACGCCAACCTGCATGTGCGCGGCTACAAGGAGGAGGGCACGACGACGACGCCGTTCGACATGGTGATGCTCAACGACCTCGACCGCTTCCACCTGGTGATGGACGTGATCGACCGCGTTCCCGGCCTCGGCACGGAGGCGGCTGCGCTGCGCCAGGAGATGGCCGACCGCCGCTTCGCCTGCCGCGCCTGGACTCGCGAGCACGGCGAGGACCATCCGGAGGTTCGCGACTGGACGTGGCCGGGGTGAGCGCGGCGGCGAGATCCTCGTCGTCAACGCCGGCTCGACCGGCCTCAAGTTGCACCTGGTCGACCGGGAGGAGGAGAGCGAGCCGGTCGAGGGGATCGAGTCGGTCGACCCCGATCGGCTCGCCGCGGTCGCCCACCGGGTCGTGCACGGCGGCCCGCGCTTCCGCGACCCGGTGCTGATCGACGACGCCGTCCGCGAGCAGATCTTCGAGACCGAGCCGCTGGCGCCGCTGCACAACGCGTCCTGCCTCGCCGGGATCGAACGGGCGCGCGGGGCGCTGCCCGGCCTGCCGCAGGTCGCCGTCTTCGACACCGGCTTCCACGCGACGATCCCCGCCGAGGCGGCGGCCTACCCGGTGCCGCGCCGCTGGCGCGAGGAGTGGGGGGTGCACCGCTACGGCTTCCACGGCATCTCGGTCGCCTGGTCGGCGGAGCGGGCGCCCCAGCTGCTCGGCCGCCCACCGGCCGGCCTGCGGCTGGTCGTCTGCCACCTGGGCGGCGGCTGCTCGGTGAGCGCGGTGCGCGACGGGCGCTCGCTCGACAACACGATGGGCTTCAGCCCGCTCGAGGGGGTTCCGATGGCGACCCGCTCGGGCTCGGTCGACCCGGGGGCGCTGATCTACCTGATGCGCGAGCGCGACCTCGACGCTGGGACCCTCGAGCACGCACTCAACTTCGACTCCGGCCTGCGCGGGCTGGCCGGCGGCAGCGGCGACATGCTGGAGGTCGAGCGCGCGGCCGCGGACGGCGACCGGGACGCGGCGCTGGCGATCGAGGTCTTCGCCCACCGGGTGGCGGCGGCGGTGGCCGCGATGGCCGCCTCGGCCGGCGGCCTCGACGCGATCGTCTTCACCGCCGGGATCGGCGAGGGCTCGGCACCCACCCGGGGGCGGATCTGCGAGCGCCTCGCCTTCCTCGGCGTCGAGCTGGACCCGGGCCGCAACGCCGCCGCCGAGCCCGACCGCGAGATCGCCCCCGCGGACTCAGCGGTGCGGGTGCTGGTGATTCGCGCCCGCGAGGAGCTGATCGCCGCCCGCGCCGCCCGCCGGCTGCTCGCCCGACCGTCGCAGCCCTCGCCCTAGCCGGCCCACGCCCGCTCCCGAACCTCTGTCCATCGCCCCGCGCTCCGTGGCGGAGACCGCCCCTCGCTTTCGCGATACTGGGCCACGGTGGCGGATCCCGTCGAGCCCCTGGAGCGCGGTCGCGAGCGCTACGCGGCGCAGGCGTGGGCGGAGGCCTACGAGGCGCTCTCCCGCGCCGACCGGGCCGAGCCCCTCGCGGGGGGGACCTGGAGCTGCTCGCCACCGCCGCCTACATGACCGGGCGCGAGAACGAGTACCTGGAGGTCCTGGGGCGCGCCTACCGCGCCCACCTGGACGGAGGTGACGACCGGGCCGCGCTTCGCAGCGCCTTCTGGGTCGGCGTCAACCTCGCCCGCCGCGGCGAGACCGGGCCGGCCGGCGGTTGGCTGGCGCGGGCCCAACGGCTGCTCGACAGGGCGGACGGCGACTGCGTGGAGCGCGGTTACCTGCTGCTGCCCCGCGCCTTCGAGCACGAGGCGCGCGGCGACCTGGAGGCGGCCGGCGCCGCGGTCGCCGAGGCGACCGCGACCGGCGAGCGCTTCGGCGACGCGGACCTGTTCGCGCTCGCCGGACACGAGCAGGGGCACGTCCTGATCCGCCAGGGGCGGGTCAAGGAGGGCCTGGCGCTGCTCGACGAGGCGATGGTGGCTGCCAGCGCCGGCGAGCTGTCGCCGATCGTCACCGGGATCGTCTACTGCGGCGTGATCCTCGCCTGCGAGGACGCTCACGACCTGCGCCGCGGCCGCGAGTGGACCGCGGTCCTCTCGAGCTGGTGCGACGAGCAGCCGGAGATGGTCGCCTTCACGGGGCGCTGCCTGATCCATCGCGCCGAGATCATGCAGTTGCAGGGAGCCTGGGGCGACGCCCTGGAGGAGGCGCGCCGCGCCGCCCAGCGCTGCCTGCAAGGCGAGAACCGCTGGGCGGCCGGCGAGGCCTGCTACCGGCAGGGGGAGCTGCACCGGTTGCGGGGGGACGCCGAGGCGGCCGAGCAGGCCTACCGGGAGGCGAGCCGCCACGGGCGCGAGCCGCAGCCGGGCCTGGCTCTGCTGCGCCTCGCGCAGGGCGACGCCGCCGTCGCGGCGGCGTCGATCCGCCGAGTCGTGGAGGAGAGCGCGGAGCCCGGTCGCCGCGCCGCGCAGCTGCCCGCCTGCGTGGAGATCATGCTCGCGGTCGGCGAGCATGAGGCGGCGCGCGAAGCCGGCGCGGAGCTGGAGCGCCTCGCCCGGGACCTCGACAGCGCGGCGCTGGGGGCGATGGCGGCCCGGGCTCGGGGCGCGGTGGAGCTGGCCGGCGGCGATCCACGCGCCGCCCTCGCCGCGCTGCGTCGTGCCGCGCAGGCGTGGCAGGACCAGGAGGCGCCCTACGAAGCGGCGCGGGCGCGCGAGCTGGTCGGACGCGCCTGTTGGGCGCTCGGTGACCTCGACGCGGCGCGGCTGGAGCTGGAGGCGGCCCGCGCCGCCTTCGCGGAGCTGCGGGCGGCGCCGGATCTCGCCCGGATCGCGTCGCTGCTCGAAGAGGGCGCGCCCGCCGACCGTCACGGGCTGAGCCCGCGCGAGGTCGAGGTGCTGCGCCTGGTCGCCGCCGGGAAGAGCAACCGCGAGATCGCCGCGACGCTGACGATCAGCGAGCACACCGTCGCTCGCCACCTGCAGAACATCTTCGCCAAGCTCGGCGTCTCCTCGCGCACCGCGGCCGGCGCCTTCGCCTTCGAGCACGATCTGGCCTGAGCTGGCCGCGTGGTCAGAGATGACCACTGCGCGGCGCCGCGAGGTTGGTGAATCCAGGCGATGCGCGGGGCGCTCGCGCGCGGCTACCTTCGTCTCGATGGCTACCGGAACCTCCGTCGATCCCCGCGAGCACCTGCTCGCCGGCATCCCGGTCGCCGAACGGCGGCTGGACCTGGCCGGCGTCTCGACCGCGGTGCTGGAGGGCGGCGAGGGCCCGCCGCTCATCCTCCTGCACGGCCCGGGCGAGTCCGCCGTCAAATGGCTGCGGATCCTTCCGGACCTGGTCGCGACGCACCGCGTGATCGCCCCCGACCTGCCCGCGCACGGCGAATCGGAGCTGCACGACGGGCCGCTGGACGCCGAGCGCATGCTGGCCTGGCTGGGAGAGCTGATCGAGGCGGCCTGCGACTCGCCGCCGAGTCTGGTCGGGCACGTGCTGGGCGGCGCGATCGCGGCGCGCTTCGCGATCGAGCGGGGCGAGCTGCTCAGTCGCCTCGTGCTGGTCGACAGCCTTGGCCTCGGCCGGTTCCGTCCCGCCCCGCGCTTCGCCGTGACGATGGCCGGCTTCCTGGCGAGGCCGAGCGAGCGCAGCTACGACCGGTTCATGCGGCAGTGCTCCTACGACCTCGACGCGCTTCGCGAGCAGATGGGCGAGCGCTGGGAGCCGTTCGTCGCCTACAACCTCGAGAGCGCCCGCGGGCCGGGGGCGAAGGTCGCCGGGCGGATGATGCGCGAGCTGGGCATCCCGCGAATCCCGGCCGAGGACCTGGCGCGGATCGCCGTACCCACGACGCTGATCTGGGGCCGTCAGGACCGCGCCAATCGGCTGCGGATCGCCGAGCGGGCGAGCAGCCGCTATGGCTGGCCGCTGCAGGTGATCGACGACTGCGCGGACGACCCGCCTCGCGACCGCCCCGGGGCGTTCCTCGAGGCGCTGCGCGCGGCGCTGGGGCCCGACGGCTGAGGACCGTCCGCGCCGTTCGGGCCGGGGTCCAGCTTGGCCGGTCTCCGACGAGGCGGGTTCGGCAGACTGCGGGGCATGGAGGACCCGCCCAGCGTGACGCAAGCGGACGCCTCGAGCGCCAGCCCGCGGCGGGTCAGCTTGAAGCGCAGCGCCCTGGAGGGCTATCGCGAGGTGGTCGGCGACGAGCTGGTCGCCGAGGTGCGCGAGCTCGCCGAGGCGCTGCGTGGCAGACGCGTGCTGGAGCTGAGCGCCACCGCCACCGGCGGCGGCGTCGCCGAGCTGCTCTCCTCGCTCGTGCCGCTGGAGCGGGACCTCGGGATCGAGGCGGAGTGGCGGGTGATCGCCGGCGACCTGCGCTTCTTCGAGGTGACCAAGCGAATCCACAACGGACTGCAGGGGATGGAAGTCGAGCTGAGCGATGCCCAGCGCGAGGAGTACCTGCGCCATAACGAGGAGAACGCCAGGGCGCTGGAGGGGGGCTGGGACGCGATCGTCGTGCACGACCCCCAGCCGGCGGCGGTGCGCAGCTTCGCGCCCGACCTCGCCGAGCGCTGGGTGTGGCGCTGCCACGTCGACTCCTCGGCGCCGCACCGGCCGATCTGGGAGTTCCTCCGCCCCTACGTGGAGCTGCACGACCGCGCCGCCTTCACCCTGCGCTCCTTCGTCCCCCCCGATCTCGAGGCCCCGACCTCGCTGCTGCTGCCGGCGATCGACCCGATCACCTCGAAGAACCAGCGGCTTCCCGACTACCTGGCGCGGCAGACGGTGGCGGCGCTGGGCGTCGATCTGGCACGGCCCCTACTGCTTCAGGTCTCGCGCTTCGACCCCTGGAAGGACCCGTTCGGGGTGGTCGAGGTCTGGCGCCGGGTGCGCGAGACGTTCCCCGCCCTGCAGCTCGCCCTGGTCGGCGCGATGGCCACCGACGACCCCGAGGGCTGGCGCATCTACGAGGAGATCGAGAGGGAGACCGCCGGCGAGCCGGCCTGTCTGCTGTTCACCAACCAGATGGGCGTCGCCAGCCACGAGGTGAACGCCTTTCAGCTCGTCGCCGACGTGGCGATCCAGAAGAGCATCCGCGAGGGGTTCGGGCTGGTCGTCTCCGAGACGCTCTGGAAGGGCACCGCGATGGTGGCGGGCCGGGCGGGCGGCATCCCCGAGCAGCTTCGGGACGGGGTCGGCGGCTATCTCGCCGAGTCGGTGGAGGAGTTCGCCGACCGCACGACCGAGCTGCTGGAAGACCCCGTGCGGGCCGAGGAGATCGGGGCGGCGGGAGCGGAGGCGGTGGGCGCGCGGTTCCTGCTGCCGCGACTGCTCCGCGACCACCTCGCGGTGCTGTCGGACCTCGTCGCGTGAGCGAGCCCTGGACGGAGTCCGGCGCCGCGGTCCTGGCCGGGCTCGACGGCGGCGAGCATGGGCTGGCGCAGGCCGAGGCGGAGCGGAGGCTGCGCTTGCACGGGCCCAACGAGCTGCCCGAGGAGGGCGCGACGAGCGGCGCCGCGATCGCGCTGCGCCAGTTCCGCAGCCCGCTGATCTACATCCTGATGGCGGCCGGGGTGGTGACGATCGCCCTCGGCGAGTACCTCGACGCGGCCGTGATCGGCGCGGTGCTGGCGCTCAACGCGACGGTCGGCTTCCTGCAGGAGCACCGAGCCGAGCGCTCGATGGCGGCGCTGCGACGCCTGGCCAGCGCCAGGGGGAGGGCGCTGCGCGACCGCCGCGAGCGCCAGGTCGACGTCCGCGAGCTGGTGCCCGGCGACGTGGTCCTGGTCGAGTCCGGCTCCAGGGTCCCGGCCGACTGCCGCATCCTGCAGGAGGTCGGGTTGGAGGTGGACGAATCCCACCTGACCGGCGAGTCGGAGACGGTCGCCAAGCAGAGCGCCCCGCTGCCGCCCGCAACGCCGCTGCCCGAGCGGGTCAACATGCTGTACATGGGCTCGGCGGTCACCCTGGGCCGCGCCCGCGCAGTCGTCGTCGACACCGGGGCCGAGACCGAGCTGGGCAGGATCGCCGGCAGTCTGGAGGCGATCGGGCGGGTCGAGACGCCGCTCCAGCAGCGGATCTCCCGGCTGGCGCGGATCATCGGCCTCGCGGTGCTGATCGTCGGTCTTGTGGGGCTCGGCCTGGGGGCGCTGGCGGGCGAGGATCTCGGCGAACTCCTCTTCGCCGTGGTCGCCCTCGCGGTCTCGGCGATTCCCGAGGGCCTGGCGATCGTGCTTACCGTGGCGCTGGCGATCAGCGTGCGCCGGATGGCGGCGCGGCGGGCGATCGTGCGGCGGCTGCCGGCGGTCGAGACGCTCGGGAGCTGCACGGTGATCGCCTCCGACAAGACCGGGACGCTGACCCAGAACCGGATGACGGTCGAGCGCATCCTCGCCGCCGGCGAGCGCTTCGAGCTGACCGGCAGCGGCTACAGCGCCGCCGGCGAGATCCGTCGCGACGGGGAGCCTGTCGCTCCGCGTAAGGGCTCCCCGCTCGCCCTGACCCTGCTCGCGGGGACGTTGTGCAACGAAGGCTCCGTGGTGCTCGGGGACGGCGAGTTCGAGGTGAGTGGCGACCCGACCGAGGTCGGCCTGCTCGTCGCCGCGGCCAAGGCCGGGATGTTCCGCGACGAGCTGGAGGAGGAGATCCCGCGCTGGGGCGAGATTCCCTTCGACCCCTCGCGCCGCTTCGCGGCCAGCTTCCACCGCCACGGCGACCGCGACGTGGTCTTCGTCAAGGGCGCGCCGGAGCGGGTGGTGACGATGTGCGCGAAAGCGGCGGGGCTTGCCGAGCTGGACCCGGAGGCGCCGCTGCGCGAGGCGGAGGAGATGGCGGCGGCCGGCCTGCGCGTCATCGGCCTCGCCTTCGGCGAGCTGAAGGAACCCGGCGAGGCCTCGCTGCACGAGCACCTCGACGGACTCACCTTCCTCGGTCTCGAGGCGATGATGGACCCGCCGCGCGAGGGGGCGAGGGCGGCGGTGCGCCGCTGCCGCGAGGCCGGGATCCGGGTCGTGATGGTCACCGGCGACCACGTCGTCACGGCGCTGGCGATAGCCCGAGAGCTGGGGATCGCCGACGAGGCCTCGCGGGCGCTGAGCGGGGTCGAGCTGGACGCGGTCGGCGGGGACGAGCTGCGACGCCTGGTCGGGAAGGTGCCGGTCTACGCGCGGGTCTCGCCGCAGCATAAGCTGCGGATCGTCGAGGCGCTGCGCGAGCGGGGAGAGGTCGCCGCGGTCACCGGCGACGGGGTCAACGACGCCCCGGCGCTGAAGGCCGCCGACATCGGCGCGGCTATGGGGCGTTCGGGCACCGACGTCGCCAAGGAGGCCGCCGACATGGTGATCGTCGATGACGACTTCGCCACCGTGTTCGCCGCGGTGGAGGAGGGACGCGTCGCCTTCCAGAACGTGCGCAACACGACCTTCTTCCTGATCTCCTCTGGCGCGGCGGAGGTGCTTGCCGTGCTGGCCAGCCTGCTCTTTCGCTTCCCGCTGCCGTTTCTGCCGGCCCAGCTTCTCTGGCTCAACCTGGTCACGAACGGAATCGAGGACGTGGCGCTCGCCTTCGAGCCGGGGGAGGAGGAGGTACGTCGCAGGCCACCGCGCCCGCGCGGGGAGGGGGTCGTCTCGCGCCTGCTCTGGGAGCGGACCCTGATCGTCGGCGCGGTGATGGCGGCGGGGACGCTGCTCCTCTTCCTGCTCGAGCGGGGGGCGGGCACCTCCCTGGAGGAGGCCCGCTCGGTCGCCCTGACCGCGATGGTGGTCTTCCAGGTGGTCCACGTCGGCAACTGCCGTTCCGAGCAGCGCTCGCTGTTCGCCAAGAGCCCCCTCTCGAACCGCCTGCTGTTCGTCGGCAGCGCGGCAGCGCTGGCGATCCACGCCGCCGCTCTCTACCTCCCACCGACCCAGGCGGCGCTGCGGGTCGAGCCGCTCGACCTGTGGACCTGGGCCGAGATCCTTGCCGTGGCGCTGAGCGTCGCCATTGCGGCCGAGCTGCACAAGCTGCTGCGCCGACCTGCCTCGATCCGTTGAGTGGCCGACGGGCCCTGGCAGCCGTCCGCCGGCGCGCGCCGGCGGGGGCATTCGGGTAGAGCTTTGGAGATGGCTGCCGGTCGCAAGGAGACCGTCTCGGGCCCCGGAGTCCGGGACCAGCGCCGCCAGGAGGACCGCCAGGCCGACGAGCGGCTTGCCGCCGCGGAGGGGCTGAGCGGCGCGGCTGCGGCGGCGCGGCTGGGGCGCTACGGGCCGAACGCGATCGAGGAAAAGGAGCGCAGCGTCGTGCTCGAGCTGCTCTCCCACTTCTGGGCGCCGATCCCCTGGATGATCGAGGTCGCCCTGGTGCTCACGGCCCTCACCGCGCGCTGGGGCGACTTCGGGATCATCCTGGCGCTGCTGCTGCTCAACGGGCTGGTCGGCTTCTGGGAGGAGCACCAGGCGGCCAACGCGATCGCGGCGCTGAAGGAGCGGCTCGCCAAACGGGCGCGCGTCAGGCGCGACGGCGAGTGGCGGGTCGTGCGGGCTGAGCGGATCGTTCCCGGCGACCTGATCGCGGTCGAGCGCGGCGACGTGATTTCCGCCGACGGGCGAATCGCGGCGGGGTTCGCCGAAGCCGACGAGTCGTTGCTGACGGGCGAGTCGCTGCCGGTGGCCAAGGGCGCCGGCGACGACGTCTACTCGGGAACGGTGGTCTCGCGGGGCGCTCCGAGCATCCGCGTGCTCGCCACCGGCGAGGCGACGGAGTTCGGCCGCACCGCGGAGCTGACCGGGGAACGCGGGCCGCAGAGCCACTTCCAGGCAGCGGTGTTCGCGATCGGCAGGTACCTGATCGCGATCGCCCTGGCGCTGGTCGGGGCGATCGTCGTCGTCTCGCTGCTGCGCGGCGACGACGCGGCGACGACGCTCGAGTTCGCCTTGGTGGTGACGATCGCCTCGATCCCGGTCGCCCTGCCGGCGGTGCTCTCGGTGACGATGGCGGTCGGGGCCCGCTCGCTGGCCAGGCAAGAGGCGGTGGTCAGCCACCTGCCGGCAGTCGAGGAGATGTCGGGGGTCGACGTGCTCTGCGCCGACAAGACCGGGACGATCACCCGCAACGAGCTGGCGATCGCCGAGGTCGCGACGGTGGCGGAAGGCGCCGACCGCGAGCAGGTGCTGCGCGAGGCGGCGCTGACCGCGGAGCCCGACGGCCAGGACCCGATCGACGCGGCGATCCTCGCCGAGCTGGGCAGGCGGCCGGATGGGTGCGAGGTGCTCGAGCTGGAGCCCTTCGACGCCGACCGCAAGCGGGCCGAGGCGCGGATCAGGGAGTCCGGCGGCGCCACCTTCCGGGTGGCGAAGGGCGCCGTGCAGGTGATCCTCGACCTGGCGGGCGGCTCGGCTCCGGGCGCCGATCTCGTGGCAACCGCGACTGCCGACTTCGCCAGCAAGGGGCAGCGGGCGCTGGCCGTGGCCCGCGCCGACGACGGCGACTGGCGGCTGACCGGGGTGCTGGCGATCGCCGACCCGCCGCGCGAGGACTCGCGGCCCACCCTGGAGCAGGCGCGCGACCTCGGGATCTCGGTGAAGATGGTGACCGGCGACCGGGTGGAGATCGCCCGCGAGATCGCCCGCGAGGTGGGGATGGGAGAGGAGGTGCTGGAGTCGAGCGCGATCGAGCGGCTCGAAGGGAACGAGCTGGCGAGCCGGGTCGAGGGAGCCGACGGCTTCGCCCAGGTCGTCCCCGAGGACAAGCACCGGATCGTCAAGGCTCTGCAGGCCCGCGGCCACATCGTCGGGATGACCGGCGACGGGGTCAACGACGCTCCCGCGCTCGCCCGTGCCGACGCCGGGATCGCCGTCTCCGGCGCCACCGACGCGGCGCGGGCGGCGGCCGACATCGTGCTGCTCTCGGCCGGCCTCTCGGTGATCGTCGAGGCGATCCACCGGGCCCGCGAGGTGTTCCGGCGGATGACCAACTACGCGATCTACCGGATCACCGAGACGATTCGCATCGTCCTCTTCGCCACCGTGGCGATCGTCGTCTTCGACTTCTTCCCGGTCACCCCGATCCAGATCGTCCTGCTGGCGATCCTCAACGACGCGGCGATCCTGACGATCGCCTACGACCGCGTGCGACCGTCGCCGCGCCCGGAGCGCTGGGACCTGCGCGAGGTGCTGACGATCGCCACGGTGCTCGGCCTGGCTGGCGTGGTCTCCTCCTTCGTGCTGCTCTGGGTGGGTCACGTGCCGCTCGGCCTCTCCGACGCGGAGCTGCGCACCCTGATGTACCTGAAGCTCTCGGTGGCCGGCCACCTGACCCTGTTCGTCGCCCGCACCCGCGGGCGGCTGTGGTCGCATCGCCCCGCCTCGATCCTGCTGATCGCGGTGGTCGGCACCCAGATCGTCGCCACCCTGATCGCTATCGAGGGGGCGCTGATGAAGCCGCTCGAGTGGGGCCTGGTCGGCTTTGCCTGGGGATACGCGATCGCCTGGATGCTGCTGCTCGACCAGGTCAAGCTGTGGACCTACGCGCTGCTCGACCGGCGGGCGAATCGACAGCCCGCGGCGATCGGGTAATCATTTCGGCATGGCTGCCGGTCGCAAGGAGACCGCCTCGGGCCACGGGGTCCGCGACCAGCGGAGCGAGAAAGACCGGCGCGCCGACGAAGGGCTCGGCGCCGAGCGGTGGCTGAGCGGCGAAGAGGCGGCGGCGCGGCTGGAGCGCTACGGGCCGAACGCGCTCGAAGAGGAGGAGCGCAGCGTCCTGCTCGAGCTGCTCTCCCACTTCTGGGCGCCGATCCCCTGGATGATCGAGGTCGCCCTGGTGCTCACCGCGGTGACGGCGCGCTGGGCCGACTTCGGGATCATCCTGGCGCTGCTGATGCTCAACGGCGTGGTCGGCTTCTGGGAGGAGCACCAGGCGGCCAACGCGATCGCGGCGCTGAAGGAGCGGCTCGCCAAACGGGCCCGGGCACGGCGCGACGGCGAGTGGCGCACGGTCGCCGCCGAGGAGCTGGTCCCGGGCGACCTGATCGCGGTCGAGCGCGGCGACGTGATCCCCGCCGACGGGCGAATCGCGGCGGGGTCCGCCGACGCCGACGAGTCGGTGCTGACCGGCGAGTCGCTGCCGGTCGAGAAAGGCGAGGGCGAGGAGGTCTATTCGGGGACGGTCGTTTCCCGGGGCGCGCCGCGCATCCGGGTGCTGGCCACCGGCGAGGCGACGGAGTTCGGCCGCACCGCGGAGCTGACCGGGGAACGCGGGCCGCAGAGCCACTTCCAGGCGGCGATCTTCTCGATCGGCAAGTACCTGATCGCGATCGCCCTGGCGCTGGTCGGGGTGATCGTCGTCGTCTCGCTGCTGCGCGGCACCAGCGTCGCGACGACGCTGGAGTTCGCGCTGGTGGTGACGATCGCCTCGATCCCGGTCGCCCTGCCGGCGGTGCTCTCGGTGACGATGGCGGTCGGCGCCCGCTACCTGGCGCGGCACGAGGCGGTGGTCAGCCACCTGCCGGCGGTCGAGGAGATGTCGGGGGTCGACGTGCTTTGCGCCGACAAGACGGGGACGATCACGAAGAACGAGCTGGCGATCGCCGAGGTCGTCGTGGTCGAGGAGGGCGCCGACCGCGAGGGGGTGCTGCGCGAGGCGGCGCTGACCGCGGAGCGCGACGGGCAGGACCCGATCGACGCGGCCGTCCTCGCCGAGCTGGGTCACCCTGTCGACGGTTGCGAGATCCTCGACTTCGAGCCCTTCGACGCCGACCGCAAGCGGGCCGAGGCGCGGGTCAGGGAGTCCGGCGCCGAGTACCGGGTGGCGAAGGGCGCCGTGCAGGCGATCCTCGACCTGGCCGGCGGCTCGGCCGCGGGCGCCGAGCGAGTCGGCGAAGCGACCGCCGACTTCGCCCGCAAGGGGCAGCGGGCGCTGGCGGTCGCCCGCTCCGACGACGGCGACTGGCGGCTGAGCGGGGTGCTGGCGATCGCCGACCCGCCGCGCGAGGATTCGCGCCAGACGCTGGAGGAGGCGCGCGAGCTTGGGGTCGAGGTGAAGATGGTGACCGGCGACCGGGTCGAGATCGCCAGGGAGATCGCCGCCGAGGTGGGGATTGGGGAAGAGGTGCTCGAGTCGAGCGCGATCGAGCGGCTCGAGGGGGAGGAGCTTGCCGCTCGGGTCGACGGGGCCGACGGCTTCGCCCAGGTCGTCCCCGAGGACAAGCACCGGATCGTCAAGGCGCTGCAATCGCGCGGCCACATCGTCGGGATGACCGGCGACGGGGTCAACGACGCCCCGGCCTTGAGCCGCGCCGACGTCGGGATCGCCGTCTCCGGCGCCACCGACGCGGCCCGGGCGGCGGCCGACATCGTGCTGCTCTCGGCCGGCCTCTCGGTGATCGTCGAGGCGATCCACCGGGCCCGCGAGGTGTTCCGGCGGATGACCAACTACGCGATCTACCGGATCACCGAGACGATCCGCGTCGTCCTCTTCGTGACGCTCTCGATCGTCGTCTTCGACTTCTTCCCGGTCACCCCGATCCAGATCGTCCTGCTGGCGATCCTCAACGACGCGGCGATCCTGACGATCGCCTACGACCGGGTGCGGCCCTCGCCGCAACCGGAGCGCTGGGATCTGCGCGAGGTGCTCGGCGATCGCCACGGTGCTCGGCCTGGCCGGTGTGGTCGAGTCCTTCTCGCTGGTCGGGCTCGCGGTCGGGCCGCTGGGAATCAGCCACGCCGAGGCGCAGACCTTGATGTACCTGAAGCTCTCGGTGGCCGGCCACCTGACCCTGTTCGTGGCCCGCACCCGCGGCCGGCTGTGGTCCTATCGCCCCGCCTGGGTACTGCTGATCGCCGTGGTCGGCACCCAGGTCCTGGCCACCCTGATCGCCGCCTCCGGCCTGCTGATGGATCCGCTGCGCTGGAGCCTGATCGGCCTCGCCTGGGGCTACGCGATCGTCTGGATCCTGCTGCTCGACCAGGTCAAGCTGTGGACCTACGCGGCGCTCGAACGGCGGGCCGACAGCGGCAACGCTCGAACGTGAGCGGCAGATGCGCTGAGCGACTGAGCCGACTCAGAGAGGAACGCGGTGTTCATCTGCAGCGACCCGGGCTTTCCCATTCATGCTAACCGACTTGCGAGAATAGCGCAGACCATCCGGGCATCGCCCGCCCCAAGCGTCACGCACCGGAAGCTCGCACCCGCCTGAGCGGCTTCGCCAAGGAGTACGCCGCTCGAGTGGCAGACCTCGAACAGATGGCCGAGCGGCTCCGGGCCGAGCGCGACCGGGTGATCCGCCAGGCGTACAAAGACGGCCTCCCGATGGCCGACATTGCCCGCATACTTAAGATGAGCCACCAGCGCATCTCACAGATCGTCCGCAGCTAGCTGACTCTGCCCGCGTAAACCGGTCAGCGCCGGCAATGTAATTAGCTTGAGTATTCGCCCTGGACGACCTAGGGTCTCGCGCCATGACCGGGAAGCAGGAACTCCCAGCCGAAGTGCATTGGGAAGAGGTCGCGCGGCAAGAAATCCACCCGCGGCGCTTCGGGCTCCTGCAAGTGCTTTCGCTCGACGGCGGCCGAACCCTCTCACCGAACGAGTGCTCCTTTGAGCTACAGACCAACGTCTCCGACGCGAACTACCACATCGTCAAACTCAAGCGCTCCGGCATCCTGCGCCTCGCGCATACGGTGCCGGTCCGCGGGACGTTCGAGCACTTCTACTGCCTGGTCGGCCATTCGGGAGCCGACCTCTTCGAGCGGCTGGGACAGCAGATGGGAACGAGTGGGCGGGAAGGGAAACCACCGGGGCTGGAGCGCAGGTAACCTCCCATACTGCCTCCTGGCCCCGGTGGTTTTCGTTGCCTGGTTAGCCCGACTTGACGACGGAAAGCACCGGCAGCGTGCGCGTGCTGTAGACGGCCTTCATCGCTTCACCCCCTCTCACACCGGCCGGGCGCCTGCGCGCCCTGGCTCAAATCAGGTTTCCCGGCGGGTCGCAAACCGACATTCGGGCAGCGGCGCCGACGAGAAACAGCGCGCTCGTGCGCGCCTGGGGTTAGACTAATTCTTTGCTCAATATGTTTCGATCGTTTTATCCTGACCGTCTAACGCATTGGCAAGAACTCGGGCCACCGTCTAGTCTTCCCTCGGTACTACTGGAGACCCTGAGTAAAGGAGGAGGCCGGAATGGCTCGCAAAGCACAGGCGAAAGCAGCACCGAAACGGATACGGAAGCCCGCGAAGCGAAAGGGAACCGCAGCCACGAAGCCCTCGCACCAACCGGCACCGACGACCTCAGCCCAGGGAACCGACTTCCTCGATCCCCGTCTCACGAAAGCCCTCGCCCACGGGATGCGCGTCAACATCATGGCGGTGATCAGTTGGCGAATGATCGCCCCGTCGGAATACGCGCGGGAGACTGGCGAGAAGCTGAGCAATGTCTCGTATCACTTCCGGAGGCTCAAGGAGTACGACGTGATCGAGTTGGCGAAAACGCAGCAGGTTCGCGGCAGCACCAAGCATTTCTATCGGGCCAAGCGGCGCGCGATCTTCGGAGGGGCTGCCTGGGCCGACCTGCCCAAATCCGTGCAGGACGGCGTCGTCGGGGCGGCCCTTCAGGACCTGACGAAAGTGGCCGTCCACTCGATCGAGAGCGGGGCCTTCAGCGCCCGTGACGAGAGCCATCTGGTGTGGGAGCCGCTGACCTATGACGAGCTGGCGTTTAAGGCGGCCGTCAGAATCCTCGAATCGACGCGGCAGCGACTGCTCGCCCTGCAAGATGAATCGCTTCCCCGGCTCGCCAAAACGGGCAACGATGGTCTCCTGGTAGCCATCGCGCTGTCTTGCTTTGAGATGGGCCCGGCGTAGCCGAGCATGGCACTAACGGGCCTCCCTGCTGACGCCTGGACAGATCTGGCGCTGGTCCACCCTTTCCACCCTCGAAGGGCGCGAATCGCGCTCAGCTCGAGGCGCGCCCCCGGTAGCCGGCGAACTGCGGCTCGCGCTTCTGCTCGAACGCCTCGACGCCCTCGCGGGCCTCGTCGGAGTCGACGAACAGCTCGAGGCCGCTGAAGGCGACGTGCTGGAGGCCGGCGATGTGCTCGGTGTCGGCGTTGAAGGTCTGCTTGAGGAAGCGCAGCGCGGTGGGAGAGAGGGCGAGAATCTCGTCGGCCCAGCGCCGCACCTCGGCCCGCAGCTCGGCGGCCGGGACCACCCTGTTGACCAGCCCCCAGCGCTCGGCCGTCGCGGTGTCGTAGCGGCGGCAGAGGACTTAGATCTCGCGGGCGCGCTTCTCGCCGACCACGCGGGCCAGGTAGTTGGTGCCGAAGCCGGCGTCGAAGGAGCCGACCCGAGGGCCGTTCTGCCCGAAGACGGCGTCCTCGGCGGCGATCGTCAGGTCGCAGACGACGTGCAGTACGTGGCCGCCGCCGACCGCGAAGCCGTTGACCGCGGCGATCACCGGCTTCGGCACCTCGCGGATCAGCCGGTGCAGGTACTCGACCTCGAACAGGCCACTCCGCGAGGGCCCGTAGTCGCCCGACTCGGCCCGCTGCTTCTGGTCGCCGCCGGCGCAGAAGGCCCGCTCGCCGGCGCCGGTCAGGCAGACGACGCCCACCTCCTCACTCGCCCAGGCCCGCTTGAAGCAGCGGATCAGCTCCTCCACGGTGCGGGCGCGGAACGAGTTCATCCGCTCCGGCCGGGTCGGCTCCTCGCTGGAGTCGGTCTACGCGGGCGCCAAAGGCGCGGTGATCGCCCTCACCGGCTACGTCACCGGGGCCAGACGCTCCCGGTGAGCGGCGGCCTGACGATGGCCTGAGCGGCGCCGTTGAGGTCCCGGCGCCAGCGGCGTTACCCGTCGACCCCGACGACGGTCATCACGCCCCTCGTGGCCGGGAATCGCTTCGTTTCGACCTGGAACCTGAGCCGGCCGCCTCCCCTCAGCGCCCCGCCGCTGATCCGGGCGGTGGCGAAGGTGCTGCCGGAGCGCCGGGTCGTCTTGATGGCGAGCCGGCGGCCGCCGCGGACCAGCACGAACCTGGTCGGCCTGAAGCGGTTGCGCGAGCGTTCCCAGGTGAGGCTGACGTCCACCGACCTCGTGCCCCTTGCGACGCCGACCCGGTGAGTCCGGGCCCGTCTCCGTTCGAAGTAGAAGTAGCTGTCGGCGAACGCCCGCGTCCTCAGGCAGCTGAGCCGTTCGTTGACCCGTTCCGCCACCTGCGGCACCAGTTCGTGCCCGTTTTGGACCGGGTAGAAGCCGCCGCCCGTGTCGGCGGCGATCTGTCTCAGCACCGGGGCGGGGGCGTCGCTCTTCCCGAACCCGATTACGTAGGTCGGCGGGCCCGGCGTGTGGAGGGTGGGGAGGGGGCCTTCCCTGCTCCCGCTGCGAGCGATGAAGACGCGGGCGCTTGCGGTCGGGTCCGCGGCCGCCGCCCCGGCGAAGACGGGGTTGTAGTCGACGCTGTCGGTGGCGGGAGGCTGGCTTTCGCTGAAGGTTTCCCGCTGGACCAAGCGGTTGAGCGCCGTCCGGTTGGCGGGGGTGAGCAACTGGGGCGCGAGGAAGGGGCTGAACGACGCTGCGCCCTGGCCCGCTCCGAAGACCGTGCGGGGCCTGCGGGTCGCCGCCGCCGAGAGCAGGATGTTCGTTGCTTCTTCGCGGCGCTGGTAGGTGGTGCCGGTCGCCGACGTCTTCCAGTTGTAGATGATCACGTAGACGTTCGTCGCCGGGACGCACGGGTTGGGGGCTGCCTTGGCGAGGTCCGTGGCGCCCGGCCTCGCGCCCGTGGCCCCCAGCAGCGCGGCCGCGCCGCCCAGGACCGCAGTCGCGATTGCGACGAGCCGCGCGCGGCCCTCGAAGCTCCGCCTGCCAAGCATCGCCTGCGTAGGTAAGCAGAAGCGGAGGCGCCCTGCGGCGCCCCCGCTTCGAAACTCGGGCTGGCCTCAGGCCACGCTGACCCGGCCCCTCATGTAGCCGATGTGGTTCATCGCCCACGGGTCGCAGGGCAGCGCGCAGAACCATTCGTAGCTGCCGGACTTGCGCGGCGCGGTGAAGGTGAACGTCGTCTTGCTCGGATTCTCCTCGGAGCCGGCGGCGATCTTCTCGTTCACTCCCAGGTCGGAAGAGGTGAAGCTGTGGGGCATGTCGTCGTAGTTGTAGACGGTGACCTGCACGGTGTCCCCCGCCTCGACCGAGAAGTTGGCCGGCAGGAAGGCGTCGTGCCAGTTGCCGTCGGGCCCCTTCTTCGCCTTCTGCTCGTCGGACTTGACGACCAGCTTGACGTCTTCGGCGCCTTCCTGGGACTGCGCAGCGGTGCCCGCCGAGGACGAGCCGCTCCCGCAGGCGCTCAGCGCCAGCGCCACCAGGGCGAGCGCCCCGAGTGTGCCCAGTCCGAGCAAGCTCAGCCGCCGGCCTCCCGGGCGCCTGGCTGTGATCTTGTCGGCTGCTGTTCTCATCGCTGCCTCCTCGCTACCGTCTGCCCCGACTCTGGCCGGGGCCTCGTGGATGCGTATCGCAGGCAAGCTATGGCCGCGCCGACCGGCCCGGTAGACCCCGCTTGGTATGGGAGGCCATAACCGCCGGTTATGGGGTGCGCTGGATACCTCTCCGGGGTATAGTCGGTCGATGCCCCCGAGGCAGCACAGCTTCCTCTTCGCCGAGCTGGCGGGATTGCTCGTCCTCGCCGATGACCATCACATGGACTGGGGCGGCGGCTGGTGGGTCGTGATGGTGGTCGGGATGGCGATCTTCTGGGGCCTGGTGGCCCTCGCCGTCGTCTGGCTGGTGCGCGAGCTGGTCGGCCGTGGAGGTCGCCTCGGCCGCAAGCCCGACGCTCTGGAGCTGCTCGACCAGCGCCTCGCGGACGGCACGATCTCCCCCGACGACTATCGCGAGCGGCGAAGGATCCTCGAGGGTCCGTCGCCGCCTGAAGGCTCCTAACCCAGCGCTCCGACCGCTCGCCGCAGCAGCAGGTAGACGGCCACCCCTAGCGCGGCGGTCCAGGCCAGCGACAGCGCCAGCTCGCCGCCGGCCTGGAACTGCGGGGAGAAGGCGCCGTCGACGATCACCCTGGTCGGGCCGTAGCCCGGCAGCACGGTCGCCCAGCCCTGGGGCTCGCCGTCGAAGAACATCGGGTTCTGGGCGACGCCGATGTCCATCATCGGCAGGAAGAACATCAGGTAGGCGCCGCCGAGCCGTCCGACCAGCGCTCCGGCCAGGGCGCCGATCGCGCCGTAGATCAGGCCGGCCAGCAGGTTGCCCGCCACGAACGGCCCCCAGGAGGCGGGGATGAAGTCGATCGCCGTCACCGCCAGCGAGGCCGCCAAGACGACCAGCGTGGCGCAGACCAGGACGACCAGGCGCGGCAGGATCGCCTCGCCGGGGCTGAAGCCGGCCAGCACCAGGCGGCGGTCGGACTCGAGCGCCGAGCGGACGACGAAGAGGCCGATCAACCCGGCGAGGAAGCCGACCGTGATCGGGACCATGATCGCGCCGTGCAGGTCCCGCATCGTGGTCAGCAGCTGCTCGCCGCCGGGCAGGGTGATCAGTCGCGGGGTGGCCTCGGTGATCGCAAAGCTCCAGCTGATGAACAGGAAGGGGACGGCGACCAGCAGGACGAGCAGCAGCGGCCGGCGGCCCTGCTCGCGGAAGCCCATCCGGGTGGCGGTGGAGGCGCGCCCGTTCATGCCGACCTCGGACGGGCGGAGAGCCAGAAGGCGACCGCCGCGAGCAGCAGGGCGCCCAGGGTGGTGAGCCCGACCGCGATCCAGTCCGAGGCGGGGGAGCCCTGTCCGGCCCCGGCAGCGATCAGCACATCGGCGGCCTTGCGGGTCGGCATCAGCTGCGCCACTCCGCCGCTGCCGCTCATCCCCGGGCCGGAGAAGGCGTCGATCAGGAAGATGAAGGCGACCGTCAGCGAGCCCTCCAGCGGGTCCGAGAGGAAGGAGCCGACCACGGTGCCGATGCCGATGTAGATCAGGGCGAAGATCAGGATCGCCGCGAAGGCGTGGGGGGGATGGGCGATCCCGGCGGTCAGCCAGAGGGTGAGGAAGGCGACGACCGTGATCAGCAGGCCGAGCAGGATCGAGGCGCCGATTCGCGCCACGGCGACCCGGGCGGCGCCCATCCCGGCCAGCGCCAGGCGGCGGTCGGCGTCGCGGGAGGAGGAGACCTGGAAGAACCCGAGCGCGCCGGCCAGGAAGGCGGCCGCCCAGCCGGCGCCCAGGGCGCTGGCCGAGTCGCCGGTCACCGAGCCCCCGAGGGCGTCCGCGAATTCGCCCAGCACCGAGGCCGAGACGAGCACGAAAAGGGCCGGGATCACGACCAGCATCGCCAGGGTGAGCCGCGCCCGCAGGTGCTCGCGCAGGAACTCGGCGCCGCTGAATGCCATCGAGCTCACGTCTCCCGGCACCTCCCGTCGCGCAGCTCGTAGACGCGGTCGAGGCGCTCGCGCTCGGAGAGGAAGTGGGAGACGATCAGGATCCCCATCCCCTCGTCGCGGCGCCGCTCGCTCATCTCCCAGAAGCGCAGGTAGGTCTCCCAGTCGAAGCCGGAGTAGGGCTCGTCGAGCAGCAGCAGGTCGGGCTCGTGCATCAGGGCGAGCGCCAGGTTCAGCTTTTGGCGGGTGCCGCCGGAGAGCGCCTCGATCCGGTAGCCGCGGTAGCGGCCGAACTGCAGCTCCTCGAGCAGGCTCTCGGTCGCCGCCGCAGTCTTCTCTGGGTCGAGCTCGTAGGCGCGGGCGAACAGCTCGAAGTGCTCGTCGACCGTCAGCTTCTCCCAGAGCAGCGGCGTCTGCGGGCAGTAACCGAGCTTGCCGCCGCGCTCGACCGTCCCCGCGTCGCGCTCCAGCAGCCCGACCACGATCTTCATCAGGGTGCTCTTGCCCGAGCCGTTCTCGCCGACCAGGCCGACCAGCTCGCCGCGGCGCACCTCGAGGCTCGCCCCCTTCAGCACCTCGATCCGGCGCCGGCGGGGCGGGACCCCGCGGTGGAAGCTCTTCTCGATTCCCGCGGCGCGCAGGGCCGTCTCCGTGGCCGGGGCGTTTGCCGGGCGAGCCGGCGCCTCAATCGGATCTCGGTTCATGGCCGAGAGGATAATACCCTGGGGGGGTATATGTCAAGCAGCTGCGCGGGAGGTGGACGTGCAGATCGATCATCGCTCGGATCGCGGACTCATCGAGCTTGACACTAATACCCCCAGGGGGTATTGTCAACCAATGAGTAGATCTCCAGAGGCCCGGTCCGTAGAGGGCAAAGCCGTATGGGCCGCGGTCGAGCGGGGCGATGCGCGGCTCCTCGATCTAAGGAGTGAGGCCGAGCGTCGGCGCCACGGCGCCCCGCCCGGCGCCGAGCCCGCGTCGCTCGCCGCGCACGTCGCGAATCCCGAAGGGCCCGGCGTCGTCTACCTCTGCCAGCACGCGATCCGCTCGAAGCTGACCCTGCGCCGTGGGGCGGCTGAGGTCGCCGGCGGATTCGTAGCCTGGAAAAGAGCCGGGCTCCCCGTGGAGCGGATCGGTTAGCCATTGACCGGACCAAGCGACACGCGACAGCACGTCCTCGGCGTCTATCGCGACAGAGCTCGACACTACGACCTGGCGACCAGGCTCTATTACCTGCTCGGGTACCCGCATCGCATCTACCGCCGCAGGGCCGTGCAAGCGCTTCGGCTGCGCCCCGGTGACACGGTGGTGGAGATCGGGTGTGGCACGGGTCTCAACTTTGGGCTGATCGAGGGGGCAATCGGACCTGAGGGTCGGATCGTCGGCGTCGATCTGACCGACGCGATGCTCGCAAAGGCCCGGCGGCGAGTGCAAGCGTCTGGCTGGGGCAACGTCACCCTGGCCGAGGCCGATGCGCTCGAGTTCGAGTTCCCCACCGCGGTCAACGGGATCATCTCGACCTACGCCCTCTCGCTGGTGCCCGAGTGCGCCGAGGTCATCGCCCGCGGTCGCGAGGCCCTCGCTCCCGGGGGTCGGTGGGCCGTGCTCGACGTCAAGCTGCCACAGGACGCACCCCGCTGGCTGGAGCGCGTCGGGATGGCAGCCGTGCGGCCGTTCGCGGTGACCGACGAGTGGATGGCGCGGCGTCCCTGGGAGACTGTCCATGAAGCCATGGACGCTGAGCTAGCCGAATTCTCGTGGGAAGAGCTGTTCCTCGGATTCGCCTACCTCGCCGCCGGGACGCAAGACCAAGGAGACGATTCGTGATCGGATCGCTGGTCGACCATGACGGCAACCTCCGGTGAGGCCGAGCACACCTTCCTCTTCGCCGACCTGGCGGGCTTCACCGCGCTCACCGAGGCTCACGGCGACGAGGAGGCCGCCGATCTCGCCGGCCAGTTCGTCGACGCGATCCGCGCCGTGCTTCCCGAGTACGGGGGCGAGGAGGTCAAGTGCATCGGGGACGCGGTGATGATCCGCTGCCCAGACGCCGGACAGGCGGTGCGACTCGGCGTGCGGGTCGCCAACCAGCTCGGCGCCCATCACGGCTTTCCCAGCGTCCGCGTCGGCATGAACACCGGCTCGGCCGTGGAGCGCCAGGGCGACTGGTTCGGAGGGACGGTCAACGTGGCCGCTCGTGTCTCGGGAGCCGCGGCCGGGGGAGAGGTGCTGCTCACCGAGGCGACGCGCCTGGCTGCCGGGCCGCTGGAGCAGATCCACCTCCAGCCGCGGGGACGGCGCCCGCTCAAGAACCTGGCCGAGCCGGTTCGGCTCTACTCCGCGGTGGCGGAGGGCGAGCGCTCAGCCGCCGGAATGCCGATCGACCCGGTCTGCCGAATGGCCGTCGATCCCGATCACTCCGCGGGTACGCTGCGACACGACGGAACCCGGTACCTCTTCTGCTCCCTCGCTTGCGCCAGCGCCTTCGCGAATGACCCCGACCGCTACGCGGCGGGGAGCGCGGTCACGGGAGTGGATAAGGGGGAACCGGGCGACGGCTGAATGGCTGGACCCTGCTATCCGCCGCTCGGTTGTATAGGTTCAAGACATGGAGAATCGCAGGGGGATCTTCAGGGTCATCGACCCGTTTCTGCTCGTGCTCGGCGCTGTTGTGCTGGTGGGCGTCGGCTTGCTGATCGGAGTCCTCATCGAGGGCGGCGGTAGCCAAGCGGTGGGCGAAACCGTCCAGGCCAGCCAGATCGGCAACGCGAAGGACGGGCGGGAACTGTTCGTCAGCCAGGGATGCTCGATGTGCCACAGCTTCGAGGGTCGCGGTGGTACGGACGCTCCCGACCTCGACTTCATGAAGGGTAAGCTGACCGCGAACGACATCGCCAACATGAGCGGGCTGATCTGGAACCACGTGCCGGCGATGCAGGCCGCATTCGCCGAGGAGCACATTCCCTTCCCTGAATTCAAGGGCAACCAGATGGCCAGCCTGATCGCCTATCTCCACGGCGGGGGGCCGCCGCCCGAAGTGGAACCCGAGGGGAGCAGCGACGAGCACGCCGAGGGGAGCAGCGACGAGCACGCCGAGGGGGGCAGCGACGAGCATACGGGTGGCTAGGAGGTGCGCGCGGCGGCGCGCGCCGCAGGCAGCGAGATAGGAGCTGCCCATCGACTTGACGTCGATACCCCTAGGGGGTATGGTAGGCGCATGAAGACCGCTACTGCGCAACGGGGATACACCGCGAGCAAGGACCAGCTGCTCAACCGCCTGGCCAGGGTCGAGGGCCAGGTCAGGGGCGTCACCAAGATGGTCGAGGAAGACCGCTACTGCATCGACGTGCTGACCCAGATCAACGCCGCGCAGGCGGCGCTCGAGAAGATCTCGCTCGGGCTGCTCGACGGTCACGTCCGAGTGTGCATGCAGGAGGGCGGCGGCGCTCCGGCCGATCCCGAGGAGCGCGTCGACGAGCTGATGGGCGCCGTGGGGCGCCTGGTGGGGCGGTGATCCCCCGGTGACCGTGAGCCGATCCCAGCCTCCCGCAGCGGCGCCAGCCCAAGGAAGGACCGGGCGCAGAACGCTGCCGATCAAGCTGCTGAAGCCCTGGGCTCGGTGGGCGGCGCGCGCGGCGATCGCGGGGCGCAGCCGCTCGCGCGAGGACCCCAGAGCGGGCAGGTTCACGCGCGGCGATGTCGACCGGTTGCTCGGCGTTGCCTGGGCGAACTTCGATCGGCTCGCGCCGGACGTCCCCCGGGGGGCGACTCCCGGCAGCCGCCAGAACCTGCTGCTCGCCTGCCTTACCTTGTCGATGCTCGAAGCGCTGACCGCCGAGGGCGTCGAGCGCGGCTACGCGATCGAGCTGGTCGGCGACACCTGCTGGAAGATATATGCCCAGTGGGCACAGGTCCCGCGCCAGGTGACGCGCCTCCTCACCCGCGACCCGGTCAAGCGGATGCGGGCCAGCGTCGAGATGTTCCTGCGCTATCCGTTCAACCGTCCCGGCTACCGCTACGCCGACGTCTCCGAGCCACGGGGGCGCGGGTTCGACATCCTGCACTGCCCGATCGCCGAGTACCTCGCCGCCCACGACGCCTCCGACCTTGCCGTCGCCACCTGGTGCAACCTCGACTTCCAGCTGGCGCGGATGTGGGGCGGCGAGCTGGAGCGCCACGGCACCATCGCCGGTGGGGCCGAGCGCTGCGACTTCCGCTTCCGAGCCCCCGCCAAGGCATCGATGCGCTCCATCCGGTAGGAGCACTCAGTAAGGAGCACTCAGTGGCAATCGCAATCGGCATCGTCGTCGCGCTGATCCTCCTCGGCGCCCTTGCCTTCATCGGCGTGCGCAACTCGCTGATCGCCTCCCGCAACCGCTGCGATGAGGCATGGAGCGGAGTAGACGTGCAGCTGAAGCGCCGCCACGACCTCGTGCCCAACCTGGTCGAGACCGTGAAGGGCTACGCTTCCCACGAGCGCGGGGTTTTCGAGAAGACGGCCGCGGCCCGTGCTGCGGCAATCGGCGCCAGGGGCCCTGATCGGGCGGCCGGCGCCGAGCGGCAGCTGAGCGGCGCGCTCGCCGAGCTGCGCGCCGTGGCGGAGAGCTACCCACAGCTGCGGGCGAGCGAGAACTTCCAGCAGCTCTCGGGTGACCTTGCGGAGATCGAGGACAAGATCCAGACCGCCCGCCGCCTCTACAACTCACACACCCGGGACTACAACACCAAGATCCAGGTCTTCCCGAACTCGCTCGTCGCGCGGAGCGGCGGCTTTCAGCCCGGGAGCTACTTCCAGGTAGAAGATGAGGCCGATCGCGAGGCCGCGGCAGTCAAGTTCACCGCAAGATCGGATCGAGAGAAGGTGGGAGAAGATGGCTGAGGCACTGGTCAGCGTCGCGGGCGCTGCCGCGATCGCCGGCCTGGCCTGGTTCTTCTTCGGGCCGCGCAAGGCGCGCGGCGCCGCGGTCCACGGCAACCGCCAGGAGGTCGAGGTCACGGTCAAGGGCGGCTACTCGCCGAACCTGATCCGCGCCCGCCAGGGAGTGCCGCTGCGCCTCGTCTTCGACCGTCAGGAGGCCGGGGACTGCACCTCCCGCGTCGTCTTCCCCGACCTCGGCGTGAGCCGCTCGCTCGCCCCCTTCGCCCGCACCACGGTCGATTTCACCCCCGAGCGCAGCGGCGAGTTCGGCTTCGCCTGTGGGATGAACATGGTCCACGGGACGCTGCTGGTCGAGCCGGACGGCGCCGCGAACGGGGACGGCGGCGGCAACGGCGCCGTCGCGGTCAGCGAGGCGGGCGCCGGGGAGGTGGCCGAGGCGGTCGGGGTCGGACCGAGCCGCGAGGTCGCGGAGCTCGCCGAGGCCGAGCTCGCCCTGCGCCCCGGCGGGGTCAGCTGCGCCTCCTGCGTCTCGACGATCGAGGAGGCGCTGCTCGACGTCTCGGGCGTCGACCGCGCCGCGGTCAATATGGGGACCGAGCGGGTCACGGTCGACTACGACCCGGGGCAGGTCGAGGTGGGGCGCCTCCGCAAGGCGATCTCAGATGCGGGCTACCCGCTGCTCGAAGGCGACGGCAAGGTGTCCGGGGACGGCGGCGACCCCGAGGCCGCGGCGCGGCGCGCCGAGATCGCCGACCTCAGCCGGCGCGTACTGCTCGGCGCCGTTCTCACGGCGCCGGTGCTCTTCGCGGCGATGGCCAGCAACGTCTTCGGCGCGAGCTGGGTGCCGAGCGTCCTGCTCAACCACTGGGTGCAGCTCGCCCTGATCGTCCCGGTGATGCTCTACACCGGCTGGCCGATCCACCGCACCGGCTGGCTCAGCCTCTCCCACCGCAGCGCCGACATGAACACCCTGGTCGCGATCGGGACCGCCGCCGCCTTCTCCTACAGCCTCTTCGTCACCCTCTTCCCCGGCCTCCTGCCGAGCGACCTGCGCGACGTCTACTACGAGGCGGTCGGCACGATTCTCACCCTGATCCTGCTCGGCCGCCTGCTCGAGGTCCGCGCCAAGGCGGGGACCGGCGAGGCGATCCGCAAGCTGGTCGGCCTGCGGGCGAAGACGGCCCGCGTGGTGCGCGACTCCGGCGAGCAGGAGGTTCCGGTCGAGCAGGTGGTGCCGGGCGAGGTGATCGCCGTGCGGCCCGGGGAGAAGGTGCCGGTCGACGGCGAGGTGGTGGAGGGGCGATCCAGCGTCGACGAGTCGATGGTCACCGGCGAGTCGCTGCCGGTCAGCAAGGGGGCCGGAGACACGGTGATCGGCGCCACCGTCAACCAGACCGGCGCCTTCCGCTTCCGCGCCACCGGGGTCGGCAGCGACACGATGCTCGCCCAGATCGTCCGCCTGGTAGAGCAGGCGCAGGGATCGAAGGCGCCGATCCAGCGGCTCGCCGACCTGGTCGCCAGCTACTTCGTGCCGGCGGTGATCTTCGTCGCGATCGCCACCTTCGTCGTCTGGTTCGACTTCGGCCCCTCGCCGGCGCTCACCTTCGCCCTGGTCTCCGCGGTCGCGGTGCTGATCATCGCGTGCCCCTGCGCGCTCGGCCTGGCGACGCCGCTCTCGATCATGGTCGGGACCGGCAAGGGCGCCGAGAGCGGGGTGCTGATCCGCTCCGCCGAGGCGCTGGAGACCGCCCACAAGCTGGGGGCGATCGTGCTCGACAAGACCGGGACGATCACCCGCGGCGAGCCGGCGCTGACCGACGTGGTCGCGCTCGGCGAGCTTGGCGAGGACGAGCTGCTGCCGCTGGTCGCGTCCGCCGAGCGCTCCTCCGAGCACCCGCTCGGGGAGGCGGTCGTGGCCGGCGCCGAGCAGCGCGGCCTCTCGCTCTCGGAGGCCACCGAGTTCGACTCGGTGACCGGCCGCGGCCTGCGGGCCACGGTCGAGAATCGCCCCCTGCTGGCCGGCACGCGACGCCTGCTCGGCGAGGACGGGGTCGACCCCGCGCCCCTGGAGGCGGACGCGCAGCGCCTCGAGGCCGAGGGCAAGACGGCGATCCTGGTCGCGATCGACGGCCGGCCGGCCGGAGTGCTCGCCGTCGCCGACACGGTGAAGCCGGACTCCGCCGCGGCGATCGCCGCCCTGCGCAAGCTCGGCCTGGAGGTGGTGATGATCAGCGGCGACAACGCCCGCACCGCCGAGGCGATCGCCCGCCAGGTCGGGATCGAGCGCGTCCTCGCCGAGGTCCTGCCCGAGGACAAGGCGCTCGAGGTCCGCCAACTCCAGGACGAGGGCAAGCTGGTGGCGATGGTGGGGGACGGGATCAACGACGCGCCGGCGCTCGCCCAGGCCGACGTCGGGATCGCGATCGGCACCGGCACCGACGTGGCGATCGAGGCGGCCGACGTGACGCTCGTCTCCGGCGACCTGCGCGGGGTCCCTCTGGCCCTCTCGCTGAGCAGGGCGACGATGCGCAACATCCGCCAGAACCTCGGCTTCGCCTTCGGCTACAACTCGATCGGCATCCCGATCGCGGCGGGCGTGCTCTACCCGTTCGTCGGGCTGCAGCTCAGCCCGATGATCGCCGCGGCCGCGATGGCCGCCAGCTCGCTCTCGGTGGTCGGCAACGCCAACCGGCTGCGGCGCTGGCGCCCAGCGGCGGCAGATGGCGAGAGTTAAGGAGAGACTGAATCGAGCAAGTGGCGGACGAGCGTCCGGGCGGGCGCCGGCAGACTCTCCTCGCCGCTGTGGATCAGGACGAAGCGCCGCTCGAAGCGCAGGCCAGCCACGCGGCGCGCCAGCAGCCCCTCGCCGTTGAGCCCGCTCAGCGCCAGCGAGGAGAGGTAGACGGGGGCCCCCTCGGAGATCGCCGCGGAGATCGCCGCCGGGGTGCTGCCGATCTCGGCCAGCGGCGGGGCCGGCGAGGTGCCCATCGCCTCGAGCGCCTCGGCGACCACGGACCGGCTGCTGGCGCCGGGGTCGCGCATGATCATCCGCGTCGAGGCCAGCTCGGCCGGGTCGATCTCCTCCGCGCGCCGCCCAGGGGTGGCCCTGCGGGACGGCGACGACGATCTCGTCCTCGTAGAACGGCGATTCGCACAGCTCCTCCGCCGTTCGCGTCCGGCCCGGCGGCCGCGACGACGCCCAGCTCCGCCCGCCCCTCCAGCACCAGCGTCCGCGCCGCGCTCGAGTTGGCGATCGACAGCTCGACCGAGAGGTGGCTCTCGTGCCTGCTCTCCAGCTCGACCAGCAGCGGCGGCAGCACGAACTCCGCCATCGTCGGGCTGGCCGCCAGCCGCACCGGCGCCCGGCTCGGGTCGAGCCCCTCCATCAGCGCCTCGACCGTCTCCGCCTCGTCCAGCAGCCGCTGCGCGGCGGAGTGCAGTCGTTTGCCGGCCGGGGTTGGCGTGACGCCACGCGTCGAGCGCTCCAGCAGGGTTGAGCCGCTCAGCGCCTCGAGGTTGCGCAGCCGCTTGGAGAGGGCCGGCTGGCTGACCTGGAGGAGGCGCGCCGCCTTGCCGAGGCTCCCGAGCTCGACTGCCGCGCAGAAGGCGCGCAGCTCCGCCAGCTCAGGCACCCGTACGAGCTTTCCCATCGAGTCGAATTGTGACGCCCGCGGCGGCGCCCGGCGCGGCGCCGCGCATCGGTAGAAAGGTTCGGGCTGATCCGTAGAGGGCACGGATTGCAGCGCCGTCCCGCGGGCTTAGGGTTGTTCCATGGCGGATAGCCTGTCGCCGCTCGACGCGACGTTCCTCGAGTTGGAGGAGGGTGACGAGTCCGCCCACATGCACGTCGGCTGGGCGATGCTGTTCGAGCCGCTGCCGGAGGGCGGCACGCCCCCGCTCGGCCAGGTCCAGGAGCTGCTCGGCGAGCGCCTCGAGCTGCTGCCCCGCTTCCTGCGCCGGCTCTCGACGCCACGCACCGGCAGCTTCTCCTGGCCGAGCTGGGAGCCCGACCCGCACTACGACATCGCCAACCACGTCCGCCACGCGACGCTGCCGGCGCCGGGCGGCGAAGGCGAGCTGCTCGAGTGGCTTGGCGACTTCTACTCGCACCGCCTCGACCGCGCCCATCCGCTCTGGGAGACGACCCTGCTCGACGGCTTCGCCGACGGCGGCTGGGCGCTGGCGACCAAGGTCCACCACAGCCTGGTCGACGGGATCAGCGGCTCCTCGGTGACGACGGTGATCCTCGACGCCGAGCCGCACCCCGAGCCCGGCTCGAAGGGCGTGCTGGCGGCGCTCGAGGGGGCCGGGGAAGACGAGGAGCCCGAGGGGGCCGGCCACGGAGTGCTCTCGGCCCTCGCCGGGACCGCCCGCGCCGGTCTCGACACCGCGCTGCACCCGCGCAAGCTCGGCGCCCTGCTGTCGCGCTCCCGCGCGATCGCCGACGTGCTGATCGACGAGCTGGTCCCGGCGCCCCACACCAGCCTCAACGTCGAGATCGGCGGAACCCGGCGGCTCGCGGTCGTGCACACCTCGCTCAACGAGCTGAAGGCGATCAAGCGCGAGCTGGGCGGCACCGTCAACGACGTCGCCCTCGCCGCCACCGCCGGCGGCCTGCGGCGGCTCTTCGAGCGACGCGGGGAGCAGATCGACGCCGATGTCCTGCGGGTGATGGTGCCGGTCAGCGTGCGCCGGGCGAGCGAGCAGCTGGCGCTCGGCAACCGGGTCTCCTCGCTGTTCGTCGACCTGCCGATCGCCGAGCCCGACACGCTGCTGCGCTACCGCAAGACGGCGGCCGCCGCGGAGGAGCTGAAGGGCGGCGAGCAGGTGGCCGGCGCCGAGACGCTGGTCGGGCTGGCCGGCGCGGCGCCGCCGCTGGTCCACGGCGCCGTCGCGCGGCTCTCCTTCACGCCGCGCCTCTTCAACCTGACGATCACCAACGTGCGCGGGGTGCAGAGCACCCTCTACGCGCTGGGTGCCCCGCTGCGCCGCATCGTCCCGCTGGTGCCGATCTTCGCCGGCCACGCGGTCGGCGTCGCCGTGGTCAGCTACGACGGCGGGGTCGCCTTTGGCATCAACGCCGACCGGGCAGAGGTGCCCGACATCGACGTGCTGCGCGACGGCATCGAGGATTCGCTCGCCGAGCTGAGGGACCTTGCCGGCGTCGACGTCCCTGCGGCGAGGGACGCCTCCCTGGAGTCGAGCAGCTAGCCGCGTGCCGCTGGTCTCGCTCGACCGGGTCCGCAAGGCCTACGGCAGCGGCGCTGCGCGTCAGGTCGTGCTGGACGAGCTGTCGCTGACCATGGAGGCGGGCGAGTTCGCCGTCGTGCTCGGCCCCTCCGGCTGCGGCAAGACGACCCTGCTCAACCTGATCGGCGGGCTCGACACCGCCGACGCCGGCAGGGTGCGGGCCTGCGGGCTGGACCTGACCGGCGCCAGCCGCGCCGAGCTGACCGCCTACCGCGCTCGCTCGGTCGGCTTCATCTTCCAGTTCTACAACCTGCTTCCCACCCTGACCGCGGCGGAGAACGTCGAGGCGGGGATCAGGGTGGCCGGGGTCGCCCGCGAGGCCGCCCGCGAGGCCGCCCGCGAGCTGCTCGCCAGGGTCGGGCTCGGCCCGCTGGCGGGCCGCTTTCCCTCCCAGCTCTCCGGCGGGGAGCAGCAGCGCGTCGCGATCGCCCGCGCCCTCGCCAAGCGGCCCCGCCTGCTGCTTGCCGACGAGCCGACCGGCAACCTCGACGAGAAGACCGCGGGCGGCGTGCTGGAGCTGATGCGGGAGCTGAACGAGGAGACCGGGGTGACCTTCGTCGTGGTCAGCCACAACCCGCTGCTCGCCGAGGCGGGGAGGCGCGTGGTCCGCCTCTCGCATGGCCGCCTGGCCGAGCCGGAGGCGATCTGATGCTCTGGCGCAAGGCCGTCCGCGACGTGCGCGCGATGGGCGTCCGGGCGGCGCTGATCGTCGTCGTGATCGGCGCCGGGGCCGGCACCGCCGCCGGGATCTCGCTGGCCCTGCACGACGTCGAACGCACCCGCGACGCCTTCTACGCCGACCAGCGGCTCGCCGACCTCGACGTCCGCCTCGCCCGCCCGCTGCCGCCAGGGCCGCTCCTGGCCCGGGCGCGGCAGGTGCGGGCGCGGCCCGCCGAGACGCGGCTGGTCCTCTCCGGCCGCGCCCTGCTGCCCGGCCACGCGCAGGTCGCCGCGGAAGCGGTCGGGATGAGCCCCGCGGCGGCGCTCGACCGGCTCGCGGTGACCGCCGGCCGCGGCCTCAGCGCGGCGGCGCCGCGCGGGGCGCTGCTCGACCCCGACTTCGCCTCGCGCTTCCAGCTGAGCCCGGGGGATCGGCTGCGGCTCGTGCTCGGCGGGCGGCGGCTGGCGCTGCGCGTCCGCGGCCTGGCGCGCAGCCCCGAGTACCTGCTCGCCACCGCCAACCCCGACTATCTGGTGCCCCAGAAGGGCTCGCTGGCGGTCGCCTTCCTGCCGCGCGCCTCGCTGCAGCGCCTCACCGGCATCGGCCGGCGCGTCAACGACCTCGTCGTCGACCTGCCGGGAGGAGATGCCGGCCGTCGCGCCGAGCGGCTCACCGCCGGCTTGCCGGCCGCCCGGATCATCCCCCGCTCCCAGCAGTACAGCCTCCGCCTCACCGACGCCGACATCAACGCCTTCTCGACCTTCGCGCCGGTGATCGGCCTCGTCTTCGCCGTGGTCGGGCTGCTGTTGATCGTGCTCAGCCTGCGCCGCCTGGTCAACTCGCAGCGGCGCGAGCTGGGCGCCCTGCTGGCGCTCGGCTACCCGCCCCGCACCGTGGTCGCAACCGTGCTGCTGCCGGCGGCGATGCTCGGACTCGCGGGCGCCCTGCTGGCGCTGGTCGCTACGGTCGGGGTGGGGCGCCTGGTCGCAGTCGAGTACACGAACACGGTTGGCTTCCCCGGCACCACGCACAGCCTCGCCGCGGGGCCGCTGGCGCTGGCGGCGGGGCTGGCGCTCGCCGCGACGCTGCTGGCGGCGCTGGTGCCGGCCTGGCGGCTCGCCCGGCTCGAGCCGACCCAGGCGATGCGCGGCGAACAGCCGGCCAGCTTCGGCCTGCCCGGCTGGCTGCAGCGCGCCACCGCCGTCGGACCGCCGGCGCTCGTCTACGCGACGCGCGGCCTGCTGCGCCGGCCGGTGCTGAGCACCGCGACCGTGGTCAGCCTCGCCGCCGCGATCGGGCTCGGGGCGGCGCTCAACATCCTGATCAGCTCGACCGACAGCTCGGTCGATGCCGAGTTCGCCGAACAGGGCTGGACCTACAGCGCCGACCTGGCGCGGCCGCTGCCGGCGGCGCGGGCCGCCGCCCTGGCCCGCCGGGCAGGGGCGAGCAGGGTCGAGCCGACGGTCAAGGGGCCGGCCAGCTTGCGCGGCGCCTCCGGCTTCGCCGACGTGCAGCTGGCCGGCCTGCCCGCCCGCCCGGAGCTGCTGCGGCTCGACCTGACGGCAGGCTCCGGCCCGGCGCCCGGCGGGGCGGTGCTCAGTGAGCAGACGGCGGAAAGCCTCGGCGTCGGCGTGGGCGACGCGATCGCCGTGCGCACCCCGGCCGCCCGCGCGAAGCTGGCGGTCGCCGGGATCGCCCGCACGCTGGCGACCGGCAGCACCTACCTGCCGCGGGCGCAGGCGTCGCGGCTGCTCGGCTCTCCGGGCCGGGCGACGACGGTGCTGGTCGCCGCCGGGCCGCGCGCGGCCCGGAGGCTGCGCCGCCAGCCCGCGGTCGCCCGGGTCAGCTCGAAGGCCTCGGCGCAGAGCGCCGAGCGCGACCTGATCAAGGAGCTGACCGGGCTGATCTCGGTCCTGCAGGCGATCAGCCTCGGCGTCGGCGGGCTGTTCCTCGTCTCCACCCTCGCCCTCTCCTACCTCGACCGGCGCGGCGAGTTCGCGACGCTGGCGGCGCTCGGCTACGGGCGGCGGCAGATCGGGTCGGCGGTGGCGGGCGAGGCGCTGACCCAGACGGCGATCGCGGCGGCGCTCTCGATCCCGCTTGGGCTGCTGATCGCCACGCCGCTCTCGGACAGCATCGCGCGGGCCTGGTTCCAGATCGGCCTGCACCCCGAGCCGCCGAACTTCGTCTGGGTGATCGTCCCCGCCCTGGTCCTGGCGCTGCTCGCCGTCGTCCACGCGACCAGGCGCGCCCTGCGGCTCGACATCGCGGCGACCGTGCGGGCGCGGCTGATCGGTTGAGAGGTGCTCCACCCGTCGATGCCGCCTCCTACACTGATCCGATGAGCTTCGAGCCGGATCGGGACCGCGACTCGACCTTGACGCTGTACAGGCGGGGGATCGAGCTGCTCGAGGAGGCCGACTTCGAGCAGGCGACGGAGCCGCTCGAGGAGGCGGCGAGCCGGGCGCCGGAGAAGTCCTCGGTCCGCGAGGCGCTGGGGCGCGCCTACTTCCGCTGCGGGCGCTTCGCCGCCGCCGCCGAGGAGTTCGAGGCGGTCCTCGACACCCACCAGGTCAACGACTTCGCCCACTTCTGCCTCGGCCGCGCCCTGGCCAAGACCGGGGAGCGGGAGCGCGCCCGCCACCACCTGGCGCTGGCGGCGAACCTGCGGCCCGAGCGGCGCGACTACCGCTTCTACCGCGACCTGCTCGCCCGCGCCTGAGCACCCCTACAGCCCGGCGACCAGCTTGCCGACGTTGCGGCGGCTGAAGTAGGGGCTGAAGGTGTGGCGGCGGTCGCGCGGCCTCCCGTAGCTGGTCAGGCCGTCGATCGCCGTGCCCCCGTCGATCAGCCAGCCGCCGCCGCTCGCCCCCGGCACCCAGTGGCAGCGGATCGCGATCGTCGGCGGGCCGGGGATCCGGTAGGTGCGGGCGTCGTCGCCCACGTAGGGCGAGTCGCAGCCCTGCATCCAGCGTGTCCTGCCCGGGTAGCCGAAGGTCTGGAACTCCTCGTGCCGGCTGCGGTCGAGGGCGATCGCGGCGCCGCCGCCGACCGCGTCGGCGACGTTGACCCCCGCCGTGTTTGGTGCGGTGAGGACCGCGCCGACGTCGAAGTTCGGATTGCCGAACTGCACCCAGTCGCGCGGCGCGAAGATCTGCCCGCGGTGGGCGACGAAGGCGCCGAAGGGCGCCGCGGCGCCGCTGTAGGCGGGGACGAACTCGAGGTAGCTCGACCAGACGCCGTCGCCGGCCCGCTCGGTCGGGCCGGAGTTGACGCAATGGGCGGCGGTGAGGACGAGGCGGCGGCTGGCGCTGTTGATCGCCGTCGCCGAGCAAAAGCCCAGTTTGCTCCCCTGGCGGACGAAGAGGCGGCCGTTGACCGCGTTGGGCGGGACGGTCGGTTCGGCGACCGGCGCGTAGCTGGCGCTCGCCCTGAGGCCGGCGCCGCGCGGCGCATCGAGCGGCGGCGTGGCGCGCATCCGCGCCGCGGTCCAGTAGCGGGCGACCCGCGCCGCCTCGCCGCGGGGGGCGACCGCGGGGTGGAGGCGGGCCGCGGGCCCGGCGGGCGCCGCCCCGGCCGGCGCGGCGAGGGCGGGCACGGCAAGACAGAGGAGGGCCACGAGCGAGCCCGCGAGGCGGCGCCTGGCGCTGTGCGGGCCCGTTCGCATCGGGACGAGGATAGAGGGCCGGCCGCACCGGCCCGATGCGGCGCGGCCGGCGGGCGGCGGCGTGCTCGGGTCAGGCGAGGAGCGGGATCACGCAGCGGTAGTGGTGGGTGTTGGTCGAAGGTCGCGAAGTCGACACCGCCCGCAGCTGAGCAACGGTCACGACGCCGTATACGCATCGGGTCCAGACACATCCGTGATATCCCCCGACCACTCGTCCCCTTCGTCGAGGTTGACGCCCGGCTGCTGGGCGAAGGCGGCGAGCTGCAGCGCCCCGGGCAGCGTGCCGCCCTGTTTGGCGCATTCGATCGCCGCCTGCGGCGCGGTCGCCGCCGAGAAGCTCGACGAGGCCTGCCAGCAGGCCCCGGCGAAGAGGCGGGTATCGGGCTTGCAGCCGGCGCTGTGGCCGTTGACCTTCTGGGCGTCGATCGCGTTGACCGCGTTCAGCGCCGTCTGGGCGTCGGCAGCGCTCTGCGCGAAGTCGGCCGTGTCGGCGTGGGTCGCCCGCGGCACCTGGCCCAGGGTCAGCTCGTTGATCTCGCTGCCGGTCAGCGGGGCCTGGGCGGAGGGCCGAGCGGCGGCCGCGAGCACCCCGGGCTGCAGCCTGCTGGCCGGGATCGAGCGCGGCTTCAGCCGGTTGCCGGGCACCGAGCGCGGCTTCAGCCGGTTGCCGGGCAGCGACTTCACCCTGATCGCCCTGCCGCTGATCTTGTGCCTCTTCTTCGCCGCGTAGACGCTGCCCCCGAGCGCCACGAACAGCGCGATCGCCGCCACCAGCAGCGCCGACCACTCCCGCCAGCTCCCGTGCCTCATGTCTTCCTCCCATAAACGACTCGGTTTTCCGATGCGCCGCGAGCCTATGTCGCAAGCTCGGCGAGACCCAAGGCTGCTGGACGAACGTCCAAGCGGATAGACTCCCCTCCGGAAATACGGCCGGTGGTCAAGGGAAGTCCGGTGCAAGACCGGCGCGGTCCCGCCACTGTGACCGGGTCGAGGAAGCCGCGGTGCGCATCTACATGCGCCAGCCACTGGGGGCGACACGGAGCTCCCGGGAAGGTGCGGCCGACCATCCCGGAAGCCAGGAGACCTGTCCCCGGCCAGCCATGACAACCCTCGAGGAAAGGGTGGCTGAAATGCCAAGACTCGTTCCATTCCGGCTGGCCGCCGCGTGCGCGCCGGCTCTTGCTCTCCTGTTCTTGACCGCGACGGTCGCGGTGGCGAAGGGGACTCCCGCGCAGCTGCGGGTGGTCGCCGGCCAGAAGGTGCTGGCCGACAAGTCCCTGCGGACCGGCACCACGTCGGTCTCGACCAGCCCCAAGGCGACCTGCTTCGGCGCCGGCAAAGGGGGGAGCGGCAAGAGCGTCAAGGTTTCCGGGGCGACGGCGCTGGGGCTGCTCGCCCAGGCGGCGAGGTCAGCCGGCTCGCTGCGGCCGCTGCTGATCACCGACGCCTTCAGCTTCGGGCTGGGGCTGTGCGGGATCGGCGGCCGCGAAGCCAAGGGCGAAAGCTTCTGGCAGCTGCGGGTCAACCACAAGGCCTCCGAACTGAGCGGCGACTCGGTGAAGCTGAAGCGGGGCGACGAAGTGCTCTGGTACCTGAAGGCGAGCTTCGAAACCGCGAACGAGGAGCTCTGGCTGATGGCGCCGCAGCGGGTCAGGGCGGGGACCCCGTTCCGGGTCCGCGTCTTCGCCTACGACGAGAAGGGCAAGCGCAAGCCGGCCGCCGGGGTGAAGGTGAGCAGCGCGAAGGACCCGACGGGCAAGGACGGCCGGGCGACCGTCGTGCTGCGCAAGCCGGCGCGGCTGATCGCCCGCGACGGCGCCGAGATCCCGTCCAACCGGGCGGCCGTCTGCGTCGGCGGGAAGTGCCCGCAGGGCTGACGCGATGACCCGGAGCCGCTGCACGGCGGTCGCGATCGCGCTGCTCCTCGGCGCGGCGCTCGCGGCCGCCGGCTGCGGTCTCGGCCGAGGGCAGGAGGTCGGCGGGGTCTCGCTGACCGTCACCCGGGATTTCGGCGCCGAGCGCCTCGCCGGTCCGGTCGTCGACCGGGTCGCCGAGTCGGACACGGTGATCCGGGTGCTGGATCGCAACGCGGATGTCTCGACCCGCTACGGCGGCGGCTTCGTTGACTCGATCGACGGGATCGAGGGGGGGCGGAGCGACGGCCGGCCCTACGACTGGTTCTTCTACGTGAACGGCCTCTGGTCGCCGGTCGGCGCCGCTGACTATCCGCTGCGCGGCGGCGAGGCGATCTGGTGGGACTACCGCGACTGGTCGGCTTCGGGGCAGGCGTCGGCGCTGGTCGGCGCCTGGCCGCAGCCGTTCGCCGGCGGCTACGAAGGCCACCCCCACCCGACCGCGGTCGAGTGTCGGGGCGGCGGCGCCGCCTGCGCGGTGGTGCGGCGGCGCCTCGAGCGAGCCGGCGCCTCGCTTGCCGCAGCCGGCGCCGCGGGGGCGATCCGGGTGCTGGTCGGCCCCTGGGCACGGGTTCGCGCCGACGCGACGGCGAGCGACATGGAAGACGGGCCGGGGACGAGCGGCGTCTACGCCGACTTCGCCCGGCGCGGCGGCGGCGGCTTCGAGCTGCTGGGGCTCGACGAAGGCGGCGAGCCGGCGCGGCGGTTCGGGCCGGACGCGGGCCTGGTCGCCGCGACGCGCCGCGGCGGCGCGCCGCCGGTCTGGGTCGTCGTCGGCACGAACGCCGCCGGGACCCTCGCGGCGGCCCGCCTGCTGCGCGCCGCAGCGCTGCGCGACCGCTTCGCGGTGGCGGTCGAAGCCGGGCGGGAGACGCCGCTCCCGATCGGAGCGGGGGACAGATGAGATCGCCCTTCGCCTACACCCCGAGGCCGGGCCCTCTGCAGGCGGCCTCGCCCGCCGCCGCGGTCGTCTACGTCGGCTCGCTGGTCGCCGTCGCCTTCCTCTACTCGAGCCCGCTGGTGCTGGCCGCCGCCGGGTTCGGCGCCTACCTCGCGGGCGCCACCGCCGGCGCCCGCGACGCGGTGCGGGCGGCGCTGCGGATGGGCCTCGCCCTGGCCGTGCTGATCGTCGCCGTCAACGCCCTGGTCGTCGACCGTGGCGAGACGGTGCTGCTGCGGCTCGGCGAGCTGCCGCTGCTCGGAGGGGTCGACGTCACCGTGGAGGCGCTCGCCGCGGGCGCGGTGATCGGCCTGCGGGCCGCGGTGGCGATGATCGCCTTCGCCGTCTACTCGGCCTGCGTCGATCCCGACCGCGTCCTGCGAGCCCTGCGCCCCGTGGCCGGCCGCTCCGCCCTGACCGCGGCGCTGATCTCCCGCCTCGTCCCGGTTGCCGCCGCCGACGTCTCGCGGCTCCGCGACGCCGGTCGCCTCAGGGGCCCCGCCGCCGCCCCGCTCGGCCGGGCCGCCCTCGCCCGCCGCCTGCTGACCGGCTCCCTGGACCGCGCGGTGGACGTCGCGGCGACGCTGGAGCTGCGCGGCTACGGTCTCGAACGCCGTTCGCGACCGTCCGTGGGAGCTTTTTCCCGCCTATGGCGGGCACAATCCTCCCGCGAGCCGTCGAGGTTCGACCGGCGCTTCTATGCGGCGGGTGTGGTGGTCCTCGTTGCCGCGATCGCCGCCAAGCTGCTGGGCGCCGACGGGTTCAGCGCCTACCCGACGATCGAGGTCGGCCTCGCCCCCTCGACCATCGTCCTCTCGGCCTTGCTGATCGTCGCGGGTCTCGCCCCACTGCAACGCCGGCCGCGCCGGATCGGACGGCCAACCGCGCGAACCGCTGCCTCGGAGGCCGTCGGTGCCTGACCTCGCCACCCGGCCGCGCGCCGCCCCGGCGCTTGCAATCGAGCGCCTCACCTACACCTATCCGCACGCCCGGCGTCCCGCCCTCGCCGACGTCTCCCTGACGCTCGCCGCGGGCGAGTTCGCGTTGCTCGCCGGCCGCTCCGCCAGCGGCAAGTCGACCCTGCTGCGCGCCGCCTGCGGCCTCGTCCCGCACTTCCACGGCGGCGAGATCGAGGGCGGCATCCAGGTCGCCGGCATCGACGCGGTGGCCGGCGGCCCGGGCGAGCTGGCGGCGGCGGTCGGCTACGTGGCTCAGGACCCCGAGACGCAGATCGTCTCCACCACCGCCGCGGCGGAGATCGAGCTGCCCCTGGAGATGCGCGGCGCGGCGCCGACCTCGCGTGCCCGTGCGGTGGAGGAGGTGGCCCTGGCCCTCGCGATCCCGCACCTGCTGGACCGCACCGTCGACACCCTGTCCGGTGGCGAGCTGCAGCGGGTCGCCCTCGCAGCGGCCCTGGTGACCCGCCCCAAGCTCGTCCTGCTCGACGAGCCGACCTCCCAGCTCGATCCGGTAGCCGGCGACGAGCTGATCTGGCTGCTCCGCCGCCTCAACGAGCAGTGGGGCGTATCGATCCTCCTCGCCGAGCACCGCCTCGAGCGCTGCCTCGCCGCCGCCGACCGGGTGATCGCCATGAACTCCGGCGCGATCGCCCACGACGGCGCCCCCCGCGACTTCCTCAACTGGGCCCAACAAGCCGACGCGGCTCTAGAAACTCCGGCAGCTCGACTCTTCAGCCTCTGCGGCATCGACCCGTTGCCCACCGGAGTCCGGGACGCGCGGAGAATCCTCACCGCCGCCTCGGACTCGGCCGCCTCATCGAATCCGCTGCTCGGGCGGGTGGCGCCGGGTGGGGGGCTCTCCCGGGCGCGGCGTCCCGTTTTTCGCACAGACCACTCGGCGAGAGACGCAACGCGCAAGGCGAAAAACCCAGCAACCGGGAGAGGCCCCCCACCCGGCGACAGGACCCGCCCGCCTGGGCGCTCTCGGTGCAGCGCCTGTGGGTCGAGCTGACAATTGGAGATACGCCCCGCGATGTCCTCCGGGGAATCGACCTGGAGATCCAGCGTGGCGAACGCGTCGCCCTGATGGGCCGCAACGGCGCCGGCAAGAGCACCCTGCTGCGGGCGATCGCCGGCCTGGTCGATCCGGTGAGGGGCAGGGCGGAGGCGCCGGCCGGCGTCGCGCTGCTGACTCAGAACCCGAGCGACTACCTGGTGCGCGAGCGGGTGGGGGATGAGCTGCCCGGGGGCCAGGGGTTGGCGGCGCTGCGCACCGTGGGGCTGGAGTACGCGATGGATGCCGATCCCCGCGACCTCTCGGGAGGCGAGCGCCAGCGACTCGCCTTGGCGATCGCCCTGGCCGGCCGGATGGAGGGCGAGCAGCTGCCGGGCCTGGTTGCGCTCGACGAGCCGACCCGTGGCATGGACCGAGCCCGCAAGCAGGAGCTGGACGAGCTGATCGGCGGCCTCGCGGCGCGCGGCGCCGCGGTGGTCGTCGCCACCCACGACGTCGAGTTCGCGGCCGGGCTCGCGGAGCGGGTGGTGCTGCTCGGCGACGGCGTCGCGATCGCCGACGGGGGGGCGGCCGAGATCCTCTCCGGTGGCTGGTACTTCGCCACCGAGGTGGCGAGGATCCTCGACCTGCCCGGCGCGATCACCCCCGAGGCTGGCGCTGCGGCCCTGGATGAAGGGCGAGACTGATGTCCTGGGAGCTGGCCAGCTTCCTGATCCTCGGGGCGGTCCTGGCGGGCGGCTTCGTCTGGTACGAGCGCTCGCGTCCGACCTCGCAGATCGTCGCGCTGGTCGCGGCCCTGGCAGCGCTCGCCGTCGCCGGCCGGGTCGCCTTCGTGGCGCTGCCCAACGTGGTCGCCACCACCGACGTCGTCATCTTCGCCGGTTTCGCGCTCGGCCCCGCGCCGGGCTTCGCAGTAGGCGCGCTGGCCGGTCTGGTCTCCAACTTCTGGCTCGGCCAGGGGCCGTGGACGCCGTGGGAGATGGCGGGGTGGGGGCTGTGCGGGGTCCTCGGCGCCCTGCTGGCCGTTGCCCGCCCCCGTCCGAACCGCTTCACGCTCGCCGCCGTCTGCGCCCTGGCTGCCGTCTGCTACGGCGCTCTGCTGAACTTCTCCCTGATGGCGACCTACGGAGGAGACCTCTCGCTGCAGCGATTCCTCGCCCTCGAGTCGCGCGGCCTGCCTTTCGACGCGGCCCACGCGATCGGCAACGCGACCCTCGCCCTGCTCGCCGGCCCGGCAATGGTGCGGATGCTGGTCCGCTTCCGCGAGCGCTTCCAGTGGCGTGCCCCGGCGGTCGCCTCGCTGCTGATCTTGGTCCTCGCGCTCGCCACCGTCCTGCCCGCCCGGGCGCAGGCCAGCGTCGAGACGAGCCGCGCCGCCGCCTGGCTGGTCGCGGCCCAGAACTCCGACGGCGGCTGGGGGGCCTCGCCCAAGGCGGACTCGAGGCTCGACATCACCGGCTGGGCGATGCTCGGCCTCGAGGCGGCCGGCAGCAACCCGCTCGACGTCTCCCGCGGCGGCCACACCCCGGTCGACTACCTGCGCTCCAAGGCCGGTGGGCTGAGCGGCGCCGGCGACTTCGCCCGCACGATCCTCGCCCTGAAGGGCGCCGGCGTGAATCCGCGCGCCTTCGCCGGCCGCGACCTGGTCGCCGCGCTCGCCAAGCGTCGGCGCTCCGACGGCTCCTTCGAAGGCTGGCCGGGCTCGACCGCCTTCGCGATCATCGCCCTGCGCGCGGGCGGCGCCAGCGGCGGCCTCGACAGGTCGATCTCCTGGCTGGCAAATGCCCAGAACGGCGACGGCGGGTGGGGCGATACGCCCGGCTCGCCGAGCACCGCCGACGGCACCGGCGCTGCGATCCAGGCGATTCCAGGCTCCGACGCGGCACGCCGCGGGCTCGCCTACCTGCGCAAGGCGCAGCGCTCCGGGGGCGGCTTCCCGCTCGGCGGCTCCGGTGGGGTCAACTCCCAGTCGACCGCCTGGGCGGCGCAGGGGATGATCGCGCTGGGGACCGACCCGGCCACCGTCGAGAAGGGCGGCAAGAGCGCGCTCGACTACCTGTCGGCCCGGCAGGACGCCGACGGCCACTACCGCTACTCGGCGTCGAGCGACCAGAGCCCGGTCTGGGTGACCGGCCAGGTGCTGGCCGCGACCGCCGGCCAGTCCTTCCCGGTCACGCCGGCGCCGCGCCAGGCGCAGCCGGAGTCGACGCCGGCGCCCAGCGTTTCGCCCGGCGCCGCGCCGGGCGAGGTCCCCTCGGGCCCCCCGTCCAGCTTGCCTGCCCTGCCCGGCCCGCCGGAGGGGAGCGGCTCGGCGACGCCGACCCTGCCTCCCGCTGCCGGCGGCTCGGCGGGAAAGCAGCCCCCGGCGACGGAGGGCGCGCCCGCCGCGCCGCCGTCCGCGGGCGCCCCGCCGGAGGGCGCCGAACCCGGAACGGCCGCCCCGCCGGCCGCCCCGCCGGCCGCGCCGCCCTTCGAAGCGAGCGAGAACCCCGGCCCGAAGCCCTGGGCGCCACTCGGCATCGGCATCGGCAGCGGCGGAGTCGCGCTGGGCGGCGTCCTCTTCCTCGGCCGCCGCTTCGGCTGGTAGCCCCCGGTCCGTCCGGCTTCCTCGCTGCGGGCGGCTATGTTCCTGACATGGAGCTCGAGACGGCGATCCGCAGCCGCCGCACGCACAAGGCGTTCGGCGCCGAGCCGCTGCCGCGCGAGCAGGTCGAGGAGCTGCTCGAGCTGGCCCGCTGGGCGCCCAACCACCACCTGACCGCGCCCTGGCGCTTCCGGGTGCTCGGGCCGCGGGCGCTGGAGCGGCTGAAGCTGGCGGCCGGTCCGGACGGCGCCGCCAAGCTCGACCGCGCGCCGACCCTGATCGTCGCCTCCTGCCTGCTCGGCGGCGACCTCCTCCAGGACGAGGAGGACCTGCACGCGACCGCGATCGCCGCCTACATCGTCCTGCTCGCCGCGCACGGACGCGGCCTCGCCGGATACTGGCGCACCCCCGCCGTGCTGCGCACCCCGGAGGGACGGGAGGCGGTCGGCCTGCCGCGGGGCGAGCGCTTCGTCGGCCTCCTGCACCTCGGCGCGCCGCGGCAGGAGAAGCAGCCGCCGGAGCGCTCGCCGGTCGAGCGGACCGCGACCTTCCTCGACTGATGCTCGCCCGCGCCGCAGCCTTGGAGGCGATCGCAGGCCGCCGCTTCGAGGTGGTGGTGATCGGCGGCGGGATCACCGGCGCCGGGGTCGCCCTCGACGCGGCCTCGCGCGGCTACTCGGTCGCCCTGCTGGAGCGCGGCGACTACGCCTCGGGCACCTCGAGCCTCTCCTCGAAGATGGTCCACGGCGGGCTCCGCTACCTGCAGAACTTCGACCTCGGCCTGGTCCGCGAGGCGCTGGTCGAGCGCCAGCTGATGGTCCAGCTCGCCCCGCACCTGGTCTACCCGACGCCGTTCCTGGTCCCCTCCTTCGCCGAGGAGCGCCGCGACCGCAAGATCGGGATCGGCCTCAACATGTACGACGTGATGGCGACCACGCGGGTCGGCCGCGGCCGTCGCGACTTCCGTGCCGCCAAGGAGGAGGACGAGGACCTCTACTGGTCGCCTGACCGCCACCGCACGATCGACCACGACGAGGTGCTCGAGCTGGTTCCCTCGCTGGAGCCACGCGACCCGCGCGACGCATATCTCTTCTACGACTGCCAGACCGACGACGTGCGCCTCGTCCTCACCGTGCTCGGCGAGGCGGAGCGCTTCGGGGCGACGATGCTGAACGGCGCCGAGGTGACCGAGGTGCTCTCGCGCCGCGGCCGCGCCGCCGGGGTCGGCTTCGTCGAGGCCGAGTCGGGCGAGCGCTTCGAGGTCGAGGCCGACAACGTCGTCAACGCGACCGGCGTCTGGGCCGATCGCATCCGCCCCGAGGTCCTCGAGGAGGAGGACGTGCCGCGGATCGCGCCAAGCCGCGGCACGCACATCCTCCTCGATCGGGACGACATCTCGACCGGCTCGGCGGCCTGCATCGTTCCGGCCGGCGAGGGTCGGGCGATCTTCGCCCTGCCCTGGTACGGGCGCACCCTGGTCGGCACCACCGACCGCGACTACGCCGGCGACATCGACCACCCGCAGCCGAGCGGGGCCGACGTCGAGTACCTGCTCGAGGCGGTCAACGACTTCTTCGCGGTCTCGCTGGACGCCTCGGACCTGGTCGGCGCCTACGCCGGTGTGAGGCCGCTGATCGCGGCCGGCGACCCGCGCAAGTCGGTCGACATCTCGCGCAAAGCGGAGCTGTATGAGACGTCGTCGGGGATGCTGACGATCACCGGCGGCAAGCTGACCACCTGGCGGCGGATGGCGAAGCAGACGGTCGACCGCCTGGTCGAGCGCGAGGGCCGCGAGGCGCCCTGCCACACCGCCGAGATCCCGCTCGGGATGGAGGCGCGCCCGGCCGACCTCGAGGCCCCCGAGGGCGTCGGGGAGGAGGCGGTCGCCCAGCTCGCCTTCCGTTACGGTCACGCGGCGCGCGCCGTCCTCGACCTTGCCTGGAAGGACCCGAGGTTGGCGGCGCCGATCGTCCCCGGCCTCCCCGACCTGCTCGCCGAGGCGGCGATCGCGGCGCGGCTCGAGCAGGCGCGCAGCGTCGCCGACGTGCTGCTGCGCCGCACCCGGCTGGGGATCCTGGCGGCGCCGCAGCTGCGCGACGCCGACGCCGCCCGCCCGGTGGCCGAGGCGCTTGCGGCCGAGCTGGGCTGGTCGCGGCGCCGGGCGAAGCGCGAGGCCGAGGCCTGGCCGGCGGCGGCCGCCGAGGCCGGCGTCGACCCCGCTGCCACGGCAACCGTTTAGAACCTGCAATAACCTGCCGTCCGTGAACAGGTCGGAACTCCAGTCGAAGCACCTCGCCGAGCTGCATGCCCTCGCTGCCGAGGCCGGTGTCGAGCGCTACCGGATGCTGGCTCGGACCGAGCTGATCGACAAGCTGGCCGGCGGCGACGGCGCGAGCAAGTCGAAGCCGAAGCGCCAGCAGCCTGCCCAGCCGTCGCGGCGCGGCGGGCGGGGCCCACGCCAGCGCGGCCCGCGCGAGGGCGGTCGAGAGCCGAAGCGCGAGCCCGCAAGCCCAAGCCCGAGCCCAAGCCGAAGCCCGCGGCGGCCCCCGAGCCCGCGGCGGCGCCGCGCCCGAAGCGCAAACGCCGCCGCCGTCGCTGGGGCCGGCGCCGCAAGAGCGTCCGCGTCCACGACCTGCTGCTGCCGCCCGCTCCGGGCCGCCGGGCGATCGTCTACGCCGAGAGCCGCGATGGCTGCACCGCCCTGCTGCGCGAGCTGGCCGCCGAGCTGGCCGGAGCCTCGAAGGGCCCCGACCCGATCGCCCTGCTGGTCGATCCCAGCCCCGAGGAGCTGGCCGACTGGAAGCGCGAGGCGCCCCGGGCCGAGATCGTCGCCGCCGGCCAGGCCCATCACGCCGACGACGCCCTCGCCCAAGCGGCCCGGCGCGCCGACGGCGGCGAGAACGTGATCGTCCTGATCGATTCGCTGACCCGCTTCGCCGAGTCCTTCGGCGGTCGCGACGAGGCGCGCGAGCTGTTCGACGCCGGCCTGAACGTCGCCAACGGCACTCTCACCGTCCTGGCGGCGGTCGAGCGGCCCGCCTGAGCGCCGGCGCTTCTGCGCAGCATCGGGCGGTGTCCGGTGCGGATTGCACGTTCGGCCACCGTCCCATAAGGTTGGCCAATGGACGCCATCGAGTCGACCGAGCGCGAGACGGAGGCGGTCCGGGGGTTTGAGCAGCTCTCGAAGGGGGATGTCGACTTTGCCGGCGGCAAGGGCGCCAACCTCGGGGAGCTGACCGGCGCCGGGCTTCCGGTCCCGCCCGGCTTCGTGATCGGCGCCCCCGCCTACGCGGCGTTTTGCGAAGGCGGCGGGCTGCGGGCGCGGATCGCCGAGCGCCTCTCCGCGGTAGACGTCGAGGACACGGCCGAGTTGGAGCGAGCCACCGTCGAGGTGCGGGAGATGGTCGAGGCGGAGCCGGTGCCCGACTGGCTGGCGCGCGCGATCGCCGAGGCGTACGGGCGGCTGGCCGGCGACGATCCGGACGCCCCCGTCGCGGTCCGCTCCTCGGCGACCGCCGAGGACACCGAGTCCGCCTCCTTCGCCGGGATGAACGAGACGCTGCTCAACGTGCGCGGACCGGACGCCGTGCTCGAGGCGGTCCGCCGCTGCTGGTCGTCGCTGTTCGGCGCCCGCACGGTCTACTACCGGGCGAAGCAGGGTTTTGGCCAGGCCGACATGGACATCGCGCTCGTCGTCCAGGGGCAGATTCAGGCGACCCGGGCCGGCGTGATGTTCACGATCGAGCCGGCCTCCGGCGCCACCGATCTCCTCGTCATCGAGGGCTCCTTCGGGCTCGGCGAGTCGGTCGTCTCCGGCTCTGTCTCGCCGGACCGCTACGTCGTCGCGAAGCAGGGAGTGACGATCTCGAAACGCGAAGTGCGCCGCAAGGAGCTGACGATCGAGTCGGTCCCCGGCGGCGGCACCGCGACCCGCGAGCTGGACGAGCAGGAGGCGATGGCGCCCGTCCTCGATGACGATGAGGTGCGGCGGGTCGCCGAGCTGGGCATCCGGATCGAGGCTCACTACGGCTCGCCGCAGGACACCGAGTGGGCGATCGACTCGGGCGGCGAGATCTGGATGCTGCAGTCGCGCCCGATCACCGCCGCGGGAGGCGAGAGCCTTGCCCCGCAGCAGGCGGAGCTGGGCGCCGAGCTGGTGCGCGGGCTGGGAGCGGCGCCGGGCACCGGCTCGGGGCCGGTGCGGGTCGTCGCCGACCTCGGCCAGGCCGAAAAGTTCGGCGAGGGGGAGATCCTCGTAACCCATATGACCGCGCCCGACTGGGTGCCGCTGATGCGCAAGTCGGCGGCGATCGTCACTGACTCCGGCGGCATGACCTGCCACGCGGCGATCGTCTCCCGCGAGCTGGGAATCCCCTGCGTGGTCGGCACCGCGGAGGCCACCAAGGTGCTGCGCGACGGCGAGCTGGTCACCGTCGACGCCACCGAGGGCGTGGTCAGGGAGGGGGCGATGCCCGAGCAACCGGCGACGGCCGAGGCGCCCGCCGCGGCCGCTCCGGCCGTCACTGCCACCGGCACCAAGGTCCTGATCAACCTCTCCGAGCCGTCCCAGCTGGAGCGCGCAGCCAAGCTCGACGTCGACGGCGTCGGCCTGCTCCGCGCCGAGCTGATGATCGTCGAGGCGCTGGAGGGGGTCCACCCGCGGCTGCTGATCGAGGAAGGGCGCAGCGAGCAGTTCGTCGAACGGATGGCCGACTCGCTGACCGCCTTCGCCAACGCGTTCGCGCCGCGGCCGATCACCTACCGGACGATCGACTTCCGCACCAACGAGTTCAGCGGCCTCCAAGGCGGCGATCGCTTCGAGCCGGCAGAGGCCAACCCGATGATCGGCTACCGCGGCGCGCAGCGCTACGTGCGCGAGCCCGACCTGCTGGGTCTGGAGCTGGAGGCGATCTCCCGCGTCTGGGATACCGGGCACGACAACTTCCACGTGATGGTCCCCTTCGTGCGCACCCCGCGCGAGGTGGTCGCGGTGCGCAGTCAGATGGAAGCCGCGGGCCTGCTCTCGCGGCCGGGCTTCGAGCTGTGGGTGATGGCCGAGGTGCCCTCGGTGCTGTTCCACCTCGAGCGCTACGCGGAGCTGGGAATCGCCGGCATCTCGATCGGCTCCAACGACCTCACCCAGCTCGTGCTCGGCGCCGACCGCGACTCCGAGCTGGTCGCAGAGGTGTTCGACGAGCGCGACGCGGCGGTTACCGAATACATCGCCGAGCTGCTGGCGCGCGCCAGGAGCCTCGGCCTCAGCACCTCGATCTGCGGGCAGGCCCCGTCGGTCCACCCCGAGTACGCCGAGGTCCTGGTCCGCGCCGGGATCGAGGCGATCTCGGTCAACATGGACACGGTGGACCGCGCCCGGCGGCTGATCGGCTCGGCCGAGCGCCGCGTGCTGCTCGATTCGGCGCGAGGCCAGACCGTCTAGCGCCGCGTGCTGCTCGACTCGGCGCGCTGAGCCCCTCGGACCGGCGCATGTCTGCGTCCTCGGCCGCTCGCGTGCAGAGCACGCCACGCGGCCTGCGTCCTTGACCTGCTTGGTCCGAGGAACTCAGTCAACCCCTGTACGCGATGCGGCGCCAGGAGGGCTCGCGGGAGAGCTCGATCAGCTCGTTGCTGCGCTCCGGCTGGACGTAGCCGAAGGTCTGGTTGCCCTCGTCGAAGACGACGTCCAGCTCGCCCTCTTTCACCCGCTGGTCGAGCCAGGCGCCGCGGAAGACGAGGCGGCGCAGCCAGTGGACGAGGCTGCGGTTGGCGGGGCCGACCAGGTCCTCCCAGTTCTCGTTGATGTGGACGCCGAGGCGCGAGCACGGCTCGGCGATCTCGCCGTTCACGGCCAGGTCGAGCAGGTCGTCCAGCTCCTCGCGGCTCAGCCCCTGCTGGACGAAGCCGAGCTTGACCCCGGCCTGCTCGACCCGCTGGCCGAAGTCGCCCTCGTTGAAGGCGAAGCGAAGCTCGCCGTACTCGAGCACGTAGTCGGAGCCCGACTCGTAATTCCCTCTGCGGGTCGTCTTCTTATTCACGTTGAAGCCCAATCTCCCCCCGCAAGCCCGCGCGGGAGCAGCTGCTGGATCATGCCTGTCATCGTATCCCCGTGCCCCAGCGCGGCGACGCCTGAAATAGGTTTTGCGCTTATAGAGTCCATCCGAAAACCCCCGCGCACGCCTGGCGGCGGCGGACCGGTGCGGTGCGGCGTCCTCAGTCGGCCAAATAGCGCTGCTATTCGGCCTCCCTGCGTCCTTGCCCCGCTTGGTCCGGCGCTCGCCAGCCGCACACGCGGGTTGTCGGATTGACTCTTGATCGACCTGCACTGCCACATCCTCCCCGGAGTCGACGATGGGGCGCTCGACCTGCGCGACAGCGCCGGCATGGCGCGCCAGGCCGCGGCCGACGGGATCGAGGCGGTCTGCGCGACGCCCCACATCCGCCACGACCACGACGTTCGCATCGAGGAGGTCGCCGGCCGGGTCGGCGCGCTCAACACGCACCTGCGCGAGGAGGGCGTCCCCGTCGCCGTGCTGCAGGGCGGCGAGGTCGCCGAGACCGCGGTCGAGGCGCTCAGCGAGGAGGAGCTGGCGCGGATCTCGCTCGGCGGGGGGCGCTGGGTGCTGCTCGAGCCTGCGCCCGGCCCGCTCGGCGACAGCCTCGAGCGTCGCGTCGAGCACCTCGCCGAGCGCGGCCACCGCTCGCTGATCGCCCACCCGGAGCGCCACGCCTCCGCCGAGATGTTCGAGCGCATGGCCCGCCTCGTCGCGGCCGGCGCCCTGATCCAGGCGACCGCCGACTTCTTCCTCCGCGAGGCCACCGCCGACGGCATGCTCGCCCTCGCCGAGCGGCGGCTCGTTCACGCGCTGAGCAGCGACGCGCACTCCTCCCACGGCGGGCGTCCGGTCCATCTCAGCGAGGCGTTCGCGAAGCTGGGCGAGGTCGAGGAGCTCGCCCCGCACCTGGAGTGGATCGCGGAGACGGCGCCGCAGGGGATCGTCGCCGGCGACGATCTCGACCTTCCCTTCAGTCCCGTCGCCTGATCGGCGACCTGGCGACTTTTGGGTCACATGGGGCCCGAAAAGCGCCAGATTGGCCTAGTCCAGCCGACGAAGCTCGACTCGCGGGGCGAGGTCCTCGACCACGGTGCGCGAGGCGCTGCCGAGGCCGTGGCGGAGGAAGTTGGCGGCGCCCGCGGCGGCGCCGATCCGCAGCGTCTCCTCCCAGTCGCGGCCGGCCGCCATGCAGGCGGCGAGGGCGCCCATCATCGAGTCGCCGCAGCCCTCGCGGGCGCCGCGCTCGAAGCGGGGTGGGATCAGCTCCCAGGCCTCGTTGCCCCGCAGCACCAGGGCGGGCTGCTCGGCGCGGGTTACGATCGCCGCCGCGGCGCCGCGCTCCAGCAGCCGCTCGGTCGCCGCCCGCATCCTCGCCTCGGTGTCGACCGGTCCGTCGACGAACTGGGCCAACTCCCAATCGTTGATCTTCACCAAAGCGGGCTTGCCCTCCAAGGCGCTGTCGAGCCGTTGCTCCGAGAGGTCGACGATCGCCGGAGTGCCGTTGTCGCGGGCGTCGGCGACCAGGCTTCCGTAGATCTCCATCGGCAGCGCCTCCCCCGGATAGGCGTTGCAGACGGCGAGCACGGCGGTGTCGAGCGCCGCCGCGCAGGCGATCGAGAAGAGGTCGTCGACCTCGTGGCGGGAGGGGGGCATCGCGGCGCTCTGCGCGATCGGCACCCGCTCGCCGCTGCGGCGGTCGTGGATGTAAGCGCCGCTGGCCTCGGCGGTGTCGACCAGCCGCAGCTCGACCGGCAGTCGCTCGAGCAGGCGGCGCAGCGCGGTGCCGGCCTCGCCGCCGATCAAGCCGCAGAGCGTCGTCTCGGCGCCCAGCTCGGCCGCCATCCGCGCCACCCAGACGCCCTGCCCGGCGGCGTGGACGTGGATGTCGTCGCCGCCGTCCGCGGTGAGCGCCTCGATCGTGATCGAGAGCATCGGGTGGGGGCCGAAGACCGCGACCTTGCCGCCGGAGGGGGGAGAGACGGAAGGGCTGCGCACTTGGCACATCATGACCTCTCGCCGGCTGCGCCGTCTCCCGTCCGCGACGGTCCTCGGCCGACGGGTCCCGGTCGCCCTCGGTCTGCGCGCCCGCCTGCTCGGCCTCTCGCAGCTCGACCGTGAGGAGGCCGGCGCAGGGCTGCTGATCCCGCGCTGCTCCAGCGTCCACACCTTCGGCATGCGCTTCGCGCTCGACCTGGTCCTGCTCGACGGGTGCGGCAGGGCGCTTGCCGTCCACCGGGAAGTCCCGCCGCGGCGCCTCGTCTCCCACCGTCGCGCCGCCGCGGTGCTCGAGCTCCCTTCAGGTACTCTCTCCAAGCAGGAGAGAAGCTGGTCGGCGAGCGCGGGAGATACGGACAACTAATCATGGCCGCAAGGGATGTGGAGGCTCCACCAGCCGCAAAGGAGGTGGAGGTCTCGCCGCTCTCGATCGAGCGGATGCGCGGCCTGATCGATCCCGAGGACTGGCGCATGCTCGAAGACGGGCTGCGCCGGGCGGAGGGGATGCTGACCGGGCGGGAGATCTGGAACGTCAACTCGACCTCCGCCGGCGGCGGCGTCGCCGAGATGCTTCGGTCGTGGGTGGGGCTGGCCCGCAGCGCCGGCGTCGGGATGCGCTGGTTGACCATCGACGGCGCCCCGGACTTCTTCACGCTCACCAAGCGATTGCACAACCTCCTGCACGGCGAGCTCGGGGACGGTGGCGAGCTGGGGGAGGAGGAGCGGGCCGTCTACGAGCGGGTGACCCGCGCCAGCGCGGAGGCGGTGCTGGCGCGCTTCGGCCCGCGCGACGTCGTCTTCCTGCACGATCCGCAGACCGCCGGCCTGATCCCCCAGATCGTCGACGCAGGCCACACCGTGATCTGGCGCTGCCACATCGGGGCCGACGACGGCAACGGGTACAGCGCCGCCGCCTGGGACTTCCTCGAGCCCTATGTCATCCGAGCCAGCGCCTGCGTCTTCTCCCGCGACGCGTACGTCCCGGAGTACTGCAGGGAGATGGTGACCGCGATCGTCCCGCCCTCGATCGACGCGATGTCGCCCAAGAACCAGGAGATGGAGCCCGAGCAGGTCCGGGCGATCCTGCGACACGTCGGGCTGATGGCCGGCGGCGAGGACGAGGACGCGGAGCCCTTCTTCGAACAGGCCGAGGGCACCCAGCAGCGGGTGGAGCGGAAGTGCGAGGTGGTCAGCCTCGGCGAGCTCCCCGGCGCCGACACGCCGCTCGTTGTGCAGGTGTCGCGCTGGGACCGGCTCAAGGATCCGGTCGGGGTGCTGCGCGGCTTCGCGGAGATCGCGTCCGGCGCCCCCGATGCCCACCTGATCCTCGCCGGGCCCAGCATCAACTCGGTCGCCGACGATCCGGAGAGCGCCGACGTGCTCGCCGAAGTCGAAGCCGAGTGGCGCCGGCTTCCGGACGGGCTGCGGTCCAGGGTCCACCTGGCCTGCCTGCCGATGCAGGATCTGGCCGAGAACGCGGCGATCGTCAACGCCCTGCAGCGCCGGGCCACGGTGATCGTGCAGAAGAGTCTCAAGGAGGGGTTCGGCTTGACCGTGACCGAGGCGATGTGGAAGGGGCGTCCGGTCGTCGCGACCGCCACCGGGGGGATCCTCGATCAGATCGAAGACGGCGTCACCGGCATGCTGCTGCCGAACCCGCTCGACCTGAAAGCGTTTGGCGCGGCGACCCTGGAGATGCTCAACTCACCGCAGCGAGCCGAGCAGATCGGCCTCGCCGCGCACGAACGGGTGCGCAAGGCGTTCCTCGAGAACCGCCACACGCTCCAGTACGTGGACCTGCTCGGTCGCGTGCTGCACTAGGAGTGCCCAGCCAAGCGCGTTGTGCGTGCGGTCGCGGCGCACACGAGGTGATTGCCACGAAGTAGTCGGTCCGGGCAGGGGGGAGAGTTCTTGTCGCTGTGCCCTTGGTAGGGCATGCTTCCCCAGAGACGTGAGATCGCCAGCGTCGTCGTCTGCGAGGACGACACCACGACCCTGGAGCTGCTCTGCGACCACCTGGTCGCCGACCGCTTCGAGGTGCTGCCGGCCCCCAGCGCCTCCGACGCGCTGCGACTCTGCCGCTACAAACAGCCGGACCTGATGCTGCTCGACCTGACGCTCCCCGACGCCGCGGGGCTCGACGTCCTGCAGGAGATCCGCGAGGCCGACGGGATCGCCTCGCGCTTCGACCCCGGCCTGCCGGTGATCGTCCTCACCGGCCGCGGCGCCGACCACGATCGGGTGCGCGGGCTGGAGTTCGGAGCGGACGACTACCTGGTGAAGCCGTTCCACTACCCGGAGCTGCGGGCGCGGATCGCGGCGGTGCTGCGACGGCGGGCGGAGCGGCGCGACGGGCCGCTGCGGGTCGGCGAACTGGTCGTCGACCCGGCACGGCGCCGCACCTGGCTCGGGCAGCGCGCGGTCAAGCTCTCCAACAAGGAGTTCTCGCTGCTGCGGGTCCTCGCCTCCGATCCCCACCGCGTCTTCTCGAAGCGCGAGCTTCTGGGGGAGGTTTGGGGTTACCGGACGCCGGCCAAGACACGGACGCTCGACTCGCACGCGAGCCGGCTGCGGCGCAAACTCGACCCCGAGCACGGACGCTACATAGTCAACTGCTGGGGCGTCGGCTACCGCCTGCTCGACGGATGACCGAGCTGTCCGAGATCGTAGCCGGCTGGCCGCTCGCCGCCTCGTTCGCAGCGGCGGTCACCGTGCGGGGGCTGCGCGCCAGCCGCCGCCGCACCGTCCTCAACGAGGCGCTGCACGAGCTGCGCCGCCCGCTCCAGGCGCTCGCCCTGGCCGGCGGACGGGAGGGCGCCTCGCCGCGAGCGGTCGAGAGCTCGGTGCAGCTGGCGGCGGCGGCCCTGGAGCGGCTCGAGCGCGAGGTGAATGGCGGTGGCGTCTCCATGCCCGAACCGCGGGGCGAGGTCCGGGTTCGCCCGCTGGTCGAAGCGGCGGTCGGGCGTTGGCAAGGGCGGGCGGGCGTCGCCGGAGGCTCGCTGCGGCTGGGGTGGTGGACCGGCGAGGCGCTCGTCGCCGGGGACGGTGTGGCGCTCTCGCAGGCCCTCGACAACCTGATCGTCAACGCGATCGAGCACGGCGGCCCGGCCGTCACGGTCGAGGCGCGCCGCCACGGCGAGCGGCTGCGGATCGTCGTCGCCGACTCCGGCCGCGCCTCTCGGCCGGACTCGCGGCGCGACACGCCGGCCGAGGTGATCGCCCGCCTCTCGGGCAGGCGCCGGCGCGGGCACGGACTGGCCGTGGTGAGGCGGGTGGCGGCGTCTGCCGGCGGCCGCTTCGCCCTGCGGCGCTCCGATTGCGGCTCGCTTGCCGTGCTCGAGCTGCCGCTCGTGAACCGGAGCGCGGAGCAGGCGGCATGAGCCGCCGCGGGCGCGCCGTGGTCTTCCTGCTGCTCGCCCTGATCGCCGCCGCCGCCGCGGCGGCGATCGCCGACGGCTACGGGTCGCGAGCCGCCCGCGGCTACGGCCCGCTGCGCCCCGTCGTCGTCCTCGACTCCGGCCTGCCGGCCGGCCGCAGGATCGGGGCCCGGGAGGTCGGAACGGCGCTGGCGGTGCGCCGCGTCCCCGAGCGGTTCGTCCCACCCGGCGCCCTCGCCTCGCCGGCGGAAGCGCTGGGGCTGGCGCCGCGGGCGGCGCTGCCGGCCGGTTCCTACCTGCTGGCCGCTCAGCTCGCCGCCCCGCGGCAGCGCAGGGGACGCCGGCGTGGCCTCGGCGGCGGCCGTCGCCCGGTCGAGATCGCGGTCAGCGGCGCCGGCGCGCTGCTCTCGGCCGGGCCGGCCCCGACCGGGGAGAAGGTCGACCTGGTGGTGACCGGCGAACCGAGCGGCCCCGGGCCGGGTCGCACCTACGTTGCCGCCTCCGGGGTGCCGCTGCTGGCGCTGCGGTCGGACCGCGAAGGCGGCGAGTCGGGGGAGGCCGCCAAGGCGACGCTGGGGCTGACCAGACGGCAGGCGCTGCGGCTGATCGCCGCCGAGAGCTTCGCCCGCAAGGTCACCCTCCTGCCGGGGGGCTGAGCCGGGTGGAGGCGCGGCGGCGGCATCTCGAGGAGCTGTCTGGCTCCCTGCGCGAGCGGCTGATCGAGCGGCGTCGGGTCGCCGCCGCGGCCGGCGCCCCGCCGGGCGACCGGTTCGACGAGGAGGTGCGGGAGCTGGTCGGCGAGGAGGCGGCGCTGCTCGGCGCCGAGGATCGCGAGGCCATTGTGGGGCGGATCCTGCGCGACACGGTCGGGCTCGGGCCGCTGGAGGATCTGCTCGCCGACCCCGGCGTGGAGGAGGTGATGGTCAACGGCCCCGACCGCGTCTACGTCGAGCGGGGTGGACGGCTCGAGCCGGTCGGCGTCGCCTTCGCCGGCGAGGAGGAGCTGCGCGACGCGGTCGAGCGGATCCTCGCCCCGCTGGGACGGCGGGTCGACGAGCTGAGCCCGATGGTCGATGCGCGGCTCGCCGACGGCTCGCGGGTCAACGTGGTGATCCCGCCGCTGGCGATCGACGGGCCGGCGCTCTCGATTCGCCGCTTCGGGGCGCGGCGGCCGGGGCCGCGCGAGCTGCTGGAGCTCGGCACGCTGGACGAGGCGCAGCTCGAGCTGCTGCGACGTGCCGTCGCGGGGCGGCGCAGCGTCTTGGTCAGCGGTGGCACCGGCTCCGGCAAGACGACCCTGCTCAACGCCCTCTCCGGCTTCATCGGGGCGGGCGAGCGGGTGGTGACGATCGAGGACGCGGCTGAGCTGCGGCTGCGCCAGCGGCACGTGGTGCGGCTGGAGAGCCGCCCGGCGAGCGTCGAGGGCAGGGGAGAGGTGACGATCCGCGACCTGCTGCGCAACGCCCTGCGGATGCGACCCGACCGGATCGTGATCGGCGAGGTGCGCGGCGCCGAGGCGCTCGACCTGCTGACTGCGCTCAACACCGGCCACGACGGGGCGCTCTCCACCGTGCACGCCAATTCGTCCGCCGACGCGCTGAGCAGGCTGGAGACGCTCGCCCTGATGGCGGGGCTCGGCCTGCCACACGAGGTGATCGCCGCTCAGGTGCGGCGGGGCATCGACCTGGTCGTCCAGCTGGAGCGCCGCTCCGACGGGGCCCGGCGCGTGGTCGAGATCGCCGAGGTTCAGTGATCCACCCGGCAAATCCCGGCACCCATCTGGCGGCTGCAAACCTTCGCCCGCCTTTGTTTTCGGTCGGCCGAATAGTGCCCACTATTCGGCCTCCCTGCGTCCGCGGCGTGCTCGGTTTTCGCTCGCCAGATAGGCACCGGACTTACCGGATGGACCACTCGTGCTGATCCTGGTCGGCGCCGCGGCCGGCGGCCTTGCCGCCCTCGCCGCTCGCGAGGCGGTGCTGGCCAGCCCGGCTGCGGCCCGCTGGCTGCGGCTGGCGCTGGAGCCGCTGCGCCGCGCGGGGCGCGAGGGCTACGCGCCCTCGACCCTCGAGCGCCGACGCCTCGCCGCGGTCGGGGCGGGCGCCGCCCTGCTCGGCGGCTGGTTCCTCGCCGGACCGTCCGTGGCGCTGCCGCTCGGGGTCGCCGGCCCGGGCCTGGCGGCCTGGGCGCTCTCCAGCCGCCGGCGCCGCTACCGCAGGGCGGTCGAGCGCGCCCTGCCCGAGGTTGCCGGGGCGATCGCCGACTCGCTGGCGGCGGGGCGCTCGTTGCGCGGCTCGCTGCCCGCCGCGGCGGCCTCGCTCGACGGCCCGGCCGCAGTCGAGTTGCGGCGGCTCGGGGCCGAGCTCGAGCTCGGGGCGCCGACCGGCGCGGCGGTCGATGGCTGGCGGCGCAGGATGCGATCCGCGAGGGTCGAGGCCTTCGCCACGGCGCTGCTCAGCCAGCGGCTGGCCGGCGGCGACCTCGCCGACCTGCTGCGCCGCTTCGCCGTCGGCGCGGCGGAGCGCGATCGGGTGGAGGAGGACGCCCGCTCGGCCACCGCCCAGGCCCGCTTCACCGGTCTGCTGGTCGTCGCGATGCCGAGCGGCGGCGCCCTCTTCGCCGAGCTGATCCAGCCGGGCTTCTTCGTCAAGGTGCTCGGGGCCCCGGCCTCCGCGGCGCTGGTCGCCCTCGCGGCCACCCTGCAATTTGCCGGCTTCGTCGCGATCCGACGCCTCTCGCGGGTAGTCGAGTGAGCGGCGCCGGCCCCCTCGCCGCGGCCGCGGTGCTGCTCGCCTGCGCCGCGCTGCGCGAGCTGCGCCCGGGACGCGGCGCGGTGGGCGCCTCGCCGCTCGGCCTGCTGACGCGGGGGCGCTCGGCCAGCGCGGCGCTGCGGCTGGGCCTGCCGGGCCGCCTCTCGCGCGCCGGGCTCGACTCGCGCGTCTCGATCGGCGCGGCGCTGCTGGCGAAGCTGGCCGGCGCCGCCGCGGGCGGGATCGCGGCGCTGGTCGCGGCCCCGGCCGCGCCGGGGCGGATCGCGATCCTGGTCGCGGTCGGGATGCCGGCTGCCGGGTTCGTCCTGCCGGACGCGCTGTTGGAGCGCGAGGCGCGCCGCAGACGTCGCCGCCTGCTCAACGCCCTCCCCGACGCGCTCGACTTGCTCGCGGTCGCCACCGGTTCCGGGCGCAGCCCGGCGGCCGGCTTCGAGGAGATTGCGCGGGCCGGCGACGGTCCGCTTGCCGCGGAGCTGCGGATCGCCGTGGCCGAGCTCTCCTGCGGGCGGCCGCTGCCGGAGGCGCTGCGGGCGCTGCGCAAGCGCGTGCCCGGCGGCGCGGTCGCCACCCTCTGCGCGTCGATCGAGCGTTCCCGCCGCCTCGGCTCGCCGCTGGCCGACCAGTTGCGCCGCCAGGCGGTGGCGCTGCGCCGCGACCAGCGCCGCGCGGTGGAGGAGCGCGCCGCCCGAGCCGCTCCGAAGATCCAACTGGTCGTCGCCCTGATCCTCGTCCCCTCGGTGCTCCTCCTGATCGCCGCCGGCCTGATCGCCAACGCCGACGTGCTGCTCGGCGGGTTCTGAGGGTCGAGCCGGCGCGCCTCCGGCGAGGAGAACGGAAGGCGCCGGGCGGCTACTCCAGCGCCTCGTCGCGCAGCCGGGTCGCCACGCCGGCGGAGGCGGCGCGGATCGTGTCCAGCTCGGCGGCGGCCTTCTTGTGGCCGCCGAGGTAGCAGCAGAGGGCGCCGTCGACCAGCTCGAAGGCGAACTTCTCCGGGGCCGAATCGGTCAGCCAGACGATGAAGGCGGGGGAGAAGAGCTGGCGGAGATGATTGGGGTCCTGGGTCTCGCCGACGAAGATCTCGTAGCGCTCGTCGAGCGCCTCGCTCTCCAGCTTGACCCGCTCTTTGGAGCCGCGGAACAGGTCCTCGAGCCTCTCCAGGGCGCGCAGCCCAACCTTGCGCTGGCAGTAGAGCTCGGGGACGAAGCCGGCGCACTCCGGGACCTCGGCGATGCCGACGGTGTAGCGGTGATAGCTGGTCTGCCGGTTGCCGTCGCTGTCGGTCGACTCCTCCTCGTAGGTGTAGAGGGCGAGCGTGCCGTCGATGCCATCGCCGAGCGGCCCTTCCAGTGCCCGCTCGGCGTAGCGGTCGTCGCCCTTGCGCAGCAACGGCGTCGCCTTCGGCAGGCGCTCCTTGCCGTGGACAACCATGCCGCGCTGTTCGCCGTAGATCTGGAAGAAGGCGTCCTCGGAGCGCGAGTCGGCGATTGCGAACACGACCGCCAGCGCCATCAGCACGCCCGCGGCGAAGCCGGCGGCGCCGATCGCGGGGCTGGCGACCAGTGCGCCGATCACCCCGCCGGCGATCGCGGCGGCCGCGAGCGCGGCCTGGGTGCTCGCCTTGCCGAGCAGCAGGCGGAAGTAGAAGCCGCGCAGGTCGTCGGCGTCGTCGGGGAGTGCCGTCGCGGGCCTCTCGAGCCGGTTCACGGCGTGCACGCTAGACGAGCGCGCCGTTCCTGCGCCTGCAACCGAGCTTGCGCTTGGGGCAGAGGTTCAAGTCTGTGTTGCAAAGTGGGATGAAGTGGGCTAGAGTGGCGGTCGAGTTGAAGCCCAGGACCGGGGTGGTGAGGCTCCTCCCACCTCATCACTCCGGTCCGAACTCTCTTTCCAGGCCGCAGAAAGGACACCGACGGGGATGGCATTCCGGGGTCTCTACGAGCACAGCCTCGACTCCAAGGATCGCCTCACGGTTCCCTCGCGGTTCCGCGCTCCGCTCTCCGACGGCGTTGTTCTCTCCAAGGGCTTCGACCCCTGCGTCTGGGTGCACACGACCGAGGAGTTCGAGCGGCTCTCCGACCGCTTCCTCTCTCCGCACAGCCCCTTCGGCAGTGACGCGCGCCGCCTGCGCCGCCGCTTCCACGGTGGCTCCTTCGACGAGAAGCTCGACTCGGCCGGCCGCATCCGCGTCCCCAAGCCGCTGATCGAGCACGCCGGCCTCTCCGGCCCCTGCGTGGTGATCGGCGCCGGCGAGTACCTGGAGATCTGGAACGCCGAGGCGTGGGCCAGGCAGGAGGAGGAACTGGACGCCTCCGCACCCGAGATCGCCGAGGGCCTGGCCGCGAGCGGAGCTGGGGCCTGAGGTGCGGGCCCGCGCCGGACAGATCGCCGTTTCCGACCGGGACCGTCGCTATCCCAGGTCAGACAGCGCAAACCTTTTACGTATGCCGACCGAGCACGAGCCAGTCCTCGCCGACCAGCTGACCAGCCTGCTGGCGCCCCAACCGGGGCAGACCGCGGTCGACTGCACCTTCGGCGGCGGCGGCCACGCGCGGCTGATCGCCGCGGCGATCGGGCCGCAGGGGACCCTGTTCTGCATCGACCGCGACCCGGCGGCCGAGCACCGTTTCGAGCGCTTCGCCACCGAGGCCCCCTGCGGCACCCGCTTGATCGGATCCGACTACGCGGCAGGGCTTCGCACCCTGCGCGGCGAAGGCATTCGCCCAGACATGATCTACATGGACCTCGGAATGTCCTCGATGCAGGTCGATGCCGGGGAGCGCGGCTTCTCCTATTCCTACGAGGCGCCGCTCGACATGCGGATGGACACGCGACAGGAGTTCAGCGCCGCAGACCTGCTCAACGAGTGGCCCGAGTCGCGTATCGCCCAGGCCCTGCGCCGCTTCGGCGAGGAGCGCTACGCGGGCGGGATCGCCCGCGAGATCGTCCGCCGCCGGCCGCTGCGCACCACCTCCGAGCTGGTCGCCGCGGTCAAGGCCGGGATCCCGGGCTCGGCGCGGTTCGGCGGCGGCCACCCCGCGAAGCGCACCTTCCAGGCGATCCGGATCGCCGTCAACGGCGAGCTCGACTCGCTCGACGACGCGCTGCCGACCGCATGGGGCATGCTGCCGATCGGCGGCCGCCTCGCAGCGATCTCCTTCCACTCGCTGGAGGACCGGCGGGTGAAGCGCTTCCTCGCGGATCGCGCTCGCGGCTGCGTCTGTCCGCCCGAGCTGCCGGTCTGCACCTGCGGCCGCGAGCCCGAAGCGGAGCTGCTGACCCGCCGTCCCGTCTCCCCGCAGGCCGACGAGGTCGCCGCCAACCCGCGCTCCAAGTCCGCCCACCTGCGTGCCGCGCTCAAGGTCGCTGTCGCCCAGTCCGCCGGGAGCGCCGCCTGATGGCCGCCGCCGCGACCGCTCGCCGCAGCGCCCCGGCGCCGACGCGTGCTCCGCGCCGCAAGGCGCCCGCCCGGCGCCCTGGCGGCCAGCTTATCCCGATCGCGGCGACCGCCGCTACCGCCGTCCGCAACCTGCCCGACTCCGGCCTGATGGTGAGGATGACCCGCGGTCGTGCCTGGATCGCGGTGCTCGGCGTGCTGCTCGCCGGGATCGTCACCCTCAACGTGATCACCCTCAGCCTCGCCGCCGACGCCGGCCACGTCGACCAGAACATCCAGGCGCTCGAAGAGGAGAACTCGGTCCTCCGCAGCCGCGACGCTCAGCGCTCCGGGGCGTCGCGGGTCCGGCACGATGCCGTCTCGCTCGGGTTGAGCGCGGCGCCGATCGACGAATTCGGCTATACGCGGGCGAGTCCGCGCGACGTGGCGACCGCCGCGCGCCGCCTCGCCGCCGCGGAATCGGCCTACTGAGGCAGCCGATGCGGACGATCGAGCGAAGGATCGGACTGCTCTTCGCCGGTTTCCTCCTCTGCTTCGCGGTGATCGCCGCACGCGCCTTCTGGCTGCAGGGCGTGCAGGGCGCGAAGCTGGCCTCCGAGGCGGCCTACCAGCAGACCGACGTGGTCACCGTCCCCGGCCTGCGCGGCAGCGTGCTCGACCGCTACGGCAACCCGCTCGCCGTCTCCGAAGACGCGAAGACGATCTACGCGACGCCATACCAGGTCGAGCACCCGCGCCGGGACGCCGCCAAGCTCGCCTCGATCCTCGGCCTGAAGGCGGGCGAGGTGCTGAAGAGCCTGACCGAGGAATCCGGCTTCTCCTACGTCGCCCGCAAGGTCGATCTGCCGACCGCGGCGCGGGTCGCCCGACTCGAACTTGCCGGGATCGGCGAGCTCCCCGACAGCCGGCGGACCTACCCGCAGGGCGAGCTGGCGGCGCAGACGATCGGCGCGGTCGGCTCCGAAGGCGAGGGCCTGACCGGCCTCGAGGACGGCGAGGAATCGGTGCTGCGCGGCGAAGACGGCGAACGGCAGGTGGTCAACGACGCACTGGGCGAACCGATCCGGCTGGAGACCGTCAAGGAAGCGGAGGACGGCGAAGACCTGCGACTGACCCTCGACCCGGCGATCGAGAAGCGCACCGAGCAGGCGCTCGCCGAAATCGGCGAAACGTACGCGCCGAAGGGCGCCACGGCGATCGTCATGGATCCGCGCAGCTCGCAGCTGCTGGCGATGGCAAACTGGCCGCCGATCGACCCGACCGACCTCGAAGGCGCCACTCCCGAAGATCTGTTGAACCGCGGCACCGGCTTCACCTACGAGCCCGGCTCGACCTTCAAGGCCTTCACCGTCGCCGCGGCGCTGGCGGAAGGGCAGGTGACTCCGGAAACCGCCTTCACCCTGCCGCCGGAACTGCAGGTCGCCGACCGCACGATCACCGACGCCGAGGCGCGCCCGACCGTCACCCTCAGCGTTGCCCAGATCCTCGCCCAGTCCTCCAACATAGGCGCGGTGACGATCGGCCTCGGGCTGGGCAGCGAGAAGTACAGCCGCTGGATCGACCGCTTCGGCTTCGGCCGACCGACCGACGTGCAATACCCGGCCGAGGAGCGGGGGATCGTGCCGAAGCTCGACGAATACTCCGGCTCGACGATGGGCAACCTGCCGATGGGCCAGGGGCTGTCGGTCACCCCGATGCAGATGGCCGCCGCCTACGCGGCGATTGCCGACGGCGGCATCCTGCGGCAGCCGCAGCTGATCGACAGGATCGGCGACAATCCGGTCCACGAGCCGAAGGGCCGGCGGGTGATCTCCGCGTCGGTCGCCGAACAGGTGCGGACGATGCTCGAGGGAGTGCTCGAAGCGGGGGGGACCGCCTCGTCGGTCAGCGTCCCCGGCTACACCCTGGCCGGCAAGACCGGCACCGCCCAGGTGGCCGAAGACGGCACCTACTCGGAAACCAAGTACGTCGCCTCGTTCATCGGCTTCGCCCCGGCGCAGGATCCGCGGCTGCTGGTCGCGGTGATCGTCGATCAGCCGCAGGGAGACATCTACGGCGGGTCGGTCGCCGCCCCGGCGTTCGGCAAGATCGCGGCGTTTGCTCTGCCGTATCTCGGGGTGCCGAGGGAATAGGGATCCATGGCCGTGGTCTGGCCGGGGTGCGTGGGGCCTCTCCCGGTTGCTGGGTTTTTCGCCTTGGAGATCGATGTCTCTCGCCGAGTGGTCTGTGCGAAAAACAGGACGCCGCTGCCCGGGAGAGACCCCACGCACCCCGGCCGCAGCGCCGACCGCCCGGCCTAGAATCGCTCCGTGAGGTTGGAAGAGCTTGCCGCGGTAGCTGGTGGTGCCCCGGTCGTCGGGGACGGCTCGGTCGAGGTTGGCGACCTGGCGTACGACAGCCGCAAGGTCGGGCCGGGGACGCTGTTCTTCTGCGTGCGGGGGGAGAAGGTCGATGGGCACGAGTTCGCCGTCGCCGCGGTTGAGGCGGGGGCGGCGGGGCTGGTCGTGGAGCACGAGCTTCCCGCGGTGGAGGTGGCTCAGGTCGTCGTGCCCGATGCCCGGGCCGCCATGGCCCCGTTGGCTGCCCGGTTCTTCGGGGACCCGACGGAAGAGCTGCGGGTCGTCGGCGTGACCGGGACGAACGGGAAGACGACCACGGCGTTCCTGGTCCGGGAGATCCTCGAGGCGGCCGGAACGCGGTGCGGGTTGCTGGGGACCGTCAAGCAGCTGGTCGGCGGCGTGGAGGAGGAGGTGGAGCGGACCACGCCGGAGGCGATCGACCTGCAGGCGATCTTCCGCCGGATGCTCGACCGGGGCGACCGGGCCTGCGCGATGGAGGTTTCCTCGCACGCGCTGGCCCTGCACCGCTGCGACGCGATCCGCTTCGATCTCGCCCTGTTCACGAACCTGACCCAGGACCACCTCGACTTCCACGCGGACATGGAGGACTACTTCGCCTCGAAGCGGCTGCTGTTCGAGAGCGGGCCGAGGGTCGTGATCGTCAACGTCGACGACCGGTACGGGCGGCGGCTCGCCGGGGAATTCGACTGCGTCACGTTCTCCGCCGAGGGCCGCGAAGCCGACTTCGTCGCCCGCGAGGTCTCCTTTGACGCCGGCGGCGCCACCTTCACCGCGACCACCCCGCCGATCGGCCGAAACCGGACGAATACCGGACGAAATCGTCCCGTCGGCGGGGAGTGGGCGGTGCGGACCGGGTTGCCCGGGGACTTCAACGTCGCCAACGCGCTCGCTGCCTTTGCCGCGGCGGTCTCACTCGGGGTCGAGCCGAAGGCAGCGGCCGCCGCGCTGGAGAACGCCCCGCCGCCGCCCGGGCGCTTCGAGCCGGTCGACGAGGGGCAGCCGTTCGCCGTCTTCGTCGACTACGCGCACACGCCCGACTCGCTGGAGAACGTGCTGCGGGCGGCGCGACGGCTCACCCGCGGTCGGGTGATCTCGGTGTTCGGGGCCGGCGGCGACCGCGACCGCGACAAGCGGCCGAAGATGGGGCGGGCCGGGGCGAAGCTCTCCGATCTCGTGGTCGTCACCTCCGACAACCCCCGCTCCGAGGATCCCGGGGCGATCGTCGCCGAAGTCGCGGCGGGCGCAGAGGGGGGCGTGGCACTCGAGGTGGAGCCCGACCGGCGCGCCGCGATCGCGCTGGCGCTGGGCAGGGCGCAGACGGGCGACACCGTGATGATCGCCGGCAAGGGGCATGAGCAGGGCCAGGAGTTCGAGGCCGGGCGCAAGATCTCCTTCGACGACCGCGACGTCGCCCGCGAGGAGCTGAGGAAGCTGCCGGGCGCCGCCGGCCCGACCGCCGCGAGCGGGCGATGAATCTCGACGCCAAGCGGATCGGCGCGGCGATCGGCGCGGAGGTCGTCGCCGAAGGGGCACCCGGTGCGCCGAGCCGCGCCGTGATCGCCTCCGGCGAGGCCGGGCCGGGCGATCTCTTCTTCGGCTTGCGCGGCGAGACGCGGGACGGCGGGGAGTTCGCCCCGGCGGCGATCGCGGCTGGCGCCTGGGGCGTCGTCCTCTCGCCCTCGGCCGCGCGTTCGCACTTATCCGTGTATATCGCGGATAAGTGCGAACTCGACCAAGCGGGGGCTTGGGTCTTCGTGGCCGACGATCCGCTCGTCGCACTCCAGGCGCTCGCCCGCGCCTGGCGTCGCGAGCTGGGGGCGCGGGTGGTCGGCGTCACCGGCTCGGTCGGCAAGACCTCGGTCAAGGACATCGCCCGGGCGCTGCTGCCCGGTCGGGTGCACGCCAATCGCGAGAATCTCAACACCGAGATCGGGCTGCCGCTGACGATCCTCGAAGCTCCGGCCGACGCCGACCTGCTGGTGCTGGAGATGGCGATGCGCGGCGCGGGGCAGATCGCCGAGCTGGCGGCGATCGCCGAGCCCGACGTCGCCGTGATCACCAACGTCGGCCCGGTCCACGTCGAGCTGCTCGGCTCGGTCGAGGCGATCGCGGCGGCGAAGGCGGAGGCGATCGCGGCGCTGCCCGCCGACGGCAGCGCGATCGTCCCGGTCGAAGCCGCCGAGCTGGAGCCGCACCTGGGCGGCGCGCCCCACCTGCTTCGCTTCGGCCCCGGGGGCGACGTCGACACGGTCGAGGTGAGGGTCGAGGATGGCGTCACCGAGGCGCTGATCCTCACCCCCGCCGGCCGCGCCCGCTTCCACTTCCCGTTCACCGAGCGTCACAACCTGACAAACGCCCTGGCGGCGATCGCGGCGGGCGTGGCGCTCGGGGCGCCGCTCGAGGAGATGGCCGACCGCGCTGCGAGCATAGGCTTCTCCCGCTTCCGGGGCGAGCGCCTCGAGCTTGGAGGGGGAATCGTCCTGGTGAACGACTGCTACAACGCCAACCCGGTGTCGATGCGCGCGGCGCTGGATCACCTCGCCACCCTGGGGGGGAACGCCGCATCGCGGTGCTCGGCGAGATGGCCGAGCTGGGGCCCGGCGCCGCCGGGTATCACCGCGAGGTCGGCGCCCACGCTCGTGCCGAGGGCATCGAGATGCTGGTCGGGGTGGGGGAGCCGGCCCGCGACTACGACCCCGACGAGCTGGTCGGCGACCCGGGAGAGGCTGCCGAGCTGCTCGCCGCCCAGCTCGAGCCGGGCGATGCGATCCTCGTCAAGGGCTCGCGCTCGGTCGGCCTCGAGGCGGTCGCCGAGGTGCTCGAGCAGCTGCTGGGGACCCCCGGGCGCGAAGCGGGGGGCGCGCCTGACCATGGGTGAGGTCCTGATCGCCGGGATGGCGGCGATGCTGATCTGCATCTTCCTCGGCCCGAAGTTCATCGAGTACCTGCGTGTGAAGGAGTTCGGGCAGCACATCCGCGAGGAGGGGCCGCAGGAGCACCACACCAAGGCCGGCACGCCGACGATGGGCGGGCTGATCATCTTCGCCGCGATCTGCGTCCCCTACCTGGTCCTCTCCGACCGCGATGCCCAGAGCCTCGCAGTGTTCGGGGTGGCGATCGGCTGCGCCGGGCTGGGCTTCGCCGATGACTTCACGAAGATCGTCAAACGCCGCTCACTCGGCCTCTCGGCGCGCTGGAAGCTGGGCGGGCAGCTGCTGCTTGCGCTCGGCCTCTGGTGGGTGGCGCGCCACGAGGTCGGCCTCGAGCCGATCCTCTACCTGCGGATCGGCGACGCCAGCGTCGACCTCGGCCCGGTCCTCTACTTCGTCCTCGTCTTTCTGGTGATCGCCGGCACCTCGAACGGCGTCAACCTCACGGACGGCCTCGACGGCCTCGCCGCCGGCTCCTGCGCGATCGTCTTGCTCGCCTATACGGCGATCGCCTTCGTCACCAACGAGCAGCAGAACCTGGCGCTGCTGGCGGCCTGCCTGGTCGGCGGCTGCATCGGCTTCCTCTGGTTCAACGCCTTTCCGGCGTCGATCTTCATGGGCGACACCGGGTCGCTCGGCCTCGGCGGGGCGATCGGCGCCCTCGCGGTGATGACCCAGACCGAGGTGCTGCTGATCATCATCGGCGGCATCTTCGTGATCGAGGCGCTCTCGGTCGCGATCCAGGTCTTCGCCTTCAAGACCTTCCGCCGCCGCGTCCTGCTGATGGCTCCGCTCCACCACCACTTCGAGATGATGGCCTGGTCGGAGACCAAGATCATGCTCCGCTTCTGGATCATCGCCGCGGTCTGCTCGGGGATCGGCTTCACCTTGTACCAGCAGAGCATCGGGCGCTGATCCCGTAAACGACGCAACGGTTTCGACCGCGAGCCGTTGCAGGGGGATTATTTCTTGCGCGCCACACGTGCGCCAAGTCGCCATACGGTCGGCCGATGCTTCTCGTGGCCGTCCTCCCGCACCCGGACGATCCGATAATCATCTCCCTGGGGGCGACGATCGGTGGATTGATCGGCAGGGCGATTGCCAGAACGTTCGGCTATGATGCAGACAGAAGAATGCACTGGACAGTCGAGGGCGGATATTTCGGGGCAGTGGTCGGGCTGTGCGTGTACGTAACTGCCAATGCCCTGGCGAAAGGGGGACCTTGATATGCGGTTCTCGGGACTGATCCCGCTCGCTGTCGTCCTGACGCTGAGCGCGGCGGTGATCGCTATCGCCAACGCGCACGGGTGGAGTGACGGTGCTGCCGAGTGGGTGATCGTTGCGATCATCGGCGGGACGACGGTCGCCGACCTGCTCCTCACGGACTTGAGAGAGCTGAGGCTTCGCAAGGACCGGAAGCGTCGAGGCGGTCCACATTTTCCTGGGGGCAGGCGGGGTACGACCTAGCAAGACGCGACAGGAGCCGGCCGCAACGGCAGCGAATATGGGCGTATGACCGCGCCGCCCAGGAAGCCCCGCCCCGAGCTGCCGCAGGGGCCGTTCCTGGTGGTCGGGCTGGCGCGGGCGGGGCAGGCGGCGGCGCGGATGCTGGCTTCCCGCGGGGCGGTCGTCCGGGGGGTCGATTCCTCGCACCCCGACGGGGCGGCAGGGCTGGAGGGTGCCGGCGTCGAAGTTGCCCTGGATACGGATGGACTCGCTCAGCTCGAGGGGATTCGGACCGTCGTCAAGAGCCCCGGCGTGCCCCGGGAGGCGCCGGTGATCGCAGCCGCGCTGGAGCGCGGCTACGACGTGGCGGGCGAGCTGGAGCTCGCCTGGCGGGCGATTCCCAACCGCTTCATCGCGGTGACCGGGACGAACGGCAAGACGACGACGGTCGAGCTGCTCGGCCACCTCTACCGCTGCGCCGCGGAGCCGGTTGCCGTCGCCGGCAACGTCGGTACGCCGCTCTCCTCGCTGGCGGGCGAGATCGAGCCCGGCGCGACCGTCGTCTGCGAGGCCTCCAGCTTCCAGCTCGAGGACGCGATCGCCTTCGCCCCCGAGTGCGCAGTCTTCCTCAACCTGGCTCCCGACCATCTCGATCGTCACGCCGACCTCGACGCCTACCTGGCGGCGAAGCTGCGGATCTTCGCCAGCCAGACGAACGACGACGTCGCCGTCTACAACGCCGACGAGCCGGCGCTGGCCGGGGTCGACCTCGGTGGCTGCGCCCGCCGCGTCTCCTTCTGCCACGGCGCCGGCCCCGACTGCGAGGTGGCGCTGGCCGAGGGAACGATCTTCCACGACGGCGCGCCGCTGATTGCGGTCGACGAGCTGGGCCTGTTCGGCGAGCACAACGTCGCCAACGCGATGGCCGCCGCCGCGGCGGCGCTCTCGATGGGGCTCGACCGCGACGCGGTCCGCGCCGGGCTTCGCAGCTTCGCCGGCGTCCCGCACCGGCTCGAGGCCGTCGCTGAGATCGGCGGCGTCCGCTTCGTCAACGACTCCAAGGCGACCAACGTCGCCTCGGCGACGGTCGGCCTGCGCGCCTTCGAGGGCGGCGTCCACGCGATCCTCGGCGGCAGCGAGAAGGACGAGCCGTTCGCGCCGCTCGCCGGGACGGTCGAGGAGCGCTGCGTCGCCTGCTACCTGATCGGCGCCTCCGCCGACCGGCTTGCCGCCGAGCTGGCGCCGGTCGTCGAGCGCGGGATCGAGCTGCGCCGCTGCGCCGACCTCGAGGACGCGGTGCGGCGCGCCGCCGCCGCGGCCCGTCCCGGGGAGGTCGTCCTGCTCTCGCCCGCCTGCGCGAGCTTCGACGCCTTCGCGGATTTCGAGGCGCGCGGCGAGCGCTTCCGGCAGATCGTCGAGTCGCTGCGATGAAGCTGCGCAGGGGGGTGAAGAAGGGGAAGGCCGGGAAGCGCCGCTCGCGCGCCGCCAGCCTGCCGGCCGAGTACAACATGCTGCTCACCGCGACGCTCTGCCTGCTCGCCTTCGGCGCGGTAATGGTCTTCTCGGCCAGCTCGACCACCCGGGTGCTCAGCGACGGCGGCCTCTCCGACAGCGCCTTCTACCTGAAGCGGACGCTGATCTTCGGCGCCGTCGGGCTGCTGATCATGCACCTGACCGCCCGGCACGGCCTCGAAACCGTCCGCCGCTTCACCCCGGCGATCCTCGGCGTCTCGCTCTTCCTGCTGCTCGCCGTGCTCGTCGCCGGCACCACGGTCAACGGCTCCAGCCGCTGGATCGGGCCCGGGTTCATCCAGCTCCAGCCCTCCGAGCTGGCCAAGCTGGCGATGATCCTCTACGGCGCCGACCTGCTGGCCCGCAAGCCGAAGCGGGCGCGGACGCTCGAGGGGCTGATGCCGTTTCTGCTGATCGTCGGGCTCGCCTCGCTGCTGATCGTCGCCGAGCCCGATCTGGGCACGGCGCTGGTGATCGCCTTCGCCGTGGCCACCACCCTTCTCGCCGCCGGCATGCGCCTCCGCGACCTCGCCGTGATCGGCGCGGTGCTCGCCTTCTTCGCGCTGCTGATGACCGTGGTCGAGCCCTACCGGATGGACCGCCTCACCGGCTTCCTCAACCCCGGCGTCGACGCCAGCGGCACCGGCTTCCAGGCGGCGCAGGCGAAGATCGCGCTCGGCTCGGGCGGGCTGTTCGGGGTCGGGATCGGCAACGGCGTGCAGAAGGCCTTCTACCTGCCCGAGGCCCACACCGACATGATCTCGGCGGTGATCGGCGAGGAGCTGGGGCTGGTCGGGATCCTCGGCGTCGTCGGTCTCTTCTCCCTGTTCGGCTACGCCGGCCTGCGGGTCGCCAAGAAAGCCAAGGACAACTACGGAAAGCTGCTGGTCGCCGGCCTCACCTCGCTTGTCCTGGTGCAGGCGACGATCAACCTCTTCGCGGTGATGGGCCTGGCGCCGCTGACCGGCGTGCCGCTGCCCTTCGTCTCCTACGGCAACAGCAGCCTGCTGGCGACGCTGTTCGCGGTCGGGCTGATCCTCAACGTCGCCCGCGGGGGGACCGCCCGCGCTGGCAAACTGCGCGTCGTCCAAGGTGGGCGGACGCCCGCCCGTGGAAGGAGCCGATCGAGCAGTGCCAGGAGTCGCAAGAGTGGTGGTGGCGGCCGGCGGAACGGCCGGTCACGTCGTGCCGGCCATGGCGGTCGCCGCCGAGCTGCGGGCTAGCCGCGCCGAGGTCTCCTTCCTCGGCACCCGCGAGCGGATCGAGGCCGACCTGGTCCCGGCAGCCGGCTACGAGATCGACTTCCTCAGGGTGCGCGGGATCGACCGCGGCAACCCGCTGCGCGCCGCCGCCGCCGCGGCCGAGGCGCTGGGCGCGGTCCCGGCGGCGATGCGGGCGATCCGCCGCCGCCGCGCCGACGTGGTGATGGGCGGCGGCGGCTTCGTCGCCGGGCCGGCCGGGCTGGCGGCGGCTCTGCGGCGCACCCCGCTCGTCCTCACCGAGGCCGACAGCCACCTCGGCCTCGCCAACCGCCTGCTCGCCGGCCGGGCGCGGCGCGTCTGCCTCGCCTTCCCGATCGCCGGTCGCGAGGGCGAGCGCTACGAGGTGACCGGCCGGCCGGTGCCCGCGGCGGTGCTCGCCGCTGCCCGCGGCGCTGCCCGCGAGCGCTTCGGGATCGCCGCGGGCGATCGCTGCCTGCTGGTGATGGGGGGCAGCCAGGGGGCGCGCTCGATCAACGATTGCGCGATCGAGGCGCTGGCCGAGCGGCCCGGGCGCGACTTCCACGTCGTCCACGTCTGCGGGCGCCGCGACTTCGAGCGGCTGGAGGACCGTCTCGCCACGGCCCCGCGGCGCGAGCGCTACACGCTGCTCGCCTACGAGCCGGACCTCGGTGACTGCCTGGCCGCCTGCGACCTGGTGGTCGGCCGCTCCGGCGGCTCGATCTTCGAGCTGACCGCTGCCGGCCGGCCCGCGGTGCTCGTCCCCTACCCGCACGCCGCGGCCGGCCACCAGAGCGCCAACGCTGCCTGGATGGCGGAGGCCGGGGCGGCGACGGTGATCCGCGACGAGGAGCTGAGCGCCGAGCGACTGGCGGCCGAGGTGTCGGGCCTTTTCGGGGACGAGCGACGGCTGGCCGCGATGGCGAGCGCCTCGGCGTCGTTGGCGATGCCCGACGCAGCGCGGCGGATCGCCGACGCCGTCCTCGAGGCCGCCACCCGACCGACGATGGGCCGAAATGTCCACCCGGAGGCGACAAATCGGCCCATCGACGGGGAGGAACAGTGAGTGGCTGGGGGGAGAGGCGCCTGCACTTCATCGGGATCGGCGGCGCCGGGATGAGCGGCCTGGCCCTGGTCTGCCACGAGCTGGGCGCGGAGGTGACCGGCAGCGATCGCTCCGATTCCTCCTACATGGAGCGCCTGCGCGCCGCCGGCCTCGAGCCGGTCGTCGGCCACGACGCCGCCAACCTGCCGGAGGACGCCGAGGTGGTCGTCTCGAGCGCCATCGCCGAGGACAACCCCGAGCTGTTGCTGGCCCGCGAGCGTGGCCTCGCGGTCCGACACCGCGGCGAGCTACTCGCGGCGCTCTGCGCCGAGAAGCGGCTGATCGCGGTCGCCGGCACCCACGGCAAGACGACGACGGTCGCGATGCTCGCCTGGGCGCTGCGGGCGCTGGGCGCCGACCCGGCCTTCTTCGTCGGCGGCGAGGTGCCGGGCCTCGGCCCGGACGGCGCCACCGCCAACGCCGGCTGGGGTGCGGGGGAGTGGGTGGTCGCCGAGGCCGACGAGAGCGACGCCAGCTTCCTCGAGCTGGAGCCGGAGATCGCCGTGATCACCAACGTCGAGATGGACCACCACGCGCGCTGGGGGTCGGTCGGGGAGCTGCGGGCGGCCTTCGCGGCGTTCGCCGCCGGCGCCGCGGGCGCAGTCCTGCCGCGGGGTTCCGATCTCGACGTGGCGGGCTTCGACGCCCGGACGGTCGCCTTCGACGCCGTGACGCCCGGCCCGGTGGAGCTGGCCCTCGCGGTGCCCGGATCGCACAATGCCCTCAACGCGCGTGCGGCCCTCGCCGCGATCGAGCTGGCGGGCCTGGGTGATCTCGCCGCCGCCGCGGCCACCCTCGCCGACTTCCCCGGCGCGCACCGCCGCCTCGAGTTGAAGGGCAGCCGCGACGGCACTCGCATATACGACGACTACGCCCACCACCCGACCGAGGTCCGGGCGACGCTGGCGGCGCTGCGCGGGCTGGGGCCGGAGCGCCTGCTCGTCGCCTTCCAGCCGCACCTCTACTCGCGGACCAAGGCGTTCGCCGAGCAGTTCGGCGCCGCCCTGGCGCTGGCCGACGAGGTCGCGGTGCTCGACGTCTACCCGGCCCGCGAGGAGCCGGTCGGCGAGCTGGCCGGGGTCAGCGGCCTCGACGTCGCCCGCGCGGCGGCCGACCGGATGGGCGGCAAGCCGGTGCTCTGGACGCCGACCCTGGAGGCGGCGCGGGCGGCGCTCGCCCGCCGGCTCGCCCCCGGCGGCCTCCTGGTGACGATCGGCGCCGGTGACGTCTTCGAGGTCGCCGAGGCGCTGGCCGGAGAGGGGGGAGGGGGATGAGCGCCCCGCCCGCCGGCCTCGAGCGCGACTTTCCGCTCGCCCGGCTGACCACCGTCCGCACCGGAGGGGCCGCCGACTGGTTCGCGCGGCCCTCCGACCAGGGTCGACTGGGCGCGCTGCTCGCCTGGGCTGGAGAGGAGGGCTTGCCGATCGGCGTGGTCGGCTCGGGCTCGAACCTGCTGGTCGCCGACCAGGGATTCCGCGGCCTGGCGCTGAAGCTCGACGGCGAGCTGGCGGCGGTGGAGCGCGACGGCGAGCGGCTGCGCTGCGGCGGCGGTGCCCGCCTGCCCTCGGCCGCCGCCAAGGCCGCGGGCTGGGGCCTCTCCGGGCTCGAGTTCGGCGTCAATATCCCGGGCACGGTCGGCGGCGCGGTGAAGATGAACGCCAACGCCTACGGCGGTCAGCTCGCCCGGGTGCTCGAGTGGGTCGACATCTGCACGCCCGCGGGCAGCGACCGCCGCGCTCCGGAGGCCCTCGGCTTCGCCTACCGCAGCTCCAACCTCGGCTCGCACGAGGTCGTCGCCCGCGCCGGCTTCGCCCTGGACGCCGCCGATCCCGGCGAGGCGAAGGCGACGATGGCCTCGATGCGCGAGCGCCGTCACGAGGCGCAGCCCTCGGGGATCAAGACCTTCGGCTCGACCTTCAAGAACCCGGAGGGCGAGCGCGCCGCGGGTCGCACCGCCGGGCAGCTGCTGGAGGCCGCGGGTTGCCGCGGGCTGCGGGTCGGCGGCGCCCGCTTCTCCGAGAAGCACGCGAACTTCGTCGAGAACACCGGCGAGGCGACGACCGCGGAAGTGCTGGAGCTGATGGCTGAGGGGCGGCGCCGTGTCCACGAGCGCTTCGGCGTCGAACTGGAGCCCGAGGTGCAGACGCTGGGCGAGGTGCGCTGGCCGGGCGGTTGGGAGCTGTGAGCTCCAAGCGGAGAAGGCCGGCGAGCTCGAAGCGGAGAAGGTCCGCGCCGGGAGCGGCCGGCCGGCTGGGGCGGTGGATCGCGATCGTCCTGCTCGCCGCGCTGGCCGGGGCGCTGCTCTACTGGTTCGCCCTGCGCGACACGACGGTCGAATCGCACCTCGTCCTGCCGCGGGCGACGGCGACGATCGGCAGCGGCTCGGACGCGGTCGCGGTCGGCCCCGACGGGCGGCTGCTCGGCTGGCTGCCGCTGCCCGAAGGCGCCCGGTTGCCGCAGCTGCCGTTGTCGGAGCCACCGGCGAGCGGCCACCTCTCTGGCCCGGCGCTGCGGCAGGCCCGGGTGCTCGGCGCGGCGCCGGCAACCCTGCGGCCATACGTCGCGAGCAGCTCCTACGGAGAAGGCGGGGTCGACGTCGAGCTGCGCTCGGGGATCGAACTGCGCTTCGGCGACGCCAGCCGGGCGGCGCAGAAGTGGCGCGCGGCGGCTGCCATTCTCGCGGACCCGTCGGTCACCGCGCTCGATTATGTCGACCTGCACGCACCGAGCCGGCCGGCGATCGGCGGCTCTGGGCATACGCTTCCGCCGCCTCCCTGAACCCTCGACCGCAGGGTTAGGTTGGCAAAACCCTCAAGCAGTCATTGAGGCTTGCGCCTTGCAGGATGGCTACCGGGCGTTTGACAGGACCCGATCAATGCCCTACGTTGAGCGCAATTTCCGCTGTTCCGGCGTACCCTTGAACTCTCAAGCATCGCCGGAGGATCGGATGGAACGAAGGCTCAACTCATATCCAGCCCTCGCGGGTTGGGCAGATTCCAGCCCGACCGGGGCTGGGCTTGGAGAAATCGGGAGATGGAATCCACTTACCTGGCCGTGATCAAGGTCGTCGGGGCCGGCGGCGGGGGCACCAATGCCGTCAGTCGCATGGTCGACGCCGGGATTCGCGGCGTCGAGTTCGTTGCGGTCAACACCGACGCCCAGGCGCTGCAGGCCTGCGACGCCGACATCAAGCTTTCGATCGGCCAGGAGCTGACCCGCGGGCTCGGCGCCGGCGGCAACCCCGAGATCGGGGCGGGCGCCGCGGCGGAGAGCCGCGACGAGATCAAGGAGGCGCTGAAGGGCGCCGACATGGTCTTCGTCACCGCGGGCGAGGGCGGCGGCACCGGTACCGGTGCGGCGCCGATCATCGCCGAGATCGCCAAGGAGGAGATCGGCGCTCTGACCGTCGGCGCGGTCACCAAGCCGTTCGAGTTCGAGGGCAAACGGCGGATGCAGCAGGCGCTCGAGGGGATCGAGAAGCTGCGCAACAACGTCGACACCCTGATCATCGTTCCCAACGAGAAGCTGCTGCAGGCGGTCGAGCGGCGGACCAGCGTGCTGGAGGCGTTCCGCCAGGCCGACGACATCCTGCGCCAGGGCGTGCAGGGCATCACCGACCTGATCACCATCCCCGGCCTGATCAACCTCGATTTCGCCGACGTGCGCACGATCATGCGCGACGCCGGCTCGGCGCTGATGGGCGTCGGCGCCGCCTCCGGCGAGTCGCGCTCGGTCGACGCCGCCAAGGCGGCCGTCACCTCGCCGCTGATCGAGGAGTCGATCAAGGGCGCAACCGGGATGCTGCTCAACATCACCGGCCCCGACGACCTCGGCCTGTTCGAGGTCAACGAGGCGGCACAGCTCGTTCAGGCGGAGGCCGACGACAACGCCAACATCATCTTCGGCTCGGTGGTCGACCAGTCGATGCGCGACGAGGTCCGCGTCACCGTGATCGCCACCGGCTTCGAGGGCTTCGAGCTGCTGGCTCGCTCGCCGCAGCGGGTGCGCCGCCGCTACGAGAACCGCGGCCCGCGGATCTCCGCCGAGGACACCGACATTCGCAAACTGCGGGTGTCGGACGATGACATAGACGTTCCGGGGTTTCTCAAGGAATAGCCGCGTGCGGGAGGGGCCGGTGGGGCCTCCTCGCTCGCAGCTCGTCGAATAGGAGTTGGCGGGCTGTCGCCTCTTGCGTGGTCGCTCCTCCCGCGCAAAACGTTCGGAGGCCCCACCGGCCCCTCCCGCGCATAGACGCACGGCATAGACGCAGGGTGGAGACTCGTGTTGGCATCTCTCGCGGGGGCTCGCGAGCACCCGCCGGCTTAAGGGCTCCCTCAAGCTTCAATACTCTGCCGGGGTGAGCCAGGCCGCCGCCCTAATGCGCACCCCGCTATATGAGCAGCATGTGGAGCTGGGGGCGAAGCTGGTGGATTTTGCGGGGTGGGAGATGCCTGTCCAGTATGAGGGCGTGCGCGAGGAGCACTCGGCGGTGCGCACACACGCCGGGATGTTCGACGTCTCGCACATGGGCGAGGTCGAAGTCGAGGGGCCGGGAGCGCTCGCTTTCCTGCAGCGCGTCCTCTCCAACGACGTCGCCGCGATCGACCTCGGCGGCGCCCAGTACTCCTGCCTGTGCGCGGAGGACGGCGGCGTGCTCGACGATCTCTTCGCCTACCGGCTCGGCGGCGACCGCTATCTGATCGTCACCAACTCGGCGAACCACGAGGCCGACCTGGCCTGGCTCGGCCGCTGGAGCCGCGGCTTCGACGTCGCCGTGCGCGATGTCGCCGACCGCTACGCGATGCTCGCCGTACAGGGCCCGCACGCCCGGGCGATCGTCTCGCGGGCTCTCGGCATCGTGCTGCCCGCCCGGATGCGGATCGCGGCGGTGCGGGTCGGCGACCGCCCGGCGCTGGTCTGCGGGACCGGCTACACCGGCGAGGACGGGGTCGAGCTGCTGCTCGACCCGGAGGTCTCGCCGGCGATCTGGGCCGAGCTGCTCGATGCCGGGGTCGTCGCCTGCGGGCTGGGCGCCCGCGACACCCTGCGGCTCGAGGTCTGCTTCCACCTGCACGGCAACGACCTCACCCCGGAGCGCAACCCGATCGAGGCCGGCCTCGGCTGGTGCTGTGCGGAGGCGACCGGGTTCGTCGGCGCCGAGGCGGTCGCCCGGGCGCGCGCCGGGGGCACCGCCGAGAAGCTCGTCCCCTTCAAGATCGACGGACCGGGCATCCCCCGCCCGGGCAACCCGGTGATGCTCGGCTCCGAGCGGGTCGGCACGGTCGCCAGCGGCAGCTTCTCGCCCTCGCTCGAGATCGGGATCGGGATGGCCTACCTGCGATCCGACCTGGCGGAGCCGGGGAGCGCGGTGGTGATCGACGTGCGCGGCAAGCGCCGCCCGGCCCGGATAGCGTCCAGGCCCCTGTACGAGCGAAAGGAGAGGTGACCTTGGCCGACGCGACCTACCCCGAGGAGCTGCTGTACCACCCCGAGCACGACTGGGCGCGGATCGAGGGCGCGCAGGCGACCTTCGGCATCACCTGGTACGCCCAGGACAGCCTCGGCGAGGTGGTCTTCTACGACCCGCCCGAGGTCGGGGCGGCGGTCGTCAAGGACTCGCCCTACGCGGAGGTCGAGTCGGTGAAGGCGGTCTCCGACGTGATCGCGCCGCTGGCCGGCGAGATCGTCGAGGTCAACGAGGCGCTGGCCGAGACCCCGGAGCGGATCAACGAGGACCCCTACGGCGAGGGCTGGCTGGTGAAGGTGAAGCTGAGCGACCCGGCCGAGGCCGAGAGCCTGCAGAGCGCAGGCGACTACCGCAAGCTGCTGGAGGGTGAGTGAGGCGCTCGCGCCCCTCGCTTCCGTAGCCTTAGCGCGGTGAGCCGCTACACCTCCGCCACGCCCGCTGACCGGGCCGAGATGCTGGCGGCGATCGGCGTCGAGTCGGCCGCCGAGCTGTTCGAGCAGATCCCCGAGCCGCTGCAGCTCGGCCGCCCGCTGGCGCTGCCGGCGGGGATCAGCGAGGCCGAGGTCTTCGAGCGGCTGGCGGCGCTTGCCGCGCGCAACGCCGACGCCGAGCGGCAGGTCTGCTTCCTCGGCGCGGGGATGTACGACCACTACGTGCCGGCGATCGTCGACGCGATCACCGAGCGCAGCGAGTTCCTCACCCCCTACACGCCCTACCAGCCGGAGATCTCCCAGGGCGGTCTGCAGGCGATGTTCGAGTTCCAGACCGCGATGTCGGAGCTGACCGCGCTGCCGGTCTCCACCGCCGGCCTCTACGAGGGGCCGTCTTCGGTCGCCTCGGCCGCCTACCTGGCGATCGGTGCGACAGGGGGGCGGCGCCGCCTCGTCGTCTCCCGCGGCGTCCACCCGCACAGCCGCGAGACGCTCGCCACCTACTCGGCGGGCTTCGGCGCTGAGATCGCCGAGGTGGGCCTCGCGGACGGCCTCACCGACGCCGCCGCGCTGGCCGCTGCGGTCGACGGCGAGACCGCCGCGGTCTTCCTGCAGAGCCCCAACTTCCTCGGCGCGATCGAGGACGTCGAGTCGCTCGGCGAGGCGGCGAAGCGGCACGGCGCCCTGCTGGTCGCCGCGGTCGATCCGATGACCCTCGGCGTGCTGAGGCCGCCGGGCGAGTGCGGCGCCGACGTCGCGCTCGGCGAGGGCCAGCCGCTCGGCAACCGGCTCGACTTCGGCGGGCCCTCGTTCGGGTTCTTCTGCGGCAGCGAGGAGCTGATCCGCAAGCTGCCGGGGCGGATCGCCGGCGAGACCGACGACGCCGACGGCCGCCGTGGCTATGTCCTCGCCCTGCAGACTCGCGAGCAGCACATCCGCCGCGAGAAGGCGACCCACAACATCTGCACCGCGCAGGCGCTGAACGCGCTGGCCGCGACGATCCACCTCGCCTGGCTCGGCCGCGAGGGCTTCCGCGAGCTGGGCGAGCTGCTGGTCCGGCGCACCGCCTACGCGCGCGAGCGGCTCGCCGCGGTCGAGGGGATCGAGCCGCTGCACGGGGCGCCGGTGGCGCGCGAGTTCGCGCTCCGCTTCGAGGCCCCGGTCGGCACGGTGCTGGAGCGCTGCGCGGAGCGCGGCATCGCGGCCGGCTACCCGCTCGGCCGCGACTACCCCGAGCACGAGGACGGCCTGCTGGTCGCGATCACCGAGCGGCGCAGCCGCGAGCAGATCGACGCTCTGGCGGAAGCGCTCGAGGAGGCGATCCGGGTCGAGCGTGACGACTTGTTGTCGGATAGCGACAAGAAGTCGTCACAGGCGGAGGCGGTTGGTCGATGACGCTGGCCGAGACGCCGATGCAGCGCGAACGGGCGCAGACGATCTTCGAGAAGTCGAAGCCGGGGCGGCGCGCCGCGGTGCTGCCCCCGGCCGGCGTCCCCGAGCCACCGCTCTCCGAGCTGATCCCGGCGAAGCTGCTGCGCGACGAGCCGCCGCGCCTGCCCGAGGTCGCCGAGCCGGAGATCGTCCGCCACTACAACCGTCTTTCGCGCCGCAACTTCGACCTCGACACCGGCTTCTACCCGCTCGGCTCCTGCACGATGAAGCACAACCCCCGTTTGAACGAGCGGGTCGCGGCGCTGCCCGGCCATGCCCGCCTGCACCCTGCTCAGGAGCCGCGCCGCGCCCAGGGGGCGCTGGAGCTTTGCTGGCTGCTGCAGGAGTCGCTGGCCGAGATCTGCGGCCTGCCGCACGTCAGCCTGCAGCCCTCGGCGGGCTCGCACGGCGAGCTGGCCGGCCTGCTGCTGACCCGCGCCTTCCACGCCGACCGCGGCGAAGCGCGGACCAAGGTGCTCGCCCCCGACACCTCCCACGGCACCAACCCGGCCTCGGTGACGATGGCGGGCTACGAGATCGTCAAGCTGGCGACCGACGAGCGCGGCGGGATCGAGATGGACGACCTGCGGGCCAAGGTCGACGACGAGGTCGCCTGCCTGATGCTCACCAACCCCAACACGCTCGGCCTGTTCGACGAGAACATCGCCGAGATCGCCGCGCTGATCCACGACACCGGGGGGACGCTGTACTACGACGGTGCCAACCTCAACGCGGTGATGGGCCACTCGCGCCCCGGCGACATGGGCTTCGACATCGTCCACGTCAACCTGCACAAGTCGTTCAGCCAGCCTCACGGCGGCGGCGGGCCGGGGGCCGGGCCGATCGCCGTATCGGAGCGGATCGAGCCTTACCTGCCCCGGCCCCAGGTGGTGCGGCGCGCGGACGGCAACGGCAGCGGGTCCTCCTTTGACCTCGACTTCGACCGCCCCAAGTCGATCGGTCGGCTGCGCGGCTTCCAGGGCAACTTCGGCGTCTTCGTCCGCTCCTACGCCTACATCCTCAGCCTCGGCGCCGACGGGCTCGCCGAGGCCTCGGAGACCGCGGTGCTGAACGCCAACTACCTGAAGGCCCGGCTCGCGCAGGGGCGCGCCGGAAAGTACGTCCCGATCGCCTTCGACCGCCACTGCATGCACGAGTTCGTCCTCTCCGGCAAGCCGATGAAGCGCGAGCTGGGCGTCGCCACCCTCGACCTCGCCAAGCGGCTGCTCGACTTTGGCTTCCACCCGCCGACCGTCTACTTCCCGCTGCTGGTCGAGGAGGCGCTGATGGTCGAGCCGACCGAGACCGAGACCAAGGAGAGCCTCGACGCCTTCGCCGACGCGATCGAGCAGATCCTCGCCGAGGCCGAGAGCGATCCCGAGCTGGCCAAGCAGGCCCCCTACACAACCCCGGTCCGCCGCCTCGACGAGGTCAAGGCCACCCGCCACCCGGTCGTCCGCCAGCCGCTCTGAGAGCCCATCCCGGCAGGGGTTCCACTTAACTTTTTCTGAAGACAGTTGGCTGGTGTCCGCGGGGCGTCGAAGCGGAAAAAGTACAAGACGTTCCACCCCTACCGGGATAGGCCTTCAGCCCGCCGACGGGGTCAGAGCGCCGGCAGCTCCTGCTCCAGCTCGAGCACCGGGGCGAACAGGTCGCCGTGGCGGTCGATCCGCTCGAGGACCTGACCGGCCTCGAAGACCAGTGAGTCGGCGTCTTCGGCCTCGGCGGCATCGGTGACCTCCTCCCAGCTGACCGGGGTCGAGACGGTCGGGCGCTGGCGGGCGCGCAGCGAGTAGACGGCGATCGTCGTCTTGCGGCGGTGGTTCTGCGACCAGTCGACGAAGACCTTGCCCTCGCGTTCGACCTTCTTCATCTTCGAGACGACCCGGTCGGGGGTCTGCTTTTCCAGCAGCTGGGCGATCGCCTTCGCGAACGGTTTGGTCTGCTCGTAGTCGGTCTTCGTGTTGAGCGGCAGGTAGACCTGGAGCCCCTTCGACCCCGAGGTCTTCGGGAAGCAGCGCAGGCCGAAGCGGTCGAACAGCTCGCGCAAGCGCAGGGCAACGCGGCAGCAGTCGAGCACGTCGGCTGGCGGGCCGGGGTCGAGGTCGAAGACGAGCACCGTCGGCCGGTCCGGGTGCGCGGCGAGCGAGAGCGACGGGTGCAGCTCGATCGCGGCGAGCTGCGCCATCCAGACCAGGGTCGGCAGGTCCTCGCAGACGCAGAAGTCGATGTCGCCGGCCCGCGGTCCGGCTTCGACGGTCGCCGTCTTCACCCAGTCGGGCCGGTGCTTCGGGCAGCGCTTCTCGAAGAAGGCGGCCTCGGTGTCGTCGACCCCCTCGGGGAAGCGGCGCAGGGTGAGCGCCCGCCCGGCAAGGTGGGGAACGATCGCTGGCGCGACCCGGGCGTAGTAGTCGACCACCTCGCCCTTGGTGAAGCCGGCCTTCGGGTAGAGCACCTTGTCGAGGTTGGTGAGGGTCAGCTGACGGTCGTCGACCTCGACCTGGCGGCTGGCGGCCACGGGCTATTTCTTGGCTTTGGACCCGGCTCGCGACGAGCCGCGCTTCGGTGCCGCTCTGCGCTTCTTTGCAGCGGCCGATTTGCGTGCTTTCGCCCTGCCTTTGCCCTTCTCCTCGACCGTGGCGATGCTCTCTTCGAGCGCGCTCATCAGGTCGGGGGCGCCGGTCGGCTGCGGCTCCTCGGGCGGCGGGGCGCTGAGCACCTCCTTGCCCTCGGCCTTGCCTTCGATCAGCCCCAGCAGCTGCTCGCGGTACTCGTCGCGGTAGGCGCCCGGGTCGAAGTCGCGGCTCAGCGAGTCGATCAGCCGCTCGGCCATCTCGACCTCCCGCTTGGCGACCTTCGGCTTGCCGGACGGCAGCACGTCCTCCAGGTCGGCCGGCGGCACCACCTCGTCGGCGAACCGCATCGTGGTCAGGGTCAGCACCCCGTCGCTGGGGCGCAGCGCCGCCAGGTGCTCCTTGTTGCGGAAGACGAAGCGGGCGATCGCCACCTTGCCGGACTCCTGCATCGCCCGGACCAGCAGCGAGTACGCCTTCTCGGCGCCCTGCGCCGGGCCCAGGTAGTAGGGGCTGTCGAAGTAGATCGGGTCGATCTGGTCGAGGTCGACGAAGTCCTGCACCTCGATCGCCCGCGTCCGCTGCGGCGCCAGCGCCGCCATCTCGTCCTTGCTCAGCGGCACGTAGCGGTCCGGGCCGATCTCGAAGGCCTTGACGATCTCCTCGTAGGGGACCTCCTCGTCGGTCCCCTCGGCGACGCGGCGATGGCGGATGCGGGCGCCGTCGGAGGCGCGGATCTCGCGCAGCGAGATGCCGCGGCGGGCCACCGCGCTGTAGAGCTTGACGGGCACGTTGAGCAGCCCGAAGCTGACCGAGCCGCTCCAGATCGCTCTCGCCATCAGGGAATCACCTGGACGGATTCTCGCAGCCGCCCGGCCGCCCGTGCGGTCGCTCTGCGGCGCGGCAGGCTTCTTGCGAAGCGTGCGGGATCATGCGCCGATGCTGTTCGAGCTTCGGGAGGTCAGCCTGCGCCGCGGCGAGCGTCGCGTCCTCGACTCCGTCAGCGCCGCGATCCCGGCCGGGGCGGCGGCGATCGTCGGCCCCTCGGGCAGCGGCAAGTCGACCCTGCTGCGGCTGCTCAACCGGCTCGCCGATCCCGAAGCCGGCACGATCGCCTACCGCGGCCGGCCGCTCGCCGACTACGACCCGCTGAAGCTGCGGCGTGAGGTCTCGCTGGTGCCGCAGCTTCCCTCGCTGCTGGGGGGAACCGTCGGGTTGAACCTGCGCTTCGCCGCCGAGCTGGCGGGCCAGGAGCTCGACGCCCAACGCTGCCTGCGGCTCGCCGGGCTCGACGCCAGCTTTGCCGAGCGCGACGTCGCCAAGCTCTCGGTCGGCGAGCAGCAGCGGGCGATGCTGGCACGGGCGCTCGCCCAGCAGCCAGCTGTGCTGCTGCTCGACGAGCCCACCTCGGCCCTCGACCACGCGGCCCGCGACGCGGTCGAGGCGACCCTGGCCGAGCTGCGGCGCGAGCTTGACATCTCGCTGGTCCTGGTCAGCCACGACCCCGAGCAGGCACGGCGCCTGGCCGACTGGGCGCTGCGACTGGAGGAGGGGCGCGTGGCGGCCGCCGGCGCGCTCGAGGAGGCGCTCGCACCGTGAGCGCGGAGCGACCAAGCGTGCATCTCTGGTTCTTTGCGCCGGGAGCGGAGCGGGAGGATTTGTGACGACCACCTCGATCGACGTCTCGCTCGGCCAGGTCGCCGCCGCCCTCGCCCTGGTTGCCCTCGCCGCCGCGATCTCCTTCTGGCGCCGCACCGACCTGGAGCGCGACATCGCGATCGCCACGGTCCGCTCCTTCGTGCAGCTGACCGCGATCGGCTACGCGATCACGCTGATCTTCGAAGCCGACACGATCTGGCTGGTCCTGGCGCTGCTCTCGGTGATGGTCCTGTTCGGGGCCTTCACCGCGCGCAGCCGCGCCAAGCTGGTGCCGGGCGCCTTCTGGCCGTTGCTGATCGCGCTTGCCGCCGCCGGGGCGACGACGCTCGGCCTGGTCGTCGCGCTCGGCATCTTCGAAGCGACGCCGCGCTACCTGGTGCCGGTCGGCGGCATGGTGATCGGCAACGCGATGACCGCCTCGGCGGTGGCGCTGAACCGGCTCGGCGACGAGGTGAGCGACTCGCGCGCCGCGATCGAGGCGACCCTGGCGCTCGGCACGACCGCGCGCGAGGCGGCGGCGCCCTACGTACGCCGTGCCCTGCGCTCCGGGACGATCACCCTGATCGACTCGACCAAGACGACCGGGCTGATCTTCTTCCCCGGCACGATGGTCGGCATGCTCCTGGCCGGGGCCGAGCCGACCGACGCGGTCCGCCTCCAGCTGATCCTGCTCTATGCGCTGCTCGGCAGCGTCGCGATCGCCGCCCTGGTCGCCACCGCGCTCGCCTACCGCAACTTCTTCACCCCGGCGCAGCAGCTCCGCGAACCGGACCTACACTGACTGCGTGTCTCGCCAACAGCGACTGACGCTGATCGCGGCGATCCTCGGCTCGACCGTCGTCTTCCTCGACTCGACCGTGGTCAACGTCGGATTGCCGGCGGTCGCCGAGGACCTCGATGCAGGCCTGGCCGGGCAGCAGTGGGTGGTCGAGGCCTACATGCTGACCCTGGTGTCGCTGCTCCTGGTCGGCGGCTCGTTCGGCGACCAGTTCGGGCGGCGGCGGCTCTTCGTTCTCGGCCTGCTCGGATTCGGCGTGACCTCGGTGCTCTGCGCGCTCGCCCCCTCGACCGAGTTCCTGATCGGCGCCCGCGCCCTGCAGGGGGTCGCCGGGGCGCTGCTGGTGCCGGGCTCGCTGGCGCTGGTCGCGGCGAGCTTCGAGGGCGCCGCGCGCGGCCAGGCGGTGGGGACCTGGACCGCCTGGACCGGGATCGCGGTGGTGATCGGCCCGGCGGGTGGAGGGGCGCTGGTCGAGGCGCTCTCCTGGCGGGCGATTTTCTGGATCAACGTGCCCCTGATCGCCTTCACCGTGGCGCTGACCCTGCGCGCCGTGGCGGAGAGCCGCGATCCCGAGGCCTTCCACGGCGCCGACGTCCCCGGCATCCTGCTCTCCGGTTTGGGCCTGGGGGGTCCGGTCTTCGCGCTGATCGAACAGCCGAGCCGCGGCTGGGGCGATCCGCTCGTCCTGCTGCCGCTGCTCGCCGGGGTCGCCTGCCTGGCTCTCTTCGTCCTGCGCGAGGCTCGGACCCGCCACCCGATGCTCGACCTGGCGCTGTTCCGGATCCGCAACTTCTGGGTCGCCAACCTGACCACCTTCGCCGCCTACGCCGGTCTGATCGCCGCCCTCTTCTTCATCACGATCTTTCTCCAGCAGGTCGGTGGCTACTCGCCGGTCGAGGCCGGGCTGGCGACGACCCCGATCTCGGTCGTGCTCTTCCTGCTCTCGCCCCGCTTCGGCAAGCTCGCCTCTGGCACCGGCCCGCGCCTGCCGATGACCGCCGGACCGATCGTCGCCGGCATCGGGCTGCTACTGCTGCTGCGGGTCGACCAGGGCGCCGCCTACCTTCCCGAAGTCCTGCCCGGCGTCCTCGTCTTCAGCCTCGGCCTCTCGGCCACCGTCGCGCCGCTCACCGCAACCGTGCTCGACTCGGTCGATGGGCGCCGTGTCGGCACCGCCTCGGGCGCCAACAACGGCATCGCGCGGATCGCCGGCCTGCTGGCGATCGCCGTGCTGGGCGCGGTGATCTCGGCGAAGTTCAACAGCGTCGCGGGCGGCGTTGGCGGCGGGCCGCTGACCGCGAGCGCCCCCGACGCCTCGACCGCCGCCTTCCACCTCGGGATCGGGATCGCCGGCCTGCTGATGGTCGCCGGCGGCGTCGTCGCCGGCTTCGGCATCGTCAACCCGAAGCGGCAAATCGAGGCTGTGCCCGCCGGCGGCGCGGCCCCGGCGGGCGAGTGCGGCCACAGCGCCGAGTGCGACTCCCAGCCGGACGTAACGCCCGCACCCGAAGCTGCTTGAGAGAGAGGTTGGTTGCCCCGAACTGGCGCCCTCTGGCGGACACGGTGTGACCGAATAGTCTCCGCCCATGTTGCGCCACGAAAGCTGGTCCAGACCTGCGGGTGCGAGTCCCGCCCGGGTAAGCGCCCCAGCGCCCGGTAGCAGGCCCCAGCCCGCCGTCGAGAGGCGGCGTGCCGAGCGGGGCGTCAAAAGCCTCTTTGGAGGGAGCGAGCGCGCGGGCTGCGACTGCAGCCTCGTAAGAGAAACAACGCGGGAGCAGAGCCGCTCATGTCACGGCGAAGGCCACGTCCGGCGACCCCGACGGGGATCGGTCGCCGGGTCCCGCCGGGGTATGGGAAGTTGCACGCGCGCAAAGGCCTGGTCCGGAACGTGGGAGACCCGTCTGTCCAGCCTCGTCAGCAAAGACCGGCCCCATAAGCCGAAGGCCAAAGGGGACGGAGGGCAGCGGGAGTCCGAGGGGGCCGTAGTAGTGCCGATCGGCGCGCAGAACAACGTGCCGGGAGCGAAGGGCCCCCGCTTTGATCGCGCGAGCGGAGAAGGTAAGCGCCAGGCATGACCGCCACGAGCGGCATCAACGACCCCGCCGGTAGCCATCCCGGCGACGGGGAGGCGAGCGAAATGGTCCTCACGACCCCTCGCCGCCCAAAGGTGCGAGGACTTCAACGCAAGCTATGGGCAGCAGCCAAGCGATCTCCGAATCGCCGCTTCCACGCCCTTTATGACCGCATCTGGAGGGGTGACATCCTCCAGGAGGCATGGAAGCGGGTTCGTTCCAACAAGGGTGCCGCCGGGATCGACGGAGTGACCCTGGCGGCAGTGGAGGAATACGGAGCAGAGCGGCTGCTGGCCGAGCTGCAACGCGACCTCCGCGAAGGCACCTACCGTCCCTCCGCCGCAAGGCGGGTGGACATCCCCAAGCCGGACGGCAGAAAGCGGCCGCTCGGCATCCCCACCGTTCGCGACCGAATCGCCCAGCAGGCTGCGCGAATGGTCCTGGAGCCGATCTTCGAGGCCGACTTCACCGAGGCCTCCTTCGGCTACAGGCCCAAGCGCTCGGCCACCGATGCCGCCGAGGAGCTCCGCAAGGGGTTCATCGACGGCAACGGCTGGGCCTTCGAGGCGGACATCCGCGACTGCTTCGGGCAGATCGACCACGAGATTCTCGTGGCCCGACTGGCCGAGCGGATCTCGGACCGGCGGGTGCTGAAGCTCTGCCGCAAGTGGCTCGCCGCAGGCGTGATGGAGGCAGGGGAGCACCGGCAGACGGTCGCCGGCACGCCCCAGGGCGGCGTGATCAGCCCGCTCTTTGCCAACGTCTACCTGCACGCCCTCGACGAGGCCTTTGCGTCGGGTCCGGGGAGGCTCGTCCGCTACGCGGATGACTTCGTCGTGCTCTGTCGCACCGAGGCCGAGGCGCGGGCGGCCGAGGCCAAGGCGAGGGAGGTCCTCGCCGAGCTTCGGCTCGAGCTGCATCCCGACAAGACGAAGGTAGTCGACCTCAGAGAAGGCCGCGAGGGCTTCGACTTCCTCGGCTGGCACTTCCGGGCCAAGGCCTCGGGCAAGCTGATGGAGCGCGGCATCCGCCGCTATTACCTCCACCGCTGGCCCTCGGCCCGCTCGATGAAGCGCATCCGCGAGAAGATCAAAGCCCGCACCGGCCGCAACCGCACAGGAGTCGCAGACATCCGCGAGGTGATCGCGGACCTGAATCCTCTCCTGCGCGGCTGGGGCAGCTACTTTCGCAGCGGGAACTCAGCCGTCAAGTTCAACCAGATCGACAGCTACGCCTGGCGCAGGCTGCGTGGCCTGATGCGAAAGCGCTACGGCCGTAACCTGCGGGCGGGCCAGTTGGAGACCTGGGAGAGCGCGTGGTTTTGGGGGCTGGGCCTTCACCGCCTGCGAGGAACGATTCGATATCCGGAGGTCGCGTAGCCATGCCAAGAAGATCATCGGTAAGCCGTGTGCGGGAAAACCGCACGCACGGATTGAAAGGGGAATGGGGAAACAGGCCCGCTCGGGTACTGCGCCCCTGACTACCAATGACCGCCCCCGTGATCTTCTCGGGTATCCAGCCGACCGGCCGCAAGCACCTCGGCAACTACATCGGCGCGATCCGCCAGTACGTCGAGGGGCAGGAGCGCGGCAGTCCGGCGGTCTTCTGCATCGTCGACCTGCACGCGCTCTCGGTCGCCTACGACCCGGCCGAGCTGCGCGAGCGGCTCTACGACACGACCGCGATCCTGCTCGCCGCCGGGCTCGACCCCGACCGCTGCATCCTCCTCCGCCAGTCCGACGTGCTCGAGCACGCCGAGCTGACCTGGCTGCTGTCGGCGGTCACCGCGCACGGCGACCTCAACCGCATGCACCAGTTCAAGGACAAGTCGGCACGCCAGCGCGAGCTTGTCTCGGCGGCGCTCTTCTTCTACCCGGTGCTGATGGCCGCCGACGTGCTCGCCTACCGGGCGACCGAGGTGCCGGTCGGCGAGGACCAGCGCCAGCACGTCGAGCTGATGCGCGAGATCGCCCGCCGCTTCAACGAGCGCTTCGGCGAGACCCTGGTCGTGCCCGAGCACCGCATCCCGGAGGTCGGGGCGCGGATCATGGACCTGCAGCAGCCGGAGAAGAAGATGTCGACCACCGGCGCGACCGAGGCAGGGACGGTCTACGTGCTCGACGAGCCGGAGGCGATCCGCAAGAAGCTGGGCAGCGCGGTCACCGACTCGGGCCGGGAGATCGTCCGCTCGGAGGACAAGCCCGGGGTGAGCAACCTGATCGAAATCCTCGCCGTCGCTCGTGGCGACTTTCCGGGCGAGGTTGAGGCGGAGTTCGAAGGGTCCGGCTACGGGGACCTGAAGAAGGCGACGGCCGAGGGCGTGGTCGAGCTGCTGGCGCCGGTCCGCGAGCGCTACGCGGAGCTGCGCCCCGACCAGGCGGCGCTGGAGGAGACGCTCGCCGCCGGCGCCGAAAAGGCCCGCGTAATCGCCTCGCGCACCCTGACCGAGGTGCGCGAGCGCATGGGCATCGGCCCGTCGACCTAGTCTTAGACGATGGCCGTCGCCGACCTCGACCTCGAGCTCGACGTCTTCGCCGGGCCGTTCGACCTGCTGATCGCGGTCCTGCTGCGCGAGGAGGTCGACCTGCTGGAGGTCGAGCTGGGCGAGGTCGTGGTCGCCTACGTCGCGCACCTGGAGCGCGAGGGAGAGCTGGAGCTGGAGGTGGCGACCGAGTTCCTGGTGCTGATCGCGGCGCTGCTGGAGCTGAAGTCGCGGCTGCTGCTGCCCGGCGCCGAGGAGGGGATCGAGGAGCTGGCCCCCGAGGAGGCGGTCGAGGAGCTGCTGGCGCGGCTGCTCGAGTACCGCCGCTTCCGCGACGCCGCGGCGATGCTGAGCGAGCGCTTCGAGGCGGCGCGCGGCTACCTGTACCGCTCGGCGCCGCTGCCGTCCGCCCTGCGCCGCGTCGCCGTCGAGGCGGCGACCGCGGTCTACGACCCCGAGCGGCTCGCCGCCGCACTCGGCGAGCTGCTGGAGCCGCCGCCGCCACTCGACGTCGGCCACATCAGGCCGACCGTCTCGCTCGAGCGGCGGCTGCGCGCCCTGCGCGACGCCCTCTCCGGCCATGCCAGCATCGACTTCGACGAGCAGTTCGGGGGCGAGGACCGGCTCACCCAGGCGGTGACCCTGTTCGCCCTGCTCGAGCTGTACCGCAAGGGAGAGCTGACCTGGAGGCAGGCCCGGCCGCTCGGTCCGATCGAGATCCGCAGGCGGGGGGCGCAGGGGGCGTGAGCGACCTGTCCCGCACGATCGAGGCCCTGCTCTTCCTCTCGCCGCAGCCGGTCTCGGTGGCCGACCTGGCCGAGGCCGCCGAGGCGACCGAGGGCCAGGTCGCCGAGGCCCTCGACGTGCTGCGCGAGGACCTCGGCAAGGGCCGCCGCGGCGTCGTGCTGCGCGAGGTGGGGGGCGGCTTCTCGCTGGCCAGCGACCCGGACAGCGAGGCGGCGGCGCGCCGACTGCTGGCCAAGCCGCGCACCCCGCCGCTCACCCAGGCGCAGGCCGAGACGCTGGCGATCGTCGCCTACCTGCAGCCCGTCTCGCGGCCCGAGGTGGCGCGGATCCGCGGCGTCTCCTCGGAGTCTGCGGTGCAGACCCTGTCCGAGCGCGGTCTGATCGAGGAGTCGGGCCGCTCGCAGTTCGGCGCCGCGCTGTTCAAGACGTCGGAGCTGTTCGAGCGGCTCTTCGGCCTCCCGGGCCTCGACCAGCTGCCCGACCCCTCGAAGTTCGACCCGACCCCCGAGGACGAGCGGGAGTTGCGCGAGCGCCTCTTGAAGGCCGGCGAACAGCGCGCTGAGTGAACGGTGAGCCTTGCCCCGGTGCTTCCGCCCCCGATATCGAGGCTGAGAGCCCATCCCGGTAGGGGTTTCACTTAACTTTTTCCGAAGGCAGTCGGTGGCTGTCCGTCAGCCTTGCCGCAGAAAAAGTACAAGACGTTCCACCCCCACCGGGATGGGCTCCTAGTGCGACTGGCGAAATTCCTGGCCCACGGTGGGGTGGCCTCCCGGCGGATGGCAGAGAAGATCGTCGGCGCCGGTCGGGTCACGGTCGGCGGCGAGGTTGAAAGAGATCCGGCGCGGGACGTGGGGGAGGGCGACGAGGTGCGGGTCGATGGGAGCTTGGTGGGCACGGAGCCGCGGGAGGTGTGGGCGGTCAACAAGCCGGCCGGGGTGGTCTCTACCGCCCGCGAGCCGGGCAGCAGGCCGGCGGTGGTCGGGCTGGTCGACTCGGCCGTCCGCCTGTACCCGGTCGGCCGGCTCGACGCCGACTCGACCGGGTTGCTGTTGCTGACCAACGACGGGGAGCTCGCCAACCGGCTCACCCATCCCCGCTACGAAGTCCCCAAGACCTACCGGATCGAGCTGCGGCGTCCGCCCTCCGAGGCTGACTTGCGTCGACTTGCCACCGGTGTCGACCTGAACGACGGCCCGACCGCGCCGGCCGAGGTCCGCCGGCTCGGCGAGCGCCAGATCGAGATCGTCCTGCGCGAGGGCCGCAACCGCCAGGTGCGTCGCATGACGGAGGCGGTCGGCAACGAGGTGGCGGCGCTGCGCCGCGTCAGCTTCGGCCCGGTCGAGCTGGGCGACCTGCCCGAGGGCGGGGCGCGCCGCCTCACCGCGGACGAAGTCGCGAAGCTTTGGGAAGATGCGGGACCGTGAGCGCGGACTCCGATCAGCAGCGGCTCTTCGCGGTGCGCGGCGCCGTCCAGGCGGAGGCCAACGACGCCGAGTCGATCGCCGCGGCGACAACCGAGCTGATGCGGGAGCTGCTCGACCGCAACGAGCTGAACCCGGAGGCCCTGGTCAGCTGTCTGTTCACGACAACCGACGACCTCGACGCCGAATTCCCCGCGGTCGCCGCCCGCGGGCTCGGGCTCGACGCGGTGCCGTTGCTCTGCAGCCGCGAGATCCCCGTCCCGGGCGCGATGCCGCGGGTGATCCGGGCGATGGTCCACTACTACGCGCCGGTCGGTCACGTCCCGGCGCACGCCTACCTCGGCGTGACCCAGGAGCTGCGCTCGGACCTCCACGCCGCCCAGTAGGGCCGGCGTCGGCCACAATGGGTGGATGACCGTCAGCTTCGCGGACAAGCTCGCCCGCATCCCGGGGTACCAGGCCGGGGTGCCGACCGGGCAGGCGCCGGAGGAGATCGCCGCCGGCGAGATCGCCCAGCTCGCTTCGAACGAGTCCTGCTTCCCGCCGCACCCGAAGGTGGTCGAGGCGATCCAGGCCACCGCGGGGGCGATGAACCGCTACCCGGACCCCGATGCCACCCTGCTGCGGCGCCGCCTCGCCGAGCGCTACGAGACCGAGCCCGGCCGGATCGCCGTCGGCAACGGCTCCTGCGAGATCCTGCTCGCCGCCGCCGAGGCGCTCTGCGAGCCGGGCGCCGAGATTCTCTACGCCTGGCCCTCCTTCTCGATGTACCCGCACCTGGCGGCGCTGACCGGGGCGCGGGAGATCCGCGTGCCCCTTGCCGAGGGCGAGGCCCACGACCTCGACGCGATGGCGACCGAGGTGACCGCGGCGACCCAGCTGGCGATCGTCTGCAACCCCAACAACCCGACCGCGACGCACCTGCCGGCCTCCGAGGTGGCGGCCTTCTGCGAGCGGATCCCGGGCCACGTGACGATCGCCCTCGACGAGGCCTACGTCGAGTTCCAGACCGACGACGACCCCGACACGACGGTCGACCTGCTCGCCGAGTTCCCCAACCTGGTCCTGCTGCGCACCTTCAGCAAGTCCCACGGCCTGGCCGGGCTGCGGATCGGCTTCGCGATCGGCTCGGCGAAGTTCCGCGCCGCGGTCGACGCGGTGCGCCAGCCGTTCAGCGTCAACGCCATCGCCCAGGCGGCGGCCGCCGAGGCCGTCCTGCACGAGGACGACGTCGTGCGACGCGTCGAGCAGACGATCGCCGAGCGGACCCGGGTCGAGGAGAGACTGCGCGAGCTCGGCCTCGCCACCACCGAGACGCAGACCAACTTCTCGTGGATCGACCTCGGCGACGCCGACGAGCACGAGGTGGTGGCTGGCCTCGCCGAGCGCTCGATCGCGGTCCGCGCCGGCACCCCGCTCGGCGAGTCCGGCCACATCCGGGTCAGCTACGGCACCCCGGCCGAGGACGACCGCTTCCTCGCCGCGATCGGCGAGCTGCTCGGCTCCAACTGACGGCTGAGCCAAGCCCGGATGCGCCATGGACACCGTTTGGCTGCGTGTTCCTTCGATCGATTGGACGCATATCTAGAAATAACGGACATATAGACCTACTACAATGGACATATAACTGCTCTGAACAACCTTGCCGGCGAAGTGGGGGTCAACGAGCGCACGCTGAGGCGAGCGGTGAATGACGGTGCTCTCAAAGCAAGCCGGCCCTCGCCGCGCGTTCTCGAGCTGCCGCTGTCGGAGAGGCTCTACATCCGGCGGCGCTGGCCGCTGATCGCGAAGTTGCGCGCAGTCCTTCGCACCGAACACAACGTTCGCTTCGCGCTGCTCTTCGGCTCGGCGGCGAGGGGCGACGACACGGAGGGCAGCGACGTTGACGTGATCGCCGATCTGCGGGATTCGAGCTTCGATCGAGTGTTAGATCTCGCGATTGATCTGGAAGGCGCGGTGGGAAGATCGGTGGACGTCATCCGGCTCGAGGACGCAGAAGAGGACCCGACCTTTCTCGCCATTGCCCTTTCGGAGGGGCGGGTGCTCGTCGACCGCAGGGGTGCGTGGCCTGCGCTAACGGAGCGCTTGCCAAGCTTGCGACGAAGGGGCAGGGAACGCGATGCCAAGCGCAAGCGAAACGCGCTTGCGGGCATCGACCGCTTACTGGCCGAACGACGATGAGCAGGGGCGGCCCGCGTCAAGCAGAGCGGCAGCGGTTTGCGCGCCGTATCGTGGGCCACCTGGAGGATTTCCCACGCCAACGTGCCGCGCTGGAGATGGCGATGAGCGAATTCGGGGACGATTTCGATCTGGCCCGATTCAAAGAGGCCTACGACTCAGCCGACGATCTCAGTCGCTACAACCGCGTGCAGAGCGTCGAGAGGGCCGTCGGACGGGTCCAAAACTTCCTCACCGACCTGGCGGTGAACGCTGCTCGGCTGGCGGAACTTCCGACTGGGCCCCGCGGCGACGACGACTCGAAGGCAAAGCCTTGCTTCGACGCCCTTCGCGATGCCGGCGTCATCGATGGCGACGTTTGCCGACGGCTCGAGAAAGGACAGAGGGCTCGCTCACAGCTTGAGCACCAATACCTGGGGATGCCGGCGGGTGACGTCCATCGCGCAGCCCGCGTAGTTAGCAGCACCGCCGACGACTTCATCGAGCCATTCCGCGAATGGATCGAGCCATACCTCGACTGACCGCGCCTCACCTGCTACAAAGTCACGTAGTGAAGAAGCGAACAGACGACACCGCTTGCGAAGCTCGCGCCGCCGGCGCCGCGGTCGTCCCTGCTCGCCTCTCCTATTACTGGCGATTTAGCTAGGCGTCCGGCCTGGCGGTGTCGTGCCGCTTCCATAGAGCGTTGGCCGGGCGCCGGTCCGATTGGTTCGCGCGCTTCGCGATGCCCGCGCTCGCATGGCAAGGCCCGCTTGGAAAGTAGAGTCTCGAAAGTGGAGAAAGGCGGCGGCAAGATGATCGTGGAAATGCAGGGTGAGACGAGAGACAGGGTCCGCGAACAGCGGATCGAGCGGGTGGTGGAGCTGGTCCCGCCGGTGGCGCTGCTCGGCGACCTGCCGCTCGGCGAGGAGCGCGAGGCGGCGGTGGTGCGCGGCCGCGAGCAGGCGGGAGAGATCATCGACCGCAGCGACGACCGGCTGCTGGTCGTGGTCGGGCCGTGCAGCGTGCACGACGCCGACGCGGCGCTCGACTACGCCGGGCGGCTGGCCGAGGCGGCGACCGAGCTGCGCGACGACCTGCTGGTCGCGATGCGCGTCTACTTCGAGAAGCCGCGGACGACGACCGGCTGGAAGGGGCTGATCAACGACCCCTACCTGGACGGCTCCTGCGACGTCAACGCCGGTCTGCGGATGGCGCGCACCCTGCTGCTCCAGGTGCTCGACCTCGGCCTGCAGGTCGGCTGCGAGTTCCTCGACCCGATCACCCCGCAGTACATCTCCGACACGGTCGCCTGGGGGGCGATCGGCGCCCGCACCACCGAGAGCCAGATCCACCGCCAGCTCGGCTCGGGCCTCTCGATGCCGATCGGCTTCAAGAACCGCACCGACGGCAACGTCCAGGTCGCGGTCGACGCGGTCCGCGCCGCGGCGGCCCCGCACGCCTTCGCCGGAATCGACGACGCCGGCCGGCCGGCGATCCTTCACACCGCCGGCAACCCCGACGGCCACGTCATCCTGCGCGGCGGCCGGGGCGCGCCCAACTGCGGCCCCGAGGGCGTCACGGCCGCGCTCGAGAAGCTGCGCGCCGCCGGCCTCGCCGAGCGACTGGTGATCGACGCCTCCCACGACAACAGCGAAAAGGTCCCCGCCAAGCAGATCGCCGCGGCGAGTCGGATCGGCGAGCAGGTGGCCGCCGGCAACGGGACGATCGTCGGCCTGATGCTGGAGTCCTTCCTGGTCGAGGGCCGCCAGGACCTCGGCGACGCCGACTCGCTCGTCTACGGCCAGTCGATCACCGACCCCTGCATCGACTGGGAGGAGACGGCGCTGGTGCTGGAGCGGCTGGCCGCCGCCGTGCGGACACGGCGCGGCCTATGAGCGCGGAGCGAGCAAGCGTGCATATCTGGTTCTTCGCGCAGCGAACGAAGCGGGAAGCTTTGTCATGAAGGTCGCCGTCCTCGGGGTGGGCCTGATCGGGGGCTCGATCGGGCTCGCTGCGCGGCGGCGGCTGGAGGGCGAGGTGGTTGGCTGGGGGCCGAACCGCTCGACCCTGGAGCGGGCCGAAGAGCTCGGGGCGATCGACCGGTCGGCCGCCTCGGTCGGGGAGGCGTGCGCCGGCGCCGACGTCGTCTTCTGCGCGGGGCCGGTCTCGGCCCTTCCCGAGCTGGCGCGGGCGGCGCTCGAGGCGAGCGGCCCCGACACTGTGGTCAGCGACGCCGGCTCGACCAAGCGGCGAATCGTCGCCGAGCTGGGTGACGACGAGCGCTTCATCGGCGGCCACCCGCTGGCCGGGGCGGAGACGGTCGGGGTGGAGAACGCCCGCGCCGACCTGTTCGAGGGCGCCCGCTGGTACCTGATTCCGACCGAGCGCTCCGGCGGCATCCTCTACGACCGCCTGCAGCGGACAATCACCGACCTCGGGGCGCGGCCACAGGCGATCGACGCCGCGACGCACGACCGGGTGATGGCGACGGTCAGCCATCTGCCGCACGTGCTCGCCAACCTGCTCGCAGGCCAGGCGGCGGCCGTGCTGACCGAAGACTCCGAGCGGATGCCGGAGGTCGGGCCGAGCTTCCGCGACGCGACCAGGGTCGCGGGCTCCAACCCGGCGATCTGGGGGGACATCTTCACCGCCAACGGCGAGGCGGTCGTCGCCGCGATCGACGACGCCATCGCCCGGCTGGGCGAGGCGAGGGAGCTGATTTGCTCCGGCGAGCCCGGCGCCGTCGCCGCCTGGCACGCCGCGGCCGGGGCCGACCGCCGCCGCCTGCTCGAGCCCGAGCTGGCCGCCGGGCCGCTGCGCGAGCTGCGGGTCGTCGTCTCCAACCGGCCCGGCACGGTCGCCGAGCTCGCCCTCGCCCTGGGCGAGGCGGGGGTCAACATCGAGGACATGGCGCTGCACCCGGCGGCCGACATGAGGTCGGGCGCGATCACCCTCTGGGTGGCCGGCGGCGAGCAGGCGGAGCGGGCCGCGGAGCTGGTCCGCGAGCTCGGCCACACGGCGAGCGTTCTCGGCGACGGGGGGTAGGCGGGATGGGCAGGCGCTTCGAGCCCTCCGGCCCGCTGCGCGGCAGCTTCCGCCCGCCGTCCGACAAGTCGATATCCCACCGGGCGGCGCTGATCGCCGCGATGGGCGAGGGGGAGACGGCGATCGAGGGCTACCTCGACGCCGCCGACACCCGCTCGACCCTGGCCGCGGTCGAGGGGCTTGGCGCGCGCGTTCTCGGCAGGGCCGAGAAGGGGCAGTGGAGGCTGTACATCGGCGGGGTTGGATTGCGCGGCGCCCGGGCCGCCGAGGTCGACGTCGGCAACGCCGGCACCCTGCTGCGCCTGCTGCCGGGCTGGCTGGCCGGGCAGGAGGCGGGATCGTGGACGCTGGACGGCGACGAGTCGATCCGGCGCCGCCCGGTCGACCGGGTCGTCGCGCCACTGCGGCTGATGGGGGCGGAGCTGAGCTGCCGCGAGGAGCGTCTGCCGCCGCTGCGGATCGAGGCGGCGCCGCTGCGCGGGATCTCCTACGAGCTGCCGGTCGCCAGCGCCCAGGTCAAGTCCTGCCTGCTGTTCGCCGGCCTGCTGGCCGAGGGCGAGACGCGGGTCCTCGAGCCGCTGCCGACCCGCGACCACAGCGAGCGGATGCTGCGGTCGGCGGGCGCCGAGATCGAGCGCCAGGGCAACGCGATCGTCGTCCGCCCGGCGGAGCGGCTGACGCCCGAGCACTTCGTCGTCCCCGCCGACTTCTCCTCGGCCGCCTTCTTCATCGTCTCCGGGCTGCTCGCGCCGGAGAGCGAAGTCACCCTGTCGGGGGTGGGCCTCAACCCGACCCGCACCGGCCTGCTGGCGATCCTCGAGCGGATGGGCGCTCGGATCGACGTCTCGCCCGGAGGGGAAGAGGGCGGCGAGCCGATCGGCACGATCGTCTCCCACGCATCGGAGTTGAAGGGGACCGAGGTGGGCGGCGCCGAGGTGCCGCTGGCGATCGACGAGCTGCCGCTGGTCGCGCTGGCCGCCTGCTTTGCGGAGGGCGAGACGACGATCCGCGATGCGGCCGAGCTGCGCCACAAGGAGAGCGACCGGATCGCCGCCGTCGCCGCGGCGCTGAGCGCGCTCGGCGCCACGGTGGAGACGCGCGAGGACGGGATGCGGATCGAGGGGACCGGCGGCCTGCGCGGCGGCGCGGTCGACTCCCACGCCGACCACCGGATCGCGATGCTCGGCGCAATCGCCGGGCTCGCCTCGCGGGAAGGCGTCGAGGTGAATGGGATGGAGGCCGCCGCGGTCAGCTACCCGGGCTTCGAGGCCGACCTCGCCTCGCTGTCGGGCGAGAGCCGGGGATGACCCCGTGAGCGCCGCTCGGCTCGACGTGACCAGGGTCGGGTCCGGCCCCCCGGTCGTCTTCGTGCATGGCAGCGTCGTCGGCCCCGAGCTGGCCTGGCGCCGCCAGCGGCCGCTGGCCGAGCGCTGGACGCTGGTGCTGCCCAACCGGCCCGGCTTCGGCGCCAGCCCGCCGCTCGAGCACGGCGACTTCGAGGTCGAGGCGCCGCTGTTCGCCGCGCTGCTCGGCGAGGGGGCGCACCTGGTGGGCCACTCCTATGGGGCGGTGATCGCCCTGCTCGCCGCCGCGCAGCGGCCCGAGGCGGTGCTCTCGCTGACCGTGTCCGAGCCCGGCGCGCTGCGGCTCGCCGCCTCCTTCGAGGCGGAGGAGATGATCGCCCAGGGCGAGGCTCTCTACGCGACCCAAGGCTCGTTCACCCCGGAGGCGTTCCTGCAGATGTTCCGGACCGGGGCCGGCTCCGTCCGCGAGACGCCGGAGGAGCTGCCCGAGTCGCTGCGGCTGGGGGCCGAGCACGCGATGCAGGAGCGGCCGCCGTGGGAGGCGGAGGTGCCGCTGGCCCGGCTGGCCGAGGCGGGCATCCCCGCCCTGGTGGTCTCCGGCGGCCATTCGACCGTGTTCGAGGCCGTCTGCGACACCGTCGCCGCGGCGCTCGGGGCCGAGCGCGCGGTGATCGAGGGCAAGGGACACAACGTTCCCGCGACCGGCGCCCCCTACAACGCGCGGCTGGAGCGCTTCCTGGCTGCCCGCCCGCGCGGCTGAGGACCTATCCCGCTGGGGATCGGTCCATCCTAAGCGTCGCCGCGAAGCGCGAGACTGTGCGGGAATGGTCATCGCGATCGACGGGCCCGCCGGGGCCGGCAAGTCCTCCGTGGCGCGCGCGGTCGCGCGGGCGCTCGGCTTCACCTACCTCGACTCGGGGGCGATGTACAGGTGCGTGGCGCTGGCGGCGCTGGAACGTGGAGCGGACCTCGGCGATGGCGCGGCCCTGGGCCGGTTGGCGGACGGGCTGGAGATCGACCTGCGGGAGGACCGGGTCGAGCTGGACGGGCGCGAGGTCAGCGCCGAGATCCGCGAGCCGCGCGTCACCGAGGCCGCCTCGCGGGTCTCCGTTCACCCGCCGGTCCGCGCGGCGATGGTGGTTCGCCAGCGGACGATGATCGCCGCCGGGCGCTACCTCGCCGAGGGCCGCGACATCGGCACCGTGGTCAGCCCCGAGGCGCCGCTCAAGGTCTTCCTCACGGCGAGCGCCGAGGAGCGCGCCCGCCGCCGCGCCGCGCAGAGCGGCGAGGACGAGGCTGCGGTGCTGGCCGCGCAGATGAAGCGCGACGAGCGCGACGAGGGCCGCGAGCACGGCGCCCTGCGCGCCGCCCCCGACGCGGTCGAGATCGACACTACCGGGCTGGCGCTCGACGAAGTCGTCGCCCGCGTCGTCTTCCTCGCCCGCAAGAAGGGGTTGTGACGAGTTGTTGTCGGTATGCGAGAACAACTCGTCACAGGGAGACGATTCCGCGTGAGTCGCCTGCCCACCGTCGCCGTCGTCGGCTTCCCCAACGTCGGCAAGAGCACCCTGGTCAACCGCCTGGCGGGCGGCCGCGAGGCGGTCACCCACGCCGAGCCGGGCGTCACCCGCGACCGCAAGCGGGTGCGCTGCGAGTGGAACGGCCGCGCTTTCGAGCTGCTCGACACGGGTGGCATCGACGTCGGTGACGAGAGCGAGCTGGCGGCCGACGTGCAGCGCCAGGCCCGGATCGCGATCGCCGAGGCCGACCTGACGCTGCTCATCGTCGACGGCCGCGCCGGCGTCCGGGCCGGCGACGCGGAGCTGGCCCGGACGCTGCGTGGCGGCGAGGCGCCGGTGCTGGTCGCCGTCAACAAGGTCGACCGGCCCGAGGACGAGCACCTGACCGCCGAGTTCCACAAGCTCGGCCTCGGCGAGCCGCTGGCCGTCTCCGCCACCCACGGGCTCGGCAGCGGCGACCTGCTCGACCGCGTGGTCGAGCTGCTCGGCGAGCGGCCGTCGCCCCCGCCGGGCGAGCAGCCCGTCCGCGTCGCCGTGGTCGGCCGCCCCAACGTCGGCAAGTCCTCGCTGGTCAACGCCTTCGTCGGCGCCGAGCGGGTGATCGTCTCCGAGCGGGCCGGCACGACTCGCGACGCGATAGACACCGAGCTGGAGGTCGAGGGGCGCCCCGTCGTCCTGGTCGACACGGCCGGCCTGCGGCGCCGCTCCAAGGTCGCCGGCACGGTCGACTACTATGCCCAGCTGCGCTCCGAGCTGGCGGTCGAGCGGGCCGACGTGGCGATCGTCGTCTGCGACGCGTCGGAGGGAATCACCGCCGAGGACCTGCGGATCGGCGGGCTGGCGATGCGGGCCGGCTGCGCGGTGCTGCTTGCCCTCAACAAGTGGGACGCCACGGCGACCGACGTCGACGACGCCCGCGCCCGGGTCGAGCGCAAGCTGCGGCTGCGACCGGCGGTGATCACCTGCTCGGCGACGGGCGGTCGCAACGTCGCCAGCCTGCTGCCGAGGGCGCTGGAGCTGGCCGACCGCGCCGCGGGGCGGATCCCCACCCCGGAGCTGAACCGCTTCGTCACCGAGGCGGTGGCGAGGACGCCGCCGCCGGCCCGGCGCGGCCGCCGCCTCCGCCTCTACTACGCCGCGCAGGTGGGGGAGCGGCCGCCGCGGATCGCGATCCAGGTCAACGACCGCCGCCTGCTCGTCCGCGACTGGGCCTACCACCTGGAGAACCGGATGCGTGAGGCCTACGGCCTGGAGGGCGTTCCGCTGATCATCGATTTCATCCCGCACACCGGCCGCCGGTGAGCGCGTGGCACGGCGCATATCGGCGTCCTCGGTCGCTCGCGTGCAGAGCACGCCACGCTCCCTGCGTCCACCGATCTGCTTGGCCACGCACTCCCCGGTACGCTTCCCGCCATGTCAACTAATGAACCGCTCGCCGAGGGCGAGTACCTCTTCACTTCCGAGTCCGTAACCGAGGGTCACCCGGACAAGGTCTGCGACCAGATCTCCGACGCGGTCCTCGACGCCGTGATGGCCGGCGACCCCGGGGGGCGCGTCGCCTGCGAGACCCTGGTCAACACCGGGATGGCGGTCGTCTCCGGGGAGATCTCGACCGACGTCCACCTCGACGTGCCCGAGCTGGTCCGCGACACGATCCGCGAGATCGGCTACGACCACGGCGACTACGGCTACCACTGCGACCACATCTCCGTGCTCGTCTCGCTCGACAAGCAGTCGCCGGACATCGCCCAGGGGGTCGACGCCGCCTACGAGACGCGGACCGGCTCGAGCGGCGACGAGCTGCTGCAGGCAGGGGCCGGCGACCAGGGGATGATGTTCGGCTACGCCACCGACGAGACCGAGGCGTTGATGCCGATGCCTGTCCATCTCGCCCATCGGCTGGCCGAGCGGCTTGCCGCGGTGCGCAAGGACGGCACCCTGGGCTACCTCGGGCCGGACGGCAAGACCCAGGTCACTGTCCGCTACGCCGAAGGCCGCCCGGTGCGGGTCGAGAAACTGCTGATCTCCACCCAGCACGCGGCGGAGGTCGATTCGGAGCAGACGATCAAGCCCGACCTCTGGCAGCACGTCGTGATTCCGGTGCTCTCGGCCGAAGTGAGCGGCAGGTTCGACGAGGACGAGTTGCGCGAGGGCTTCCTCGTCAACCCGACCGGCAAGTTCGTGATCGGTGGGCCGGTCGGCGATGCTGGCCTCACCGGCCGCAAGATCATCGTCGACACCTACGGCGGCATGGCCCGACACGGCGGCGGCGCCTTCTCCGGCAAGGACCCCTCCAAGGTCGACCGCTCTGCCGCCTACGCGGTCCGCCACGTCGCCAAGAACGTCGTCGCCGCGGGGCTTGCGCAGCGCTGCGAGGTGCAGGTCGCCTACGCGATCGGCGTCGCCAGGCCGGTCTCGCTGATGGTCGAGACCTTCGGCACCGGCGCGCTGCCCGACCGGGAGATCTCGCGCCTGGTCGAAGCCGAGTTCGACCTGCGGCCGGGCGCCTTCCGGCGCTACCTCGACCTGCACCGGCCGATCTTCCAGAAGACGGCCGCCTACGGCCACTTCGGCCGCGAGGACGAGGACTTCACCTGGGAGCGGACCGACCGGGCGGACGCGCTGCGCGAGGCGGCGAGCTCGGCGACCGTCGCGTCTGCCTGAGCGCCGGCCCCGGCTGGGGTTCCGCTTGACTTTTTCCGAAGACAGCGGGCGGCTGTCCGTGGGCGTCGCCGCGGAAAAAGTACAAGACGCTCCACCCCTGCCGGGATCGGCGCTAGCTCGGCGTTTGCGGCTCGCCGAGCCCGTGCGGCCCCGACGCCGAAGCGCCGGTCGCCTGGTCGACGCGGTGCACGACCTCGCCCGGGTCGGCGACGCCGCTGAAGATGAAGTTGTAGTCGTCGGTGGCGGCGGTGTCGAAGTCGACGTCGCCGATCTGCATGATCCGCTGGTAGACCGACTGGCGGTAGTTGACGTTCTGCACGCGCTCCAGCCGCGTCTCCTGGATCTCCCGCGAGACGATGCCGCGCTTGATGTTGAGGCGGCGGTCGGTGATCGTGTAGGTGGTGGCGACCCGCTTCACGAAGCCGGCGAGGACGGTGAGGGCGATCACCGCCAGGACGATCAGGAAGACGGTCCCCGCGCCGGCGCCGAACAGCTTCGCGAGCAGCCCGGCGAGGGCGGCGATCGCGATCCCCTTCAGGTAGAAGCCGAGAATCGCCCGCCACGAGGGGTGCCCCCGGAATATCACCCGCTCGCCGGGGCTGAGGTTGAGACCGCTCATCGCTACGACGTGAGGATAGCCGCGCCGTCCGCGTTCACTCATACCGTAGGCCGGTGATCGCCAAGGTCGAGCCGCTGACCACCGCCCGCTCGCTGCGCGGCCCGTTCGACTACCGGCTGCCGGCCGAGATGGCGGGGCTCGAGGTGGGCAGCGTCGTGCGGGTGCCGTTCGGGCGACGGCGGGAGCTGGGCGTCGTCGTCGCTCTCGCGGCGACCTCCGAGCTGCCGCCGGAGCGGCTGGCCGAGCCCCTGGAGGCGCTCGAGGCGGGGGTCCCGGCCGAGCTGGTGCGGCTCGGGCTCTGGGTGGCCCGCGAGTACTGCTCGACCCCCTCCCGCGGCCTGCGGCTGGTCCTGCCTCCCGGGGTCGGGGTTCGCAAGCGGCGCTCCCGGCCGCCGCTCGAGCACCCGGAGGTCGGCGCCGCCGCGACGGCTCGCCCGCGGCTGCTGGCCGAGCAGCAGCGTGCGGTCGAGACGATCGTCGCGGCGCTCGACGGCGAGGCCGGGGCGCCGCGCAGCGTGCTCCTGCACGGGGTGACCGGATCGGGGAAGACCGAGGTCTACCTGGCGGCGGTCGAGGCGGCGCTTGCCCGCGGCCGCGGCGCGATCGTCCTCGTCCCGGAGATCGGGCTCGCTCCGCAGACGGTGGCGCGCTTCCGGGCGCGGCTCGGCGATCGCTTCGCGGTCCTGCACTCGGCGCTGACGCCGGGCCAGCGCTACGACGAGTGGCGCCGCCTGCGCGACGGCGAGGCGAGCGTCTGCGTCGGACCCCGCTCCGCCGTCTTCGCCCCGGTCCGCGACCTCGGCCTGATCGTGGTCGACGAGGAGCACGACCCCTCCTACAAGCAGGAGGGCGACCCCTGCTACGACGCCCGCGCCGTCGCCCGCCACCGCGCCGCGCAGAGCGGCGCGGCGCTGCTCGCCGGCACCGCGACGCCGCGTCCCGAGTCCTGGCTCGAGCTGCCGCGAGTCGAGCTGCCGCGTCGGGTCGACGGCCGCCGCATGCCGCCCGTCGAGCTGCTCGACATGCGCGACGCGGACTCGCGCTCCGGGCCGCTGCACACCGATACCTGGGCGGCGCTGGAGGAGGTGCGCCGGGCGGGCGCCAAGGCGATCGTGATGGTCAACCGGCGCGGCTTCGCGCCCTGGCTGACCTGCCGCTCCTGCGGGCGCCACTGGGACTGTCCCAACTGCGACGTCTCGCTGGTCGTCCACCGCCACGCGGGCCGGCTCGTCTGCCACCACTGCGCCCACGCCGAGCCGCTGCCGCGCGCCTGCCCGGACTGCGACTCGACGACCCTCTCGCGTGCCGGGGTCGGGACCGAGCAGCTCGAGGCGATGCTGGCCGAGCGGCTCGACCCGATGCCGGTCTTCCGCCTCGACTCCGATGTCGCCGCCGGCCGCGGCGCCCACGCCCGCATCCTCGCCGGCTTCGGTGAGGCCGAGAGCGGCGTCCTGGTCGGCACCCAGATGGTCGCCAAGGGTCACGACTTCCCGGAGGTGACGCTGAGCGCGATCGTCGACGCCGACGCGACCCTGCGCTTCCCCGACTTCCGTGCCGGGGAGCGCACCTTCGCGATGGTCGCCCAGCTCGCCGGCCGCAGCGGTCGCGGCGAGGCGGGGGGCAAGGTGATCGTCCAGACCCTCGCCCCCGCAGCGCCGAGCATTGCCTGCGCCGCCGGCCACGACTCGGCAGGCTTCCTCGCCGAGGAGCTGGAGCGCCGCCGCGCGCTGCGCTACCCGCCGTTCTCCCACCTGGCGCGGGTCGTGCTCAAGGCGGAGTCCGAGCCGCGCCTCGAAGAGGCCGCCTCGAAGCTCGCCGGCCTGCTCCGCGACACGATGCCCGGCGACACCGACCTGCTCGGCCCGGCGCCGATGTTCCGCGTCCGCAACCGCCACCGCCGTCGCCTGCTCACGAAGTCCGAGGACCGCGACGCCACCGTCGAGGCGATCGGCGCCGCGGTCGAGCGCCTGGCCGCCGACCGCTCCCTGCGCGGGGTCGCGATCGGCGTCGACATCGACCCTCAGTAGCGAACGGGTTCGATCCATACAATCGATCCGATGAGCGATGAGGTGGCCGTCGAGGCCGGAACCGAGCGCGAGGAGCTGGAAGCCGAGCTGGTCGGGCGGCGCGAAGCGGCGCTGGCGAAGGTGGTCAAGTTCGGCGACCCGGTGCTGAACAGCAGGGCCTCGCCGATCGCCGAGGTCGGGCCCGAGCTGCGGGCCGAGGCCGAGCGGATGATCGCGATCATGCGCGACGCGATGGGGGTCGGCCTCGCCGCGACCCAGCTCGGCCTGCTGCGCCGCGTGCTCGTCTTCCAGGCCGGTCCCGACTGCCCGCCGACCGCGCTGGTCAACCCCGCGATCGAGTGGCTCTCGGAGGAGGCGCTCGTCGCCGAGGAGGGCTGCCTCAGCCTGCCGCGGGTGGCGATGGACGTGGAGCGGCCCCTGCACGCCCGGATCGGCGCCCTCGACCTCGAGGGCGAGCGGCTGACGATCGAGGCGTCGGGCCTCGAGGCCCGGGTGCTGCAACACGAGATCGACCATCTCGACGGGGTCCTGATCCTCGACCGGGCGCCGCGTGAGCAGCGGAAAGCGGCGCTGCGGGCGCTGCGCGAAGGCGGCAGCTACGCGCCGCCGGCTCCGGACGTCGAGCCGACGACGGGCGGCGGCGAGCACCATCGCGAGCCCCGCGCCGACGCGTGAGGACCGTCTACCTCGGAACCTCGGATTTCGCGGCCGCCGTCCTCGAGCGGCTCGCCGCCTCGCCCCAACGTCCGTCGCTGGTGGTGACGCCGCCCGACCGCCCGCGTGGCCGCGGCCGGCGCAGCGCGTCGCCTCCCGCCGCCGAGGCGGCCGCCGAGCTGGGGATCGAGCTGCTGCAGGTCGAGAGCGTCAACGACGAGGCGGCGCTGGAGCGGATCCGCGCCGCCCGGCCCGAGGCGGTCGGGGTCTGCGCCTTCGGCCAGCTGATCTGCGAGCCGCTGCTCTCCGAGCTGCCGCTGCTCAACGTCCATCCCTCGCTGCTGCCGCGCTGGCGCGGCGCGGCGCCGATCGAGCGGGCGATCATGACCGGCGACGAGCGCACCGGCGTCTGTGTGATGCGGGTGACCGCCGCACTCGACGCCGGTCCGGTCGCCCTGCGCGAAGAGGTCGCGATCGGGCCGGAGGACGACTTCGAGAGCCTCTCCTCGCGCCTCGCGGCGCTCGGCGGCGAGCTGCTGGTCCGGGCCCTCGACCTCTACGGGGCGGGCCGGCTGGAGTTCGTCGACCAGGACGACGCCGGGGCGACCTACGCGGAGAGGATCGACCCGGCCGAGCGCCGCCTCGACCCCCGCCGGCCGGCCCCCGAGCTGGCCCGCACGGTCCGCGCCCTGACCCCGCACATCGGCGCCTACCTCGAGGTCGGGGACGGCGAGCGGCTCGGCGTGCGCCGCGCCCGAGCGGTCGAGGTCGCCGTCAAGCCCGGCGAGGTCAGGGCCGAGTGGGGGGCGCTGCTGCTCGGCTGCGGTCGCGGCGCGCTGCGGCTCGAGGTGATGCAGCCGCCCGGTGGCAGGCCGATGACCGCAGACGCCTACCTGCGCGGTCACCCCGTGCCGGTGCTGTGAGCGCGGAGCGAGCAAGCGAGCATCTCTGGTTCTGCGCGCCGCGAGCGAAGCGGGAGGAATTGCTGTGATCGATCCCGCGCGGGCGCTCGCCTTCGACACGCTGCGGGCGACTTTCGAGGACGGCGCCCATACCGAGCGCGCCTTTCGGGAGGCCGCCGACGAGCAGGGGTTGGAAGGTCGCGAAAGGGCCCGCGCCCAGCGCCTCGCCTATGGCTCGGTGCAGCGGCGCGGGACGAGCGACGCCGCGATTGAGCAACTCGCCGAGCGCTCCACCCGCCTGCTCGACCCACCGGTTCTCGCCGCGCTGCGCTTCGGCCTCTACGAGTTGCTGTTCGCCGACGCGATCCCGGACCACGCCGCGGTCGATCAGGCGGTCGAGCTGGCCAAGGCGGCCGGCGCTGCGCACGCCGCCGGCCTGGTCAATGCGGTGCTGCGCCGCGCCGCGCGCGAGCGCGAGTCGCTGACCGCTTCGCTGCTCGGCGACGACTCGACCCCGGAGCGGGCCGCGATCGCGCATTCGGCCCCGCTCTGGCTGGCACGGATGTGGTGGCGGGAGCTGGGGGCCGGCGATGCCCGCTCGCTGCTCGCCGGCTGCAACCGGCCGGCCGAGCTGGCGCTGCGGGTGAGCAGGATGAGGATCGACCGCGATGCGATGGCGAAGGCTCTTCGCGAGGCCGGGCTGGAGGCGAGCCCGGCGCAGGGGCCCTGGCCACTCGCCGCTCCGGAGCTGCTGACGGTCGCCGGCCGCACCGGCGCCGCCGTCCCCGAGCGGGTCGCGTCGGGCGAGCTGACCCCGCAGAGCCGCGGCTCCGCCGCGGTGGTTGAGGTGCTCGACCCCCGGCCGGGTGAGCACCTGCTCGACCTCTGCGCCGGCCCCGGGATCAAGACCGGCCAGATCGCCGCCCGGATGGGCGACCGCGGCGAGACGATCTCGGTCGAGCCCGACCCGGAGCGGGCGGCGGAGGTGGCCCGGCAGGCGAGCCGGCTCGGCCTGCGCTGCGTCACCGTGGTCGAGGCCGACGCGACCGAGGCGGGGATGGCGTCCGGCTTCGACCGGGTCCTGGTCGATCCGCCGTGCTCGGACCTCGGTGCGCTCGCCTCCCGCCCCGACGCCCGCTGGCGCAAGTCGCCGCGCACGATCGAGCGCCTTGCCGAGCTCCAGGGGCGCATCCTCGCCCGCGCCGCCGCGGCGCTGCGCCCCGGCGGCACCCTGGTCTACGCGACCTGCACGATCTCGCGTCGCGAGAGCGAGGACAGAGTCGAGGCGCTGCTCGACGCCGCCGCGGCGGGGGAGGCGCCGCAGCTTGCCGTCGATGACCTCGGCGCCCGCGCTCCCGGCCTCGCCTCGCCCCACGACCCGCGCTGCCTGCAGGTTCGTCCCGACCGCGACGGCACGACCGGATTCTTCATCTGCCGACTGAGAAGGGATGATGGAGAGCGATGAGCGCAGCGGTGAGGCGATAGGCGATGTTGCGGCGGGCCAACTGCCCGAGCTGCTCGGAGCCGTGGCTGCGCCCGACCCAGCTTCCGGGCCGCTTCCGCTGCGTGTACTGTCTGCGCCGCTTTGAGCTGGTCTCGCAGTGCCCGAACTGCGGCGAGCACCAGACGATCGCCCGGATGAGCAGCACCGAGGACATGACCTGCCAGATGTGCGGAGACTCCATGCTGAGGCCGATATGAGCGAGCGGATCGCGGAGCTGCTGGGCGAGCGCCGGGTCGCCCCCTCGATCCTCTCGGCCGACTTCTCGCGGCTCGGCGCCCAGGTCGACGAGGTGATGGAGGCCGGGGCGCGGGTGATCCACGTCGACGTGATGGACGGGCACTTTGTCCCGCCGATCACGATCGGGCCACTGGTCGCCGACTCGATCGCCGACCGGGTGCATGCCGCGGGGGGCGCGGTCGACGTCCACATGATGATCGAGGCGCCGGAGCGCCACATCGAGGCCTTCGCCGCCGCCGGCGCCGACTCGATCACCTTCCACGACGAGGCGACTCCGCACGCCAGCCGCACCCTGGCGGCGATCCGCGAGCTCGGCTGCCTGGCTGGTGTCGCGATCAACCCCGGTACCCCGGCGGACGCGGTGAGCGAGCTGCGCGACGACGCCGACCTCGTGCTCTGCATGACCGTCAACCCGGGCTGGGGCGGGCAGGAGTTCATCGACGGCTCGGTCGACAAGGTCCGCCGTCTCGCGGCGCTGGCCGGCGACGCGACGATCGAGGTCGACGGCGGAATCGAGGCCGCCACCGCGGGCCCGACCGCGGCAGCGGGGGCGTCGCTGTTCGTCGCCGGCTCGGCGGTGTTCGGCGCTGCGGACCCGGCCGCCGCTTACACCGAGATCGTCCGGGCCGCGGGAGCGGTCTGAGGCGGACCCGGCGGTGAGCGACCAGGGCCAGCTGCCGGGGCTGCCCCTGAGGCGCTCCCACCTGCGCCGGATCGCCGAGCATCCGGGCCTCGGCGGGGCTCGCGCGGCGTTGCGCCGCCAGGCCCTGCAGTTCATCGAGCGGCTGGCGATCCTGGTCGCGGCGATCTGCCTGCTGCTGGCGGCCGGCACCGTCGGCTACGTCCTCAGCGAGGGAACCTCGGTCGGCTTCGGCTTCATCTGGGCGCTCGACACCGTGGCGACCGTTGGCTCGATCCCCGAGCCGACGAGCACCGGCGGGCAGATCGTCAAGGTCGGCCTGATCGTGCTCGGCGTGGGTACCCTCTTCTACGCGCTGGTCACCGTCACCGAGTTCTTCGTGTCGGGGCATCTCGCGGGCCTGTTGGAGGAGAGGAGGGTTTTGAAGAAGATCGACTCGCTTAGCAACCACGTGCTGATCTGCGGATTCGGCCGGGTCGGCCGCCAGGCAGCCCGCGACCTGCGGGCGGCCGGGTGCGACCTCGTCGTGCTCGACAACAACCCCGAGCGGACCCGCGAGCACGCCGAGGCGATCGGGGCGCCGTTCATCGAGGGGTCGCCCTCCGACGACGAGGTGCTGCTCAGCGCCGGGATCATGCGGGCCGCCGGGGTGATGGCCTGCGTCGACTCCGACGCCGAAAACATCTTCATCACCCTGACCGCGCGCGAGCTGCGCTCGGAGATCACGATCGTCGCCCGGGCCAGCGTTGAAGACTCGGAGAGCAAGCTGCGCCGCGCCGGCGCCGACCGCATCGTCTCCCCGTACCGCGAGAGCGGCGCCGAGATGGCACGCTCGATCCTGCACCCGCAGGTGACCGGCGTGGTCGAGGTCGCTCCGGAGTACCGCATGGAGGAGATCGAGGTGACGGTCGGCTGCAGCGGGGCGGGGCGGACGCTCGGCGAGGTGCGCGGCGAGTCGACGATCGTCGCCCTGCGACGCGCCGACGGAGTCGTCAGAACGCAGCCGCCTCCCGACCAGGTGCTGGGCGAGGGCGACGTGGTCGTCGCGATCGGCGAGGTCCAGGCGCTGGAGCAGCTCGAGGCGCTGATGGCGCCCGCCGGAACCGCGCCCGCCGGAACCGCCCGCGCCTAGGCAAGGTCACCGGGCCGCGGCACCGGCACGACCAGCGCCCCGGCCGCCTCCTGCCACCAGGATCGCTCCGCCTCCCCGATCCCCGCCCGCAGCGCCCGCCGCCCGCACCACTCGGCGAGGGCGCGCCGGCCGCCGACCGCCAGGTGGCTGGTGCCGGTGATCGCGAAGCGGCCGTCGGCGAGGGCGACCAGGGCCCCCGGCTGGTCGCGGCGGCTGCGCAGCCGCGTCCGCACGGCGATGCCGTCGACCCGCTGCGGCCGGGCAGGGTCGTCGTCGAGGCTGCGGCCGGGCCGCACCGAAAAGACCTGCGGGGCGCTGCGCGGCGGCAGCAACAGCGGCGCCGGTTCGCCCAGCGGCCCCTCGCGCCACAGCCGCGTCAGCTGCTCGACTTCCCCGCGGCGGTGCTCCTGAACCAGCAGGTGCAGCTCGTCGCCGGGCTGGATTTGGGTCGAGCCGCGCGGCGCTATCGCCCGCCCGTCGCGCACGATCAGGTGGACGAGCGCCTCCCGCGGCAGCCCCAGCTCGCGCACCAGCAGGCCGGCCGCGGCGTCGCCCTCGCGCACTTCCCAGGAGATCAGCTCGCCGCCCAGCTCGCGCACCATGCCGACGTCGGCGACGGGCTGTGGCAGCGCCGGCTCGGTGCTGGTCACGCCAAGCCAGCGGGCGAGGGGCTCGACCGTCGCCCCCTGGATCACGGTCGAGGTGAGGACGACGAAGAAGACGACGTCGAAGATCAGGGTCGACTCGGCGACTCCGGCGACAACCGGGAAGGTCGCCAGCCAGATCGGGATCGCGCCGCGCAGGCCGGCCCAGCTCAGCATCGCCCGCTCGCGCAGGTTGAGCCTCGCCGGCAAGGTGACGAGCATCGTGGCCAACGGCCGGGCGACGAAGATCAGTACGACCGAGAGCAATAGGCCCTTGCCGGCGACGTCCCAGAGCTGGGCCGGGAGGACGAGCAGGCCGAGCAGGAAGAAGAGGCCGATCTGGGCCAGCCAGCTCAGCCCCTGGTGGAAGGAGACGACGGTGCTGCGCGCCGGGAGGGAGCCGGTGCCGAGCACCAGCGCGGTGACGTAGACGGCGAGGAAGCCGGAGCCCCCCGCCACCTCAGCTACTCCGTAGGAGAGCGCTGCCGTGGCCAGCGTCGCCACCGGATAGAGGCCCTGGGTGGGCAACTCGACCGAGGCGATCGCACGGCGGGCGAACCAGCCGGCGGCGAGGCCGAGGGCGGCGCCGAGCGTCAGTTTGACGACGAAGGCGAGAGCCATGTCCGCCGCGCCGTAGGAAGGGTCGAGCAGCCATTCGCCGAAGCCGATCACGAGCAGCAGCGCCACCGGGTCGTTCATCCCCGACTCGCCCTCCAGCGTACGGGCGAGGCGCCGCTCCAGCTGCGAGCCGCGCAGCACGGCGAAGATCGCCGCCGAGTCGGTGGCGGCCACCGCGGAGCCGAGGATCAATCCCTGCAGGGCGCTGAGGTCGAAGATCCAGATCGCCGCCAGGCCGGCCGCCATCGCGGTGAGGAAGGTGCCGACGGTGGCCAACCCGACCGCGGTGCGCAGCACCGGGCGGATCTCGTGCCAGCCGGCGGTCAGGCCGCCCTCGAAGAGGATCAGGACGAGACCGATCGTGCCCGCGGTCTGAGCGGCGTTGACGTCGTCGAACTCGACCCCACCGATCCCTTCGGAGCCGACCAGGATGCCGAGGATGAGGAAGAGGAGCAGACCGGGTACGCGCGCCCGGTCGGCGACCAGGGCGGCGCCGATGCCGGCCGCCAGCAGGGCGCCGACGATCAGGATCAGCTCGGCGTCGTGTCCCTCCATGCCGGTCTAGGTGTTCTCGTCGACCGCGGCCAGCCGGACCTCCAGCTCCTCGGCGGAGCCGGCCTCGGGCACGTCCTCAGCGCGCTCGTGCGGATTGCGGTAGGCGACGTAGAGCAGCGCCAGCAGCAGGCCGGCGGCGAGCGTGAAGCCCAGCTCGACGCGGCGGAACTCGTCGGCGACGAGCGGCAGGAAGTTCCAGCCGACGAAGGCGGCGGCGCAGCCGATCCAGCGCGCCGATGCCCGCCGCACCTGCCCCTGGGCGATGCAGGCCTGGTTGACGGTGACCGAGGAGAGGTAGAGCCCCATGCCGAGCGTGACCAGCAGCAGCCCCGCCCGGTCGTAGGCGAACTTCTTGCTGAAGGCGAGCTGCATCAGCTGCGGCCCGGCGACGAGGACTGCGAGCGCGACGATCGCGGTGAAGGCGGCGATCGCGAGCAGCACCATCCGCACCGAGCGGTGGAACTCGCGCTCGCTGTCGGGGGCGTCGCTGGTGTGGAGGCTGGTCAGGTGGGGAAGGATGCTGGTCGAGACCGCCTGGAAGAGCTGCAGCGGCGCCCGGGCGATCATCAGCACGTTGAAGATGAAGCCGGCCGCCGCGGCGCCCTGCAGGCCACGGGCGATCAGCGGCCCGGCGTTGAGGAAGGCCTGTTCGCTGAACATGATCAGCAGCACCGCCGCGGCGAAGCCGGTGCCGTGGCGCAGGGAGAAAGCCGCCTCAGCGTGGTTGCCGGGGCCCTCATCCGGCCCCGGGGACGCCAGATCGTGACCGGGACCGGATGAGGGCTTGGTCTCATCAATGCCCGGCATGTCCTCCGCCCCAAATGCTGCGGCTTCGCTCCCTCCCGAAGAATCAGATTGCGACGGTCGGTCGCTCCGCCTTGCGGCGCGTCCGGGCATGCCGGGGTGGCGGGGGACCTGCTGCCGTTTCGCCCTACGAAGGAATGCCGCTGGCACGACGAGCAGGCTCAGCGAGGGGGCCGCGACGATGCCGATCGCCACCGCCGACTGGCCGCTCAGCAGGCCGACTGCGACCAGCACCGCGAAGGAGGTGCGGAAGACCGACTCGGAGAGGATCAGCGCGGTGAACAGGCCGAAGCGGCGGCCGCCGGCGAGGAAGCCGCGGGCGAAGTAGCTGGCGGCGTAGAAGAGGACCGCCGAGAAGAAGACCCAGTACAGGGTTTCGTTGCCCTCCAGCATGTCGTTCTGCAGCGGGCCGCGAAGAGCGAGGGCGAGAACCGCGAAGACCATCCCCAGGCCGAGCTGGATCGTCGCCGCCACCCGCATCGGACCGCCGATCGGGTCGCGCTTCACCAGGTGTTCGGAGATGTGGCGCGAGAGCAGCTGTTCGATTGGCCGGTAGAGGGTCGAGATCGTGATGAAGACGGCCGACCAGAGCACCGTGATCTCCCCGTAGTCGGGCTTGGAGAGCACGTGCGAGGCGATGAAGAAGTAGACGTAGGTGATCACGCCGGTCATCCCGACGCCGACCGCGAGAAAGCTGGCCGTCTTGCCGTAATCGGCCGAGCTGACGCCGCCGCGGGCGGCGTCTCTCGCCCCCTCGCTGGCCATCAGTCGCGCGCCGGCGTGCGCGCCGCGCCGCGCTCGTAGTGGGAGGGCTCGACCCCGAGCGACAGCTCGACCCGCCGCACCCGCTCGAACACCCGCTGGGTCATCACCCGCTGGCTGGCCAGCAGATCGCCGATCACCCCCAACGCCATCAGCTGCACGGCGGCGATGAACAGGACCGCGCCGAGGATCAGCGACTGGATGTGGCCGCTGCCGTCGCCGTTGAAGATCCAGTCGATCAGGAACGGCATCCAGGCCGCCAGCGCCAGCAGGCCGACCACGACGCTGGCGGCGGCGAAGACGCGCAGCGGCTCATAGCGCGCGTAGACGCGGAGGATCGAGAGGCCGTTGCGGCGCACGTAGGCGCCGGTCGAGGCGAACAGCCGCGACTCGCGGGTCTGCGGGTTGGTGTCGACCTCGACCTGGTCGACCGCGACGAGCATCTTTCCCGCCTGGATCAGGCCCTCCAGCGTGTAGGTGAAGTTGTCGGTGACCAGCAGGCCGAGCGCCGCCTCGCGGTTGTAGGCGCGGAAGCCGGAGGTGGTGTCGGCGATCTCGGTCCCCGAGAGCCGTCGCACCACCCAGCTCCCGAGCCGCTGCAGCGCCTTCTTGCGCCCGGAGAAGTGCTCGATCGTCGCCACCCGGCGGTCGCCGACCACCATGTCGGCCCGGCCGGCGAGGATCGGCGCGACCAGCTTCGACACGTCGGCGCCGCTGTACTGGTTGTCGGCGTCGGTGTTGACGATGACGTCGGCGCCGAGCTTCAGGCAGGCGTCGAGCCCGGCCTGGAAAGCGGCGGCCAGCCCCTTGTTGTTGGTCAGCCGGACGATGTGGTCGACGCCGTGCTCGCGCGCCACCTCGACCGTGCGGTCCGAGGAGCCGTCGTCGATCGCCAGCAGCTCGATCTCGTCCACCCCCTCGATCCGCCGCGGCAGCGCGGCGATCGTCGCCGGCAGCGTCGCCTCCTCGTTCAGGCAGGGGATCTGGATGATCAGCTTCACGGCGCCAGCGTACCCACGGTGCCGGCCGCGGGGTGGCGGGAGGGGATAGGGGGTCTCTCCCGCTTGCTGGGTTTCTCGCCTCGTCGCTGGCGGCTGCCGTTCGAGCTAGTGGGGCGAGAAAGAGGACGCCGCTGCGCGGGAGAGACCCCCTATCCCCTCCTCACGGAACGTCCTGCGGGCATCGCACTGACGCATGTTGAAGGATTTTGGGGACTGGAGTACCCACAACCCCTCAACCTCCCCGGCGCCACCCGCGCGAGAGCGTCGGCCGCGAGACTCCCAGGACGTCGGGCGGGGAGAGTAAGATGCGATTGATTGACGAGTCAATCGGTCGCATGGACACTCAGCTCACAGGCACGGACCGGGCGCATCTGAGGCGGGCGCTGGAGCTTGCCGAGGGCGGGCGTGGCCGGGTTAGCCCGAATCCTCTGGTCGGAGCGGTAGTCGTGCGCGACGGCGTGGTGATCGGCGAGGGGTTCCACGCCGAATTGGGCGACCTGCATGCCGAGAGAGCGGCGCTGGAGGATTGCCGGCAGCGCGGTGAGGACCCGGCCGGCGCGACGATGTACGTGACCCTGGAGCCGTGCGCGCACGAAGGGCGCCAGCCGCCCTGCACGGAGGCGATCCTCGAGGCGAAGCTCGCGCGCGTGGTGATCGCCTCCGAGGACCCGAGCGAGAAGGCGGCGGGGCGCGGCCCGGGCATCCTGCGCGACGGCGGGGTGGAGGTCGAGTTCGCGGCCGGCGAGGAGGCGACCGCGGCCCGCCTGCTCAACCAGCCGTTCCGCAAGCACGCCCGCACCGGGCTACCCCTGGTCACCTTGAAGCTGGCGATCTCGCTCGACGGGCAGACGACGACTCCGGAGGGGGATTCGCCTTGGATCTCCGGCGAGCGGAGCCGCGAGCTGGTGCATCGCTGGCGCGCCGAATCCGACGCGATCGCGGTCGGGATCGGCACCGTCCTCGCTGACGACCCGCTGCTCACCGCCCGGCCGGCGCGGTCGAGCCTTGAGCCGCATAGCGGTTCAAACGTCCACCGCGCGGAGCTGCGACAGCCGATCCGGGTCGTCTTCGACCGCCGGGCCCGCCTGCCGCTGGATTCGCAGCTGCTGCAAACGCTCGACCAGGCCCCGGTGATCGTCGTCGCCTCCCAGGAGGCCGACCGGGGTCGTGTCGCGACCCTGCGCGACGCGGGCGCCGAGATCCTGGTCGCCGACGGCATCGACGCGGACCTCTCCGAGCTGGGTCGTCGCAACGTCACCAGCCTCTTCCTTGAGGGCGGCCGGGCCCTCGCTGCTTCCTTCCTCGCCGCCGACGCGATCGACGAAACTCGCACCTTCGTCGCGCCGATCCTGCTCGGCGGGAGAAGGCGAATCCCGGCGCTGGATCCCGGTGCCGACGACACGTTGATCACGGCCCGCTTCAAGGAGTGGTGACGTGTTCACCGGGCTGATCCAGGGCGTGGGCACGGTCGAGTCGGTCGACTCGGGTGCGGATGGCGCGCGACTGAGGATCGCCACGTCGCTCGGGGCGGAGATCGCGGCGGGAGACTCGGTCGCCGTGAGCGGCATCTGCCTGACGGCGACGAGGGCCGACGCCGATGGCTTCGAGACCGAGGCGATGAACCAGACGCTCGACATCACCGCCCTCAACGGCCTGGAGGCCGGCAGCCGCGTCAACCTGGAGCTGGCGATGAAGGCGTCGGACCGTTTCGGCGGTCACGTCGTCCAGGGGCACGCCGACGGCGTCGGCGAGGTCGTCTCGATCGAGGGGGACGGGTTCGCCAAGCGCTTGCGAGTCGGCCTCGGTCCGAACCTGCTTCGCTACGCGATCGACAGGGGATCGATCGCGCTGGACGGGGTCAGCCTCACGGTCGCCGAGCTGGGCGAGGACTGGGTCGAGGTCTCGCTGGTCCCCGAGACCCTGGAGCGGACGACCCTGGGTGCGGCCGCTCCGGGTCGCAAGATCAACGTCGAGTGCGACGTGATCGCCAAGTACGTGGAGCGGTTGGTGGCACCATTGGCCGGAAAGGAACGAGGGTGAGTCGGATGACCGAGACGCAGAGAACCGAGCGGGCGGAGGGGGCGGAGGGCAAGAGTCCTTTCGCGACGATCGAGGAGGCGATCGAGGACGTCCGCCGCGGGCGGATCGTCGTCGTCTGCGACGACGAGACCCGCGAGAACGAGGGCGACCTGACGATGGCGGCGCAGTTCGCGACCCCCGAGGCGATCAACTTCATGGCGAAGGAGGGGCGGGGGCTGATCTGCCTCTCGCTGGCCTCCGACCGCTGCGAGTCGCTCGGCCTCAACCTGATGGCGGCCAAGAACGAGGCGCCGCTGCAGACCGCCTTCACGGTCTCGATCGAGGCCCGGCACGGGGTGACGACCGGCATCTCGGCCCACGACCGGGCCCACACGGTGCAGGTCGCGATCGACCCCCGCTCGACTCCCCACGACCTGGTCCAGCCCGGCCACGTGTTCCCGCTCAAGGCCAAAGACGGCGGCGTGCTGGAGCGGGCCGGGCAGACCGAGGCCTCGGTCGACCTCGCCCGCCTCGCCGGCCTCAGCCCGGCCGGGGTGATCTGCGAGATCATGAACGACGACGGGACGATGGCCCGGATCCCCGACCTGATCCCCTACTGCCGGAAGCACGGCCTGAAGATGGTCACGGTCGCCGACCTGATCGCCTACCGCCGCCGCACCGAGAAGCTGGTCGAGCGGGTGGTGGCGACCACCCTTCCCACCGTTTTCGGCGAGTTCACCGCGGTCGGCTACCGGTCGCTGGTCGACGACAAACACCATGTCGCGATGGTCAAGGGCGAGGTCGACGGAGCCGAGGACGTGCTGGTCCGCGTCCACAGCGAGTGCCTGACCGGCGACGTCTTCCACAGCATGCGCTGCGACTGCGGCCAGCAGCTCGAAGCGGCGCTGTCGATGATCGAGCGCGAGGGCCGCGGCGTCCTCCTCTACCTCTCCCAGGAGGGGCGGGGGATCGGCCTGCTCAACAAGCTGCGCGCCTACAAGCTCCAGGACGAGGGAGCCGACACGGTCGAGGCCAACCTGAAGCTGGGCCTGCCGGCCGACCTGCGCGACTACGGGATCGGCGCCCAGATCCTCGGCGACCTCGGCCTGACCAGCATCCGCATCCTGACCAACAACCCGAAAAAGATCGTCGGCCTGGAGGGATACGGGCTCTCGGTCACCGAGCAGGTGCCGATCGAGGCCGTCCCCAACGCCCACAACGAGCAGTACCTGCGGGCGAAGCGCGACAAGCTCGGCCACTCCCTGCACCACCAGGGGCTCGCCTTCGACGAGGAGATGATCCACGACGAGGGGGAGCGGGACGCCGGGAGCTCGGGTGGCTGAGGACGGGAGGTTCCTCGAGACGTTCGACGACCGCGAGCGCGAGACCCTCTCCTCGCTGCGCTTCGCCGTCTGCGTCGGTCGCTTCTACGAGGATCTGGCGCAGCGGTTGCTGCGGGGAGCCGAGGAGGGCTTCGAGCTGGCCGGCGTCCCCGCCGCCGCGGTCAGCCACGCCTCCGTCCCGGGCGCCTACGAGCTGCCCTTCGCGGCGAGGTTGCACGCCGAGAGCGGCGACTTCGCCGGCGTCGCCTGCCTCGGCGTGGTGATCCGCGGCGAGACCGACCACTACGACTTCGTCTGCGCCGAGGCCGCCCGCGGGATCCAGGACGTGCAGCTGGCGACCGGCGTCCCCTGCTCCTTCGGGGTGATCACCTGCGACACGATGGAGCAGGCCCTGGCCCGGGCCGGCGGCGGCAAGCGCGACCAGGGCCGCAGCGCCGCCCTGACCGTCGCCCGGATGGCGCTGCTCCAGCGCCGGCTTGCGTAAGCAGAGCGGCTTGCGGCTACTATCCAGCGTCGCGATGGCCAAGGTATGCCACAGCTGCGGCAAGGGACCGGCCTTCGGCAACTCCCGTAGCCACTCGATGGTCGCCACCAGGCGGCGCTTCGACGCGAACCTGCAGAAGGTGCGGATCGAGGAGAACGGGCGCAAGCTGCGCACCTACGTCTGCGCCCGCTGCCTGAAGGCCAACAAGGTCACCAAGGCGGCCTGAGCCTGAGGCCGTAGGACGCGGCGCTGGGAAGCACTCGCGGCTGCGCGCCGTGCAGAGCACTGTCGCTCCGCCGCGTGCGCTCCCCAGCTTGGTCCTACGACCTCAGGAGGGCAAGTTAGATTTCAGGCAATGCCAGACCCCTCGATAGCGCGCTTCCGGCGGGTCGTGGCCTCCGCCTACGCCTCGCTCGAGGAGCGACGGCAGGAGGTCAACGACCTCAACGTCTTCCCGGTCGCCGACGGCGACACCGGCGACAACATGGCGATGACGATGCGCGCCGTGATGGAGGAGCTCGACCGGCTCAACGGCCTCGAGGTCGACGAGGTCGGGCGCGCCGAGCTGGTCCAGGCGCTGGCCCGGGCGGCGCTGATGGGGGCGCGCGGCAACTCCGGCGTGATCCTCAGCCAGATCGTCCGCGGCGCCGCCGAGGAGCTGGCGAGCCGGCCCGGCGAGCTGGTCGACCCCGTCCTCGTCGCCTCCGCCTTCGCCAGCGCCGCCGACGCCGCCTACGCCTCGGTCCGCAACCCGGCCGAGGGGACGATGCTGACCGTCTTCCGCGAGATGGCGCACTCGATCGCCCGTCAGCTCGCCCATCTCGACGCCGGCCGGCAGCGGCTCGGACAAGGGGGTGAGCGACGCGCAGCAGGACGCGGTCCTCGCCGAGGTGCTCGAGCAGGCGATCGCCGACGGCCAGCGGGCGGTCGAGCGCACCCCGGAGCAGCTCGACGTGCTGCGGGAGTCGGGTGTGGTCGACGCCGGCGGCTACGGGCTGGTGCTGATCCTCGCCGGCGTCGTCACCGGCCTGCGCGGCGACGGCGCCGATACGGAGCAGGTCGACCACCACGAGGCGCCCCGCCTTAGCCGCCCGCACCACGAGGACAGCCGCTACCGCTACTGCACCAACTTCATCGTCTCCGGATCGGGGCTGGAGAGCCGCGACTTCCTGCCCAGGCTGGAGGGGCTCGGCGACTCGGTCCTGGTGGTCGGCGACGAGGTGACGCTCAAGGTCCACGTCCACACCGACGACCCCGAAGCGGCGGTGGCGCTGTTCGAGGGGACGGGCACGGTCACCAACCTCGACGTCGGCGACATGCGCGAGCAGATCGCCGCCCGCGACGCCCGCCTCGAGGCGGGGCGCACCGGCGCGCTCGCCGTCGCCGCCGGCAAGGGGCTGGAGGGGCTGTTCGGCGAGCTCGGCGCGCACGTCGTCCCCGGCGGCGAGACGCTCAACCCGTCGACCTACGAGCTGCTGGCGGGGATCCACGAGGTGCCGGCCGAGGAGGTGCTTGTCTTGCCCGGCTCCTCCAACGTGATCATGGCCGCGGAGCGCGCCTGCGAGCTCTCGGAGAAGCCCGCCCGGGTGGTGGCGGCAACCTCCCAGCAGGCGGGGCTGCTGGCCCTGGTCGAGCTCGACCCCGACGCCGCGCTGGCGGAGAACGCCGAGCGCCTCGAGGCGGCGCTGGGGTCGATCGCCGCCGGAGGCGTCGCCCCCGCCGCCCGCGACGACGCGCAGGGCCGCTTTCGCAAGGGCGACGCGGTCGGCTTCGTCGGCGAGGAGATCGTCGCCTGGGGCGGCGCCGGCTCGACCCTGGCGGCGACGATCGAGCGGCTCGCCGAGGGGGCCGAGATCGTCACCGTGCTGGCCGGCGAGGACGCCCCGATCCCGCTCGGGGAGATCGACACGCACGTCCCCGACGGGGTCGAGGTCGAGACACACGCAGGTGGCCAGCCGAGCTGGTGGTGGCTGCTCGCCGCCCAGTAGCGCGCTCCTTCGCGGGGGCTGCCGAGCTGACGCCGCGAGGGCTTCGCGAAGCGCCGGTCCACCCTGCCCGCCCGAGCGCGCTCGACCGCCCGCTGGAGGCGCTGAGGGGGGTCGGCCCGAGGCTGGCCGGGGCCGCCGCGGAAGCCGGCCTGCGCACCGTCGAAGACCTGCTGCTGCGCATCCCGCACCGGCACCGGGACCGCACGATAGTCCCAGTGGGCGACGTCGAGGTCGGCGCCAAGGCGACCATCCAGGTCGAGGTGCTTGGCGCCAAGCCGAGCGCCTTCAGGCGGCGCGGCTTGTCCATCCTCTCGATCAAAGTCGGCGACGAGACCGGGTCGATTCGGGCGACCTGGTTCAACCAGCCCTGGGTGGCGCAGAAGCTCACCCCTGGGACGAACCTGCTGCTGACCGGGTCCAAGGACAAACGCGGGTTCCGAGTCGGCGAATACGAGATCCTCGCTGGGGGGGAGGGACACTCCCAGCCTCCCGATGACGCGCAGCTCGTTCCCGTGCATCCGGCGACGGAGCAGCTCAAGGCGCAGCGGATACGGCAGTGGGTGGAGCAGGCGATTCCCTTGGCGTCCGACTTCATCGAGCCCCTGCCGGCCGAGCTGCGGGGGCGGAGGGGGCTGGCGGGAGTGGGGGATGCGCTGACCGCCGTGCATTTCCCGGAGAGCGGGGAGGACGTCGAAAAGGCGCGGAAGCGGCTGGCGTTCGAAGAGCTGTTCCTCTATCAGGCGGTTCTGGCGGTGCGGAAGCGATCGCACCGCGCGGCGCGACCGGGGCCGCGGCTGGGGGGGCCGGGCGAGGCGGTCGGGAGGTGGGTCGAGTCGCTGCCGTTCGAGCCGACCGGGGACCAGCTGCGCGCCTTCGACGAGATCGAGGCCGACCTCGACTCGGGCGAGCCGATGCAGCGGCTGCTGATGGGGGAGGTCGGGTCGGGGAAGACGGTCGTGGCTCTGTACTCGATGCTGCGGGCGCTGGAAGCGGGGTTCCAGGCGGCGCTGATGGCGCCGACCGAGACGCTGGCCGAGCAGCACGCGACGACCCTGGGGACGCTGCTGGCGGAGGAGGCGACCCCGTTCGCCCTGCTGACCGGCGCGACGCCCGCGAAGCGACGCAGGCAGGCGCTGGAGCAGCTCGAGACCGGCGAGCTGGGGCTGATCGTCGGCACTCATGCGCTGATCGAGCCCGGGGTGCGCTTTGCCCGGCTGGGCCTCTGCGTGGTCGATGAGCAGCACCGCTTCGGGGTAGAGCAGCGGCGGGCGCTGGACGCGAAGGGGGTGGAGGGGATGGCGCCCCACGTCCTCCACATGACCGCGACGCCGATTCCGCGCACCCTCTCGCTGACCGCCTACGGCGACCTCGACACGACGACCCTGCGCGAGCTGCCGGCCGGGCGGCTGGCGGTCGAGACCCGCCTGGTCGAGCCCGGCGACCGCGGCGCGGCCTACGAGCTGGTGCGCGGGCAGCTGCGTGCCGGTCGGCAGGCCTATGTCGTCTGCCCGCTGGTCGAGGAGTCGGAGAAGATGCGCGGGAAGGCCGCCGAGGAGGAGGCGGCCCGCCTGGCGGCCGGCCCACTGCGCGGCTTCTCGGTTGGCGTCATCCACGGCCAGATGCCGACGGCGCGCAAGGCCGAGTCGATGGATGCGTTCGCCGCCGGGACGCTCGACGTGCTCGTCGCGACGACGGTGATCGAGGTCGGGATCGACGTGGCGAACGCGACGGTGATGCTGGTCGAGGGGGCCGAGCGCTACGGGGTCTCCCAACTCCACCAGCTGCGCGGCCGGGTCGGGCGGGGGGAGCACGCCTCCTACTGCCTGCTGTTCGGCGAGGAGGCGGGCGGGATGGCGCGGCGGCGGCTGCGGGCAATCGTCCGGGAGCGTGACGGCTTCGAGCTCGCCGAGGTCGACCTCGGACTGCGGGGCGAGGGCGAGGTGCTGGGAACCCGCCAGCACGGGCTGCCGCGGTTCGCGGTGGCCGAGTTACCTGACGACACGTCAACTCTGATCGCCGCCCGCGACGAGGTGCTTGCCGTGCTGGGCCGCCACGGCTCGCTCGAGGCGCCCGAGCTCGGCCCGCTGCTCGAGGCGGCCCGCCGCCGCTTCGGCGCCGCCGCCGATCCGATCCCGCTCTGATGACGTCGTCGACGCGCGGTCGCTTAGATGCCCATATGGGCCGCTTCGAGACGGCACGTCCCCGGGGGGTGACGGGATGAGGGTGATCGCGGGGGAGCTGCGGGGGCGGCGGCTGGTCGCGCCGCGGGGGTGGAAGGTGCGGCCGACGTCGGATCGAGTGCGCGAGGCGGTCTTCTCCGCCCTCGGCGAGGTGGCCGGCGCCCGCGTCCTCGACCTCTATTGCGGCACCGGGGCGCTGGCGATCGAGGCGCTCTCGCGCGGCGCGGCCGGCGCCGTGCTGATCGATCGCGACACCCGCCCGGCGCTCGGCAACGTCGAGCGGCTCGGCCTCGGCGAGCGCGCCGAGCTGGTCCGCGCCGACGTCGGTCGCTGGCTGGCGACGCGCGCCGCGGAACCCGACGCGGCGCGCTTCGACCTCGTCTTCGTCGATGCCCCCTATAGACTCGCCGACCGCGTGGGGCAGGAACTGGACACACATCTGCCGCGCCTCCTCGCCGAGGGGGGGCGGGCGATCGTTGAGAGCGCCGCCCGTCGGCCGCTGCGGATCGAGTCCCTGGAGCAGCTCCGCCGGCGCCGCTACGGCGCCGCCGACGTCGCCTTCTACGGGGTGCGTGGATGATGGCCGGGCGGGACGGCACCGTCGTCTGCCCGGGCAGCTACGACCCGGTGACGAACGGTCACGTCGACATCATCACCCGCAGCTCACAGGTCTTCGAGCGGGTCGTCGTCGGCGTCGTCAACAACCCGGTCCGCAAGGAGAAGACCCTCTTCGCCCCGGAGGAGCGCAGGGCCTTCATCGAAGAGGCGACCGCCGACCTCGGCAATGTCGAGGCGCAGATCTTCTCCAACCTGCTGGTCGAGTTCGCGCGCCAACTCGGCGCCAAGGCGATCGTCAAGGGGCTGCGGGCGATCTCCGACTTCGAGTACGAGTTCGAGATGGCCCAGCTCAACCGCAAGCTCGCGCCGGAGATCGAGAGCATCTACATGATCGCCTCGCCCGAGTACAGCTTCCTCTCCTCGACCGGGGTGAAGGAAATGGCGACGTTCGGCGGCGACGTAGCCGACCTCGTCCCCGGCCCCGTGGCAGCCGCGATGGCGGAGCGCCTGGGTGAGAGATAGGCTGTCAGCGGCCCTCGCCGATGGGCGAGAGTTTGCAGAAAACCGAGGAAATCACGGCTTCCTCACCGAAAACTGTTCCGACACGTAGGCTTACGATTTGCCAATGGATGTCCTGGTCCTCATAGACAAGCTGGACGACGTGGTCCACAACGCCCGGCCCGTGCCCCTCACGGACCAGGTTCGCGTCGACCGCGAGGAGATCTACGACCTGCTCGACCAGATGCGGGCGACGATCCCCGAGGAGATCAAGCAGGCGCGCTGGATCGTCAAGGAGCGACAGGAGATGCTGGCCGAGGCGAAACGAGAGGCGGAGCGGATCGTCCGCGAGGCGCGCGAGCAGCAGGCCCGCCTGATCTCCGACGAGGAGGTCACCAAGCAGGCCGAGCGCGCCGCCGACGAGATCGTCGAGGACGCCCGCACGAGGGAGCGCGAGATCCGGCTCGGCGCCGAGGACTACGCCGACGAGATCCTCAACACCCTCGAGGTCAACCTGCAGAAGTTCCTCGCGGCCGTGCAGCGCGGCCGCGACCGGCTGGCCGGCCGCGACGAAGAGCAGCCGGTCGCCGAGCTGGACGAGCAGTAGGCGCTGGCTGGGGGAGAGGTGAGGTGCCTCTCCCGCTTGCTGGGTTTTCGCCGGGCGTGGTTGGAGGAAGGAGCAGGGGTGCCCCTCCTGCTGGCTGGGTTTCTCGCCTCGGCGTCTGTGGCTGCCGTTTGAGTTTGCGGGGCGAGAAACAGGACGCCGCTGCGCTGGAGGGACACCCCTGCTCCTTCCCCACGACGCGCCTCGACTACTCCAGCTTGAGATCCTTCAGCTTGGACCACCTCGGGTCTCCACCGGCGTCGTGCTGGTGAGCTGAGGGGTCGGTGTCGTTGAGCGATAGGCCACAGACCGGGCAGAGGCCGGCGCAGTCGCTGCGGCAGAGGATCTGGGTCGGCAGGGCGAGGATCGCCGCGTCGTGGGCCCAGCGGCCCAGGTCGAGCTCGTGATCGATCACGTAGGGGCTGCGCAGCTCCTCGTCATCGGTGTCGGACTGGTCGACCTCGCGCGCATCCACCTCGGTCTCCAAGGCGGCCCCCTCGAGGCAGCGCATGCAGGGGCCCTCGATGCGAATCGGAAAGCGGAGCCGGAAGGCGTAGCCGTTGCTGGGCCGCGAGACGTCGAGCCTCGCCTCGACTGCGTCGCGCTCGGGCACGTATGTCTGCCCGCCCAGCTCCAGCGGGGCCAGCCGGACACCGGTGTCCAGCCGCGCGCCCTCCCCGTGGGAGAGCGAAAGGCGTGCGAGGTCGATGATCGTGGTTGGCGCGTTGGCCACGGTTGGCTCCTCCGCCCGGCCGCTTACGATGGCACCTCCCGACGAGGTTACGGAATGGGTCAATTCGACTGGACACCGGACGAGTACCTGGAGCGGATCCGCGCGAAGATCCCCCGCTACGACGAGCTGCAGGAGCAGGCGATCGCCGCGATCCCCTTCCCGCCCGACCGGGTCCTGGAGCTGGGCATGGGCACCGGCGAGACGACCCGGCGGCTGATCGAGGCCTATCCGGACGCCTGGGTGGTGGGCCTCGACTCCAGCCCCGACATGGTCTTCCGCGCCCGCCAGACCTACGACGACGTCCAGCTCGCCCGCATGGAGGACCCCCTGCCCGACGGCCCCTGGGACCTGGTCATCTCCGTCCTCTCCGTCAACGACCTCACCGACGAGCAGAAGAAGACGCTGATCCGCAGGGTCCGCGACCACTCCCGCTCGCTCGTGATCGGCGACAGCTTCGAGGAGAAGCAGCTTCAGGACCTGCTCGACTGGTCCGACGGCGAGCTCACCTGGAGGGAGGACGAGCTGGCCGTGGTGCGCGCCACGTACTGAGCCGAGCGTCGGGTGCCCCTCAAAGCCGCTGCTGCGTACCGGGTTGGCTCCAGGCCACCCCCGGCTCCGCCTGGGAGGTCGCCTCCGATCAAAGCAGCGACGCGGCGGGCTGAGGCTCCGATTCAGCCGACTGGAGCTTTTACCCCCGTTATGGGGGGTCGGTGCATATACGGTTCCGTCAGGTAGGAGCTCTACAGTCGGCCGATGCCTCGGCCAGACTTCCCGCGGACGATCATGGAGTTCCAAGAGCGCTTCGCAACCGATGAGGCCTGCCTGGAGTACCTGGCGGCTTCGCGCTGGCCGGAGGGCTTCGTCTGTCCATGCTGCGGGTCGCGCCAGGCCTGGGTGCTCGATCGCCGCCACCTATGGGAGTGCGCGTCCTGCCACGCGCAGACCTCGGTGACCGCCGGCACCGTGATGCACCGCACCCGCACGCCGCTGAGGCTGTGGTTTTGGGCCGCCTACCTGGTCGCCACCCACCAGCCCGGGATCTCCGCCAAGCAGCTCTCCCGCCAGCTCGGCCTGCGCTACGAAACCGCCTGGCTGATATTGCAGAAGCTGCGCCGGGCGATGGTCGCCCCCGAGCGCTCCCCGCTGCGGGGAGAGGTCGAGATCGACGAGTGCTGGATCGGCGGCGTAGAGCCGGGAAAGCAGGGCCGCGCGCCGGGGCCCAAGACCCTTGTCGGCGTCGCCGTGGAGGTGCGGGGACAGGGCTCCGGGCGTCTGCGGCTGGCACCGCTTGAGGATGCCGCGAAGCCGACCCTGGGAGCCTTCGTGAAGGCGACGACGGCACCCGGGTCGATCGTCCACACCGACGGCTGGAAGGGCTACAACGGCCTCGCGGCCGAAGGCTATGACCACCGCCCCCGCAGCCAGCGCGCCGGGGTTGGCGAGGAGCCTTTCCTGCCGCGCGCACATCGGGCGATCTCCAACCTCAAGGCCTGGATGCTGGGCACCCACCGCAGTGTCTCCAAGGAGCATCTTCCGGTCTACCTCGACGAGTACGTGTTCCGCCATAACCGCCGGCGCACCCCGATGGCCGCCTTCCAGACGCTGCTGGGGCTGGGCGCCGCCCACGAGCCCGCTACCTACGAAGAGATCTCACGGCGAGATCAGGCAGCAGCCTGAGTCAACCGTATACGCACTGGGGGGTCAAAGTCCCAATCGAGCGCACGGTGATCGGGTTGGAGCCAACCCGGTACGCACCAAGCGGCTTGTACTTTTTCCGAAGGGCGGCTCGCGGACGGCCGCTGACTGTCTTCGGAAAAAGTTGAGCGTGAGGGGCACCCGACGCTCGGCTACGACCGAGAGGGGTACCCGACCCCCCTCTCCGTCTGTGCCCGCTACCATTCCGCCCCCGATGGCCGTCCCCAAGAAGAGAACGTCGACCGCCCGCCGCGACAAGCGGCGCGCCAATCACAAGGCCGCCAAGCCACGGCTCAACCTCTGCCCGCGCTGCCACAGCCCGCGGCTGCCGCACCGCGTCTGCCCGACCTGCGGCACCTACGCCGGGCGCGAGGTGATCGAGCACACGATGGCCGAGCCGGCCGGCCCCACCCCCGATAGCGAGTAGCGATGCAGGCGGGGCGCGGCGTGACCGTCGCCCTCGACGGCTTCGGCGCCGAGCGGGGCTTCGAGGCGCTTGCCGAGGGCGCCCGGATGGCGGCGGCCGACGGGATCCGGCTGCGGGTCTTCGGTCCGGAGGGCGGGCTTGGCCTCGACCGGGTCGATGGGATCGAGGTCGTGCCGACCACGGAATGGATCCGCAACGACGAGGACCCGGTCCCCGCGGTGCGCGCCAGGAAGGAGGCCTCGGTGGTCCGCGCCGCCGCCGCGGTCGCCGCCGGCGAGGCCGACGCGATGGCCAGCCCCGGCTCGACCGGGGCGACGATGGCCGCGGCCACGTTCGGCCTGCGCCGCCTCAGGGGCGTGCAGCGGCCGGCCCTCGCCGTACAGCTCCCGGTGCCCGGCAAGCCGGTCCTCTTCCTCGACGTCGGCGCCAACGTCGAGGTGCGCGCCCAGCACCTCGTGCAGTTCGCCTTCCTCGGCGCCGCCTTCAGCGAGGCGGTGCTCGGGGCCCAGCGGCCCCGCGTCGGGCTGCTCTCGGTCGGCGAGGAGGCCGGCAAGGGGAGGGAGGAGGCGGTCGCCGCCCACGCGATCCTCAGCGAGGCGAGCGGCATCGAGTTCGCCGGCAACGTCGAGGGGGGCGATCTGCCCGCCGGCGCGGCTGACGTGGTCGTCACGGACGGCTTCACCGGCAACGTCGCGCTGAAGCTGATGGAGGGCACGGCGCGCACCGTCACCGCGGCGATCCGCGACGCCGCTCGCTCCAAGCCGCTCGCCGCCCTCGGCGGCCTGCTGATGCGCCCGGCGCTGGGCGGGCTGCGGCGCGAGCTGCACCCCGATACGACCGGTGGCGCGATCCTGCTCGGCCTGCGCGGGATCGCCGTGGTAGGCCACGGCAGCGCCGGCGCCGAGGGGATCGCCAACGCGGTGCGGCTGGCGGCGCGCTGCGTCGAGGTCGACGCGCTGGGGCGCACCACCGCGCTGCTCGCGGAGGGGGGCGCCACGCGCGGTTCGCTCGCCGCCGAGCCGGGGGCGTGATAGGAAGTCGGGCATGAACAGAGACGAGGTGTTCGAGCTGGTCCGCGACCACCTGGCCGAGGAGCTCGAGGTCGGCGCCGCCGCGATCGGCGAGGACACCCGTTTCAAGCAGGACCTCGACGCCGACTCGCTCGACCTCTACGAGCTGGTCATGGAGCTGGAGGATCGCTACGGGATCTCGGTCTCCGAGGAGCAGGCGGCGGAGATCGAGACGGTCGGCGACGCGGTCTCCTTCGTCCTGGAGCACGCCCCGGCTTGAGCGCGGAGCGAGCAAGCGTGCATATCTGGTTCTTCGCGCCGGGAGCGAAGCGCGAGGCGATGTGGTGAGCGCCGAGACGCTCGCGGCGCTGCTCGGGGAGCTGCCCGACGACCTGCGGCGCCGCGCGCTCACCCACTCCTCCTGGACCGAGGAGCAGCCCGAGTCCTACGAACGGCTCGCCTACCTCGGCGACAGCGTGCTCGCCCTGGCGATCGCCGGCGACCTCTACGAGCGCTTCCCGGAGGTGGACGCCGGCGGCCTCACCAAGATCCACAACCACGCCGTGAGCGGCGCCTCCTGCGCCGAGGTCGGGCGCGAGCTGGGCGTCCCGGCGATGCTGCGCGAGGCCGAGCCGCATGCTGAGGAAGCGATCCCGGCGGAGGTGCTGCTGTCCGGTTCGCGGCCGCTGCCGGAGGTCACCGAGGCGCTGATCGGCGCCTGCTTCGTCGCCTTCGGCTTCGAGCGCGTCGCTCCCGCGGTGGCCGAGGCCTTCGCCGCCCAGGTCGAGTACGCGACAGAGGCCCGGGTCGACGCGAAGTCGGCTCTCCAGGAGCTGCTCGCCCGCCGCAAGGCGCGCGTAAGCTACGCGGTGATAGGCGAATCCGGCCCCGCCCACCGGCGGACCTTCGAGGTCGAGGCGGTCGTCGACGCGGAGCGGATGGGTACGGGCGCCGGCCGGAGCAAGAAGGCGGCGGAGCAGATGGCTGCCGACGAGGCGCTGAAGCGCCTCGGGGCCGGGTCGCGTCCGACTGAAGCGCCAGTTTTCGGGACCGAGGACGAGAGATGTATCTGAGATCGATCGAGATGAAGGGGTTCAAGTCCTTCCCCGAGCGCACCCGGCTGGAGTTCTCGCCGGGGGTCAGCGTGATCGTCGGCCCCAACGGCTCCGGCAAGTCGAACATCACGGACGCGGTGCTCTGGGCGCTCGGCGAGCAGAGCCCGGCGGCGGTTCGCGGCGCCTCGATGCAGGACGTGATCTCGGCCGGCGGGGAGGGCGTCGGCCGGCGCCGCGCCGCCGAGGTCGAGGTGGTGATCGACAACTCCGAGGGGCGCGCCGCGAGCGAGCTCTCGGAGATCTCGATCCAGCGCCGGCTCGATCGCGCCGGCGACGGCGTCTACCGGTTGAACGGCGCCCGCTGCCGCCTCGTCGACGTGGTCGAGGTCCTCTCCGACACCAACCTGGGACGGGAGATGCACTCGGTGATCAGCCAGGGCCGGGTCGAGTCGATCGTCCATTCCAAACCGCGCGAGCGGCGGCTCCTGGTCGAGGAGGCTGCCGGCCTCGGCAAGCACCGCAAGCGCCGCCGCCGGGCCGAGCTGAAGCTGCGCACGGCACGCGACAACCTCGACCGCGCGCTTGACGTCGAGCGCGAGGCGCGCACCCACCTGCGGCCGCTGAAGCGCCAGGCGCAGGCGGCCGAGCTGGGGGCGAGGATCGAGCGCGAGGAGCTCGAGCTGCGCGGCCGGCTGGTTGCCGAGGAGCTGCGCTTCGGCGCCGATCGGGCGGAGGCGGCGGAGCAGGCGGTCGAGAGGGCGCGCGCCGAGCGAGCGACGATCGAGCAGCGCCTGTCCGAGGTGAGCGAGCGCCGCCGCGCCGCCGAGGAGCGCTTCGCGGCCCGCGACCGCGAACGCACCCAGGCCTGGGGCCTGCTTACCAGGCTGCGCGGCGAGCAGCAGCGGATCGCCGTGCGGGCGATCGCCCTCGGCGACCGCGAGACCGAGCTGGCGGCGGCGCTGGACGATCTGCGGGCCGAGTTCGGGCCGCTCACCCTCGACCTGGGGTCGACCGAGCGCGCGCCCGCGCAGCGCGCCCGCAAGCTGGAGGAGGAGCTGGCCGAGATCGAGGCCGGGCTCGGCGCTGCCGCCGAGGGCTTCGCCGTCGCCCGCTCCGCCGAGGCGGCCGAGTCCGAGCGCGAAGCGGCGCTCGGGTCGATCCGCGCCGGGGCCGAGCGTGCCTCGCGGCACGCCCGCCGCGCCGAGGGACTGCTCGGCGAGCGCCACCGCGAGGCGCTGCGCAAGCGGATCGCGACCGGCGAGGGGCTGCTCGACGACGTTCGCGCGGCGGCCGCCGCCGCCGGCGCGGCGGAAGCGGCGATTCTCGCCCGGGTCGAGCGGATCGAAGCGAAGGTGGTCGGCGAGCAGGGCGCGGGCGACGAGATCGCCGAGGAGATGCGCGCCTGCTCGCGGCGGGAGTCCGAGCTTCAGGTCGAGATGAATGCGACCTCCGACCGGCTGACCGAGGTCGAGGTGGAGGCGGCTCACCTCGGCGACCGCCGCGCCGAGGCGGCCCGGGAGCTGGCGGCGATCGCCGAGCAGCTCGGCGCGGAGGTCGAGCCGGCCACCGAGGCGCTGAGCGACGAGGAGCGGAGCGAGATCGACCGGCGACTGCGGCGGCTGGAGCGCCGCCGCGCCCAGATCGGCCCGGTCAATCCGCTCGCCGAGCAGGAGTACGAGGAAGCCCGCGAGCACGTCGAGTCGCTGCAGCGCCAGCGCGAGGACACCGAGCGGGGGATGCACGAGCTGGCGGCGCTGATCCGCGACATCGATCGCGAGATCGGGCGCGCCTTCGAGCAGACCTTCGAGGCGACCGCGAAGAACTTCGAGGAGATGGTCGAGCACCTCTTTCCCGGCGGACGCGGGCGGTTGCGCCGGGTGGCGTTGCACCCGGTGCGCGACCCGGAGGACGCCGCGCCGGAGGGGGGGAGCCCGAGTCCGACCGGGACGGGGAGGAGCGCGAGGAGCTCGGCGTGGAGATCGAGGTCACCCCGGCCGGCAAGTCGACCCGCAAGCTTTCCCTGCTCTCCGGCGGCGAGAAGTCGCTGGTCGCGCTGGCCTTCGTCTTCGCGGTCTTCCTCGCCCGCCCCTGCCCCTTCTACATCCTCGACGAGGTCGAGGCGGCGCTGGACGACGCCAACATCGACCGCTTCCTGCAGCTGATCCGCCGCTTCTCGAGCCGCGCCCAGTTCGTCGTCGTCACCCACCAGAAACGGACGATGGACGCCGCCGACGTGCTCTACGGCGTGACGATGGGCGGCGACGGCGTCACCAGGGTCGTCTCCCGCCGCCTGCCGCGCGAAGCGGAGGCCGAGGCGGACGGCGGCGCCTCGGGTCCGCCAGCCCTCGAAGCGGCCTGAGCCTGCGGTGAGCACCTCCTGGCAGGAGATCTTCGATCTCGGCGCGCGCGAGCCAGCGTCGGCCGAGCCCGAGCCGGAAGGCGAGGAGGGACGCCGCGGCGTCTTCCGCCGGCTCCGCGAGAGCCTTTCGAAGAGCCGCCGGGCGCTGGTCGAGGAGGTCTCGGCCAGCCTCTTCGACCAGCTCGACGAAGAGACCTGGGAGCGGCTCGAGGAGGCGCTGATCCTCGCCGACGTCGGCGCTCCGACCACCGCCGAGGTGGTCGAGCGGCTCGAGCGGGAGGTCGAGGCCGGCGCCGTCTCCGCAGACGGCGAGGCGGTCCGCGACCGGCTGATCGAGATCCTCGCCGAGGTCGCCTCGGCCGGGCGCGGGCCGATCGACCTGAGCGGCGAGCCGGCGGTGCTGCTGATGGTCGGCGTCAACGGCACGGGCAAGACGACGACGATCGGCAAGATCGCCTGGCACCTCTCCAGGGAGTTCGGCCTCTCGGTGATCCTCGCCGCCGCCGACACCTACCGCGCCGCCGCCTCCGAGCAGCTCGCCGAGTGGGCGCAGCGGGCCGGCGCCGAGCTGGTCCGCTCGGCCCCCGGCGGCGATCCCGGCGCGGTCGCCTTCGACGCGATCGCCGCCGCCCGCGCCCGCGGCGCCGACGTGGTGATCGTCGACACCGCCGGCCGCCTCCACACCCAGGGCAACCTGATGGAGGAGCTGGCCAAGGTGCGGCGGGTGATCGCCAAGCAGATGCCCGAGGCGCCGCACGAGACGCTGATCTCGATCGACGCGACCACCGGCCAGAACGGGTTGCGCCAGGCGAAGGTGTTCGCCGAGGCGGTCGAGGTCGACGGCGTCGTCCTCACCAAGCTGGACGGCACCGCCAAGGGAGGGATCGTGCTGGCGATCGCCGGCGAGCTGGGCATGCCGGTGAAGCTGATCGGCACCGGCGAGGCGCTGGAGGACCTGCGCCCCTTCGACCCCGGCGACTTCGCCCGCGCCCTGCTCGCCGAGTAGCGGCGGCGGTAGTCATTTGAACCGCTGTGCGAGCCATAGCTCTACCGCGCTGCCCTAAGCTCCGCTGAGGTGTTCGACCAGCTCTCAGATCGCCTCCAGGCGACGCTCTCCGAGGTCCGCTCGCGCGGCAAGCTCAACGAGGACGACGTCGACGCGGCGATGCGCGAGATCCGCCTCGCCCTGCTCGAAGCCGACGTCAACTTCAAGGTCGTCAAAGGCTTCACCAAGACGCTGAAGGAGCGCTGCCTCGGCTCCGAGGTGCTGGACAGCCTCGACCCGGGCCAGCAGGTGGTGAAGATCGTCGACGAGGAGCTGACCGCGCTGATGGGCGGCGCCGGGCGCGACCTCGCCTACGCCTCCAGCGGCCCCACCGTGATCCTGATGGCCGGCCTGCAGGGCTCGGGCAAGACGACCGCCTGCGCGAAGCTGGCCCGCCATCTCCGCGAGTCCGGCAAGGACGTCGCCCTCGCCGCCTGCGACGTCTACCGCCCGGCCGCGGTCGACCAGCTGGTCACCGTCGGCGAGCGGGCCGGCGCCCACGTCTACGAGCAGGGCACCGACCGCGACCCGGTCGAGATCGCCGCCTGGGCGCTCGACCGCGCCCGCGAGGAGGGGCGCGACGCGCTGATCGTCGACACGGCCGGCCGCCTCCACATCGACGCCGAGCTGATGGACGAGCTGGCGAGGATCCGCAAGCGGACCAAGCCGCACGACGTGCTGCTGGTGGTCGACGCGATGACCGGACAGGACGCGGTCGGCGTGGCCGAATCGTTTGCCGAGACGGCCGAGTTCGACGGCGTGGTGATGACCAAGCTCGACGGCGACGCTCGCGGCGGCGCGGCGCTCTCGGTCAAGGCGGTGACCGGCAAGCCGATCCTCTTCGCCTCGACCGGCGAGAAGCTGGACGCCTTTGAGCGCTTCCACCCCGACCGGATGGCCTCGCGCATCCTCGGCATGGGCGACGTGCTCAGCCTGATCGAGAAAGCCGAGAAGCAGGTCGACGAGAGCCAGGCCGAGGACCTGCAGCGCAAGCTGGAGGGTGACCGCTTCACGCTTGAGGACTTCCTCCAGCAGATGCGCCAGGTGCGCAAGATGGGCCCGCTCAGTAGCCTGGTCGGGATGCTGCCTGGGATGGGCGCGATGAAGCAGCTGAAGGGCGCCGAAGTCGACGAGGGCGAGCTGGACCGGGTCGAGGCGATCATCCTCTCGATGACGCCGCTGGAGCGCGCCAACCCGGCGATCATCAAGGGCTCGCGCCGCAAGCGGATCGCGGCGGGCTCGGGCACCAAAGTGCAGCACGTCAACCAGCTGGTCAAGCAGTTCGATCAGATGCGCAAGCTGATGCGCCAGATGGTCTCCGGCAAAGCACCCGACCCGCAACAGCTGGCGCAGATGGCAGGCGGCGCCCCGCGTCCCAAGTACCGCAGGCGCTAACCTGCCGGGCCGCTATGGCAGTGCGAATCAGACTGAGAAGGGTGGGCTCGAAGAAGAACCCGATGTGGCGGATCGTCGTCGCCGACAAACGCTCGCCGCGCGACGGGCGCACGATCGAGACGATCGGCCGCTACAACCCGCAGACCGAGCCCTCGACCATCGAGCTCGACGAGGAGCGCGCCCGGCACTGGCTCGAGCACGGGGCCCGGCCCTCCGAGACGGTCGCCACGCTGCTGCGCACCAAGGGCATCGCCGCCTCCGGCACCTAGATGGCCGGCCGATGACCGAGCTGCTGGAGTTCCTCGTCAGGGCGCTGGTCGAGGACCGCGAGGCCGTCGAGGTCGAGGAGCTCGAAGAGGACGGCGACCTGATCTACGAGATCAGCGTCGCCGAGGAGGATCTGGGACGGGTGATCGGCAAAGGCGGGCGGATCGCCAACGCGATCCGGACCGTCGCCAAGGCCGCCGCCGTGCGACTCGACCGACGCGTGATCGTCGAGATCCTCGATTGAAGCTCGACATCTTCACGCTCTTCCCGGAGGCGTTTGAGTGGTTCGGGTCGCAGCGGTCGGTTCAGAACGCGCTGGCTCAGAAGCACGAGCTGCGGCTCTTCAACTATCGGGATACGACCCCGCTGGGGGCGGGACAGGTCGACGATGCGCCCTACGGGGGCGGGGCGGGGATGGTGCTGCGGGTCGACGTGGTCGACGCGGCGCTGCAGGCCGCCTACGCGAACGGCGAGAACCCGAGGGTCGTGCTGCTCTCGCCCACCGGGCGGCTGCTCGACGACGAGCTGGCCGACGAGCTGACCCGGGAGCATCACCTGACGCTTCTCTGCGGGCGCTACGAGGGGTTCGACGAGCGGGTTCATGCGCACTTGGCCGACGACGAGGTCTCGATCGGCCGGTATGTGCTGGCCGGCGGGGAGCTGCCGGCGATGGTGCTCGCCGACGTGGTGATGCGGAAGCTCCCCGGCGCGCTGGGGGACGCACGCAGCGCAGTGGAGGAGTCATTCAGCCCGGTGCTCGAGGGGGCGCCCGAGTACCCGCACTACACGCGTCCCGCCAGCTACCGGGGCTGGCAGGTGCCCGAGGTGCTGGTCTCCGGCGACCACGAGCGGGTGCGCAGCTGGCGCGCCGAGCAGAGTCGGGCCAGGGCAGAGCAGCTCGAAAAAGATCCCGAGTAGGTACGATTCCTCGGCCGCGCGACGCCCAGCACGGGTCGGGCGGCTTTTTCTCGCCAGCGAGCGAACGAGATCTCCGGTGATGATTAGCGTGAGCGAGCCATTGATATGAGCAGCGTGATCGACAGCATCGAGCGGCGCCAGCAGAGGCAAGGGCTTCCGTCCTTCGCCGCCGGCGACCGCGTGCGCGTCCACTTCCAGGTCGTCGAGGGCAGCCGCCGCCGGACCCAGGTGTTCGAGGGGATCGTCTTGCGGCGGCAGGGCTCGGGCGCCCGCGAGACGTTCACGGTGCGCAAGCAGTCGTTCGGCGTCGGGGTCGAGCGGACCTTCCCGCTGCACTCGCCGAAGATCGAGAAGCTGGAGATCGCGGCGCGCGGCGACGTGAGGCGCGCCAAGCTCTACTACCTGCGGGGCCGGGTCGGCAAGGCCGCCCGGGTCGCCGAGCGGCGCTGGGGGATCGACGAGGAGCTGATCGCGGCGCCCGCAGCCGCCACCGAGGAGCCGACGGCGGTGGACGCCGAGGGGGTCACCGTCGAGGAGGCGGAGGCCGAGGACACGGACGCCACGTCCGCGGGTCCTGCCGCGGGGGAGGACACCTCCTCCTCGCAGGCAGCGGAGAAGGAACCCACCCCCACGCCACCCGCGGACGAGACGGCGGAGGATCGACCTCAGGACGAAGCGCCTGCGCAGGAGCCAACCGCCGAGGCGGAGGCTGAAGCTGATGAGGGCACGGACGCCGAGGCGCCCGGGGCAGGGGAGACCGAGGACACCGCCGCGGCGCAGGTTGCCGAGGACGAGTCGCCACAGGAGGACTCCGGCGACTCCGGCGAGGACTCGGCCTGAGGCCGCGCATCCCCAAGCCGAAGAGCCGCGCCGGCGGGCTGGTCGAGCTGGTCGTGATCGTGGCGCTGGCGCTGGGCCTGGCGCTGGCGATCCAGGCCTGGCTGGTCAAGCCCTACCAGATTCCCTCGCAGTCGATGGAGCCGACCCTCGACGTCGGCCAGCGGGTTCTCGTCAATCGCTTCATCTACCACTTCTCCGACCCGGGCATCGGCGACATCATCGTCTTCCACCCGCCCAAGGGAGCCGACAGCGGCACCGAATGCGGCGTACCTCATTCGCCCGGGGAAGCCTGCCCGAAGCCGACCGCCGCCAAGTCAAGCCAGAACTTCATCAAGCGGATCGTCGCCGGTCCGGGCGACAAGCTGAGCGTCCGCAACGGCCACCCGGTGGTCAACGGCGTCGAGAAAGAGGAAACGTACACGCTGCCCTGCGGCTCCGGCGGCGCCTGCAATTTGCCGAAGACGATCACCGTTCCACCCGACTCCTACTTCATGATGGGGGACAACCGTGGGGCGAGCGACGACAGCCGATTCTGGGGACCCGTCCCCCGCAAGTGGATCATCGGCAAGGCCTTCGCGACCTACTGGCCGCCCGACCGGATCGGCACCCTCTAAGATCCAGTCGAAGACGCATCGGCGTCGATTGGCGCGGTCCCGGAAGCTGTTCTCCTTCGACCGCGGGTTGGGGTCGAGGTTCGTGGCCGGGGCTGACGAGGCGGGCCGGGGATGCCTGGCGGGGCCGTTGGTCGCCGCCGCCGTGCTGATCGACTACGAGACGCTCTCGCGCGCCGACCGCCGCGCCCTGGCCGGCCTGCACGACTCCAAGCAGATGGAGGCCGAGCGGCGCGAGCGGCTGTACCCGGCGGTGCTGCGTGCCGCGAGCCGGGTCAGCGTCGTGGTCCGCTGCGTGCGCGGGATCGACGGCCGCGGCCTGCACGTCACCAACCTCGAGGCGCTGTCCGCCGCGCTGGAGCGGCTCGCCCCCGACGCGGAGGCGATCTGCTTGGTCGACGGCTTCTCGCTGCGCGACTCCGCGGTCTCGCACCGCGCCGTGGTCGAAGGTGACGCGACCAGCGCGGCGATCGCCGCCGCCTCGGTGATCGCCAAGGTCAGCCGCGACCGCTACATGCACGGCGCCGCCCACCGCCACCCGGGCTGGGGCTTCGACGAGCACGTCGGCTACTCGACCCCGGAGCACCGCGCGGCGATCGACCGGATCGGCATCTCCCCGCTGCACCGCCGCTCGTTCGATTCGGTCGCCTACAGCCAGCTCGAGCTGTGACGCACGTGGCGCTGCGCATATCGGCGTCCTCGGTCGGCCGTCTGCGGGTCACGCGCTTATGTGCGCTCCCCTTGCCGGCCTTCAGCGCCGTAGGCGCGTGCGAGCGCGGAGCGCGAGATCCTTGATCTGCTTGGCCACGTGCGCCACAGGGTTAGAACGCAGCCTCTAGGTGCTCGTAGTCGACGGCGCGGCCGGTGTGGTCGAACGTCACGCCGACCGCGTCGAAGCGGATCCCGGCATAGCGCGGCAGCTCGCGGCGCTCGCGCATCCAGGCGATCGCGAGTCGGCGGACGCGGCGCTGCTTGTCGAGGGTGACCGAGAGAACGGGCCTCTCCGGTCCGAACGCCGAGCCCTCCCGGCCCGCCTTGACCTCGACGAAGACCAGCGTCCGGCCGTCGAGGGCGACGACGTCCAGCTCGCCGTAGCGAGTGCGAGCGTTGCGCTCGACCACCTCCCAGCCGGCGGCGGCAAGGCGCGCTGCGACCAGCTCCTCGCCCCGCCTGCCCAGTCGCTGCCGGCGCACGGTCATCGCCGCTGACGCTAGGGGCCGGCGGCGCGCGCGTGGCGCGCAGGAAGTGACGAAAGTGAGTCGACGCTTCCGTCGCGCCTTTCGGCACAGGAAATTTGCCGACATTTGACATCCGGCGCGCCACGCGTCGGCCGCGACCGGGGAGCGTTCAGGCCATGCTCGCCACGGCGCGGACATTCACCCTCGACGGCATCGCCGCCCGGCCGGTGCGGGCCGAGGTCGACGTACACCGCGGCCTGCCCGCCTTCTCGGTCGTCGGCCTGCCCGACGCCGCGGTCAGGGAGGCGCGCGAGCGGGTGCGGGCGGCGCTCGCCAACTGCGGCTTCGATTTCCCGCTGCAGCGGATCGTCGCCAACCTGGCGCCGGCCAGCCTGCGCAAGGCCGGCCCGGGCCTCGACCTGCCGATCGCGGTCGCCCTGCTGATCGCCTCCGGCCAGCTCGAGTGGGAGGCGCTGCCGCATTTGGCGATGGTCGGCGAGCTGGCGCTCGACGGGACGCTGCGGCCCATCCCCGGGGTGCTGGCGGTCGCCGAGGCGGCGCGGGAGATGGGCGCCGAGGCGATCGCGGTGCCGGCCGCCAACGGGCGGGAGGCGGCGCTGGCCGGGGAGATCGAGGTGCTGGCGCTCGACAGCCTCGCCCAGGTCCCGGCGCTGGCGGCGGGGGAGTGGCGGCCGCAGCGGCCCGAGCCGCTGCCGCTGACGCTGACCCCGGGGCCCGGCGGCCCCGACCTGGCCGACCTGCGCGGCCAGGCGCACCTGCGCTACGCGCTGGAGGTCGCCGCGGCCGGCGGGCACAGCCTGCTGATGGTCGGCCCGCCGGGCGCCGGCAAGTCGCTGGCGGCCAGCCGTCTGCCCTCGATCCTGCCGCCGCTTGCCCCGGAGGAGGCATTGGAGGTGGCGCGGATCGCCAGCGCCTGCGGCCGGCTGGGCGACCGTCCGGCGGGCCGGCCGTTCCGCGCCCCGCACCACACCGTCTCTCCGTCGGGGTTGATCGGCGGCGGCAACCCGCCCTCTCCCGGCGAGGCGACTTTGGCGCACCGTGGCGTCCTCTTCCTAGACGAGCTCTGCGAGTTCCACCGCGACTCGCTGGAGGCGCTGCGGGCGCCGCTGGAGGCCGGCTGGGTCTCGATCGCCAGGGCGGGCAGCGTCCGCCGCCTTCCCTGCCGCTTCATGCTGATCGCCGCCGCCAACCCCTGCCCCTGCGGCCGCGGCGAGAACGACGCCGAGTGCGACTGCGCGCCGCTGGACGTGCGCCGCTACCAGGGCCGGCTGAGCGGCGCCCTGGCCGACCGGATCGATCTGCTCGTGCCGATCCGCCAGCCGAGCGCCGCGGAGATCGGCGGCCCGCCGGGCGAGCCGTCGGCCGCGGTGCGCGAGCGGGTCGCCGTGGCGCGCGAACGCCAGGAGCGCCGGCTCGGGCCGGGACGCTGCAACGCGGAGATGACCCCCGGCGAGGCGCGCGAGTGCGCTCTCGCCGACTCCGCCGCGGCGCTGCTCGCCGACGCCTACTCGCGCCGCCGGCTCAGCGGCCGCGCCCACGACCGGGTGCTGCGGCTGGCGCGCACCGTCGCCGACCTGACCGGCGCCGAGACGATCGAGCGCGACCAGGTCGCCCAGGCCCTCCAGCTGAGACGGAGGGACCATGACTGAGCCGCGCGCCTGCCTCGAGTGCCTGCGTCGCGCCCGGCTGCTCGCCCATCTCGCCCCCTACATCGAGCGGCTCGCCACGGGCGAGCCGGGCTCGCGCTCGCCGGAACTGCTGCGGCTCTCCAACCGCGACCTGGCCGACGCCGCGGCGCCGCAGGTCGCCGCGCAGGTGCTGGCCCGGGTCGAAGCGACGCCGGAGGACCGGCTGCGGGCCGAGCTGGCGGCGGCGGAGTGCTGGGCCTGCTGCCACCACGACACCCTCTACCCGGCCGGTCTGCGCAACGCCCCCGACGCGCCCTGGGCGCTGATCGGAAGGGGGGACCCGGCGCTTCTGGAGGGCCTCGAGCCGGTCGGCGCGGTGACCGTGGTCGGGGCGCGGCGGGCCAGCTCCTACGGCCGCGAGGTAGCCCGTCAGCTGGGCCGCGAGCTGGCCGCGGCGGGACTGGTCGTGGTCAGCGGCCTCGCCTTCGGGATCGACGCCTGCGCCCACCGCGGCGCGCTGGAGGGCGGTCTCACCTTCGCGGTGCTCGGCTGCGGCGCCGACGTCGCCTATCCGGCGGCGCACCGATCGCTCTGGCGGCGGATCGGGGAAAGCGGCCTGATCCTCTCCGAGCTGCCACCCGGGACGGGCGCCTGGCGCTGGAGCTTCCCGGCGCGCAACCGGATCATGGCTGCGCTGGGGGCGATGACGGTGGTGGTCGAGGGGGCGGAGCGCTCCGGCTCGCTGATCACCGCCGACCTGGCGGCCGACCTCGGCCGCGACCTGGGCGCCGTCCCGGGCCCGGTCGGCTCGCGCCTCTCGGCCGGGCCGAACAACCTGCTGGCCGGGGGCGCCTGCCTGGTCCGCGACGCCCAGGACGTGCTCGACGCGATGCTCGGGCCGGGCGCGCGGCGGATCGAGCGGACCGGACCGCCGCTCGAGCCGCGCCCGCTCGCCGTGCTCGAGTCGATCGAGCTGGGCGCCGAGACGAGCGACGCGATCGCCGCCGACCTAAGCCTCTCCGGCGCGGAGACCGCGGCGGTCCTCGCCGACCTCGAGGCGGCCGGCTACGTCTCCTGCTCGCTGCTCGGCGTCTACTCCCGCACAACCCTGAAGCCTCCCGCGGGCATCTAGGCTGGCCCTCGTGAGCTCGACGAAGATCCCCGCCGTCCTTTCGATCGCCGGCTCGGACTCCGGCGGCGGCGCCGGCATCCAGGCGGACCTGAAGGCGTTCGCTCACTGTGGCGTGCACGGGATGACCGCGATCACCGCGATCACCGCCCAGAACACGGTCGGAGTCAGCGCCGTCGAGTCCGTCTCGCCGGCGACGATCGTCGCCCAGGTGCGCGCCGTCGCCGAGGACATCGGCGTTGACGCGGTGAAGGTCGGCATGCTCGGCACCGTGGAGACGGTCGATGCCGTGGTCGAGGCGCTCGATCTGGTCGGCAAGGCGCCGGTGGTAGTCGACCCGGTGATGGTCGCCGAGAGCGGGGCCGTGCTGCTCGACGAGGAGGCAAGGACGGCGCTGGTCGAGCGGTTGCTGCCGCTAGCCGCGGTCGTCACCCCGAACATCCCCGAGGCGCGGGCGCTGAGCGGCGCGGGGGAGGGCGCCTCGCAGGAGGACCTGGCGCGCGAGGTGCTGGCGCTGGGACCGCGGGCCGTGGTCGTCACCGGCGGCCACAGCGAGCAGCTCGTCGACCTCTTCTTCGACGGCGCCGAGGCGGCGGAGATCGAGGGGGAGAGGCACCCGGAGGGCGCCTCGCACGGCTCCGGCTGTACCCACTCCTCGGCCCTCGCCGCCTTCCTCGCCCGCGGCCACTCCCCGCTGGAGGCCGCCCGGCTGGCGCGCCAGGTCGCCTCGGCCGCCGTAGCAGCCGGCCTGAGGGAAATCGGCGCAGGAGCGGGACCCGTCGATGTCTTCTCGCTCGCCGAGAAGGCGCGGGCCGACGCCGCAGGTTAGATTCAGCTCATGAGCACCAACGGCGCAACCAAGACCGCACTGCCGCGTCCCCGCTCCAGCGCCGTCTTCGACGGCGCCGACCGGGCCCACGCCCGCGCCTACATGAAGGGGATCGGCTTCGACGACGAGGCGCTCAGCCGGCCGACGATCGGCGTCGCCAACACCTGGACCGAGGCGATGCCCTGCAACTTCCACCTGCGCGGGCTGGCCGAGCACGTCAAAGACGGGGTGCGGGCCGCCGGTGGCACGCCGATGGAGTTCAACACGATCGCGATCTCCGACGGGATCACGATGGGCACCCAGGGGATGAAGGCCTCGCTGGTCAGCCGCGAGGTGATCGCCGACTCGATCGAGCTGATGGCGCGCGGCTACCAGTTCGACGCGATCGTCGTCCTCTGCGCCTGCGACAAGACGATCCCCGGCGGCGCGATGGCGCTGGCCCGGCTCGACGTTCCCTCTGTCCTGCTCTACGGAGGCTCGATCGCGCCCGGCCGTTGGCACGGGCACGACGTGACGATCCTCGACGTCTTCGAGGCGATCGGCGCCCACGCGGCCGGGGAGATGAGCGAGGAGGAACTGAACGAGCTGGAGGGCGTCGCCAGCCCGGGGGCCGGCGCCTGCGGCGGCCAGTTCACCGCCAACACGATGGCCTGCACCTTCGAGGCGCTGGGGATCAGCCCGGGCGGCTCGGCGATGGTGCCGGCCGAAGACGACGAGAAGGGCACCGTCGCCGAGAAGATTGGCGAGCTGGCGATGAACGTTCTCGCCGAGGACCTGCGCCCGAGCCGGGTGATCACCGCCGGGTCGCTGGAGAACGCGATCGCCTGCGCCTGCGCCGCGGGCGGCTCGACCAACGTGGTGCTGCACCTGCTCGCGCTCGCCCGCGAGGCGGGGGTCGAGCTGAGCATCGACGACTTCGAGCGGATCTCGCGTGAAACCCCGTTGCTCGCCGACCTCAAGCCGGGGGGCCGCTTCGTCGCCACCGACCTCTACCGGGCGGGCGGCGTGCCGCTGATCCTCAACCGTCTCGCCGAGGCCGGCAGGCTGCGGGGCGAGGAGATGACCGTCACCGGCCGCACGATCGGCGAGGAGGCCGCGGCGGCGAGCGAGACTGCGGGACAGGAGGTGGTGCGACCGCTCGCGGACCCGCTCAAGCCGGAGGGCGGCCTGGCGATCCTGCGCGGCAACCTCGCGCCGGAGGGCGCGGTGGTGAAGCTGGCCGGCACCGAGCGCACCAGGCAGACCGGGCCGGCTCGGGTGTTCGAGTCCGAAGAGGAGTGCTTCCGGGCGGTCAAGGAGCAGAAGATCCGCCCCGGCGACATCGTGGTGATCCGCAACGAGGGTCCGGCCGGCGGCCCCGGGATGCGGGAGATGCTCCACGTCACCGCGGCGATCGTCGGCGAGGGGCTCGGCGAGGAGGTGGCGCTGCTCACCGACGGCCGCTTCTCCGGTGCGACCCGCGGCCTGATGGCCGGCCATGTCGCCCCCGAGGCGGTCAAGGGCGGGCCGATCGCCGCGCTGCGCGAGGGCGACGAGATCAGCTTCGACGTCGACGCCCGCCGACTCGACGTCGCCCTCTCCGACGAGGAGATCGCCAGGCGGACGGCTGAGTACGAGCCGCCCCCGCCGCTCTACGAGCGGGGCGTGATGGCCAGGTACGCGGCGGCGGTTAGCTCGGCCGAAAAGGGCGCGGTCACCTGACGCGCGTGACAGGGCGCATATCGGCGTCCTCGGTCGCTCGCGTGCAGAGCAGGCCACGCTCCAGCGCCGAAGGCGCGTGCGAGCGCGAAGCGCGAGATCCTTGATCTGCTTGCGCCGCGCGCGTCAGGACAGGAAATTGTCGAGAAGGGCGTTGAAGCGAGCTGGCCGCTCCATCTGGGGGACGTGGCCGGTGCGCTCGAACAGCTCCAGCCGCGACTCCGGGATCAGTCGGTGGTAGCCGATCGCCGCCTCGACCGGAACGATGCGGTCGTGCATCCCCCAGACGACCAGGGTCGGGATCTCGATCTCGGTCAGACGGTGGCGCGTGTCGTAGCCGCCGATCGCGCGGAGCGCGTCGGGGAAGCCGGGGCTGCGGATCCCCGGATCCATCTGCTCAGCCAGCAGCTCCGGCCGGATCCGGTTTGGGTAGCGGAAGACGTTGCCGAAGGCGACGTCGCGGCCGCGGGGCCGGGTCAGCCAGGTCTCGCGGCGGCCGGCGAGGAACGGCATCACCGCTTCGAACAGCCGCACCTGCGCCTCGCGCTTCCGCCCGATCGCCTCGGCGAAGCTGATCCCGGCGGCGGAGACGAGGACCAGCCGCTCGAACCGCAGGGGCTGCTCGATCACCGCCTCGGTCGAGACGAAGCCGCCCATCGAGTTGCCGACCAGCGCCGCCACCCGGTCGATCCCGAGCTTCTCGCAGAAGTCGTGGATCAGGCGGCCGTAGGAGGGCATGTCGATCGGCCAGGAGGGCGTCGGGCTGTGGCCGAAGCCGGGTAGGTCGAGGGCGATCGCACGGTGGGTGCGGCCGAAGTGGGGCAGGTTCTCCAGCCAGTTGCGCCAGCAGCCGGCCAGTCCGTGCACGAAGAGGATCGGCTCGCCCTCGCCGATCTCGACGTAGTTGACGTCGGCGCCGGGCAGCTGCACCCGTTGCAGGTGCCGACGCCAGTCGATCTTCAGCCACTGGGGCTCGGGGTTGCCGTAGTCGCTGGCCGGGAAGTTCACCGACCCGCTCATGATCGCCTCAGGCATAGCCCATCCTTTCCAGAATCGGTATCTCGCGGATCTGCGGCGGCTGCAGGTGGTCCCAGAGGATGCCGCGCGGCCGCTCGTACTGGCGCTCGACCTCGATCACGGCGCGCGGCGTCGCGATCAGGTCGACCGGGAGGTCGTGCGCGGTGACCCTCAGGTGGCGGCGGAGGATCTGGATCGGGTGGACGGTCGTCGCCACGGTGGTGTGGTCGTCGATCTTGCCGGCGTCGATCAGGATCCCGTGCTCGAGGTCGTTGTAGCCGCCGCCCTTGCCGACCCGCGCCCCGCTCAGGTTCACCGCCACCGAGCCGGAGAGCACGAAGTCGATCTCGGGCAGGTCGTCGAGGGCGACGACCTTGCCGTGCTTGAGCGCCCCCTTGATCGTCGCCGCCTCCTTAATCGCCGCCTTCGAGAGTCGCTTCGGCTCGAGCACGCGGAACGGGTGGGGGTCGCGGAGCCGCGGCACCGCCATGATCAGCGTCTTGCCCTGCTCCAGCGCTATGCGGCGGGCGTGGGTCTGCGGCGAGTCGGGGTTCGCCTTGATCACCCGCGCCCGCTTCCAGAGCCGGTGGCCGGCGAGCTTCTCGGCCGCCAGCTTGGCCCCGGCGAAGTTGGGGATCCGCCCCTCGGCGCCGGGGAAGCGGGACACCCCCTCGCGGTCCATCGCCTTCCAGATCTCCTTGCGGATCTCGTCCTTGGAGCGCACCGGAGAAAGATATCCGCAGCGAGCTTTCCGCCGCGGCATGTGGGATTGCAGAAAGGCGACCTGCCGGGCCGAGGAGCCCGTATGCCTAAACTTTCCTCAAGTTCATCCCAGATCTACCGATGGCGTGCTCACAAGAGGGCTGATGGGTCGCAAGACGCAAATCGCAATCGTCACCGGCGTGGTCGTGCTCGTCCTCGCGGCGATCGGCGCCTACGCCTACGACAACTCCCAGAGGGACACGATCGCCGACGGCGTGACGATCGGCGGGGTCCAGGTCGGCGGCATGGACGCCGCCGAAGCGAAGCGGGCCGTCCGCCGGCAGCTGCTGGCGCCGCTGCGCCACTCGATCCGGGTCGGCTACGACGGGGAGAGCTGGGAGCTGTCCGGGGAGGCGCTCGACGTCCACGCCGACGTCGACAGCGCCGTCGACCAGGCGCTGGCCAAGAGCCGCGAAGGGGGCCTGCCGGGCCGCCTGGTCCGCTACGTGAGCGGCGGGGAAGTCGACAAGCGGGTCTCCGCCGAGGTCACCTACTCCCAGCCGGCGGTCAACCGCTTCGTTCGCAGGGTCGCCGCTGCGGTCGACCGCGAAGCCCGGGACGCCACGGTCGACGCCAGCGGCAGCACGCTCCACGTCGTGCGGGCCGAGAACGGCCGCAAGCTGCGCGACGACCAGCTGACCAGGCAGCTGGAGGCGGCGGTGCTCAACGCGAACGCCGACCACACGATCGCCGCCCACACCCACCCGGTGAGGCCCGAAGTCGTGGCGAGCGAAGTCTCCTCCGAGTACCCGAGCTACCTGACTCTCGACCGGGCCAACTACACCCTGCGGCTCTGGAGCCACCTGAAGCTGGCGACGACCTACACGGTCGCGGTCGGCCAGGAAGGGCTGGAAACCCCGGAAGGGCTGTACCACATCGAATCCAAGGAAGTGAACCCCTCCTGGCACGTCCCCAACTCCGACTGGGCGGGCGACCTGGCCGGCCAGGTGATCCCGCCCGGCCCCGACGACCCCCTGAAGGCGCGCTGGATGGGGATCTTCGAAGGCGCCGGCATCCACGGGACGGAAGACGTCGGCTCGCTGGGCAGCGCCGCCTCGCACGGCTGCGTGCGGATGTCGGTCCCCGACGTGGAAGAGCTCTACGACCAGGTCGAAGTCGGCACGCCGATCTACATCGGCTAGCCCGCCCGCAGGACGCGTCCGCTCAAGGCCGAACTACACCCCGTGGATTGGGATGAAGCGCTTGTCGCGTTCGATCGGGACCTGAGGGCACGGAGCCTCGCCGAGCGAACCCGCAGGGCATACGGGGTAGACCTCGGCCAGTTCGTGGAATCGGCGAGGCAGCGCGGGCTGGAGCCGGGGGAGGTCCGCCATCGCGACGTGCGGCGCTACGGGGCGGGGCTCTCGTCCGGGGGCGCGGCGCCGGCGACGGTAGCCCGCAAGCTGGCCGCGGTGCGCGGCCTCTTCGACTACCTGGTGCGCAGCGAGCGGCTCGGCCAGAACCCGGCCGACCTGGTCTCCAGCCCGAAGCGGGAGCAGAAGCTGCCCAAGGTCCTGAGCAGCGAGCAGCTGCGGGTGCTGCTCGAGCGGATCCCGGCCCGCACGCCGCTGGAGCTGCGCGACCGAGCGATGCTCGAGATCGCCTACTCGTGCGGGCTGCGCTGCGAGGAGATCGTCGATCTCGATCGCGACTCGATCGACTTTGACGCCGAGCAGCTGCGCGTGATCGGCAAGGGCTCGAAGGAGCGCCTGCTGCCGGTCGGCGAGCCGGCGCAGCGGGCGCTGCGGCGATACCTGGAGCGGGCCCGGGGGGCGCTCGCCGCCGATCCGCGCGAGCCGGCGCTCTTCCTCTCCAAGAGCGGGCGTCGTCTCTCCAGCTCCGACGTCACCCGCCGCCTGGGGCGCTGGGTGCGCGAGGCGGCGCTGGCCGGCGGCGTCTCGCCGCACTCGCTGCGCCACAGTTTCGCCACCCACCTGCTGGAAGGGGGCGCCGACCTGCGCACGATCCAGGAGCTGCTCGGCCACGCCTCGATCTCGACCACCCAGATCTACACCCGGGTCGACGCCGGCCGCCTCAGGGACGCGTATGCGACCACCCATCCGCGCGCATGACGTTCGGTTAGGGCTCAGCGACCGTAGAATCGACGACCCAATGGAAGCCGGCGTCAAAGAGGTGGAGCTGCGCGACCTGTGGCGTCGCTACAAGACGGAGGGCGACGAGGCGGCGCGGGAGCGCCTCGTGGTCGCCTACTCGCCGCTGGTCAAGTTCGTCGCCGGCCGCCTGGGGGCCGGGTTGCCCTCCCACGTCGACGACGCCGACCTGATCTCCTACGGGCTGATGGGCCTGATCGGGGCGATCGAGCGCTTCGAGCCCGAGCGCGGGATCAAGTTCGAGACCTTCGCGATGACCCGGATCCGCGGCGCGATCATCGACGAGCTGCGCTCCCTGGACTGGGTGCCGCGCTCGGTCCGCTCGCGGGCGCGGGAGATCGAGGGCGCCCAGTCGAAGCTCGAACACGAACTGCAACGGGCGCCGACCGAGGCCGAGCTGGCGGCGAAGCTGGAGCTGAGCGAAGAGGAGCTGCAGAGCTCGCTGCTGGAGATCGCCAACTCCTCCGTCTACGCGCTCGACGAGCTGTGGACGATCTCCGACTCCTCCGGCGACCAGGTCTCGCTGCTCGACACGATCTCCGACCCCCGCGCCGACGACCCGCAGGAATCGCTCGCAAGCAGCGAGATCAAAGACCGCCTCACCGAGGCCGTGGCCTCGCTGCCGGAGCGCGAGCAGCTCGTCGTCGCCCTCTACTACTACGAGAGCCTCACCCTGCGCGAGATCGGCGAGGTGCTGGGGGTGACCGAGTCGCGCGTCTCCCAACTTCACACCAAGGCGGTGATGCGGTTGAAGTCGGCCCTGCAGGAGGTTTAGTCTCGGTGCGTGTCGCATAAGGCCGCCGACCGGATTCGCAACGTCGCGCTGATCGGACACCGCGGTTGCGGCAAGACGAGCCTCCACGAGGCGATGCTGTTCGAGGCGGGGGCGAGCCGCCGGCTGGGCAGCGTCGCCGACGGCACGACGATCTCCGACCAGGAGCCCGACGAGCAGGAGCGCCAGATGTCGATCGGCGCCTCGGTCGCCGGCTTCGAGTACGAGGGGCGCGAGATCAACCTGATCGACACCCCGGGGGAGCCGAGCTTCGTCGCCGACGCGGCGGCGGCCCTGCGGGTGGCCGACTCGGCGGTTCTCGTCGTCAACGCGGTGAGCGGGGTGGAGGTGCAGACCGAGCGGCTCTGGCGCCGTGCCGACGCCGAGGGCCTTGCCCGGCTCGTCTTCGTCAACATGCTCGACCGCGAGCGGGCCGACTTCTTCGCCGTGCTCGACTCGCTGAAGGACGCCTTCGGGCCGCACGTCGTCGCCACCGAGATCCCGATCGGCGCCGAGCACGAGGTGCGCGGCGTGATCGACCTGATCGACCTCGAGGCGTTCGCCTACGAGGGCACCGGGCCCGGCGCCGGCGAGCGGGTCGAGATCCCCGAGGAGCTGCGCGCCCAGGCCGAGGAATACCGCGAGCGGCTGATGGACGAGGTGGCGGAGAACTCCGACGAGCTGATGGAGCGCTACCTGGACGGCGAGCAGATCGACCACGCGGAGATCGTCGGGGTGCTGAAGCAGGGCGTCAGCGCGGGGCGGATCTTTCCCGTCACCTGCGGCGTCGCGACACGCAACCTCGGCGCTGACCGGCTGCTGGGCGCGCTGGTCGAGGATCTGCCCTCGCCGGCGATGCGGGGCGCGGTGCGGGCGATCGGCGCCGGCGGCGAGCCGGTCGAAGTCGAGCCCGACGAGGACGGCCCGCTGCTGGCCTACGTCTTCAAGACCCTCGCCGATCCCTACGCCGGACGAATCAACCTGTTCCGCGTCTACCGCGGCACCCTGCGCTCCGACTCGCAGGCGGTCAACTCGACCCAGGGGGAGAAGGAGCGGATCGGGCAGCTCGGCCGGCCGGTCGGCAAGGAGCTGAAGCCGGTGGCGGAGCTGGGGGCGGGGGAGATCGGCGCCGTCGCCAAGCTGAAGCAGACCCAGGCCGGGGACGTCCTCAGCGAGGGTCGCGAGGAGATCGGCTTCGCGGCGCTCGAGCTGCCGGCTCCGGTGATGGCGTTCGCCTATGAGCCGAAGTCGAAGGGCGACGAGGACAAGGCCGCGGCGGCGGTGCGGCGGCTGAGCGAGGAGGACCCGACCCTCGACGTGCACCGCGACCCCCAGACGGGCGAGCAGATCCTCGCCGGGCTCACCCAGATCCACGTCGAGGTGCTGGTCGATCGGATGAAGCGCCGCTTCGGCGCCGAGATCGAGCTGCATCCGCCGCGCGTCCCCTACCGGGAGTCGATCCGCCGCCCGGCCGAGGCGCACGCCCGCTACAAGAAGCAGTCCGGCGGGCGCGGCCAGTTTGCCGACTGCAAGATCGAGATCGAGCCGGGCGAGGAGGAGAGCGGGCTCGAGTTCATCAACAAGATCAAGGGAGCGGCGATCCCCGGCAGCTTCATCCCGGCGGTGGAGAAGGGGGTGGAGGAGGCGATGCGGCGCGGCACCGTCGCCGGCTACCCGGTCAGGGACGTTCGGGTGCGACTGGTCGACGGCAAGCACCACGACGTCGACTCCTCCGAGATGGCCTTCAAGCTCGCCGGCTCGATGGCCTTCCGGGAGGCGATGGAGGCGGCCGACCCGGTTCTCCTGGAGCCGATCGTGCGGCTCACGGTGAGCTGTCCCGAGGAGGTGGTCGGCGATGTGATCGGCGACCTCAACTCGCGCCGCGGGCACCCGCTCGGGATGGAGCCGAAAGGGTCGGCGACCGAGGTGAAGGCGGAGGTGCCGATGGCCGAGGTGCTGGACTACGCGCCCGACCTGCGCTCGATCAGCGGCGGCCGGGCCGACTACACGGTCGAGTTCGACCGCTACCAGGAAGTGCCGGCGCAGCTGGCCGAGAGGGTCGTCGCGTCGGCTCGCGGCGCGGCCGAGGTCGGCGCCTGAGCGGCCGCCTGCGGCGCTGCTAGTTTGGCGGAGTGAGCCCTGACGAGAGCTGCGCGGTCTGCGGCCGCACGATCCTGGCTGGCGAGCGGATCCGCAGCTACATCAGCCCGAAGGAGGGGCCGAGGCTGGTCTGCGACCTCTGCCGGGACCGCGCCGAGCGGCTCGGCTGGGTCGATCCGGCGGCCCCCGGGGCCAACGTGGGGCGCCGCCCCGCGCCCGAGGTGTCCGAGTCGCCGATCGGGCGGCTGGAGCGCGCCGCCGACCGCTTCAACTCCAGCGACGCCGCCCGCACCGTGGCCGGCCTGATGCGGACGCTCGGACGACCCTGGGTGTCGATCGGCTCGGCCGCCGGATCGCCCAGCGAGGTGCGGGTGACCGTCGCCTGGGAGCTGGGCTGGTACCAGTGGGGCGTCGACCTCGGCGACGAGATGCGCCCCGTCTTCCAGATGGACAAGGGCGACGACCTGGACCAGCTCGACGGCTCGGCGCGCCAGTGGAACGCGAGCGCCGAGGAGAGCGGCCGGCTCGCCCTCGGCGCCGGCCAGGCCACCGACGGCGAGCCGGTCGGCTGAGCGGATGGAGAAGCTGGTGGTTAACGTCGACGGCGGCGCCAGGGGCAACCCCGGCGCGGCGGCGATCGGGGTCGTCGTGAGGAGCCCGGCGGGGGACGTGCTCGAGGAGCGGGGCGAGCGGATCGGCGAGGCCACCAACAACGTCGCCGAGTACCGGGCGCTCCTGGCCGGCATCGAGCGAGCGGCGGAGCTGGGGGCGAGCGAGCTGGAGCTGATCGGCGATTCGGAGCTGATCGTCCGTCAGGTGAAGGGCGAGTACAAGGTCAAGGACGCGGCCCTGCGCGAGCTGCACGCCGCCGTGAAGCGGGCGCTGCGGCCGTTCGAGGCGTGGTCGATCCGCCACGTCCGCCGCGAGCAGAACACCGAGGCCGACCGCCTCGTCAACGAGGCGCTGAACGGAGATCGATGACGACGACGCTGCGCTCCGCCTCCCCGCGGGTGATCGTGGCCGTTGCGCTGCTCGGGCTCAGCGGCGCCTGGAACGCCGGCAACGTCGGGCCGGTCGCCAGTGAAATCGCCGATCGCTTCGACCTCTCGCTGGCGGTCGTGGGGTTGCTGGCGGGAACCTTCTTCCTCGGCTCCTGCGTGATCGGGCTGCTCGGCGCGGCCCAGCTCGGCGAGCGGATCGGCTCGGGTCGCGGGCTGAGGCTCGCCTGCTTGATGCTGCTCGGCGGCAACCTGCTCTTCGCGGTCTCCCCGGACTTCGCCGGGCTGGCGGTCGGTCGCATCCTGCCCGGCCTCGCCTTCGCGCTGATCAACGCCCACGGGGCGGTGTGGGCCCGCAGCGCGGGAGGAGTGGGCCTGCTCGGGATCTTCGGCGCCTCGATCCAGCTGGGCATCGCGCTCGCCCTGCTTCTCGGCAGCGCCCTCTCGGACCTCGGCGTCGACTGGCGGGTCGGGTTCGCGATCAGCGCCGCGCTCGGCGCGGCGGCGTTCGTCGCGACCCCGAAGGATGCCGGGGCTCCCGCCGTGCAGAAACGCGAGACCGGGTTCTTGAGCGCCGCCCTGCGGCGCCTCCGCGTCTACCGGCTGTCGCTGCTGTTCATCTCGATCTACGGCGTGCCGATGATTCTCAGCGCCTGGCTGATCGAGTACCTGGCCCGCGAAGGTGACGTCGCCAAGACCGTGGCCGGCGTGATCTCGTTCCTGCTCTTCGGCCTCTCCGCGGCGGTGCGCGTATTCGGGGCCGGGCTCCAGCAACGCGGAGTCCGGCACACGCTCCTCTGCGGAGCGCTCGGCCTGGCGGCGATCGGGACCGCGGCGCTGACCCTCGATCCGGTCGCCGCGGTCGCCTTCGCCGGCGCCGTGTTGATCGCGGTCGGGTTCGGCATCCCCTACGCGACCGCCTTGAGCGAGGCCCAGGATCTCTACCCCCAGGCGCCGTCGGAGCCGGTGGCCCTGATGACGCTCGCCGCCCTGATCCCGCCGATCGCCGCGATCCCGCTGGTCGGCCAGGCGCTCGACAACGGCGACGGCGAGCTTTGCTTCGGCATCCTCGCCGTCTTCGTCGCCCTGGCGGCCCTGGCGAACCTGCGGCGCACGGGAATACCCGTGACCGACCCCGAAAGCGGTTAGGATGCGCGGCGAATGAGCAGCCGAGCGGGCAGAGGGGTTCTCCTGGTTGTCCTCGCGATTGCGCTCGTTGCCGTCGCCGTCGCGGCCGCAGCCGCCAAGCCCGCGAGCCGCACCTACGTGACCGCCGACTGCTCCGGCGCCGCCTTCAAGCCCCGCTCGATCGTCCTCACCTGTGGCGACGCCGGGCTGGTCGACACGAAGCTCCAGTGGACGCAGTGGGGCAAGAAGAAGGCGCACGGCGCGGGCCTCGGCGAAGAAAAGGTCTGCAAGCCCAACTGCGCCGCCGGCAAGGTCGCCAAGGGGGCGATGAAACTGATCCTCTCGCGGCCCCGCTTCTGCCGGCAGGACGGCAAGCGCCACTTCACCAAGCTCCACTACAAGTGGATCCCCTCGTCCCCGGGCGAAGGCCCGAACCGGGGCACGATCCCGCTGCCCTGCTCGCTCGGCACGAGCTGAATCCAGAGTCCGGCTCCCCGCCGCAATTCCGCCTCCCCGCGACTGCAGCTCGATGCCTGCGCCAGCCGTTGCGGCGGCGGCGGGCGACCAATATCAGGTGCAGGGCGGGACTCCGTAGCTTGGATTGTCGCTGCAGACCCAGGCATAGGGATCGAGAAAATCGATTTGGATGATCTTTGGTTCGTAGAGCCTGTCGCCCACCCGGGTCGCGATGTAGTAATCGCGCCAGACGCTGGCCTCATAGCCGCCGTAACCGTAGCCAGCCGCGTAATCCCGCTGCCACAGGTAGATCAGACAGCGTCCGGTATCTTTGCTGAGGAGCACGCAGTCGCTTCGGTTGACCAGGTACGTGTACCAGTAGGGCAAGCTGCCATGGCTCGCGTTGACGGCTTCTTCGCCGAATTTCACGGTCAGTTCGTACGTGTCGTCCAGAATCTCCTGCCCTAGATCTTTGCCCGAGGCCGGCGGTGCCGTTGGCGCCGCGGGCGCGGTTGGCGCCGGCGCTGGGGCCGGCTGCGTCGGGTGGCGCTTGCGCTTGCGCCTGCAAACGACGCGGCCCCGTTTGGTCTTGACCTTCTTGTAACCCTTCCGGCATCGCTTTCGCCTGTGGGCGGATTTCCGATGGGGGCGCCTTGAGGACCGTCGCGCACCTGATCGGCCCGGCTGACCTGCGCGTGACGGCGGGGCGGCGACACTGAACAACGAGCGTCCTTCCTGGCCGGGTTCGACGTCCGTTGCCGTCGCGGCGTTCGCCTGCGCGGCGGCCGGCATCGCCACGACGGCGATCGCCACGCCCAGAACCCGCCGAATCGAATGGGCCGCGCCCCGCCGCTCGCAGCGGCTGACGGGCGGTGCGTCCTGGTCCTGCTTCATGTCCGCTTCCCCTCCAAGGCTATTCGCAGCGCCGCCGACGCTACGTTTCCTACTCCGAGAACCCCGCCAAGCTATCCGGCCGCAAGACCAGCGTCAAGCGTCGAGGGTGGGCACAGGGCAGGGCCAGCGCCGCGGCACGAAGTCGCCTCCACGGAGCCGCCGGGCGCCCAGGGCCACAGAGGCGCCGTCATTAGGCCATAATTGAACAGCGCGCGGCTGTAGCTCAGTTGGCTAGAGCGTCTGCTTGCCATGCAGAAGGTCGTGGGTTCGAATCCCATCAGCCGCTTTTACGTGAATTCCCTGCAAATGGCCACCTCGGCCTTCGCGGAATGCGCGAAATCGAATCGAACCGCCCCCCTTTCGGGCACCAATTTGGGGAACGAGTTCCCCAAATGGCTGGGATTTGAGGCGATTGGCGCCGATTTCGGGTGGCTTCGCCTTGCATTCGCGCCTTTGGAGCGGTAGCGGGTGAACGGCGATGTACCCTTGCCCAATGGCCCAGGAGCGAATCACCGTCGACCCGAACCGGATGCGGGGGCTGCCTTGCATCCGCGACACCCGCGTGACCGTCAGCGCCGTGCTCGGCCAGCTGGCTGCTGGCGCCAGCATCGATGAACTGCTGGCCGACTACCCCTATCTGGAACGCGAGGATGTCCTCGCCGCGCTCGAATACGCAGCTGCCGCTGCGCAGGAGCGCGAGCTGGCAGTTGCAGCACCGGCAGCGTGAAGCTACTCCTCGACGCGAACCTCTCGCCCGAGGTCGCACGGCTCCTCAATCAGGCAGGGCACGACGCGATCCACGTCGCGGACATCGGGCTGCTGAGTGCGCCCGATCCGGAGATCTTGCAAGCAGCCGCGAAGGAGGAGCAGGTCTTGCCTAACGCCGACTCGGACTTCGGGGCATTGCTGGCTCTCGGCTCGCTGGCAGCGCCATCGGTGGTGCTCTTGCGCTCCGCCGACCACATGCGCTCCACCGAGCAGGCGGAATTGATCGCCGCCAACCTGCCATCCATCTCCGACGATCTGGAGACGGGTGCGATCGCAAGCCTGACGAGAGATCGCCTACGCGTCCGTGAGCTCCCGATTGCAAAGGAACACGGGGGCGAGTAAGCCATGCCGCCCACAGGCTCAAAGTCTCCCGCCACACAGTGGATCGGTTTGCGCGCTTGCCTTTGACCGGCCCCCGTTTACCGGTCCACCCTCAGTGAGAGTTCTTGGTCGGTATCAGGCTGCACCGTAGCGGCCTGGACCGACACCTGGCGTAGTGAGCCCGAAGGGCGAGTGAAGCCAGGTGTCGGGGCGGCGTGCTGCTCCCGCCACTGGGCAGCGAAACGCGCCGGCGGCGGTTAGAACGCCCGGGGCCGGCACCGAAGCCTGAACTTCGATGCAACGGAAACGGTACCGCCGTTGCCCCCACCGGGGCGGCATCGGGGCCGGCTTCGGTGCCCTACCGAAAGGAGGGGCGCCTGTGCCCGCCACCACGATCACCATCGACCGCGAGCAGCGCGACGGGCTCTACGAACTGGTCCGCAACCACCTCGGCTCCGTAGGCGACCTCTTCGACGCGCTGGAGCGCGACGAGGACGCTGTAGCAGTTTTGCTACGATCCGACCCATGCGACGGATACCCCAGCGCGAGTTGCGCAACGACGTCTCCGCTGTCCTGCGGCAGGTGATGGCGGGTGAGCAGCTTCGCGTCACGGTGGCGGGGCGCGACGCGGCCGACCTCGTCCCGATCGAGGATGCGCCCTCTTGGACGGCCGGCTCCCGCGCGCGGGAGCTGATCGCGGCCGCCCAGGCTGACGCGGGCCTGGCTGGCGAGCTGGATCAGGCCTTTCCGGACACGACCGACCAGCTCTAGGCGGTCGGCCCGGCGGCGTGCAGGCGATCCTCGACACCTCGGTCTTCATCGCGCGCGAGCAGGAGCGTCCGCTCGGCGCCCTCCCCGACCGGGTCGCGGTCAGCGTCGTGACCCTGTCCGAGCTGCGCCACGGAGTCCTCGCCGCGGCTGGCCACGAGAAGATGGCGCGGCGCCTCAGCACGCTGGAGGCAGCGCGGCAGATCGCAAAGCCGCTGGTCATCGACGAAGGGGTCGCAGACGAGCTGGCGCGCCTGCGGGTCGCGCTCAAGGCGATCGACAGGGCGATGAAGGTGATGGACGCCTGGATCGCCGCCACGGCGATGGCCCACGGGGCCGCGGTCTGCACCCAGGACGCGGACTTCGATGCGGCGGCGGAGGCGGGCCTGCTCGAGGTCGCGCGGGTGTAGGTCCTTGGGCGGGGGCGGCGTTCGGCCAGGCTCTTGGTGGCATCAGCGTCCGAAGTTGCCCAGCGCCGCTTCGGGCCGATCGGTCCCCGGCGCTCCCGCCCTTCGCCGATTTTCACCGCCTGATTCGCCCGGCGCCAGTGCGTCGCCGCCGTTTCCGTGGGCCAGGGCTCGAAGAAGGCGGAGATAATTTTCGGCCAGCCGGCCGCCCGCGCCGGTCTGCGCGGGTTCCGGCGAGCTCAGCCAGCACGCTCGAGGCGCCGAGTTCGTCCGGATCGCGCGCCCTCGCCTCTCGTTCGTCTTATGACGGGGCCGACACACGAGCAGACTGGAAATACCACTCTCCATCCTGTGGACCCTTCGCCAAGATGCGTGCCGAAAAGTACAAGGGGTCGGGAACCTCATCTTGGGCCTCAATAAGCGTCACCAAGGACCTGTTCCCCACGGTTCCTCGAGGTAGTGAGGTTTCCACCCCGGCGACATCAAAGACAAAATCACGGCCGCGGATAATAGTCAGGTTGAACTCGACCAAATAGTTCTGGCCTTTCTTGAGTCGGGGAAATCTGATGGAGACCTCGGGGTTGGGAAAGCCGGTTCCCAGGCCGTTGAAATACACCTGTCCGGTATTGGGCCCTCTTTCCAGGTCGAACCTCCACACGCCGGACATCCCAAGACGGGCACGCCCCTTCTTTGGGGCAGCCGGAGTCAGTTTGAAGGGCGTATCCACCTGCTCCACTAAAACGCCGAGGTACTTCGCGCGCTGTAGATTGCCCAGCCGCTGCCTAGCCGCGACCTTGCTCGTGAGCAGCTCCTTTTGTGGGTCAGCCTTGGCCATTCCTGCCTCCTTACGCCGCCTGTGTAGAGGCAAGTTTCCCTCAGCCGCCAACTCAAGGCAAGTCCGAGCAGAATGCCAGGTCGTTTGCCATGCAGAAGGTCGAGGGTTCGAATCCCATCAGCCGCTCTCAGGGAAGGCCCCGCAGTTCGGCTTCGGCCCTCTCGCGGTTCCAGCCATGGACACCCGCGCGGGCTGAGGTAGATTGCGCGCATCTCTTCGCCCCTTCACGAAAGGAAGCCAGTGCGCAAGTCAGCCCTGATCGGTGGTTGCCTCGTCTCCGCTGCCCTATTCCTCGCCGCGTGCGGCGGGGGGGAAAGTGAAAAAGACAAGATCGTCGGCGCGATCGAAACCAGCGCAACCAGCAACGATCCCTCCGCCTGCACCGAATTTGCCACCGAGAGCTTCAACGAACAGATCACCGGCCAAGAAGGCGAAGCGGCGGTGAAGGAATGCGAAAAGGACGCGGCCGAAGAAGAAAGCGCCGAATCCGCCGACGTCTCGAACGTCGAAGTCGATGGCTCCACCGCGACCGCCGATGTGGCCCTGACCGGCGGTTCCTTCACTGGTCAGACCCTTGCCGTGTCGGTCGTCAAGGAAGGCGACCAGTGGAAGCTGAACGAAGTGACCGGGTTCGCCGACCTCAACCTGCCAAAGCTGGTCGAAGCGCTCGAAGAAAACTTCAACGAAACCAATGAAATCCCCAAGGGCGTCGTGGCCTGCATTGCGGAAGCCGTCGAAGAGTCCTCCCAGGCAGAAATCGAAGAACTATTCTTCAGCGGTTCCTTCGAGGGGTTCGCGGAACTGGTGCAAAGCTGCAACAAGTAGATCGGCCGGGTTGAGCTATCGGCTCGATCGGATTGAGAAACTGATTTGTCTGGCCTGAGGCGCGTCGGGGGGTTCACCTTCACCGGCGCAGGAACGAGCGGCTTCGAGGCGCCCGCAAGCCTCGGCCTACAGACGTTCGCCACGAACCTGCCGGTCCAGGCGGGGGACACGATCGGCTTGGACAACATCTCCGCATCGGACACGATCGGCGTGAAAGAAGCACTGCCGGGCGCCCGGTTCGTCCTCTGGGTTCCGCCTCTGCCCGACGGCTCGACTCTCACCGCCACCAAAGTGCTCGACGAACGCGAGGTCGCCTTCAACGCCGACGTTCAGCCACCCCCGAGCGTCTCCTCGATCAGCCCCACGTCGGGGCCGTCCACCGGCAACACCGCGGTGACGATCGCGGGCAGCGATTTCGCCGACGTCTCGGCGGTCAGCTTCGGCGGGCACCCGGCCGCGAGCTACAGCGTCGATTCCGAAGACCGGATCGTCGCGAGGTCACCCGCGGCCCCGCCAGGCCCGGTCGACGTCACGGTCACCACCGTGGCCGGGGGGAGCCCGATCGTGCCGGCCGACGGCTTCGTCTTCACCACTGTCCCGACTCCGGTTTTTGCACCCCCTGCCGTCGTTTGCGTCGTCCCGAAACTGAAGGGCAGGAGGCTGCGACCCGCGAAGCGGGTGCTGCGCAAGAGGCACTGCCGCATCGGCAAGGTGACCCGCAAGCGCCGCGCACGAGCACCACGTAAGGCGAGGATCATCAAGCAGCGTCCGCGACCACGCGCGACCGGCCCCGCAGGGTCCAAGGTGAACGTGACGCTGCGCCTCAGGAAGAAGTCGGCCCGCTAGGTCTACCCCTCCGGGGTCGGGCTAACCCCACCTCCGAAACGCCGGGACGCCCCACCGCGATCCGCCTGCGCGCCGCATTGTGGGAGGCCGCCGGGTCGGCGACCCTCGAAGCAGGCGCGGCGAAGAGCCGCGGGAGCGAATCGATCAGGAGGTGCCGAGGATGGCGGAACGGGGCGGCTACTCGCCGCGCAGCCTTGCGGCGCGGGCGGGGCGCTGGAGCGCCCGCCACCGCAAGCTGGCGATCTGGGGCTGGATCGGCCTGGTCGTGGCCGCGGTCGCGGCCGGCTCGGCGCTCGGCACGCGGAGCCTCGGCAACGACAGCGCCGGGGTCGGCGAGTCCGGCCGCGCCGACCGCGCGATCGCTGCGGCCTTCCCCCAGAGCGCCGTCGAGTCGGTCCTGGTCCAGGCGCGGGCCGGCGAGGCAGATCGCGCCCAGCTGCTCGCCGCCGCGGCCGACGTCGAGGCCCGCCTCGCCCGGCTCCCCTTCGTGCGGCGGCTGCGCGGCCCCCGCGCCGGGGGCGAACGGGTCTCGGCCGACGGCCGCTCTGCCCTGGTCGAGTTCCAGATCCCCGAAAACGACCGGATCGACCCGGCCGACGAGGTCGACGTGGCGATCGCCGCCGTCGCCGCCGCGCAGCGCGCCCACCCGGACCTGCGGATCGCCGAGGTCGGCGGCGCCAGCGGCGAAAAGGCGTTCTCCGAGAGCATCGGCGAGGACTTCCACCGAGCCGAGGTCAGCTCGCTGCCGATCATCCTGGCGATCCTCGTCGTCGTCTTCGGCGCCCTGGTCGCGGCCGGGGTGCCGCTGCTGCTGGCGCTGACCGCGGTCGCCGCGACGATCGGGCTGCTCGGCCCGCTCAGCCACCTCAGCCCGGTCTCCGAACAGGTCAACTCGGTGGTGCTGCTGATCGGCCTCGCGGTCGGCGTCGACTACTCGATGTTCTACCTGCGGCGCGAGCGCGAGGAGCGCGCCGCCGGCAACTCCGAGCGGGCCTCGCTGGAGGCGGCCGCGGCGACCTCGGGGCGGGCGATCCTCGTCTCCGGCTTCACCGTGATGGTCGCGATGGCGGGAATGTACGTGGCGGGGGATCCGACCTTCGCCTCGATGGCGACCGGGACGATCCTCGTCGTCGCGGTGGCGATGGTCGGCTCGCTGACCGTGCTGCCGGCCCTGCTCGCCTGGCTCGGCGACCGGGTCGAGAGGGGGCGCGTGCCGCTGCTCGGAGTCCTGAAGCGGCGTCGCGTGGGCTCGCGGCTGTGGTCGGCGACGGTGGATCGCGTGCTGCGCCGACCGCTGCTCGCGGCGCTGGCCGCCTGCGGCCTGCTGGTCGGGCTGGCGATCCCGGCCTTCGGCCTGCACACCGCCAGCTCCGGGGTCGATGCGCTGCCGCGCGACCTCGAGGTGGTACGGACCTACGAGCGCATCCAGGCCGTCTTCCCCGGCGGCGAGGACCCGGCCGAGGTCGCGGTCGGCGCCGCCGACGTGGACGCTCCGGCGGTGCGTGCGGCGATCGCTCGGCTGCAACGCCGGGTGCTCGCTGACCGGCATCGCTTCGGCCGCCCGGTATCGGTCGACGCCAGCCGCAACCGCCGCGTCGCCGTGATCGAGGTGCCCCTCGCCGGCAACGGCACCGACGCCCGCTCGGGCGCGGCGCTCGACCGCCTGCGCAACCGGCTCGTCCCGGCCACCGTCGGGGCGGTGGCGGGCGCCCGCGCCGAGGTCACCGGCAACACCGCCGAGTCGCAGGACTTCAACGATCTGCTCGCGCAGCGGATGCCTTGGGTCTTCGCCTTCGTCCTCACCGCGACCTTCGTGCTGCTGCTGTTCAGCTTCCGCTCGATCGCGATCCCGCTGACCGCGATCGGGCTCAACCTGCTCTCGGTCGGCGCCGCCTACGGGGTGATCGTCTGGGTCTTCCAGCACGGACACCTGGAAGGGCCGCTCGGCTTCCACTCCAACGGCGCGATCACCTCGTGGCTGCCGCTCTTCCTCTTCGTCGTCCTGTTCGGGCTCTCGATGGACTACCACGTCTTCATCCTGACCCGGATCCGCGAGGCGTACGATCGCGGCATGCCGACCGAGCAGGCGATCGCCCACGGCATCAAGACGACGGCCGGCGTCATCACGAGCGCCGCTGCGGTGATGGTCGCGGTGTTCGCGATCTTCGCCACCCTCTCGTTCCTCGACTTCAAGGAGATGGGCGTGGGGTTGGCGGTGGCGATCCTGATCGACGCGACGGTGGTGCGGGCCGTGCTGCTGCCCGCGACGATGATGCTGCTCGGCGAGCGCAACTGGCGGATGCCGCGGACGCTCGGCCGGCTACCCCGGGTGGGCGGGGGCTCGGCGCCGCGCTCGGGGGAGGTGGGAGCGTGAAGGCCGCCGCCGACGCCCTGCGGGGGCTCTCGCTCGTCGACCGTCTGGCCCGCGCCGGGCTCGACCTCGTCTACCTGACGATCGGGATGGCGACCGCGATCCTCGGCTTCGGCATCTGGCTCGGGGCGGGGATCGCGACCCTGACCCTGCTCGTCTTCGTGGTCGGCCTGCCGGTCTTCCTGCTCAGCACGCAGCTCTTCCGCTGGACCGCGGAGCTCGACCGCCGCAACGCCGCGCTGGCGCTGGGCGGGCCGCTGCGCGGCCGCTACCGAGACCACCGCGGCGAGGGCTTCTTGGCGCGGCTGGGGCGGACCGCCGGCGACCCGCAGACCTGGAGGGACCTGGGTTGGCTGATCGTGCACTCGGTGCTCGGCTTCGTCTTCGGCCTCTTCGCGCTCGGCCTGGTTGCCCTGACCCTGGCGATGGCCGCGATGCCGGCCTGGTACTGGGCGATCCCGGATGGCGCCGACGCCGCCTTCTGGCACGTCGGCACGCTCGGCAAGGCGTTCGTGGCGACGGCGGCCTCGATCCCGATCGCGGCGGTCACGATGCTGGCGCTGCGGGGGATGACGATCGCCGTGTCCGGCCTGGCGGCCCTGCTGCTCGGCGGTGGGCCGGAGCCCACGGCCGAGGCAGCCGCCGAGCCCGGCCGCGGCCCGGCCTGGCGGAGCGCCGACCCCGAGGCGCTGCTGGCGGCGCAGGCGGCGATCTCGGCGCTCGCCTTCGGGGTCACCGTGGCGGTCTGGCTGGCGGCCGGGCGGGGCTACTTCTGGCCGGCCTGGGTGGCGCTCGGGCTCGCGA